>NZ_WSSC01000001.1:600000-1200000 GCF_009792895.1 Pigmentibacter ruber
TTTGGTTGATATTATTGAAAGAATTTCCTCTTGCCTCATAAGCCATACCCTCTATTCGTCTTAAATTTGATCTTAAAATAGCTTTGACAAATTGATGATTAATTTCTTCGCTAGCATATTTTTTAAGATAATTATTATTGCCAGCAACATTAAAAATAATAGGGTCTAGATAATTCTGATAATTTGCTTGAAATGCTAATGCTTGCTGCATAAGCGCAAGATAATCACCTTGGATTGATAGTGAATCAATAAGTCTATGATAATTTTGGATTCCATAATAAAATACATGCGCATTTATTGCATCATCCGCATACATCAGCTCAAAATTATTAACATTATTACTTCTACTACCATTTAAAATAGAAAGTCTACAAGTCCCATTAAATCCTCCAATCACTTGGAGATAACTATCTCCACCTACACCAGCACAAAGTAGATTAGTTACTATAAAATTATGAATATTAGGAATAACCATAAAATAATCCTTAAATTTATTTTATTTATAAATATAACAATGAATTAATATTAATTATCATAAATTTATAATTTTGTAAAATAAATATAAATATTATTTGAACTAGTTGCTTAACATGAAAATAAAGCATATTTCACATATAATGATATCGGTGTTACTTATGATAAAATATTAAAAATTGTATCTTTTACAAAATCTAGAGAAAACGGTTTAAATCAAGTTTATGCATACTGTTCAAAGTAATTAATCTATAAATTATTTTCTTCAAAACATTTTAATCTAAAATTTGTCCAACTTTTTAGTTCAGAATTATTACCTCTGATATAGTTTTCAGGATTGCATGCTGTTCTATATTGATCCCAATTATATAATATTTTATGCATTTTTTCTAATTTAAAGGTTTGAATTTTTGGGAATAAGTGATGTGTCAAATGAAAATTATCACCAAATGGGAAAAAAACAAATTTTGTCATCTTGTTTGGATGATTTCTTGTTCCGATAATAATACCATTTAATGGAAGACCTGCATGGTCAGAAATTTCCATGAATACTTTTAAAAAATGGTATACTGTAAACTTGGCAGCAAACCAAAGACTTAAAAAAATGAGAAAGTTTTTTAGAGAGAAACACAAAAGCATCACTATTGTAAAAAAAATCCACCAAACTAATGTTTCTATATACTCTTTAAATTTAAAAATTAATAAATTTCCTAAATAGGAACTTGTAATCCAACGGTTGCTTTTTATGGCCGTTAAAAAAATACAAAAACTATTTTTTTGATTAGAAGGATCAAGGTCTTCAATACTGACGAAATCAGGATCTTTATCTTTGATACCTAAAAATTTATGGTGTTCTAAGTGTGATTTTCTAAAATATGAAATTTTTTCAAAAAAAGAATAACCAGCAAATATATTTGCAGCTAAATCATTTATAAATGCATTTTTAAATAAGCTATAATGTGAAGCGTCATGTAAGATATTTCTTAAGGTTCTCTGTTGAATGCCAATAATAAAAATTGCTAAAGGGAAAAAATAATAGCTTTTGTATGCGACGAGATACCATACACCAAGAATACTTGACCAAAGGTAAATAATAAAAAAAATGCTAAATAAATTTGAAGTTTTTTCTAATTTTTTTAAATCATAAATTTTATTTTCTTGTGAGATAAATTTTATAGCATTTGTGATGTCTCGGATATTATCTTTTAACATAAAAATCCTTTTTTTTGTAAATTTAGATTATTAAACTTTGCATTATCTTTAAAGTATACATATTTTTCTACATTTTTCTAATCAATAGTCGCTTTATTTAAAACATGAAATTTAAAACTATCTCTTGTTTTCAGAAATATCGAAAAATAATGCTTTCGATAAATTTGTTGCTGATGACTTTATGAGTTGCAAAATTTTTGCTTAATTATTTTGTGAAAAAATTGTAGTGGTTTATTTTTCTAACACTAACAAACTAGGGTATAGATACATTTTTTATTATTTTGTAAATTTATTTAAAATTTTAATAAATTAATTTTTTGTCTTATTGATTAAAATATGAATTATAATATTATATATTTTATTCTAAAAATAAGCTTTTTATTAATGCTTGCAGAAATAAAAATGAATTTATTGAAGAAGTAAAACATAACAATCATATTCAACTTAGTTTTTCAAGAGATAAAGAATTAGATATCTATTCTGATAGATATTTAAATGTCAGTTAAAAAATTTACTTAAGACTGAACGGAAGCATTCCATTTAATACTTTAAATCAAGTGTATTTCCAGATTTACCATTTTGTTTAAATGCTTCAAGCACTCTTTTTAGTAAAAAAGTCTCTGTGTAATTAGGTATACAAATTTAATTTTGACATTTATCTTTAGTAATTAAATAGGTATTATTGGTTTTAATAATTGAATGTTTTGCAATTATTTCGCTATAAGTTTTGTCATCTATTAATTCTAAATTTAGATCATTTCTTATATCTTCCATATATTTTGAAGATAAAAAATTTATCAGATAGCTAGTTGACGTAATTAGTAAATTCAACTCATTCTGCTGAATATCTAAATAACAAGCTTTTGTTTGATATATGTTTTTTACTTTTGAAGGAAAAATTTGTTCAAAGTAACAATTTTCGCTAATGCGTGCATTTTGTTTTATTTTTTCATAGCTGTAAATTTTATTATGTAAAGTAACACAACTAGTGAGAATTATTACTGGCAGAAAAAAATTTTTCATCGGTTACCTCAACATTAAAGAAGAGTGATGATGTTTATTTATATTTCAGGAAACAATTCTGAAGCTTTATAAGAACTTCTTACTAAAGGACCTGCAGCAACCGCTTTGAATCCCATTTGTTTTGCTAAGGAAGACCAAAAATTAAATTCTTCAGGATGGACAAATCTTTTTACAGTAAGATGTTTTGGAGTAGGCTGCAAATATTGACCTATAGTAATGATTTCAACTCCTACTTGTCTAAGATCAAACAAAGCTTCCTCTATTTCAGAAAAAGTCTCGCCTAATCCAAGCATAATAGCACTCTTAGTGAACATTCCCTTTGGGCCAATTTTAATTGCCTTTTCTAAAACTTGAAGACTTTGCTGATATTTAGCACGGGCATCGCGCACCCTTGGACTCAAGCGGCGAACTGTTTCTATATTATGAGCAAATACATCTAATCCACGCCCAGCATGTACAACTTTGTTAATGCTGTCTTCTTTTCCATTAAAGTCACCGGCAAGTATTTCAACTTTTGTAAGGGGGTTTTGTTTATGAATTTCTTCAATTGTTTTTTTGATGTGGTTTGCACCACCATCAGGTAAGTCATCTCTATCTACCATAGTTATTACGGCATAGTTTAAATTCATAGTTTTAATACTGTCTGCTACTTTATAAGGTTCCTCTGAATCAAGGAGACCTTCAGGATTCCCTGTTTTAATATGGCAGAAACGGCAGCCACGAGTACAAACATCTCCCATAATCATAAAAGTGGCAGTACCGGTATTCCAACAAGAAGAAATATTAGGACAGCGAGCTTCTTCGCAAACAGTATATAGTTTTTTTTCCCGTAAATTATTTTTAATAGTATATAAGGTTTCACCACCAGTGAGACCAACTTTTAACCAAGATGGTTTTAAAGGTCTACCCGTTTTAGGATGGTATTCAGGTTCCACTGCAAGAGAGGCAAGTTTCGCAAAAACTTCATCCCTATTTTCAATCAGCGAAGAAGAAATTTGATTGAGATTTTGGTTAGTTAAATTTTCGACTTGCATGTTTGTCCTCCCATAATCACTTTTCAACGAGTTGTTCGTGGAGATCACAAATAATTCCCTAACAGTGCTTTAGAAAATATGCAAATCTTAAGAGGTGTTCTCTATTATGTCACGAATTTCAAGTCTTGAAGTACAACTTAATAATGTAAAGACGTTATTGCGTACCATGTGTGATGCTGTGAATGCAGGAATCCATACTTTAATGCAGCATTTTGAACATCCCAATCCCAATAAGCTTATTAAAATAGTTGTTTTAGACTCTGAAATAGATAATTTAGAAAGAGCTATAGATACACTAATCTTGCAAATACTCGCGACCCAACAACCGTTAGGCTATGAATTACGTTTGGCGTATGCATGTGCAAAAATTGCTCATCATGTAGAAAGAATAGGCGATGCAGTTGAAAGCTTGGCGCGACAATTAGTCAATGGTGATATTCCAGAACAAAAAGAAATTTTTTTAGAAATGTTGGGAAATGCAAAGGATCTTTTTCAAAGATCGTACTCGGCTATGTTTGAAGGCGATCTTACTTTAATTCATGAAATTCATGTGTTAGATGACAAGGTGGATTTCAAACAAAGAGAACTGTATAGAATTGCAAAAACAATTTTAAAGAAAAATACAAAAGATAGTATTGATAAAGCTTTAAGAATTATAAGCATGAGTTCAAAAATTGAAAAAATAGCTGATCTTTGTTGTAATTGGGCTGAACAAATTGATTTGGCTGAAAATGGTGTGATGCGTAGAAAAATTCATAAACAAAAATATAGACTTATATTTATGGATAATGTCGGAGGTTTACAAGCTAGTATTGCAGCTTCCATTTTATATCAAAACGTAAAAGAAATTGTTGATCTTTCTGTTGTCGCAAGTCAACCTATGAAAAGTAATAATATTTTAAATTTTTCAAATATTTTAGCTGAATACGAAATAACCCCACAAATTTTTCCCATTGCACGCATTCCTTCAATGAATTGGAATAAAGCTTTAATGTTGATTATATTAGGTAATTTTGAATTACCAAAAGAAGAACTGGAAGTTGTTCCTTATAAGACTGTCCAAATTATTTGGCCTGAGATAAATTTTTTTCCTGATGAATTAGAAAATGATGGGAAAAAATTTAAAGAATTTGTTACTCTATTGCAAGAAAGAACAAATCAATTAGTGCAAATTATTGCCAGAACACAAACACAAAATGAATAATAGAGAAAATGACATAAGGAATTTTTTATCTAAAAAAATATCTAATAAATACAGTTATTAAGTATTTGACACGTCAAAATTGCTCTTTCTGACAAATTTCAGACTGCTATCAATAAACATTAATCATATAAGCTACAAGAAATGGCACTAATTTACCAACAATTTAATTAGGGGAAAATTTTTTTGAAGAAACATTTTTTCACAATTTCAATACCGACAGTTCTTTCTATTGCTGTTAGTCTTTGTAATATTTCAATTTCTTATGCACAAAATATTAAATTGAAAAAAGAAAGTGAAAAAAAATTAACAAATGTTGGAGAAGATAGTTATAGATTAGTGTTTGAATTAAATGAACCTAGAAGGTACGCTACTAGATATGATAAATTAACTAGAACATTACAAATTAAAGTAATTCCAGCTCGAGCTAATGAGTTTAATTCTACAGCATTTTATGATACAAGATTTGTAAAAAGAATATTAATTAAAGAAGAAAAATCTGAAGTAATAATAAGTATTCAATTAAAAAATATGCCTATTGGTTGGGTTATTGCAACTCAAAATAAACCTTGGAGAATATTAATTGATTTTTGGAGAACTGAACTAGAGGAAAAAGATTTAGAAGCTGATTGGAATTGGCAACCGGATTTTATTGAGGGAATAAGTAAAGAATTAAGCCAAGAATCTATAGTTCCTAAAATTGAGAGTAAAGAAATAAATTTAAAACCTCCTTTATCAACTTCAGTAGCAGTTTCATCAGAAGAAAAAAAAGAAGTAAAAGTTGAAAAAAATAATACTGAAAGTTCAGTAGTTCCTAATTTACCAATGAAAAATAAATATGGATTTCCTGAAATTTATGGAAGATTAGAAAAATTTATTCCAATGACTTCTGCTAAATCAGGTCAATTGCAAATGCAAATGGGAGCTGCATTTGGTACCAGAGATGAAATAGATATTGGAAAAAAATTAGCTGAAGAGTTTTATAAAAGTGGAAATGAAGAACAAGCTTTGTCTATTTTTAGAAGACTGGCAGCGCTTTCGGAAAAAAGTATAAAATCTGATGCAAGACTTTTATGGTATGCTGGTGAATCTGCTTATTTAACAAAGAATTTTAGCATTGCAAATGACTATTTAAGATCGATAATTTTAAATTATCCTGGCAGCTATTATTCTAGCTTAGCTAAACTAAGAATTATTGATATTGATGAATTGACAAATTCAAAAGAAAAAGGTTTTGGAGTTACTCGTTATCAAAATGCACAGATTTATTCAGAAATGGCATTAACTGATAATTCTCCTTCTATTGTAAAGTATGCTGCTACTTTAAGAGTTTTAAATGGAGTTGTTGATAAAAATCCTGCGGCGGCAAAAACATACCAGCAAAATCTCGACACATGTGTAACAGATAACAGTGTTCCATTTGATTTGATGAAAAATTGTGCATATGATCGAACTAGAGCTTTAATTGAAACAGAACCTATCAATTCTTCTGATGCTGCTGTTCAGCAATTTAAAAAATTGTCAGCCGGCGATAAAAGAAGTATTGATTTAGAAAAAATAGTATCGAATAGGGTAAAAGAACTTTTAAAGAAAACAGCCCAAACGAAACAATGGGAAGACTGGATAGCTTTTGAAAGAAAGGCAAGGCCTTCCTTACTAGAATTCACTTTTGCTGATGGTGAAGCTCTTTTTACAAGAGCAGAAGCATTTGAAGCTGTTGGTGAAAATCTAAAGTCAGCGCAACTGTATACTGCGTTTTGGCAAGCATCAAATGATCAAAAAAAGAAAAATGAAGCGGCAGCTATTGCAGCTCGCCTTTTGTATCGAAGCAATAAACCTATAGAAGCTGATGATTTATTGCGGCGCATTGAGCTTGATACAAAAAGAAAAACTGATGGTCTAACAGATCGTTCAGTTACTGCGCTCAGAGAATTATCTGTTGCGCCTTACCGTAACAAGATAGCGTTACGTTTACTTTTAGATGAGATGAAACTTGGTCGTTACGTTGAACGAGATCTCCCCACTCTGTCCGAATGGGCTCAAAGACTTCGCGGAACAGCTGATGCTGAACCTTTGTATGCAAAGATTTTAGCTTACCCCGCAAAGTCAATGGATGAAACTCAGACAGTTGAAACGTCAATCATGCAATATGCAGAAGATTTACGAGAGGCAGGTAGGTTCGCCAACGCAGGAGATATGTTCCTCGCTGTTGCAAATTTAGCGCAAGGAACTCATCGAGCGGAAGCTGCATATAAAGCAGGAGTTGTATATGCACGAGTTGGGCTTTTTGAAAAAGCTAAAACAGCATGGTTACTTGCTGCCAACGATACTAATGACAAGCGTTTCTCTTCGTTAGCAAGCGAAAGACTAGATCGCTTGAGTAAGTAAACAGTAAAGTATCTTGTGGAGGTTTGTTTATGAGTGAAGTGCGTCCTGTGGGATTGTTTGACTTAGATTCCCCAAATTACGGAACACATCAAGGTAACAATGCTTTAGAAGGGCGTAGTATTCATCCAAATACAGTTCCTTCAGAAGCTGACAATAGAATTTCTGAAGAAGAAATGCTCCGTCATTATCCCACTCGAGATGAAAAAGTATTTAAATTACTTGAGGTAGCAAGAACTATTGCTCCAACAAAAGTGCCAATTTTGATAACAGGTGAGAGTGGTACTGGAAAAGAAACATTTGCAAAAGCAATTCATATTGCTGGAGGAAGAGAAAGAGGGCGTTTTATTGTTGCGAACAGCTCAAATATTCCTGCAAATTTCTTCGAGATGGAGCTCTTTACGACACAACGTAGTTCACATGACTATAATCAGGGTGCAATAAATAGACCAATTGAAACTTGTTCACTTATGCTTGATGAAGTAACAGAATTAGATTCTGCTATGCAATTAAAACTTCTAAGAATATTGAAAGAACAAGATATCAATAAAGGGGCTATAAGAAGAGGAACTGCTGCGGACGCAAGAATAATTGCTTGTAGTCATAAAAATATTCAAGATGAAGTAAATGCACAAAGATTTAGAAATGATTTATTTTTTAAACTTCATGTGATTCATTTAGAGATTCCATCTTTAAGACAAAGATTAGTTGATATAGATTTTTATTCTGAAATATTTTTAAGAGAATTTAATATTCAATTCTCTAAAAATGTTCAATTATCACCAACAGCAAAACAAGCATTAAGAACTTATACTTGGCCAGGGAATACAAGAGAGCTTAGAAATGTTATTCAACGTTCTGTTTTATTGTCTACAAGAGACTATATTGGTGTTGAAGAACTTCATTTAATGCGTGCAAATAGTCGTACAGAAGTTGCTATGGGTGAACCATTACCGCAAGTTACTTTAATGGAACTTGAGCAAAGACTTATATTACAAACATTAAGAAGAATGAATGGTAACAGAACCCATACTGCGAAAGCACTTGGAATTTCTTTAAGAGCTTTGCGCTATAAACTTAATGAATTAGTTGAGTGCGGTTATGAAGTAGAGGGGAAAAATGTATGAGTACCGTAATTGGGAACCAAATATTTGGTAAACCCGATGCTGTTCTTGAAGAAAGTTTAAACCAAAGATTAAAAAGACAAAACGTTAATGTTGCTAATATTACAAATTCTCTTACACCAGGATATAGAGCGCTTGGATTTGATTTTGAAAAACAACTCCAAGCAGCAATTGGATCAGACAAAGACTTAATAATGAAAGTAAGTGATTCAAGGCATATTAAAGCCCCTGGAATGGGAGCAGATGGAGTTTTAAAACCTGATATGTATGTAAAACCAACAGAAAGTATAGGAAATGATGGGAATACTGTTGATGTCGATCAGGAAATGACTGAAGTTGCAGGAAATCAAATTATTTATAAAGCAACAATAGAAACATTAAATAGAAAATTAGGAATGTTACGTTATGCAATTAATGGCGGAAAGTAACAATACAATTGTTTTAGTGGAGTTTAATTTATGAGTTTTATAGAAGGTCTAAAAATTAGTGCTTCTGGATTGTCCGCAGAAAGAATTAGAATGAATGTTATTTCTTCTAATTTAGCTAATGCTAATACTTCGAGGACTGAAGAAGGAGGCCCTTATAAAAGAAAAGATGTTTTATTTACAGCTAGAAATTCTGGATTGAGTTTTGATAATTTAATGCGTCTCGCTTTTGATCCAAATCTAAAAGAAGTAAAAGTTGATGGAATAACTGAAGATAGAAGAGCTCCTAGATTGGTATTTAATCCGAATCATCCAGATGCAAATGAAAATGGTTATGTTGCAATGCCAAATATTTCTATTATGGAAGAAATGGTAAATATGATTACTAGTAATCGTTCATTTGAAAGTAATACTCAAGCAATAAATGCTACAAAATCGATGGCAACTACTGCAATAAGTATTGGTAGATAAAATAAAAGGTAACAAAAATGGTAAAACAAATTTCAGCAAGTGATCTAGAATATTTAAGAATGAAACAAAATTTAATTCGTTCAGTACCTGCACAAAGTGGAGGAGGAACTCCACCAGTAAATCCAGGTAAAACGGAATTTCAAGATCTAGTTGAAAAAGGAATTAAGGAAGTAAATACAGCTTCAAGAGAAGCAGAAAAAGCAAGTATGGATTTAGCTTCTGGGCGTTCCAGTAATATTCATGAAACAATGTTATCTGTTACTAAGGCTGAATTAGGTTTTGATATGCTTGTACAAATGCGAAATAAAGTCATAGAAGCTTATCAAGAAGTAATGCGTATGCAAGTTTAGACTTAATTTTGAAAATATAGGTAACTAAGAATGCTAGAAAAATATAAACAGTTCTTATCGCAATTTTTTACTCAAAGTAAAGCTTTTTATGCTGGGCTGACTAAAGGAAGAAAAATTGCAATAGGAATTGGTTTATTAACTATTTTTTTTGTTTTAGCTATTTTTATATTTTGGAAACCAACAGTTCGGTATGAACCTGCCTATGCAAATCTTTCAAATGAAGACAAAACAGCCATTTTAGCACATTTAAAAAAATCCGGCTACAAAGAATATAAATTAGAAGGCGATACAATTTCTTTTCCTGAAGATAAAATTCAGGAAATAAAAATGTCATTAGCACAAGAAGGACTACCTAACACAGGTATAGGTGTTGGTTGGGAAAAATTTGATGACAGATCATTTGGTATGTCTGACTTTGAACAAAGAGTTAATAAATTAAGAGCGTTACAAGGAGAATTGTCGCGCACAATTGGTAAGCTTGAACCTGTTGCCAATAGCCGAGTCCACATCGTCATTCCTGATAATGCAATATTCGCTGAAGATAAAAAATCTCCTACAGCTAGTATTTATTTGAAATTAAAACCAGGAAAAACTCTAAGTCAAAGACAAATTCAAGGTATAATCCACTTAACAGCAAGAGCTGTAGAAGGATTAGATCCAAAAGGTGTAACGATAGTTGACCAAGATGGAAACCTTTTAACTCAACCCGAAGAGCAGGATGGAGGTATTGATAAAATCACCTCAGCACAACGGGAATATCAAAGAAAAGTAGAAAGAGAATTGGAGCAAAAAATTCGAGATATTTTAGCAAGAGCTGTAGGTCACGATAAGGTAGTTTCAAAAGTAGACGCATCTATAGAGTATAAAAAAGTAGAAACAACCATTTCTGATGTTGATCCAGAACGGACTGCTGTAATTGCTTCACAAAGAAATGAACAATCTTCCCAGGGCAATGGCCTGAATCCTACTGGTGTACCAGGGGCGAAAAGTAATCTCCCAGGTGAAAGAGAGGATATTGGGATAGCTGGTGGACTTACTAATAGCACTAAATCTAGTACAGAAAATTTAAATTTTGAAGTTAAAAAGACTTTGAGCAAAATAGTTGAACCTATTGGAACTATTACGAAATTAAGTGCTTCAATTTTAGTTGATGGAAAAATGATTGATGGAAAATATGTCCCAAGAACACCTGAAGAAATGGCTATGGTAACAAAACTAGTAAAAAATGCGATTGGATTTAAAGAGGGAAGAGATACGATAACTGTTGAATCAACTCAATTTGAATTAGATGAATTTGCATTAGCAGAAAAAGCCTCTCTATCAGCAAGACAAACTGCTCTTATCCAAACTGCTATTTTAGGAGTTGTAGCAATTGCTGCAATGTTCTTTATTTATTACGCACTAGTTCGTCCATATTTCAGATGGCTAACTTATGACCCTGAAAAAAGAAGTAAAGAGCAGCTTGCTTTGGTTGATTATGAATTAGAAAGAACTGGTGCTGGAGCTAGGAGAGTCAAATTGAAAGAAGATGTTCCATTTGATAAACTGTCACCTAAAGAACAAATCTTATATTTGGCTAAAAATGACCCACAAAAAACGACTGAAGCCATACGTCAGCTTTTAAATCCAAATCATTAGAAAAAATAGATTACCAAAAAGCTTGATTTTTTATTATTAGGGATGTATACCATAAGTAACTTAAATAACTTCAAGATTCTTATTGATAAATATTGTGTTTTGTTTACTTACTTTTAAAGTAACTGTTATTATTTAAATTTAATAAATATATATGCCTGTTAAATTTGCTATTTTATTTGATAAAATATATTGATCTTTTTAATAAATTAATATATCAATTTATAAAATATATATCTCTAATCATAAAATTCACATTTATTTTGTCATATATTGCCAAACTTTTTCAATTTTTACATAGCTAAATAAAGCATTCCTCTTTAAAAAGAGGAATGTGAACTTAAAAAAAATTGTTTCTTTTTCTTAATTCATTCTAACTTTATAATATTTAGTTACATAATTATGTTATTCAAATAAAGAAAACTTTACTTAAAAAATGAGGTTAATATAATACTTACTTAATATTAAATTGCGTAAATTGTAATCAATAAAAGTGTATTATATCTGAGTCAGCTCTGGCATGGAAATTGCTAAGTGATAAATAGAAGCTGTTGATTTCAGTTTTTGCAGCTTTTTAGAACAGCCATTTTTCACTCGAAAGTAAAGGAAAAGAGATGTCAAAAGGTACACAACAAAAATTATCAGTCTATAAACCACCACGTGTTCAAATCACTTATGATTTAGAAGTGAATGGTTCTCCTAAGGAACAGGATATTCCTTTTGTCGTTGGTGTAATGGCTAATTTATCTGGTCACTTGCATGAAAAAACTAAAAAAATCAAGAATGAAAAATTTCTAGAAATAAATAAAGAAAATTTTAATTCTGTAGTTCAATCAATTTCACCAAAATTGAAGCTAAAAGTTGCAAATAAAATTAAAAATGACGGTTCTTTTTCTCAAATAGAATTAAATTTTAACTCTATTGATGAATTTAATCCAGGTAAAATTGCTTATAAAGTTGACGCACTTAGAGAATTACTTGAAATTAGAAAAAAACTAATTGAATTGCAAACTAACGTAGAGTGCAACGAAAAATTAGAAGAAACTTTAGTCCATTTTGTCAAAACTCCTGAAGCATTAAAACTTCTTGCAAGTTCTGAAGAGCAGTCTTCAGCTGAATAAGTTTTTATCTAATAGGAAAGGATATCATTTATGAGTAATACAGAATTTGCAACAGAAACAAAATCTTTTTTTGATTTAGAAAATGGTCAATCATCAGTTATTGAGCAACTTCTAAATAAATCAGACTTAAACAAGAATGATCAACAAATAACTAATGCAAAAGACATGTTAACAGTTTTTGCAAAAGAAGTAGTTAACGAGAAAATGGAATATAAAAAGACTATTTCTCATATGATTAGCCAAAGAATTGCTGATATTGATGCTATTCTTAGTGAGCAAATTAACGAAATCATTCATAATCCACAGTTTCAAAAATTAGAGGCTTCTTGGAAAGGTGTTCAAAATTTAGTTAAATTTGCTGAACCAGATGATAAACTAAAAATCAGAGTTCTTGATGTTACAAAAGAAGACATTCTGGCAGATGCAGACGCAGCGCCTCAGTTTGATGAAACTGGCCTATTTAAACTAGTATATGAGCAAGAATATGGAACATTTGGTGGTTCACCTTATGGACTTTTAGTTGGTGACTATACCTTCGGAAAAGGGATAGAAGATATTGAGTGTTTAAAAGCAATATCCAGTGTTGCTGCAGCAGCACATGCTCCTTTTATTGATGCTGCAAGTCATGAATTATTTAATATCAACTCATTTGATGAAATTGATAAACCAAAACATTTAGGAAAATTATTTAATACTGCTGAATATGGTTCATGGAATCAGTTTAGATCTTTAGAAGATTCTAAATATGTTACTTTAACTCTTCCAAGAGTTATTATGCGTGAACCTTATGGTGGTAAAAATGGTATTCCAGTTAAGGAATTTCATTTCGAAGAAGATCTTGATGGAACAGAACATGATAAATATTTATGGGGAAATCCTTCCTTCTCATTAGCAGAAAGAATGGTTGCTTCTTATAGAGAATTTGGTTGGTTCTCAAATATTCGTGGTTCTGAAAATGGCGGAACAGTTTCAAGTTTACCATATCATTCTTTTATAGATAATGAAGGTAATAATACTTTCAAAATGCCTGTTGAAACTATTATTACAGATAGACGTGAAAAAGAATTAGATGATTTAGGATTTTTAACATTAGTTTATAAAAAAGGCACAGACTCTGCTACTTTCTTTGGATCAAAAACTATTCACAAGTTAACAGAGTACGACAACGATCTTGCAAACGCAAATGCTCAACTTTCAGTTCAGTTACCTTATGTTATGGCTGTATCTCGTTTTGCTCATTATTTAAAAGTGATCATGCGCGATAAAATTGGATCTTTTGCAACACAAGGAGAAATTGATGCGTATTTAAATAGATGGATATCTCGTTATGTTACTTCTGATGATAATGCAAGTACTTATATTAAAAGTATTTACCCATTAAGAGAAGCAAGAGTTGATGTCGTTTCTGTCCCTGGAAAGGTAGGAGCTTATAAGGCTGTTATGTATTTGAAACCTCACTTTTACTTAAATGAGTTAACAGTTTCATTACGCCTTGTTACAGAACTACCTCAATAATTATAGTTACTTTTACTCACTAGGAGAATAGATTATGTCTAGTTCAGATTATGTATTGATTTTTATCCCTGGATTCAATGGTGGCTTTAACGCTCATAAAGAAGGCGAAAAAGGTATTTATTGCGCTCAAACAACTCTACCAAAACTTGAAGCTTATGGTGATAAGTATGTTCTAAAAGGTCGTTTGGTATTTGAAGTTAATGATAGTGCTTCTTCACCAGACTTTTTTGACAAATTAGCAGAATATGAAATTCGTGCACATGACGTCAAAACTGTAAAAATTTATTCAGTCAGTACTAAAGATGATGGTAAAACTAAAACTTTAGTTAAATTAAGTGATATGACACTATATAATTACCAAATGAAAACTGAAGTTCAAAAAATGGCTGGTGTTGCTATTATTGAATTTATTGTTCCAGATACTGTGAATAAAGAAGAAGTTCCTGGTATTAAATATACAACTTCATATAAAGAAAGCGAAAAATCTACTGTTGCTGGTCCAGTTATTATGATCAACTCAAGAAATAATACTGTTGAACAAGCAGCGCATAAAACTTGGGATGATAAAGCAGTAGATGGTATTAAATAATATTAATACTTCTCTTTAATTAATACTAATCTAATGAGAAGGAATATTCTTCTCATTAGATTTTTTTAGGTAATAGATATGGAAAATTTACATAAGCTTTTTTATTCACAAGCTAGTAAAAAAGATTTTTTTTTTCCAATTGTAAGAAATATTAGTAATATTTTAAATACTAGAAGTTCTTTGCCATTAGGCGATTTTCTAGATACTGATATAGCTAGTATGAGTGTAGTAAATTATGGATTACCAAGTTTTACTCATCTTTCAATGACATCTGAACGAGATATTGAGATTCTTTGTTTAACAGTAGCTAAGTCTATAGTTGCTTTTGAGCATCGTTTGTCAAATGTGAATGTATCTTTTACTAGCTATGATCCTCTCAAAAAAGAGGCAAAAATTGCTTTAAGTGCTGTTTATGTAGATGAAGAATTGGTTTTGAATTTACTACTAAAAATTGCGCTTTGGGAGTTTATTGTCCATGTATAGCAAAACAAGTAACCAAGAATTTTTGCGGCATTATATTAATATTATTGATGAATTAAGAGAAAATGGAAAGGTATTTTCAAAGCAAAATCCTGATCTGGCTCCTTATTTAGATCTATCATATCGCAAAAGTAATGATCCCGAAACAGAAAGATTAATTGAATCATTTGCTTATATGTTCGCGCAAATTGAACATAAATCAGTATTGGCTTTAAATGATTATGCAATTAATTTTATTGATAAGTTATTCCCTGAATTAATTTCGCCAGTTTCTGCTTTAACAGTCTTAAAGTTGACTCCGGAGCTGAATTCCTTTAAAAATACAAATCAATTATTGCTTCCTAAAAACACAAAATTTAGTGCATTTAATCAAGAAAAGTTTGAATGCCAGTTTTCATCTACTCAAGAAATGCCTTTATTTCCCTTTAGAATTGAATCAACAAGTATTGTTAATTTTAACCGATATCAGAGATTTAGTTCTCCGCATACCAAAGCTTTTTCAATAGATTTTCAATTGAAAAAACCTCTTTTTGAAGAAAAAAATAAATCTTTATCAATACCAATTTATATAGATTCAGATTTTTATACTTCAATTTTTATTTATGATGCCTTGTTTTCAAGTAAACAAAACTTTTTATTATATATAGATGATAATCCAATTCCAGTTTCATTAGCAAGAAATCAAATATCACCATATATAAAATTTGAGAGTCAAGATAAAAAAAATAATATGCTTTACCCTTTTTTTGATTACTTAAATTATTTTCAAAAATATTTGTTTTTTAATTTAAATATAAAATTGAATTTTAATGCTAATTCAAAACTAAAAATTGTAGTTCCTTTTTCTTATGAACTACCTTCTTTAAGTAAATTAGGGAATCAATTTCTTAATGTTAATTGTGTTCCAGTTGCAAACTTTTTTGAAACAAAGCTTGAGCCAATAAAATGTCAGAAAGATAAGGATGAATATCAAGTTAGACCTATGGGTAATTTTGATAATCAAACGGAACTTTTATCTGTGCAAACAATTGTAACTTACGATGCTAAAACAGGTGATTCTTTCACATTAAAAAATTTTCATAATGATAAAAATGAAAGTAATCAAATCCCTAGCCTTCTAGGATTTGAAAATATTTTATGGTCGGTTAGAAGATCATTTGAAAATTCTACTCAAGATAATGGTTCGTTATTTATCAGAGTTATGAATGATGTAAAAGATCTTAATTTTGGTAGATGGCCAGATTATCTTTTTCCTGAAGGCGTTTGTACAAATGGTATTTTAGCAACTTCAATTAAACCTTATACTGAATTTAAATGCAGATCTCGTGATATTAAAATAAAAAACTCTGTATCTCTTTTTTGGCCAAAGTATTCAAGAAGACCTTTAAAACATTTTGGAAATATAGAAGTATTAAAATTATTGTATAAATTAGATCAAGATTTAATGTCTAAAAATATGTTAAATGTTTATGAATTTGAAAAAATTGCTGAATATATGACAAGTTTAGGTAATCCAATTAGAGCTTTGATAAAACAATTTTTATCAAAATCAGTTAATATTATTCGTGAAGAATCAGTTTCTCAACAATTATGGAAAAAACAAGTTTATTACATACCAGGAATTACATATAAAATAATGTTTAATAAGAAAGATAATCTTCCACAAGGAACTTATTTTATATTGAATTTTATGAATAGTTATTTTGAGTATATTCGTGATTTTAATTTTTTCATTCATTTTGAAGTAGAGCAATTATGAATCTTTTACAGAGTTTTTCTAAACAATTATCATTTTCTGAAAAAGAACTTATTTCACAGTATTTAAGACAAGTACTTGAGTACAATGGGATTGATTTTGATGAAAAATTATTTTTTTCTTCAACTTCTATTTATAATATAAAAATGAATGATGGTCATCTTTTGCAGCAAAAATTTCCTTTAAAAATTCTTATACCTGATTTTATTTTAGAAAATTTTTCGCATCACTCAAGAGACCAGAAGAATATTATAATTAATTTCATAAAAATATTTATTAAAGAAATTCTTTACTTAAATTACTATGTGGAATTAAATAAAAAAAATCTTATTTATAATTATTCAATAAAAAATGACGAAAATCAGTTTAAGTTTTCTAACAGAAGAGATGTTGTAATATTTCTTAGGAAATTCTTTATTTCTGAGCCAAAATTTATTGAGGGATGTCCTAAAAAAATAAAAAATAATAAGCAGTTTAAATTAGGTGAAGACAGAATATCTTCTCGTCTTGTCAACAAATCTCCTACTTTAGGAAGACATTTTTATTCATTTGTAAATAAGTTTGTTGTTTCTATTGAAGTATTTGATTTTGAATTAAATGGATTAGAAAAATTACTATCCCAACTTCAGTTGACAAAGTATATTTTTATTTCTTCTGGGAAAAAACAAGTATTAAATCGTTCTCGTTTAGTTAAATTATTATTTGAAAATAATAAATGTGTTCACGTATATACATTACCTCTTTTAAATGTATTGTAAATTGGAGTTTTTAAAATGAATTTTGCCGAAAAAGATAAACAACTTGAGTTAGCAAATTTAGATAAATTATTGGCTCCAATTTCTTCTGAGTTACCATGTGGTGAATATCTTAAAAGAAATGCAGCTCTTATTCAAATCAAAGAATTAAGAACGAAATTAATTCAAGAAAATGATGAAAATCAAGGGATATGGGTGAAGAAACAAACAGAAACCTCAAGCTGGGGTGAGATAGTTTCCTTATCTTATGATTTATTGCTTAATCAAACAAAAGATTTGAATCTTGTTTCTTATTTATTAGAGGCGCAATTTAAAATAGAAGGATTTGCTGGCTTAGCCAAAGTTCTTTCTTTGTTTGTTCATTACTGCAGTACATATTGGGATAATATCAATCCACCAATTCAAGATGGAAATTTTGAATTACGAGCTGCTTCATTTAAGGCATTAAGAAATATCACTATGCTGGGGATAAAAAGTTATTCTTTTCAAGTTCAAAATGAACAGAATCAAGAAAATATTACTTGGTCTTGGTATGAGTCACAATTAACGTATGGAAAAAACGAAGGCATTCAAGCAAAAAGTAAAATTAATCAAATTATTCAAGAAAAATCTGATTCTGAAGTAAAATTAATTAATATTGCTTTAGAAAGTATAATGAAAAATCTTGAAATTCTGGAAAATGAGTTTATTCCTTTATTGGTTCTAGATGAAGATGACCATGTTACTTTCGATGATTTAAGTAATTTAATTCAAGAATTATATGCAATTCTAAATCCTATTTACTTAGAAAGAATAAGTTCGTTTGAAAATAAAAATGAAAGAAGAGCTTTAATTTCTAGCGAAGAAGAAAAAGTTGTTCAATCAAATAATGGAGATTCTAGTATGACATTTTTGAATTCAAATTCACTAAATACTGTACAAGAAGCATATAATGCAATTGAAAAAGCAAATGAGTTTTTATTAAAAAATGATCCTCATTCTCCATCACCCTATTTAATAAGACGAGCTTTAGATTGGCGGAAAAAAAGTCTTTATAGTGTTCTAATTGAATTATTTAGTTCAACGACTAAGCCACAAGAAATTTTTTCTCTTCTTGGTTTGTCACATTTTGACAAATCAAAAAAGTAAATTAAATTGTAAAACTCGGAGAAAATATGTCTGAATTAGAAGAAATGCTAAATCACTACGAACCTTACAAATCAACAAATGGAATGATAATATTAGACTTATTAGAACATAAAAAAATGTCTTTAGAGGAGCTATATTCAGTTTTAGGGACTCCTAGTATTGCTATGGAATTTATTCTAGGTAAAAGGATATTGACCCACAAGCAAATAGAAAAGTTGGCAGAAATTTTTGGAGTTCTACCAGAAATATTTTCTCTAGAAGAGCAAGGTTTTTCAGGTGGGAGAAGCTCATCTTTCTCTGAAAATCAACAAAATAACTTTCAACATTCACCTGAAGAACAAAGTTCATCATTTCAGCAAAATTATGAAGAATCAAATAATCAATATAATTTAGAAAATTATAATGAAGAATATAATGAAACTGATGAATTTAAACCACCTGCATTCCAAGCAAAACCATTTTGGGAAGATTAATAAAGAGTAGTTAAACAATAAGTTTAAGTCATTATTGCGTTAATCTTCTTTTTTAATTCTGGTAAAATTTTTTTTTCAAACCACATATTTTTTTTTAGCCATATATTATTTCTTGGGGAAGGGTGGGGAAGTGGAAAAAATTTGGGCGCAAATTTTTTCCATTGTTTTACATTTTCAGTAACACTCCCCTGTGTATCAAGAAAATATTTCTGGGAATAGATTCCAATTGTTATTATAACTTCAATATTTTTAAGTTCTTTTAAAATCTTTTGCATCCATGCCTCTGCACATTCGGTACGTGGAGGTAAATCACCTGTTTTACCTTTTCCAGGGTAACAAAATCCCATAGGCACAATTGCAAAAAAATTTGGATTGTAAAACTCTTCGTTAGTGACTCCAAGCCAATCACGAAGTCTATCACCACTTTTGTCATTCCAAGGCAAACCAGATTCATGGGCTTTTGTACCAGGCGCTTGGCCAACAATCATTATTTTTGCGTTAGAATTAAAATTAAGGATAGGTTTGGGGGCATATGGAAGATGCGCTTTACATATTTTACAAGCTTTTATTTTTTTTAGTAGTGAATTCATTTTGTTTGACCTATGCATAAGTTTCTTATATTTTATAATAAATTTTAAAATATGTTAATGATTTAAGTCTTAATAAAACTTAAGTGAATAACTTGTTTAATTAACATCTCCATTTAATATTTTTCTTTTCATACATTTAAAATTAAGTAAATATATATTATAATTATATTTAATACCATATATTATAAATAATTATTTTATTATAAAAATAAATTTAAAATTACTTTAAAAATATTATTTTAAAATATTATAAATATTACATTAAGATTACCATTTTATTTTTTTTATTTTTAATGTATAAACTCATTAATGTATAAACATCTTTTTCTATTTGAGAAAAGCATGTTTAAAGAATTCCTTTACATTATAGTCTATTTGTAAAAATAGTTGTTAAAAAAAATAATAAAAAATAAATACTTAATTTTCTAGGAGAAGATTATGCCACCAGAATCATTTCAACGAATGAGACGAATAGTAGGGCGAATTGTTAATAGAAAAACACTTCCTCAGTTTCTTTACAGATGGGATCAAAGACCACCCAATATAATACGTTCGGAAGGGTTTAAACCGTGGAATGAAAATGGGACCGTTGAGCTTATTGAACATGTCACAGGTAGTTACTCTAATGATCCAAGAAACTTAGGAAAGCAAGGAAGTTTAGTAAAATATAATAGTCAATGGGTCTCAACTGGAGCTTACGGAATGGTAAAAAATATAGATCCTGTTTTTGCCCAACAGGTTTTAAATACTCATCTTTACAAAATTGATACTTCAATTGCGAGTCTCTCTGGCCCGTTTTATGATGTTAATGATCATTTTGATAGAGCTGGAATAAATCGTCCTTATGCAACACAAAGAGAATGGGCAAAATTGGGAAGTATTCCAGCAAATGCAGTTGTTTCTTATATGACAGGAAAAGATTATTTTGAACAGTATGATTTAAAGATTGGCGCACCTGAAGAGAGATTGCTAAAAAACTGGCAAACTTTATAAAAATTTTTTTGAATTGCGCAGTTTAATTAAGAAATTGAAATCTCATTAATTTCTGCGCCACTCGAAGCTTTTACTTTTGCTACTTTAGATTTTGTTTCCAAGTTTTTATCAGCTTTTATCGTAGTATTTTCAGTTGCTTCAATTACCGTATTTTTAGTAGATTTAGTTTGTAGATTTTCAGTTGCTTCAATTACCGTATTTTTAGTAGATTTAGTTTGTATATTTTCAGTTGCTTCAATTACCGTATTTTTAGTAGATTTAGTTTGTAGATTTTCGGTTGCTTCAATTACCGTATTTTTAGTAGATTTTGATTCAATATTTTCAGTGGTATTTAATTTAATATTTTTAGAGTTTTTCTCAATCAATCCTTCTTTAGTTAATATAATTTCTGCGCTATTTTTAACTTCGTTCCCTTGTTTTTCACTTTCGTCTATAAAAGTAAACTTTAAGTTTTTTTCAAGACTGGAATCTAAGCCAATTCCTCTAAAAATTAACCCATTGGGGTCCTCAGTAGTAGTTAACTTAGGTGGCAAGTGTTCTGAATTATAAAAATATCTAATAATAACAGGTTGTTCTATATCGTGATCGAGAAATCCTATTAAAACTTCATCTCCTGGTTGAGGGTTAAAGATAGCTCCTGAGTTTTTTGAAGCCCAGAATTGACTCATTCTAGCTAAAACAAACATGGGCTTATTGGAATTGGAAGAACCTTCTGCTTTTGTTATTTTAGGCCAATCTAAAACCACGGCAACAAATTGAACAGACTCTTCAATTTCACTGATGAGGTCTTCTGGTTTTTCTCCATAGACAATACCAGTTGTTAGAGCAGGAATTTTTAAATTGCTTAAAAGAGCTGAATAATCAGCGATAAATTTTTCATCTAATGGATAAGCTGTAACAGTAACGGAATAATTATAAATGGAGGTATTTTTTCCATCTACAAAGTGTGGTTCTTTTATAAAGTTATGTTCAAGATTAGATACAATATATTTTCCAAGCTTTAGCGGAGAATTTTTATCTTTATTTGACTTGTAAACAAATTCAATAACATCGCCTATAGAAAGAAAATTTAAATAATGGACAAATGATACTTTATTTTTAAGAGTATTTTTTCTATTTAGGTCATTCAGTGTGTAGGATGTTGGGATGACCTCAGTACGTAATTTATCCGATTTTATATGATAAGCTTTTGTATAAAATGAATTTATATGATCTTGTTCTAATTTTGTGTCTGATGTAAATATGTTTTTAATATTTCGAGGATCAGTATATTGAGTAATAACGTGTTGGGTACCATCAGTTAAAGTATGTTTGTAACCAAAAAAGTTATTAATAAAATTATTAATATTTTTATTTAAGATAGAGTGGCTCAATTGTACTTTTACAGGAACTGCATCTTCTATTTTAAAAATTTTATTTTCTAAATCATCAGTAATTAATAATTTAACACCTTCTTTAGATTGAATATGAACAAAATTTAAATGCTCTTCATGCATAAGTCTACAGATAAATTGATAATCAGTTTCACCATACTGAACAATATTTTTTCTTGTAAGAATTTCATTTGGTTTAGTAAGTTCAAAACCAAATGTTAAATCTTGTTTAGCATAGGCATTTAAGACTTCTGAAATTACAGTTTTAGCAGTTGCCTTATTCCAACTGCGAAAAGCATTATTCTGAGTTGTTAGGAAAACTGGAGGCACAATAATCAATTCAAGTAAAAAATCTTCAGCAGTAAAAGCAATAAAAGAAGCTTCTTTTATAATTCCATTCAAGTACTTTATTTTCTCATTTTTTTCGTCAGATAGTTTATTATAAACAATTTTAACTTGAATTTTTTTATTTAAAATATCACTTTTTAAATTTTCCTCTTTAAAGCTTTTATAAGGAAATTTAATAACTAATTTTAAGTTATAAATAGATGAAATAGCATCTTCACTTAATTCAAAAGATTCTACTATGTTATTGTTTTCTGGAATCTTAGAATCGAAAAAAATTGCTGATTTTTCAGTTATACTTACTTCACTAATGGATGAAAAAATAGTCATGGTATCAACTCTTTCCTTAGCGAGTCAAAAAGTTTTCTAATCTACTTCCTGACTTTTTGTATATTTTCTATCTAAATAAGGAGCTTCTGTTGGAAGTTTTGGTATATTTAAACGTAACCCCTTATTGTTCTTAATATTAATTGTGACAAAAAATAAGACTTTTTTATCGTTATTTATTGGAAATTCAAATTTTAATGTATTTTTAATACAATAATTAATATTTGCACAGTCTGCATAGTCATTAATAAACTTTAATAATGACCAGCGGTTTCTAATATTATAGTATATCGTATTATTTGTAATAAATATATTCTTATCTTGAGAAAATTTATCTAATGAATATTTGGAGGTATTAGCTAATGTTACATAAAATTGCAGAGGATCTGAATAATTCCAAATAAATTTTCCTTTAAAAATATTCCCTTGGTCTGAGCCAATCAACTGATTTCCACTTTGTAAAGACCAATTAATAATTTGATTTCCTAAAATTTCTCTATCAGAATTAGTTCTAAAATCAAAATCAATATTCCATTTAGTAGGAGAAATATTGCCATCTTTGTCAGTCTGAATGTTGAAAAAACTTTGGGCATTAGCAATACTTTGTACAAAGCTTTGAACATCATTTCTGCCTTTATAAAGATTGCTAAAGTTTTTTAAAGTAGGTAAGTCTTGCTTTTGAAACTCACTAAAACTCTGGAAAAAGTTTGCCATGTCATCCATAGAAGCACTGTCTAATGACTTACTATCGGCAGTAAAAGGAAATTTACCGGCTAATAAGTTATTAAATTTCAAAGCTATTTTATCATAGCTTTGATATGCTTGTTTGATTAGTAAGCTTTGACACCTTTTACTTAAGGCTGTGTATATTTCTCTTTGTTTTAAAGAGAAATAATCTCTAGCCCCTATAACTGGCGGTTGGGCAATAAATTTGCTGCATGTCTCCGTCCGTAAATTATTCATATTAGTGCTTATGAAATTTGAAAAATTAGCATAAGAATTTATTTTTGGTGTTGGAGATAAAGCGTCTTGTAAAGAAATCAAATTCTCCAATGATTTATCATAAACAGCCGAAGTATCTTTGAAAAATAAACTTCTAGTTTGAAGTAAGGGTGCAATACTTCTATTAAAAAATTGTTCTAAGTTTGACTTTTGAGTACTTAAATACATTTTTAAGTCATCATCAGAGCCTACCCCAAAACCTAAATAAGCCGGAGAACTATCACCTGACCAATTCATAAAATCTGAAGGGTTTGGATTAAAAAATGGGCTTAATTCAAGTAATCTTGAATAGATTTTTGCTTGTCTTACTATTTGTTGATTTAAGATCGAGCCTAAATAGATATTTAAATCAGAATTATTACTTGAGACTAACAAATCAGATATGGACTTTAAAATTGGACCGGATATCTGGATATTCTGTATATTAGGATCTATTTGACTACTATAAACAGAAGGTTGTTGATCATTTGCTGCGCTAAATACTTTGATTGAATTTGCTAATTTAGTATTCCAATACTGATAACTTAACGTTTTAGAGATATTTTGGAAATATAAGGCTAAGCTTTCTGGTAAAGAACTTTGATTGACACTAGACATGGCTGACGCAAAAATAGTTCCTTTTTGTAAGTGATTTTGAAGAGCTTCAATATCCCATAAAGAATTTATTGGAAGATTTAAAGAAACAAGTTTTAAATCTGAATTTATATCTTTATTACTCGATTGAGCAAAGGCATTATCTTGATTAAATGTATTTTCCATTTTAGCAAGTGCCATAGCGAGTTGGCCTAATCCTGAATTCAAAATAAATAGACCACCATTACTTGAAATTATAGGGAAATTAGCACCCAATGGAATAAATAGTACGAGATCTGTTTTAAATTTTTCAAAATTTCTTTTTGCATCTTCTAAAACTTGAGATGAAAAAGCTTTTCCAAAAAGTG
The DNA here is from genome assembly GCF_009792895.1 of Pigmentibacter ruber. Lineage (NCBI taxonomy): Bacteria > Pseudomonadati > Bdellovibrionota > Oligoflexia > Silvanigrellales > Silvanigrellaceae > Pigmentibacter > Pigmentibacter ruber. The sequence continues at coordinate 624,723 of NZ_WSSC01000001.1, forward strand.
AGTGTTTTTCAAGATCTGCTAATAATGTAACGAAATTAGGTCCATAAAAACTATTAACATCTTTTAATTCATTTTGACTTTTTAATAAATTATCTTGAAGGCTATTTAAATCATTTATAAAGTTGTGTAGAAATTGCAATTCATCAGATTTATTACTTGTATGGCTTCCGCTTTTAATAAAAATAATATCTGAATCAACCTTGTCTAGTGCTTTATACAAAGGGTGATTTTGCTCAGAATAAATAAAGTATGCCGCTAAATTACTTTTTAAAGCTTCAACAGATCTAGCGTTAAAATCGGTAACAGTTGGTTTAACAAATTGTGACAAGTTAGTTGAATTTAAAGCTGAAAAAACATTTTTTTCAGCAATCGATTTTCCACAATCAAGCCCATACAAGTAATTTGCCATTAAAGTTAAGGCTTCAGTGTTATTTTTAGTGTTGCCATTTAAATATGCATAAATGTCACTAATTTTTTTATTATCTCTTACAAATGTATTAATTGCCTTCAAATATTCGTCATGATTTTGAAAAGATGATGGTTGAATTGATTTAAATGAATTAAGTTGAGATGCAACTTTATCATTAAAACTTTGAACCATAACCTTCGAGATAAATTTCGCCAAATTAAAGTTATACTTGTCCGTATATTGTTGCGAGATATCAGAGTTCCATGAAGGATATAGTAAGGGATAATGAAAATTTGTTTTAGAAAGAGTATTAGAGTTATTTATTAAAGAACAGATTTTACTTTGTAATAAATTAGTATGTTCATTTTCATTAATTATTTTATTGTATCCTGTGGCAATAAATTTATTTAACTCTTCAAAACTTTTCAAAAAAATAGAACGTTTTTCAGTTAGAAAGCTTGTTGAACTAAATAATGAATATCCAACAAAAAGAAGATTAATAATTGTTAATGTTGCTAAAATAGTTCTGTTTCTTAACTTTTCTTTTATATATTCCTTAGAAAGAAGTGAACCATTGATTAAATTAATGGAAGTATATTTAAAAAAGTTAAGCAGTTGAGAGCTAGTTTCATCAAATGAGTCCTTTTTATAAAAACTGCTCAAATTAATAATATAATGTGAATTAGTTAATTCTTTCTCTGAACCATTTATATTTTTATAAAAGTAATCATTATAATTTTTATTAAAAGAAATTATATTAGATTTTAAATTAAAAAAGAATTGTATTACTTTTAATTGAAAATTTTGATCAAGTGTAAGTAAATAATGTTGAGTTTGATTTTCATAGCTTTCAACGCACAAATCAAGTGCTATTTTCATTTCTCTATAAAGATCATCCCCATTACTTAAAGTTTTATGATGAAAAGAGAAAATTGAAGAATGTTCGTTTTGCGCATCAGCTAAAGGAAAAAGATGTAAAGGTGGTACTTCATTCATCCTTGAATTATCAATAAAAAATAAAGGTACCTTTGCTTTTAATTTTTTTGTTATTGATTTAAAAATTTTAGCAAAATTAGTTGCCTCTTCAGATAATTCTTTATAATTAGTAGTTGTCCTAGAGAATGCATTTTGATTAGGGAAAAATATAATTCCATCAATACTAAGACTTTTTCTTATTTTTATTAAATTCCGCAGGTGTAAACCTAAACGCATAGATTGAAGATCTTCGTTATTTTGTAACAAACAATGATTAAAAAATACAAACGAAGTATTGTTTATATTAATTATTTCAAATGCATTTTTTTGATCGACAAAGAAATTTAATATTTCAGGTCTATCCAATTCTTCAGATAATTCTTTAAAGTACTCAGAAAAGTTATTTGAGAAAACAAGAAATAAATTTTTATTTTTAAATACTTTTTTATTATTTATGAACCAATATCTATCATATAAGAATTTTTTAATTCTTTCACTTTTAAATAATTTAGATACATCAGGATTCCAATAGTTAAATATAGACCATGAAAATACTAGAAGAGCTGTTAAAAAAATTGCGATATAAAATAAAATTAGAGTCATTTTAAGCCTTCTTTATGTTTTACTGGATACTTTTTGTTAATATATTGTTATTTAAAACCCAAATGTAAATAGAAAAAGCAAGAAAAACAGCAAAGAGGAAGATATTTGTTAGAATTAATGAGTAATTTATTTTCTTATTTCGAATTTCAAATTCATTATCACTAGGTTCATAGTTTGTAGTAGGAAGAACTCCAAGCATATTTTGGTTTTCAACCTCGGTATTATTTTCAGTATAAAATTGGTAAAGATTAGTTTTTATAACTTCTATTTTTTCAAAATCACTTAAATTATGATATTTTCCTTTAAAACCCGCTGATAAACACAAAAAATAACAGTAAGCTAATTCTCGGGTTTTATAATCACGATTAAGCAATATTTTTTCACAATTATCATAGAATATATCACCAGCAGAATTTGATAATAAAAGCCTACTTTCTAAGCTATGTTCACGCCAGTAATTTTGCCCTGGCCAATTTTGTGTAATCATCATTTCATCAACTAAAGCAACTAAAGCAAAATTCAAATATTTAAGAACTTCTGAGCCAAAATATTTTTTATTTTTCTTTAATGAATCAATTTTTCTAGAAATAAATTCTTCAATTTCAGAAGAAATTAAATGAAAATCTTGAATACCACTTTCATGAGAAGTATTTTCATTATCTTCAATATTTTTAATTTTAGAATTGTAATCAGTAATTTTGGTACTGAAATATGTTATAGCATCTTCAGTCGTTAAAATTAAGCATTCAATTGAAGATAAATCTAAACTTTTCATGTCTACTTCCTAGAATATAAAATGACTTCTTGCGGTTGATATTGAATATTTTCTTGCACGCTAGATGAAATAATTAAATTTATTTTATCTTTTTTTATGCCTTCAAGTTTAATATAAACTAAATACATACTTTTCTTAGGAATTAAAGAATCATATTTTTCAATGATAGTTCTAGATAGTCCTAAAGATTTTCTTTCAATAGTTGAATTATATAATTCTTCATCACATATTACAGCGGACTTTATCCAATTAGAGAAGTTATCATGTGATACACTATAATTCTTTTTAAATCCAAGGATAATATGAGTTTGGTTATCTACAGTATTTTCATTTGTAAATACTGTTGTTTGGAAACGTTTATCAACTTTTGATATTTTAGTAAGCTTGAATCCAGTAGGAATTTCACGTTCTAAAAACTCAATAATTAACTGTTGCAATTTTTGAAAGCTACTCATGATATTAAAGTGATCATAGTTAATTAATGACTTAGGTAATTCATCAATATCATTTGAAGTGATTGAACTATAAACATCATATAGAGCTAAATAGAGATGAAAGGGATGCATCTGTTCAGAGTAAACAAAGGCTTCAAACTTAGGTAGACAAAGTTTTAGATTTTTTAAGGATTCTTTTCTACTAAAGAATATACTTTTAAAATCATCATTTTCAAATTTATGAATATCTTCCATGATATCTTGAATTTTATATCTCAAAAGCATACAAATAGAATTACATATTTTCCATATTTCAGAAGAACTTGTTACCTTAGTGATGGGCGGAGTGAATAATTCAGTTTTATAAAAGCTATTCTCAACATAAACTTTCGCAATTGGTATAGCAAGATAATTAGATACAAGTTCATGCTCAAAAGCTAAAGATACATTTGGTTTTAAGCGAGGAATATAAATTTCATCTTCCCCTGTATTTTCATCTAATGAATATGCATCAATATTCACTGATTTATAACGGGAAAAAGTAGAATTTAAAATGTAATTATTTTTTTCATTTTTCGGAACACAAACAACTAATGTTAAAGGCTTTTTAATAAGAAGATCTTTGTATTTAGTTAAATCAAATTCAAGAGAAAATTTATCTTTAAAAGAATTAAAGTAATACTCTAAACCATCTTGAAAAATACATTCTAATTCTTCAATTTTTAAAAGACCATTAGTAAAAGTGTTTTCTTCATATCTAAGATTAATAATTCCAAAAGGGTAATATAAATTTTGATTCATAGAGAATTGAAAAATGTTTTCCACTCTACTAAATGCTTGTTGAAAATGCTGTGGTGAAAGTAACATACCATCATGCCACATTACTTTATCAGGAATATCTTTCAAACTTTTCATAATTAAATCCTTTTTATTATTTAAAGTTATAAGAAATAGAAGCAACACCTTCAATATTTGATGTATCACTTAGATTTTTATAATCCGACATAATGAGTTGATATCCTGCACCAATATTGAATTTAAAATTTTCAGAAATATTAACTTCAGCAGTTAGAACAGGTGTTAATGCCCAGAAATAAAGAACTATACTTTTATTTAATATTCCAGGTGTGGTATTTTCTCCGTACGCTTGACCAGCGCCACCATATATTTTTAATTTTGGATGTACTACTGATGATGCAAAAGGAATTACGGCTAAACTATTTCCGCAATACCAAAAGTTTTTAATTGTTTCGTTACTTTTTTCATCTATTGTAAAATTTTGAAAAGTATATGTACAAAATAATGAAGTTTGAAAATAGTGATTTAATTCAATACCTAATTCGGTAGTAGTTGGAAATATATTTTGCCCATTCATTTGTGTATAAGCCCCACTTTGGGAGGCAAAAATATGGAAACTATCTTTACTGTTATTTTGAGAAACTTCTGTAATTAGATTTTGCTGAATATATAAATCATTATCTTGGGGTATTTGATATGCATTAATTTCCATTTTTTACTCCGGATATTGGTTAAAGTTAAATCCAAATGTGAAATACTTTATTCTTGTATTTTTATAAGGATTTAATTTAATAGGTAATGAATTTAAATTGTTCTGTGTGCGAGTAAATAAAAATGCTCCTAATGCACTTGAATTTATATCTAGTAAATATTCAGAATAAGTAAGGTCAGGAGTAGTTTCAAAACGATAAATTTGCAGATCATTAGAAACTCTTAAGTTTTTATTGGCTTGGGATAAGGTGAACCAATCTTTAACTCGTGTTTCTTGTATTTGTTGATAAAGTTCTTGTTTATATACAATAACAATTTCACTTAATATAGACGTATTATTATTAGCATCTTTTTGGGTATAAATTTGCACTCCTGTTACTCTACCAAATATTCTGTCAAAAATATTTCCAGGCTTTTCTCTGGTCTGTAACGTTGAGCTATTCTGCTTTGGGTTTAATTCTTTCCCTTTTGGGTCATCATCTGAGCTAAAAAATTCATTGATAGATTTTGAAGTATCTTTCGCGGAATTAGCAGTACTAGTAGCAGAATCCACGCCAGTTTGAGCATTTTCGGCATTTGTCTTCAAATTTTCTAGTCCTGATGGGCTATCTTGCGCTAAGGCAGTATTAGAAAATGAAAGTCCTACTAGTGCAATGAGAGAGGTGCTTAAAGCAAGCGCAATTTTTTTTTTTGATTTTTTCACGGATCAAATAAACCTCTCTAATTAATAGAATAAATGCTAATAAGTGCTGTAATAAGTATTTATTTAAGCACTTGTGTAACGCTAACATATAAGCGTTATGTTTTACTATAATTACTTTAATTTTAATTTCAACAAAAATATGGTTGCAAAAAGAATTGACAAAAAGAACACCATTTTTGTATATATCAATAATATCAATATGTTATTAAAATATTAGAAAGACCTTCCTAGCATTCCAAAATATCAAAAAAATCCCTTGATACAAATAGCTAATCAAGTTACCTTTCTGCTGGAAGTTTGTTTTGCAAGTGTGATATGAATTTTAATGCTAAATATCCATGAAATTAAAGAACAAATTGCGTTAAATAATGTGGAGGCTGATTTTAATGGGCGAGCAATTTGTTAAAAAATCTAGAAAATTACAAAAATTTTATGCTCCTATTAAAAAATCATTAAAATTTAGCAAATCTAAAACTGTATACAGGTCCATATTATTTTGGATTTCCATCCTCTATGTTATTATTGGTGGCTTAAGTTTTTTAACAAAAAAGTATCGTGTTGATAGTTTTCTTGATTTTAATCAGGAATATTTGTTAAACATATCGTTACAACAGCAGAAAAAATTACTTCAACTAGTACTAAGTAACATGAAAATTGGTACTGATGATGATTTGTTTTCATTATCTAAAGAAATTTTTTTAAGTGAAGATAATTTTGTGTATATTTTTTATAATCCTATGAATAATAGTTTAATTACTCCTTATGGTTTTGATGAAAATCAAATAGTTAAAACTAATAATCTAAAAATAATATTTAATGATACAGAAAAATCCAATAAAAATGAATTATATTCAGCTAAAAATTTAGGATTAAATTCTTTATTTCCTAATTATTTCTTTGTTGCAAAAGTAGTAAATATTAATATTGATAAAAACTTATTGGTTTTAATTGGTTCTAGTAAATCTAGCTTTAAAATAATGAGTAATCAATTGCTTGCTAAAATGTTACATATTGATTTTATTGTGATCTTTGTATTTTTTGTATTATATTTACTGATAACCATTTTTGCTATAGCTCCTGTTTTTATCTTTATTAAAAAATTTAATCTTAATAACTTAAATTCATCTGTCTTTAAATTTAAAAATAAGTTTGAATTTAATCATATACGCTGGTTAAGAATAACATTATTAAAATCTTTAAGAAAACTTGAAAAATTTGAAGCTGAGAAAATTCAAATGCTAAATTCTTTAATTAAACATCAAAATGATATTAATAATGGAAAAATTGTTTCACAAATTGTTCATGATTTAAAAAGCCCTATTTCCGTTTTTGAAGAACTACTTCATGATAAGTCATTAATTAATAATGAGGAAATTTATAAAAGATCTAACATTGCATTGTTAAAAGTTTATTCTTTAATTGAAAATATTCGTGATCCCAAAAAAGAAAAAATTATTAATTTAAAAAATGATAATTTCGATTTTTCTAAAATTATTTCAGAAGTCAGTTGGTATGCAAAGAAGAAAGAAATAAAAATAAATTGTAAACCTAGTACACTAACTCCTATCATTTATTGTGATCATGTTAAGTTAGAAAGATGCATACAAAATTTATTAAGAAACGCTATATTTTATTGTCAAAGTTCTTGTTTTATTGAATGGAAAGTAACAGATAATAATGAACTATATATTGAAGTAATTGATGATGGTAAAGGTGTTTCAAACGAAATGATTGATAAAATGTTTGAATGGAGAATTACAAATAATAAATTAGAAGGCACAGGTTTGGGTCTTAGTTATGTTAAATTTGTTGCAGATATTCATCAAGGTAGAGTTTCTTATTTTAGAAGAAATAATTTAACTGTGTTTTCTTTTTTAATACCAAATGTTTTAACATATTTTTCTGAAAATACTTGTAAAGTAAAGTCTAATATGAATTGTAAAAATACTGAAAAACCTTTACGTAATAAGCTAATTTTAATTATTGAAAATCAAGAAGTTCTTAATATGTTGAAAAATATTAATTGGCCTGGAAATATTGAAGTAGATTTTACTTCACATTTAGAAAAATCATATGATTTATTAAATTGTTTTTGTATTTATACTGATACAAGTTCTGATGTAATAGAAAAGGCATTATCACAAGGTATTGCTGTAGTTTTACATAAAGACTATTATTCTGAACAACAAATATTAAAAAAAGTTATTCAATTTATTAAGAAGTAATGGTGGATAGTTATGCTTTATGATGAACTAAGTATTTTAATTGTAGAAGACAATAAAGAAGAGCTTGAGAAATATATGGCTTTTGCTCAGGGCTGTGGTTTGCATTCTTTTGGTGCTACTAACTTAGAGGACGCAAAAAATTCTTTAGCGATTAATGGATTCGACATCTTATTAACTGACATTCATTTAAAGAATTTAAAAGATCATAATATTGAAGATTCTGGTTTTGATTTAATTGAATATGCTTTAGAGTCACAGCCTCAACTTACTGTGTTAGCTATGTCACATGATTTAGATAAAACAATTTTTGATAAAGCTATTAAATTAGGTGTTACTCATTTTTTGAGAAAACCTATTTATAATTCAGATGAAATACTTATTTATATTAAACTTGCTTTACAAAAAAAGCATTCCACTAATTTAACTCAGCAAGAAAAAGTAAATGGCAATAAATTTCTTGATAATAATCCATATTTTAAAATTTATAAAAATGGAATAATTGTTTCAAATAAACACGATAAATTTTTAAGTGGAGTGGCAAAAAATAAAAAAATTCCATTAGTATTATATGGTGAAACAGGTACTGGTAAAGAAGAATTTGCAAAAATATTACATAAAAAAAGAGTAGAGTTAGAAGGAATGATTCCATTTGTCACAGTAAATTGTGCCTTACTTGATAATGATTTAACATCCTCACTTTTGTTTGGTCATAAAAAAGGAGCTTTTACAGGTGCGAATGAAACTACAAATGGTTATGTTGCAGCTGCAGATGGCGGCATTTTATTTTTAGATGAAATTCATACATTAGATCTCACTACACAAAGAAAACTATTACGAGTTTTGAATGATGGAAGTTACAATAGAGTTGGTGACATGCGCATGATCCATTCTTATTTTCAACTTGTTGTAGCAACTACGAAAGATTTGGATGAAGAAGTCGAAGAAGGAAGAATGCTTGCAGACTTTAAGTATAGAATTAGTGGCGCAGAAATAGTTCTTGATCCTCTTAGGGACAGACTTGAAGACATTCCTTTGTTTATTAGTGTATTTTTTAAACGTGAAAATATAGAAGTTTCCGATGATCTTATTTTGCAAATTAGTAGAATGTGTCAAAAATGTCTTTGGAAAGGTAATATTAGGCAGCTTTTTAGAGTTCTTCAAAGAATGCTTATTAATTCTCAATTGCATGAGGAAGAGCTCAATATAAATCATTTGGTGATTCCACATAAAGAACCTATGACTTTTAAATTTGAGCAATTAAAGTCACCTTCTTTGCAGAATCCTAATTTAGACTCTTTTCCAAAAGAATCTATAAGTGATGACTTAGCTGTTATCAAAATGCTTGAAAAAGCATTGCAAACTGATTCGCCTTTAAATGAAATTATAGATGAAATAGAAAAGCATATATTGATTAAAGCTATGAAAAGACATGATAGTATTGCTAAGGCGCATTTGGCTTTAGGTATTAGCAGGAATGCTATCGACGCAAAAAGAAAAAAATATAAAATATAAAAATATGACAATTTTACTCTGAATATTCCTCAGACAATTGCAATTGACCTGCTATCAGGTGTATCTCTTTGTTGGATTCGGTCAGGAATCCATGTGAAGGAGAATATACAAATGAGTGCTTTGCTTCGTGGTAAAGAGTTTTTAGAAAATAATCCAATTCTTCAACTCGATCAACTCTTATCCCATTCTCTATCAGATTCTAATAAAACTGATCCTATATGGGAGTTTTTTCCCGCAGAAAAAAGTGAATCGGTTTGCTTTCCAGCTGAGTTTATTCATTTACTAATATACGTTCGAAATCTAAATAAATTGCTGTTCAATTCTCTTGAAGGTGAAGAGCTTTGCACAATTAAATCTTGGGATGCTAGAAAACATAATCCAACTAGAAATCTTGATGGTGGTGGAGTTATGTCTATAATTAGAGCCAATCATCTTGAAAAATCAGCAGTGAATTTAAGCTGTGTTTGGGGAGAAAATTATCCTTCAACAGAATCCGAGTATGCAAATAAGCCCTTTGCGGCAGCTGGCGTGTCTCTAATCTCTCATCCTAGAAATCCTTTTGCTCCTATTATGCATATGAATATTAGGTGCTTAAAGGTTTTTGACAAGGACAATCCTGTGACTTGGATTGGTGGAGGAGCGGATTTAACTCCAATGTTACCTTTTGATGATGATACAAATTTATTTCATTCTGCAATGTCTGATGTGTGTGAAAGAAATAAACAGATAGCAGATTATCCAAAGTTCAAAAATTGGGCTAAGGACTATTTCTATATTCCACATAGAAAAGAAGAACGTGGTGTAGGGGGAATATTTTTTGATTATTTAAAAATTAAAAATAATATGGATTTTTCTCTGTTACTTGATGTTGGGCAATTTGCTGCTAGGGCTTACGCTGAAATACTGGGAAGAAGATTAGATACCCCCTATGATCAAGAGCTTATTGAGAAACATCACTTTTGGCGCGGAAGGTATGCAGAATTTAATTTAGTGTATGATCGTGGAACAAAATTTGGACTTATGTCAGGTGGAAATTATGAAGCAATTTTTTGTTCACTACCACCTCAAGTAAAGTGGTGATTTTATATGATTGAAGTTGGCTATTTTTCTTTTTGCCTTGCTTTTTTATTTTCTATTTATGGTTTGCTAATGGGTGGTTATTCATTATTTAAACCAAATATTGCTGTTATTTCAAGTGCGAGAAATGCATTAATATGTGTATTTTTTTGTGTTTTATTTTCTTCTTTAATCCTTTGGAACGCTATATTTTTTCATGATTTTTCAGTTAAATATGTTTATAAACATTCTTCCATTGATATGCCGCCTTTGTATTTGTTTACTTCATTCTGGAGTGCTCTTGAAGGCAGCCATTTACTCTGGACTCTTTTAATGAGCGCAATTGTTACTTTATCTCTTGTAACTGTGAAAAAAGAAAATAATTCTTATTTTCCTGCGCTATGTTTAGCATATGGTTGTTCCTTATTTTTTATGTTATTTTTGAATGTTACTTACTCAGCTCCCCTAGAAAGATTATTTCCTGCTGGAAAATTTGGCGAAGGGATGAATGCTCTTCTCCAGAACCCATATATGGCTATTCACCCACCAATGCTTTTTACGGGGTATTGTTTATTAATCGTGCCATTTGCTTATTCATTTGCAGCTTTAATTTATGGAAAATTTTCACCGCAGTGGATTTCAACAGTTAGAACCTGGAGCCTATATAGTTGGGCGGTTTTAACAATTGCAATTTTTTTGGGAGGAAAATGGGCCTATGTAGAATTAGGTTGGGGTGGTTACTGGGGATGGGATCCTGTTGAAAACAGTTCTTTTATGCCTTGGTTAGCACTGACAGCGGGTTTACATACCCTTCTTATTACCGATAAAACGGGTAGATTACCAAGATTACTACTATTTTTGAATATGTTAGCTTTTGCTTTAACATTTTTAGGTACCTTTATTACTCGATCTGGTGTTATCAGTAGTGTTCATTCTTTTGCTGAAAGTGAAATTGGTCCCGCTTATCTTATATGGGTTGTCTTTTTGTTAACTTTAACCACAGGTCTTGTTTTACTGAGAGGTTATCTGTTACCTGGTGCTGCAAAAGCAAATGATTGGCGTGTATCTAAAGAAAGTGCCTTGCTTTTTACCATATTCTTTTTTCTCTTTCTCCTAGCTTTGGTCTTTATTGGGACTATTTTACCTTTAGTGGTAGAGGCAACGCGTGGTATAAAAATATCTATACAACAGCCATTTTTTAATGCGTTTGCTCCTTGGATTGGTTTTGGTTTAGTACTGTTATTAGGAATTGGGAATTTATTTCGTTGGAAAAATGGGAAAATTCCAAATCCAATCTATTGTTTATTGTTACCATTTATTTTGGCAGGTGCTTTAACATATTTCATTAAATTAGAACATGCATTGGATTTTAAAAACACAATTGCCTTTCAAATTATAATTTGGACATCTTTAGTACTAATAATGGATTTAATTTATAAATTAAAAGCTTTAAGGTGGAACACTAAATTATTTATTATTTATAACAGACCTTATCTTGGATCTATTATTATTCATTTAGGATTTTTATGTGCAATTGCTGGTTTTATTGGTAACTACCGAGGTGTATCAGCTGAAGTAAATTTAAAATTACATGAATCAACAGAATTCAATGGATATATTTTAAAAAATGAAGGATTGGGATATAACCGTGAGTATAATGCGCAGTACGTCATAAATAAAATAAAAGCTGTTAAACAAGATTCAAAAGAAGAAGTTTTCATTTTACCTATGCGGAGTAAATTTACAAATAATGAACAGTGGTTTAATGAAATAGGAATTCATTCTACAATTTGGCATGATCTTTATATTGTTTTGGCATCTTTTGATATTAATTCTCAATCTGTGTCTTTAAAAATTAATTGGAATCCTACTGTAAAATTAGTATGGACAAGTTTATTAATTATGATACTTGGAGCTGCCATTGCTGTTTCACACAAAATTAGAAAAAGATCATTAGAAATTGATGAAAATGGAACTATAAAAGATACTAATGTTGACGATTATTTAGCTTTAATTTTATCTAGTAATAATAGCAAATCTTCTTCTAAAATAAGTTCTAGTATGTTAATAATTTTTATTATTTCGCTATTTTCTTTTGGATTGTCAGGATCGGTTTTCGCTCAATCTGAGCCTAAATTAGTTCCTGTTTTGCAGCTAGATCCAAAACTAGTAGATGTAGCACAAGAGTTAAGATGTCCAACTTGTATAGGAATGAGTGTACTAGAAAGTGATACTTTGCAAAGTGTTGCAATGCGCACTGAAATTGAAAAGCAATTAACGGAAGGCAAAAATAAAGAGCAAATTATTGACTACTTCAAAAAAGCTTATGGCCCATGGATTTTAAGAGAACCAGATTCAAAATCTTCTTTAGGGTTTCTTATTTGGTTAATTCCTGTATTAGGAATTATTTTAGGTCCATTATTTATTATTTTTTGTCTAAAAAGAGCAAGAAATAAGATGCATATAGAAAACGAGAAATTATTGCAAGAAATTAAAAAGTTTGTGAAAATAAAAAAGGAAGAAATTGGAAAATGTTGATAAATCTAATAATTTGTATTACTTTAGCCATTCCTTTAATCTTTTTTGTTTTATATCCTATGCTAAGTAATTTTGGGAACAAAGATATATTAAAAAGAAGCTTTGTTTTTCAAAATGAAACTGAATTAAAAAATATATTGATTTTAAGAAATGCATTATTTCAAAAATTAATATATGGAGAATCCGAATTAAAAGAAGTTAATATCCTAAGTGATGGAGAAATTTATCAAAGTTTACTTGTGATATGCACTAAATTTGTAGATGAAGAATTGCCAATATTTCCTAATGAAATTAAAAAACCAGTAAACATCCAAGAAAATGGAAATATAAAAAAAGATTTGTTGCTTTTACTTGCCGTTGTGTTTGGATTTATTTTTTTATTTTGTAATATGCTTTCTTTAAAAGCCTATGCCACAGAAAAAGAAAAAAATGAGAATATTCCTGCAGATGTTGTCATTCCTCCTCCTACAATTTTGGATAAAACTGGATTTTGGTTACCATCTGTAAATCAATACATTTTAATGCCAGCAATGGGTGAAGTAAAAGTATATTACGTTGGGATGTTTACCAATATTTTTCAAGCAAAAGGAACATTATTGTTACTGCCATTACCAAAAGGTTTTACTGATTTAAAAGTTATTGGAGCTAGAAATGCTACACTTGAAAAAAATGGGGAACAGGAAAATCCTGTTTTAAATCTTGAATTGACTGAAGGTGTAAATCAAATCAGCGCAGAGTTTTCTCTACCAGCTTCATTGGGGACTGCTAAATGGCAAGCGGCAAATTTACAAACTTTACCTGGTGTTACTATTTTTATGATGCCGGAGCACAATGCTGCTTTGCGAAATTTACTGTCAAATTTTTTTCTAACACCAAATGTTTGGCCACCAAGAATTGAAAACATTCAACCTCAATTTCGTTCTATATTAGGATCAGATCCTCTTGACCTTTCAAATTCCAAATTAAAAGATCCTAACCAATTGTCACGCCAGCTTGTGCGAGTTGGAGATAAATTTGCAACATTTCCTAATTTTGAAATTAATGGTGTGATTCCTAGTCGTTCATATATTTATCTGACTATTTTATTTTTTGCTTTTTTTCTTTTTGCAGTTACAGCCTTCTCAATTTTTAAAACGTCAAAATAATTTGTGTAGTTACATTTTATAAGAAAAAAAAACTGGAACTCTTCTTGCTCCTCTAGCTTCTCCTAGCTAAGATATAATTGAGTTTGATAAGGAGGTTTTTTTTTATGATTTTAAATAGTGAGTCTGTAGAATTAATACGCATAAATGCAATTCGGTTAGCTAGCTCTATTCGTAGTAAAGATGATTTGGTTGATCTTGCGACAGCTAGTTCTTTTGAGCAAGTTTTTTCAGCTATCGAAACCATTCTAACAAATACGGAAATGTATTTTGATGATGATTTGCTTATACAACTTGATGTTCAAACATGGCAAAGTTTTAAGGCAGTTCTGCTTGTCTACACATTAAATGTGGTAAATCGCCAAATTTATCTTGCACGTGAGTCAAGTTTTTCACACCAACAAGGCCGCGATTTTGGTGCAAGTACAACAAATCTTTAATTTATTCTTTAGCTCGCTTGCACAATTCAATTTCCTCAAATATGATGTAATGGTATTTAATTAAAGTCTGTTTCGTTAGTTATAGTTAATATAGTCAACAGTTTTTGTTGTTACTTTATTGGAGGCTCTACATGAACCGTCTACTTAAGACTACGTCACTTCTTGCTTTAGTTTCTGCTCCGTTTTGTGCAAATGCGCAGTCCCCGACTGATTTTTCCAATTTTTCTCCTAGGCTAAAGTTACAAAGCCGTTATTCTTTGTACGATACTTATCGTAATAATGAAAGCGACTTGATAACGAACACAGCTCGCTTCGGTCTAAATTATCGTTATAAAAATGTGATGGGTGTTTTAGAAGTTCAAGCTGGTTCTCCATCAGATGCTTACACACAATCAAGTAAAGCAAATACAACAACGGGTGGTACTACTTCTAATGGTTCCCAAAACTTGTTTCAAGTTAGAAGAGCCTACATAGGTTTAGATCTTGTAGCTATGGAACCCGCTACTGTTTCTTTAATGATAGGTCGCTATCGTTTTCTGGCTTCACAAGTGTATGCACCAGATGCAATCACACAAATTTTAGCAACAAACCTCGACAACGTTTCCAGCTCCACTAGCTCCGATGGACTTATAGTTAAATATGTTGGTAAGTTTGATTTTGGTAAAGTTAGCGCTGAATATGGTGTTGTAAATAACATTGCCGTAGCAAAATATGCTACAGGTTCAGGATGGTTTACTAATACTTCCATTGTTGCCGGAGATAACTCATTTAGTGCGGCTCCAAAAACTCAATCCCGTGGTATGCAAGGCGTCTTAACAGGTGACATCAACGTTGGTGACGGTATTGTTGAAGCACGCTTTGGATACGGCATGCAAAATGGTGCAGTGACTTCAGTAACTGCAAATACTTATGTCAATCAAGATGTTACTAACCTAGAAGCGTCAGTTGGTTATAACTATATGCAGGGACAAATCAGGGGTGGTGTTTGGTACCAAGCTGTTACTTTAGCTAAAGCTCAATCTGGTGCCATCGTTGGAGTAAACAACGTTCCTGTTTATACAACAGCAACTTCACCAACAGCAGACCAAGATTCGCAAAATATATCAACAATTGGCGTGGGTGTTACAGGAAATTCTAAATTATTTGGAATTACTGGTTTACTTGCAGATGGCGATGCCTTTACTTATGGCATAGGTTATCAAAATGTAAACGGACAAGAAGCAAGCGGTGGTGGAACTGTTAGTGGTCTAGCAACTGGCGTAACCGCATTTTCAAATCAATCCTTGCAAATTAGTCAATACAATGTTGGACTTGGCTATAATCAAGGAGTTTTCAATCTTGAGTTGAACTATGCAATGTCAACTGCAAATTATGAAATTTATACTGACAACAGTGGAGTTCAGAATCAAAAATCAGCAAGTCTAGTGTATCTTGTTGGTACAATTTCACTATAAAATGTTGTTTTTTTTATTTTGATTATAGGTGCTGATTTAATTTAGCACCTATTTTTTTTTAAAGCTTTCAAAGAAAAGAGAAAATGCTAAAAAAAACTTTCTTCTTTTTCCTATTGAGTCATGTTTTAAATTTGGCTGCTAAAGCAAATAGTGAACAGCAAGTTTTTAAACCATTTATCCGTATTCAATCTCGCTATAGTATTTATGATAGTTATAGAAATAATCAGTCAGATACAATAAATTCTTTAGGACTTGGTATACAATATCAGGCTAAAAATATTTTTGCTGCTTTTAATTGCCAAGTCGGATTGCCTGCAGACCCTTATTCAAGTCAAATCAATACAAACCCATCAAAAACAAATGGCTCACAAAATTTATTGTCAATAAGACGTGCCTTTGTGGGTGTGAGTGGGATTAATTATCAGAAGAATTCATTATCTCTTATTATTGGAAGATACAGAGTAACAGGGCCAGTTTTATATACTCCCGATGCGCTTGATTATGTATTAGCTACAAATTTAACTTTGCATTCTACTTTAGTTGGTTCAGATGGAATTTTTCTAAATTTTTCTGGTGATTATGATACTTGGAAATTTAGCAGTGAATTTGGGTTTGTAAATTCAATTCAGATAGCTCAAATTAGAACAGGTGGAAATTGGTTTTTTAACCCCCAAATTGTGAATAATGCTGACACAACTTTTGGTCCTGCGCCGAATACACAATCTAGAGCTTATATAGGAAGTATAGGAAATGATATTTCAATCTCTGATGGCATTCTTGAATTAAGAGCTTTATATGGTACACAACAATCTGCAGTTACTAAAGTTTCAGGAGATACAAATTATTCTGCACGAGATGTCTCTGATTTTGAGAGTTCAATTTCATATAATTATCAATCTGGGATAATATCAGGAGGTGTTTGGTTTCAATCTGTTTATTTAGGACAAAGTAAAACAGGAATTAAGTCAGCAAGCAATCAAGTCAATTATTCAAATTCTGCCAATGATGATTCTCAGACAATAAATACTTCTGGTTTAAGTTTTATTATTAATAGTAGACTTTTTAATTTTGGAGATTTTCTTGAGAAAGAAGATTCATTTTACCTTACATTAGCTTATCAAAAAATTTCTGGTCTTCTAGTATCTGGAGGAGGAGCTTCAACAGGAGTTACTAATTTTTCTAATCAATCTTTGAATAATGATATCATAAATGCAGGATTGGGATATAAGCAAGAAGCATTTTCTCTGGAAATAGATTACTTATATGCAAAAGCTAATTATGAAATTTACACAAATAATAATGGCATTCAAAATCAAAAAAATGCAAGCATTATTTACTTAATTGGGACTTTATTGCTTCAATAATTATAAAGTATTAGTTACTTTATTTAAGTTTTTTGGTGCATCTGGATTTCTTCCTAGACTTTTTGCAAATAATGCAGAAAATTTATAAAACTTATGAATAAATAAAATACTATTTGCTATTGGATGGATTGAATTTCCTATGCTAATGACTGGAATATTAAAAAATAAAGTTTCATTTTCTTTTAAAATTTCATTTGTGCTCATGATAAAAATATTAGCTTCTTTTTTAATTAAATTTTCAATTAAGAGAAGCATATTGGGTAAAGTTTCATCTTTATTTAAAAAAACTATTACAGGAAAATTTTTATTAATTAATTCAAATGGACCGTGCATTACCTCTGCGCCACTAAACGCTTCAGCATGGATTCCACTAGTTTCTTTTAATTTTAGAGCCGCTTCCATTGCGATTGGAAAAGTATAACCTCTTCCTAATACAAGAAAATTTTTTGCATTTTTAAAATTTTCAATTGGAAATTCATCTTTATCATTAGCAATTTGCATTAATCTTTGACTTATAATTTTTAAACAATCTATATTTATAGTAATTTTGGGGTTTAAATAATATGCTAATTGAATAATTCTAACTAAGCTAGCAATAAAACTTTTCGTAGCAGCAACAGAATATTCTTTGCCCGCCAGTAAAGGAATATTAAATTTACTTTGATCTGCAAGAGGTGAATTATTTTCATTAATAAAGGAAACAGTAACTGCTCCGTTTTGCTTTGCATATTTCATTGATTCAACTAAATCAAAGCTTTTTCCAGATTGCGAAATGCCAAGAACTAAAGAATTTTTATAATTTATATTTTTTTGATATATTGTGTGTATTGATGGTGCTATAGAAGCCGTTGCTATTTCCAATTGCGTTTCAAAAACATATTTTGCAAATGTTGCAGCGTGATCAGAACTACCTCTGGCTATAGTAGCAATAAAATGAAGATCTATATTTTTTAATTCTGATATTAATGGTGAAAAAACAGATTCTGAGTTAAGAATCAAATTATTAATGATACTAAGAGTTTCGTTTGTTTCTTTTTCCATTAATGTTGTATGCATTTAGGTATTTTCCTATCAATATGATTACATTAATAAAGGATATTTATTTTCTTCCTTTTCAATATTTTTTGCCAAAAAGATTTGGAGTAAACTTTGTGCTGTTCCTGCTAATTTATCTTTAAAAGACTCTTTTTTAGGAGTAAAAATATGATATATTTCATAATCTTTGCTTAAATTTAAAAGATAGTCATCACTAGTTTTTAACTCATCTACTAAATTTAATTCTATTGCTTTTACACCAAACCAGTACTCGCCAGTAGCTACTTTAGCAATATCAATTTGGCTTCTATATTTAGATACATGATCTTTAAAAAGCTCGTGTACTTCTTCTATTTGTTCTTGAAACTTGGCTTTTTTCTTTTCCGTTATTTCACCAAACGGAGTTAAAGTTCTTTTGTATTCACCAGCAGTCATTTCTAAATATTCAATATTATTCTTGTGGAGTAACTTATTTAAATTAGGTAAGGAAGCAATTACGCCTATAGAACCTAAAATAGCGAAAGGTGCTGCGATAATTTTATTTGCTAAACATGCCATCATGTAACCACCACTTGCTGCAACTTTATCGACACAAATTGTAAGGGGGATGTTTTTTTCTTTTATTCTTGCAAGTTGTGAAGAAGCTAATCCATAAGCATGCACCATCCCTCCAGGGCTTTCAAGACGTATAACAATCTCATCTTTTGGTAGAGCTGTTTGTAAAATTGCTGTTATTTGCTCCCGAAAAGTAGTGACCGCACTTGCTGCAACATCTCCATTGAAATCTAAGACGTAAACTTTTTTAGGTAATGGTAAATTTTTTTGTTCTTCTTTTTCTTTTTTCTTTGCTTGATTTTTTTCTTTAAGAAGCTGTTTTTCATTTTTTATGTAAGTTTTGTATTCAGTCTCATCCCAAATTTCTTTTAATATTTTTTCTTTATTTTCTTTATATGTTTCATTTATTTTTTTGATTTCAATTTTAATTCCTTGACCTAGTTTTTTCTTCCGTAAACTTATTAATATTAAAAAACCAAAAAAAACTAAAAATAAACCAATCACTCCTAAAGCTGCCAGTGATAATTGAAACCAAGAAAACAAAGACTGTGACATAGAAATGGCTCCTCAGAGTTTTAATTAATAAGATTCATAGCAGTATTCATAAGTTTTCCTGCAGAGGCGTAACCTTGTAATAGAATAGTTGGTTTAGCCGCAAAATCGCTATTTGCTTTAAAATATGCAATAGCTGGCAAACCATTAATTTGCCATCTATTCACAAGAATTTGAATATCATCTGGCAAATTTGTGTAATCAAGTTTTACGACAATAAAATTTTGCTGGAGAAATTCAATCAGTTTTGGATCTTGCCAAGATGTTTCTTCCATTTCAAGACATGCTGTGCACCAGTCTGCCCAAATATCAATTAATATTGGTTTATTTTCCGCTTTAGCAATATCAACAGCATTTTGAAAATCATTTAACCATGTTAATTTATTTCCTGGTAGATTTTTTGCAACATTTATTTCATTTCTTTTTATATGAAAACTATTTGTTGTGTATAAAGTAACCCAAAGCGCTAAAAAACAAGTTGTTAAGATAAGACCAAGTTTGGAAATAAAGCCTAATAAATTATTTTTTATAGTGAATAATGTAAATATGGATGCACTAAGTAGTAAGATAGCAATGGTAAGAAATGCTGGTTTTAAATAGATATCTTGTAAATAGGGTATTTTTTGCAAATAAATTCTTAAATAATATAATGCTAATGCAAACATAAGTGCGGCAAAAAATATTTTAATAAAATTAACAAGACGTGGAAATTTTGGAACTTTTGTGAGTCCTTGACCAAAATAACCAAGAGCTACATACGGAAGACCAAATCCAAATGCAAAGAAAAACATATATGTAAATCCTACAATAGGATTTTTATTTTGCGCAATTAAAATTAAAATAGTGCTTAGCACTGGTCCCGTGCATGGTGCTGAGATTAATCCAGATACTGAACCCATTGTTAAAACGGCTATCTTCGGATAATTTTGGGAAAGAGGAATTTTATTTCCAAAAGATTGGAGACCGCTTAAATTAAACACTCCAAGCATAGATAGGCCTAGAATGAACATGATGATAGCAATAACGACATTAAATATAGGATTTGCTAATTGCGAACCAAAAATACTTCCTGATAAAGCTGCAAAAACACCAAGTAGTGAATAAGTCAGAATCATTCCAAGAACATAATATAAAGGTAAGAAACCTTTTTTCCTTTTTTCTTTATTAGTAGAAAACTGGGACATGACATTTAACGTAATTGGTATCATTGGATATACACAAGGTGTAAGATTCATTAGGAGACCTGCTAGTAATAAAGCTGGAAATAAAATCCAGCTTCCTTTGCTAATGGCATCCTGTATTTTAATTGCTAAATTATCGTTTAAAAGAGTAATTTTATCGCTAGTATTAATTTCATTTGAATTTTTTTCTGTATTGATTTCATTTAATGGCTGAGAAACACCTGATTGAGGTGAATTAAAAGAAAAATTATCTTTGAATAATGTTGATATACTTCCAACTTTTAAATTAATTTGTAACTTTGCAGGAACTAGACAAACCGCGTTTGAACATGATTGAACATTGATTTCCAATGTATCATTTATTCCAAAGTGTGCTTTAGATTTAATTGTAAATAAAGTTTTATTTTTGAATATTTTTTTCTCTGTTTTAAAAAAGGGATCTTGGTAAATTTCAGGAGATTTATCTGATTCATATTTTAATTCCATTGGAAGCTGCTGAGAAATATGAAGATTAAATTTTAATTTATCTTGATATATTTTAAAATCATCTTTAGTTGAGAGAGATAAAATAATTGTGGGTTCTTGCCCTAGCACAATTTTTTTAACTTCAAACTTAATTACATTTTCAACTTTAACTTGTTGATCAAATTGAGAAGAAGTAAATTCTTCACTGAAATAAAAAGACTCAGCATATGTTGGTATTGTGATAAAAGACAGAATTTTGAAAACACAAATAAATTTAACTAAAAAAGCAGGGACTATTTTCACCTTTAACCTCAAATTCTAAACATAAATTGACCTGTTGCCTTTGCATCGGTAAATTGACCGAGAACTTCGTACTTGTTTTACGGAGACTAATATTGGAGCAAAACAAAATGAGTTCTACAAATTTTAATCAGTTAAAACGCATATCACCATCAATACCTGATCTCAAAATCCTGACCATCGTAATGGATGGAGTAGGTTTGACCAACATTCAAGCTAATATAACTTCTGAACTGAAGAAGCAAAATGGAATATTACCGTCAGAAGCTTTCCATGTTGGAAATGCTGTGAATGCTGCTTATACTCCTAATTTATCGAGTCTTTTTTCTAGTCCCTTATTTCGGACAATCAAAGCGCATGGGCTTGCTGTTGGCTTACCAAGTGATGACGATATGGGAAACAGTGAAGTCGGGCATAATGCCTTAGGTGCAGGGAGGGTTTTTGCACAAGGTGCTAAATTAGTAAATGCGGCTATAGAATCTGGCGAATTATTTGAAGGGAATACTTGGAAAAAATTGGTATTAAGACCAGAATTAAAATCTGGCCAAAATACTCTACATTTTTGTGGGCTATTTTCTGATGGAAATGTTCATAGTCATATGGAGCATTTATTTGCTTTAATTCGCAAAGCAAAAAAAGAAGCTGTAAAAAAAGTTCGTCTTCATCTTCTTCTAGATGGAAGAGATGTGGGGCCATTAACTGCTACAGAATACATAGCAAAACTACAGTCATTTTTATCTGAAATAGGAGGTGATCATTTTGATTGTAAAGTTGCTTCTGGAGGAGGAAGAACTTTTGTTACTATGGATCGTTATGAAAGCGATTGGAGTATTGTAGAAAGAGGGTATCAAGCACATGTTTTAGGAGAAGGGCGTCAATTTTCTTCTATCTTAGAAGCAGTTGAAGTTTTGCGGAGAGAAAAAAATTATTTTGATCAAGATCTACCTCCATTTGTCATAGCAGAAAATAATAAACCTGTTGGTACAGTTGAAGATAATGATAGTTTTGTATTTTTTAATTTTAGAGGCGATAGAGCGATAGAAATCACTCGAGCTCTCACAGAAGAAAACTTCTCAGCTTTCCAAAGAAAAAGATTTCCAAAAATATATTTTGCTGGAATGATGCAGTATGATGGTGATTTAAAGTTACCTGAATTATTTTTAGTATCACCTCCTGCAATTGATAATACTTTAACTGAGTTACTTAGTAATGCAAATGTTAAACAATTTGCTTGTAGTGAAACTCAAAAATATGGTCATGTTACTTATTTTTGGAATGGAAATAGAAGTGGAAAATTTAATTCTAGTTTAGAAAATTATTTAGAAATTCCATCTGATTTAATTCCTTTTCAAGAAAGACCTTGGATGAAATCTGCCGAAATAGCCGATGAAACTATTAAACAAATGTATAATAATTCTTTTGAAATAGGGCGTATTAATTTTGCAAATGGTGATATGGTTGGGCATTCTGGCCATTTTGCTTCAGCTGTTCTCTCTGTAGCTGCTGTAGATCTTGCACTAGGTAGAATTATGCAAGCAGCTAAAGAAACAAAAACAATATTAATAATAGTTGCTGATCATGGAAATGCTGATGAAATGTATGAGCTAGATAAAAAATCTAAAAAAGTTGTTTATGAAAAAAATGGTCAGCCAAAATTAAAAACAAGTCATACTTTAGCACCTGTTCCTTGTGCAATATATAATGCAGAAGTTTTAGATAAATCTGTTTCTTTACGTGAAGATTTACCTGATGCTGGTTTAGCAAATATTGCTGCAACTATTTTACATTTAGCAGGTTTTGATACTCCGGCAAATTACGAACCTTCATTACTAATAATTGAAGAAAAAAAAAAGAAATAATTAATATTGATGTAACCTTAAAAAAAGTACTTTATTATCAAAATAGTTTTGCTAATCGTTACAAATTGGCTCTTGAAACGTTAAGTTTTGCTGACACTATTGCCCAATTAAGGGCACCCGATGGCTGTCCTTGGGATAAGGAACAAGATTTAAATTCTTTGCAGTCATATTTAATTGAAGAATCCTACGAGGCTATTGAGGCATTACAACAATATTTGCAAAATAAATCATTAGACAATGCAAAAAATTACGCAGAAGAATTAGGTGATGTTTTATTACAAATTTTTTTAAATTCACAAATAGCAGCGGAAGAAAATTTATTTAATATATTTGATGTATTTAAATTAATTAATAAAAAAATGATTGATAGGCATCCGCATGTTTTTGTAAATTCTGAAAATCAAAGAAAAATTATAAAAAACTCTGAAGATGTTGTAAAGCAATGGGAAGATATTAAAAGTAATGAAAATGTAACAAAAAAAACAAATCAATCTTCTTCATTGCTTAAAAAAGCTATAAAGAAGAGAGGAATACCTACCTTAAATTTTGGCCAAGAGGTCTCTAAAAGAGCTAAAAAATTAGGTTTTAGTTGGAATACATTACCTGAAATATTCGCAGATGTTCTATCTGAAGTTCAAGAACTAAAAGAAGAATTACAACAAAATAATATTAATTTTGAACGAGTAGCAGATGAAATAGGAGATGTGGTATATGCTCTTTGTAACTTAGTACAATTTCTTAAAGAAACAAACGTTGAAGCAAAGAATTATGACTTTGATTTATTAGCGAGAGGTGCAATTGATAAATTTATCAACAGATTTATGGAAATGGAAAAGATTATGGAAGAAAATGGCACACCTTTAAGCGAAAATTCAGTAAAAAATATTTCTTTGGAACAATGGAATGATTTATGGAAACAAGCTAAAAAGAGACGTTATCGCTAATATTATGCCTTGCCAAAGTAGGCTTGGTGTAGCATGTTTTGCTGTGTTTTATGAATGAAGATAAAGGAAGCTTTTATGGTACTCAAAAGTCTGTTTGGCAAAAAAGATCCAACTAAAAAAACTGAAAATTCTCCAAGTATTGAAAGTTCTGAAGAAAGCATTTCATCGGAATCTCAACCACAACAAAATGAACCATCACCAGCTCTGCATTTAGAGGGGGCAATGGTAGAAAATGCAAGAAATGATAATGCTGAAACAAGGGCGAAGGTTTACCAAGAGCTCCTTTTCTCTGACTTGTTATTGGCTCTAGCGGATACAGGGGCTCCGAGTGCCGCTGTGAATGAAGCTACCGCTATAGCTGATAATCCAAGTGTGAATGTGGCTATACTTGCAAATAATCAAGGAATTCAGTTTGCAGCGGCATTTACTAGCGCAGCAGCTGCAAGACGCTGGCGTGCTGAAGGTGGGCAATACGTATCTATCAGAGGACAAGATGTTTTTAAACTTTTAGAACCAAGTCCCGCAGAAGTGATTGTAGTAAATCCTGGAAGTGCTCCTTTTGTTGTATTAAATAAAGTTGAATACAAGCAGCTAGCAATGGGGATTGTTCCTCAAACACAACGCAGTCCTGTGCAAGTAAATGTTTCTAATGAAGCGAATCCAAATCAAGCACCTGCCGATGGTATGCAAATTGCTTTCCCTCCTGATGCTTTTAATGAATTGCAAAAGCAACATGCATTAAAAATATTAACTGATTTTGAAAATATTGAAGCAGCGGCTTTAGGTGCTATTTTGCCACCTAATACTTCACAGGAAAATGGTTGGTTGAGAACTATTTTCTTAAGAGTAGTTGGGTTAGAAGAGTCACAAGAAGCTGTGCAAAAATTTTGTTTAAATGTACGCGATACTATGCGGCAAGACAACGACTTTTTTATTGAAACCCAGTTTGAAGTAGGAGTTATGCCTGATCCTAATTTTTGGCTAGCAATGCATCAAAATAATTTTATTTTACTAGATAAAAATCCACCTAATTTAGCTACAGAAAATGTGATTAAACAATAACTCAAAGCTTTGGAGTGTCTCTGAATATGTTGGAACCCATGATTAAAAGTGCAATTGAAAGAACAGAGCATTTTTCTCAAGCAATAAACTGGTATAAAACAGCTTTTCAGGAAAACCCTGAATTTAATCAAACTTTTCAAACCTTAGCGAATGAATTAGTAACATGTTCAAGATTAAACACATCATTAAAGCAAGTCTTTTTTGTAGCTGTAGGAAAATCAGCGCAAGTTGCTCAACTTGCTGTTTCTATGCTTGTAAGTGTGGGAATTGTTGCTCGCTTTGTTCATCCAACTGAAGCATTTCATGGGGATTTTGGTGTTGTTGGCAAACAAGATACTGTGGTTCTTATTTCAAATAATGGAAAAAGCAGTGAGTTATTACAACTAATTCCTGGGTTACAAGAAAGAGAAGTAAAAATATTTGTTCTTACTTCGAAAGCGGATTCTCCTTTAGCAAAAGCAGCCAAACATGTTTTATTTATTCCTCCTTTTGAGGAAAAGTGTCCTTTAAGTCAAGCGCCGATTACAAGCTCAATAACTTCTCTTGCACTTTGTCAATTACTAGTAGCAGCGACAGTTGAGTTGAGAAATTTTCCAATAGAAGAATATGCAAAAAACCATCCAGGTGGAGCAATTGGAAAGAGAATATTTTTAAAAGCTGACAGTCTCATGATTCAGGGAGAAGACTTACCACTGGTTAATAAAAATGAAAGTTTTAAAACAGTAATTTCAATTTTCACTAAATTTTCTAAAGCAGCAGTGTTAGTTGTTGAAGGAAAAAAGTTTTTAGGACTTATTTCTGAGAAGGATTTACGAACTGCTATGGAAAAGCATGGTGCACAAGTATTTGATCTTAAAGCTAATGAATTTATGAATAAAAATCCTACTGTTATTTTACCAGGTTTACTAGCTATTGATGCTTATAAAAAAATGTGCTCTAAAAATCCACCATTTAATTTATTGCCTGTGGTTGATGCTGAAGGAAATGCAGTTGGAATGTTGAGAATGTTAGATTTTATTACAGCAGGTATTCATCTTTAATATTTTAAATTATTTTTTATGAATAGTTTTTGTTTTTTCCGTCTTTTCTATTTTCTCGCTCACGACACTGTCTAATGTGGCATTGGCGAGGGATTTTAATTTTGGATCTTGATGATATTTTGCTAACCAAATAATTTCTCTTTTAATATAACCATCTTTTTTTCCCAGTATTTTCATTATTGGAAATAATCTAAATTCAACCCAAGGCTCTTCGCAACGAAAACTAGTAATCCAATCTTTAGGATTATATTCAACTATTTTAATGATTTGGTCTAAAAAGGTTTCGCGATAGGATGTAGTCGATGCTGCAAATATGATATTTAAATCGTTAAATTCACTTACAGTTAATTTTTCTTTTCTTGTGATCATTTCTGTTAAATATCTGCCCATTAATATAGGAGTCCAAATTCTTACCATGTCGGGGTATTTTATTTCTTTTCCTACTTGTGCTTTACCATACTCTGAAACATTTAATAGTTTTGTATTGTCTCTTTCACGAATTTCTTTGCCAACTCTTTTAATCCAACTCTTTAACGAGAGAATGTAACCCTGTTCATTTGTTTCTTTAAGTACATCTATCCAGCTGCTTAAATATCCTTTATCAATTTCAAGCTCAATCATTTTAGTGGCCTCTGGAATTTTTGCAACTAAAGCTAAAGCCAAAATAGATTGTTCGCCTGCTTTGGGTTTGTATTCCTTTTCTGAAATTATTTTTTTTATATATTCAGTGAGAATTTCTATACATGCGGGATACTTTTTATTTGTTAACCCAGATATAAATTCAACTCTTTTCTGCTCTTTAGATAAAATTTCTTTTCCAATGTTTGCCAAGAATTTTTCTTGACTAGAATTTTTCTCACAAAAATTAATAAAATATTCATCTGATTGACTAGCAGACTCTGCAAAAGCTAAACTAGAAGTTATAATTAATAGCAAATAAAAATAAAAGTATTTAAACATTAGTATTTTCAACTTTCCAAAAAAAAGAATGATTGGTCTTTTCTGTCAAAATAAAATTTAAGGCTTTTGCATGTGGTAAATTTCTTATCTTAAATAAAATTTCAGTTAAAGAAAAATATTCGTCTGCATAATAAAAAATTTTTTCATTACATCCTAATGATTTAGAATTTAATAGAGCAAAAGGATATAGGATATCAACGGGTAATTTTGCTAATAACTCTATTTTGTAATGAAATTTTATTTTTTTTCCAGTCATTCGCGTAAGTTCATCAGAAATATAATGTATACTTCTTATAAATATACTTCGATGTTTAGGAAATTCAATTTGCTTTTGGCAAAGTATTGGCAGTAGAGAAATTCTTAACTCATTTAATTTTTTATGTAAAATAATCCAAGCAAGAAGACCCCAAATTAAAAAAACTGCAAAAATAAAATGAAAAATAAAATTTGCTAGCAAAAAACTCTCCTTAACTTTACAAAAAGCTTGTCTTTGTGCAAAATCTACTATGCAAATTATTGCATATTCTTTTGATTCTTAACACAAAGGGAGTTAATCCTGAATGGGAAATGAAAATAATAAAACATTTCTTCCGTACGCTGAGTCGCCGAAACCTGAATCCGAATCTCCCTTGGAAGATCCTGAAAAAATAGCACAAAATGCTTACCTTTCCTTGAAAGAGAAATGCTTCCAGTATTTGGAACCATCTGTTGAAACTATATTATACAAAGCTTTCCAATTTGCCCATAATCTTCATGCAGGACAAATGCGGAAAAGTGGAGAACCATATATCATTCATCCGCTTGCAGTTGCTGAAATTCTTTCCGAATTTAAAATGGATGAAACATCTTTAATTGCTGCAATACTACATGATGTTGTAGAAGATACTCACGTATCAGTTGAAGAGGTATCCAAGGAATTTGGCGAGCAAGTTGCAGCTTTGGTAGAAGGGCTAACCAAATTAGCAAAAGTTCAATTTCGTTCCTCCCAAGAAAAAATGGCTGAAAATTTTCGGAAAATGATTGTGGCCATGTCTAGAGACATCCGTGTTATTATCGTTAAATTAGCCGATAGAACACATAATATGCGAACATTACGTGCTTTAAGTCTAGAAAAAAGGCAACGTATTGCTGAAGAAACTTTAGAAATTTATGCACCTCTCGCTGGTCGCTTGGGGATGTATAAAATAAAAGCTGAACTAGAAGATCTTTGCTTACGAGAATTAAAGCCTTCAGTTTATTATAGTTTAATTGCAAGAGTAGCACAGAAAAAAACCGAACGTGACAAAATTATAGAACAAGCGCGGGATCATTTAGATCAGAGATTAAAAGAAGCGCAAATAAATGCTAAGGTGTATGGAAGAGCAAAACATTTTTATTCTATTTACCGAAAAATGTCAGATAAACAAATTGAATTTGAAGATATCTACGATTTATTTGCATTACGAGTCATCGTAAATACAGTGAATGAATGTTATGAAACACTGGGAATTATCCATAATATCTATCGCCCTGTACCAGGCCGTTTTAAAGATTTCATTGCTATGCCAAAAGCAAACTTGTATCAAAGTTTGCATACAACAATAGTTGCTGCAAAAGGTGAACTTTTAGAAGTGCAAATTAGAACTGCGCAAATGCACCATATTGCTGAAAACGGGATAGCAGCACATTGGGCTTATAAAGAAAGAAAAAAAGATCCGTCTTCACCTGGACAAGTAAATCCTGCTGCTTTTGAAAAGTTTAAATGGCTAAAACAAATTGTAAAACATCAAAAAGAATTATCAGATCCAGATGAATTTTTAGAAGCGGTAAAAGTCGATTTATTTGATGAAGAAGTATATGTATTTTCTCCAAAAGGAGATGTGTTTGAGTTACGTAAAGGAGCGACTTGCTTAGATTTTGCTTTTGCAATTCATACTGATCTTGGTCTTAAAACAACTGGTGCTAAAATAAATGGTAGAATTGCAACGCTGCGAACTCGTTTGCATAGCGGTGATGTAATAGAATTATTAGTTGGAAATAAAGTTCGAGCAACGAAAGATTGGTTGAATTTTACAACTACAACTAAAGCTAGAAATAAAATTAGAGCTTGGTTAAGAAGTGAAGAAAGAACACAAGCAAAACAATTAGGCCAAGAATTGCTTGAAGAAGAATTGACAAAAAACTCTTCTAGTTTTGAAAAACTGCAAAAAATGGGCGTCTTTCAAGAGTTAAATAGATTATTTAGTGTTGGTGGATATGAAGATTTCATTCTCCAAATTGGTTATGGAAAAATAGATGTAAAACCAGCAGTTCAAAAGTTATTAAATTCTTTACAGCTTCCAAAATTACAGGAACCAACTCCTACAGCAATTGAACCTGTAAAAACAATGCAACAAGAACTGCAAGAAATTCGTTCAGTGCAAGAAGCAATAAAGCAAAGACAAGGAAAAAATAGAGCAGGTGGCGAAGATGCTGTCAGAGTGCAGGGTATGACAGGGATAGTAGTTCGCATGGCTCGTTGTTGTGAACCCTTACCTGGACAACCTATAGTAGGATTTGTTTCGCGTAGTCGAGGGGTTACTGTGCATGCAGCGAGCTGTCAATGGGCTTTATCAAATGATCCGGCCCGTAGGGTGGATTGTTCTTGGAATATAATATCTGCAACTACACATAATGTTAGAGTGCGCATAACTGCTCACGATAAACCAGGAATTTTGGCGGCCATCACTAAAATGGTTTCAGCTTCGCATATTAATATTGCAGGGATGGAATGTTTTACAAACCCACAGAAAAGAGCGGTCATATTATTAAAACTAGAGCTTACTGATATTCATCAGTTGAAAGATATTCATCAAAAGATTGAGGCTGTCGATGGTGTTATTTATGTAGAAAGAACGATGGGATGAATAGCCAAAAAAAATATAAGCTTCTTACTGCTTTAATATTTGCTGAAAGTTTAGAACGCTTTGCTTACTATTTTGTTTCTTTCCTAATACCCGCTTATATGATGTCTAGTATTCAAAATGGGGGATTAGGATTAACACAAAATTTTTCAAATATAGCCTCAAGTTATTTTTCGTTTGGAATTTTGCTGTTTCCTCTTATTTTAGCGCCTGTTATAGATAGATATTTTGGTTACTTTAAATCAGCATTATATGGTGGTGTTTTTTTAATTTTAGGTTATTTTACTGCTTTTATTTCTGTTTTCTTATTTAATTATATGATTATTTTAGGGTTAATTTTTTTAATGCTAGGAACATCTTTGGTTAAACCATCTTTTTCAGTTTTAATAGGAAAATATGCAGGAACATCTCATAAGTTACAAGAATTTTCTTATGTAATTTATATCATTTTTGTCAGTATTTCTTCAATTTTATCAGCTTATTTGTCAGCAAAATTTTTAAATGAAGTACTGCAATTTAAACCATTATTTTTATTTTCTTTTTTAATAATGAGTTGTTATACTTTTATAGTTACAATTCTTTTTCGGAAAGAAAAAAATGGAATTGTTCAATACTGCTCTGGTCATAAATTAAAGCATTCTAGTAACATTATGACTCAAAGTTTGTTGTTTTGTTTATTAATAGGAATTTCTATATCAATTTCTGGAAGAATATTTACTTATCCTAATCAAATAAGTTTTTGGTTTATTTCCTTCTTTTTTGTACTCTTTTTGCTTTTTCTTTATGCTATTATATTTAAAATAAAATCTAAAATTAAATATTACTTTTATTTAATTTTTTCATTAATGGCTTTTTTTGTCGGAAATAATTTATTTTTAAGAGAAATAGGATCAATATCTCCATTTTTTCCAAGTATATTTTCTGGCTTTGATATGCTGAATAATTTTTTAATTTTTCCTTTCTGCCTTGCATTTATATTAAGATATTCTCCACCAAAAGCGTTGGCAACAATGCAAGCTTTAGCCTTTTTTCTTTTTAGTTTATCCACTTTATTAGTAAAAAATATTTTAGCACAATTTACTTTTGCACCAAGTACTCAGCTCATATTTTTAGCACTATTGAGTTTAGGAATATTTATTTGCTTTCTAAGACTAGTTAATTTAGTTGCTAAACATTCATACGCCTGAAAATAAATATTCTAATTCTTTAGGATTTTTTAACCAAATTTGCCCATTTGTTTTAGACATGTTGTCAGGAAATATGTCTTCAATATCATTTTCTATTCCTGCAAAAATGTTTTTAGCAGCTTCATGCGTAGAGGTTTTTTCTAACGAAAATTCCTTGGACATGTCTGTGTCTATAGGACCAGGAAAAATGGCAAATACTTTTGTACCAGTTGAATTTAATTCTGCTCGTAAGGATTGGGTTAAAGACCACAAGGCAGCCTTTGAGGCACTGTAACCAGCAATGCCTTCCATACTAGCTAAAGAAACAATAGAAAGAACATTTGCAATTGCTCCCTCTGGTTTTTGAATAATACTTGGGGCAAAAGCACGAATCATATTTAAAGTTCCAAAAAAGTTAGTTTGGAAATCTTTTTCAATATCTTCGATTTTTGCTTTAAGTGGCGAACCAAATGTAAGAACACCCGCATTATTAATCAATATTTCAACATCTTTGATTTTCAAAGCTAAACGTTCAATAGATTCTATTGAGTTAATATCCAATTCTACCTTTTCAACATTTTTTGCGTTAAAATGACTTAAATTTTCGATATTTCGTGCAGTTGCATAAACTTTTTTTGCCCCATTTTCTAAGGCTTGTTCAACTAATGCTCTTCCTATTCCTCTATTAGTTCCGGTAATAAGAAGCGATTTACCCTTTAATTTCATAATCAAACCTCATAAAATGCTTGGTGTTTGATAGGACTGAGATTGGTATTATACAGACTATTTTAATAATTTCCTCTTTTAGAAAAAAATGAATTCCTTCTTGCCAGAATTGAAAAAACAGGTTATTTGAATATTTATTCAAATAATGAATAAATATTCATTATGATTTTAAAAATTTCAATAATCACTGATATATAAGGTTTAAAAATGTCTAATACTAATAAAGGAAGCAATATCTGGGGAGGTAGATTTACAAAATCTTTAGACCCTTTGGCTATAAGTTTTAATGCATCTATAACCTTTGATTATAAATTAGCCTACTACGACATTTGGGGAAGCCAAGTTCATGCACAAATGCTCGGAAATCAAGGAATCATAACTCAATCAGAAGCTGATAAGTTGATTTCAGGACTTGAAAGTATAAAAAATAATGTCATGCAGGGGACTGTTACTTTTTCTAATGAATTAGAAGATATTCATATGAATATTGAAAATTTATTACTTAAAGAGGTTGGAGATATAGCAAAAAAATTACATACCGCTCGGAGTAGAAATGATCAGGTCGCACTAGATTTAAGATTGTATCTAAGGGCTGAAATTAAAGAAATTATTTTGCTTTTAGAGAATTCAATAAGATCATTGAAATTTTGTCAGCAAAAGTATGTAAATACCCTTTTACCAGGATATACACATTTACAAAGAGCTCAGCCTATAAAATTAGAAAATTATTTTGGTGCTTATATCTCTATGTTTAATAGAGATATTTCGAGGTTAAATGATTGTTTATTGCGGTTAAATTATTGTCCATTAGGTGCAGGGGCATTAGCTGGAACTGAATTACCAATAGATAGAGAATTTGTGGCAGAAAAACTGCAATTTAAAGGTATTATAGAAAATACAATTGATGCTGTAAGTGATCGAGATTTTGTCATGGAATTTTCATCAGTTTCAAGCATAATTATGACTCATTTATCTAGATTTTCTGAAGACATTATTATCTGGGCCAGTGAAGAATTTTCATTTGTCAAATTAGATGATGCATTTGCAACCGGATCTTCTCTTATGCCAAATAAAAAAAATCCTGATATTCCAGAATTAATAAGAGGAAAATGTGGCCGTGTGTTTGGTAATTTAGTAGGAATTCTTTCTGTAATGAAGGCTTTGCCTCTTGGTTATAATAAAGATTTACAAGAAGATAAAGAATGTCTTTTTGATACAGTTGATACTATAAAAGCTTGTTTGCAAATATTTTCGCCATTTTTAACAAGTTTATCTTTTCAAGTAGAAAATATGCAAAGTGCAACTAAAAATAGTTTTATCTGGGCAACTAAACTATTAGAAGAACTTGTAAAAAATAATGTTCCTTTTAGAGATGCACATGAATGTGTTGGAAAAATTATTTTATACTGCATAGAAAGTAATAAAAATTTTGCAACTTTAAATAAGAAAGAGTGTGACTTTTTTTCACCATTTTTATATTCATCTATTTTAAAAATTTATTACTAAAAATTTGAGGCATAAAGTGAAGTATTTAATAAAAATTTCGATATTCTATATTTTAAATGGATTTATAATGAGTAATTTATTTGCAGATGAGTTAACAACTCTTCAAAAAATAAAAGCGGAGGGTAAATTTAAAACCTGCACTGCTGGGGGATTTCCTCCTTTTTCTGTCCATGGGAAAGATGGTTGGGTGGGATTTGATGTTGACATGATCAAATCTTATGCTAATTTTCTTAAAGTTAAATATGAAATAGTTGACTATCATTTTGATGGTATTATTCCCGCATTAAATACAAAAAAATGTGACATGATAGTTTCAGGAATGACAATAACAGATGAACGTAAAAAAACAGTACTCTTTAGTAACTCATACTTTAAAGATGGAATTAGTGTATTAATGAAAAAAAATAATTCGACCATTCTGAATAACTTTAGTTTCGATAAATTAAATTCTGAAAATATTAAAATAGGAGTTCGTTTAGGTTATACAAGTGATTTTTACGTTGGGAAAAACTATAAAAAAGCAAAAATATTAAAATTTAATGAAACTGCTGATTTAGTAAATGCATTAAAAAATAATCAAATTGATGTTATCTTTACCGATACAAATAATGCTATTAATATTTCTTCTAAGTTTGGTGATTCTTTTATTTATAAAAATACAGAAGTACAAGATGAATATTTTGGAGTTGCATTTCGTGTAAAAGATAAAGATTTGATGGAAAATTTTAATCAATTTTTATCTTCTTGGACGAAAACTAAAGAATATACAGAAATTTATGAAAAGCATTTGGTGAAATGATAAAAGCATAATTATACTAATATTGGTTCAAAAAAATTTTATAACTTATTGAATTAAAATAACTAAAAAAAATTTAATTACAATAATTAAATTATAAAATACTTGCAAAAATTATTTTTTTGTGCTTTTGAGTTCAATAGAAGGAGAACAAAACGTGCAAGAATCAATTTTACTTTTTGATCAAGCTATTGAACCAAGATGGTGTGATTTCGATATGTATAATCATTTAACCAGTTCAAAGTATATAGATTTATCAATTGAAGCAAGATACACATATTTTAGAAATGAAATTCATAAAACACCTGAATTGCAATTAATTACAAAGTCAGTTCAAGTGGATTATAAAAAACCAATATATTTTTCTGAAAGTATAAATTTAAAATTGTACTTGTTAGAACTTTCCTCAGCATCATTTCAATTGCAAACCCAGTTTTTAGTAAATAATATTATTAAAGCTCTAGTATTAACAAAACTTGTAACAATTATTGATAACAAAATTATTAAAATACCTGAAAATTTTATAAATAAATTAAATGGTATAAAGTAAATTGAATTGCATTTAATAAATATTAATTAACATAGGAACCATTTTGGAAGTTTGCAAAAATTTTCATATATTCATAGTTAGACTTTTGATTGTTTAAACTTGAGCAATTTATGGAAACATAATTTACAGAACATGGTTTATCTCTTGAAACGGACCACATATGCAAACCACCTAAATTATTTTGTTTTGCAAAGATTGTTAAATTATATGCATCAATAAGAGTGAAATTTTCAGAACGAACATCATTTAAACCTATCATAGGCGTTAATTCTATTAAATTCCAGATTTGAGATGTATTCAATTTGGGATAAACTGTCTGTAAAAAAAGAAATAAACTATTTGCAGCTTGAATGGCATAGTTTGCCATATTTTGATTAAAGCTATAACCATAATCCATTGTCATTATATTTACTTTATATTTAATATTTGTAGATGTGGCTAATTTTAATAACCATTGTCCATCAATTGTAAGTCCATCTGGCATTGTAGGTAAGGTAAAGGAAATGAATACTTCCGGGTGTGTGGTTTGAATTTGTTTTACGGCAGCTAATAATTTTGTTAGAGCCGAACGATTTGCAAGAAATGCACCTTCAAGATCAAAATCAAGACCATTTGGTTTATAAGTAGAAATTATATCTTCATATTGTTTCGTTAGTGCATTTATTGTTGGACAACTTACACTAAGATCTGTTCCACTCGCTCCACCTAAAGAAATAAAATATTTTATTGAATTTGTTTGAAGTTGATTTGTTAAGTAAATACCCCATTTACTTTCCACCGAAAGAGCTTCTGTTCCAGCCCAAGCTGCCTTACAGTTGTTTCCTACTGCTTGAATAAATGCGAGTGTATAAGCATTAGTTTTTGTTTGTTGCGAAATGGGAAGAAGATCTGCTGGCCGTCCTTGGGGATAATTTTGCCAATCAGACCACACAGCATTTACTGTTACGTCATTATAAGGTGAAAAATAATTATTAAGATTTGTTTTTTCTTCTTGAGCAAAAGCACTTAACGAGAAATCAACGTAAAAAATCAGAAATAATGATTTTGCAATTAATTTTTTTATCATTATAAGACTCCTTGATTAATTGTTCAATGAATAATAAACAAGGAAATAAATATCTAAAAATGAATTGCTAAAATTATGACGTTCTTTTTCAATATTACAATAGTCAAGTGATACAATAAATATTCCAACAAAGAAAATAGGAACATTTACTGTATTAATTGCTAAGAAAGGTATTTTTAATGCTTTGAGTGAGGATCCGCTTGGGGCATAACGGATTTAACTTCAGCCATATTTATCATAGGTAAGAATCTGACGAATAAACAAAAGAGAAAGAAAAATAAACCTATTGAACCTATAAACAAAGAAATATCCCAAAATGATGGGATAAAGTAACCCCATGAGCTTGGCATGAATGTACGGCTTAAAGTTGTTACAATAAGAACAAATCTTTCTAACCACATCCCAATGTTTATTAAGATAGCTGCTATGAAAAGCCAAATAATATTATTTCTTGCTTTTTTGAACCAGAAAGTTTGGGGAATAGCAATATTCAAAATAACCATAGCCCAATATGCCCATCCATATGGTCCAAAAATACGATTCCAATTCCAGAAACGTTCATAAGGATTACCACTATAAAATACAGTAAAAAATTCTATTATATAAACATATGCCATAATAATGCTTGTAAATAAAATAAATTTAGCACAAATTTCTATATGTCTAGCGGTGACCAAATCTTTAAAATTAAATATAGAACGCACCATAATTAAAAGGTTTAAGCATAGACAAAAACCTGAAAAAATAGCTCCAGCAATAAAATAAGGTGGGAAAATGGTTGCATGCCAGCCTGGCAAAATAGAAGTTGCAAAGTCTAAGGAAACTATTCCGGCTGTAGAAAAAACAGCAGGGGTTGCAATACCAGCGAGTAAAATACATGCTCTTTCATAATTTACCCATTGGCGAGCAGAACCAGTCCAGCCTAGAGCAACAAGTCCGTAAGCAAATTTACCAATTTTGGATTTCGCATTGTCTCGTAATGTTGCAAAATCAGGAATCATTCCAACAAACCAAAAAATTACCCCAATGCTTAAATATGTGTTTACGGCGAAAACGTCCCATTCAAGCGGACTTTTGAAGTTATTCCACATAGACATTTGATTAGGTAGAGGAAATAACCAATAGGCAAACCAAGGACGGCCAATATGCACAGCCGGAAAAATTGCTGCGGCCATTACTGCAAAAATGGTCATCCCTTCTGCTAAACGATTTATTGATGTACGCCATTTTTGACGGAATAATAAAAGAATAGCTGAAATTAGAGTCCCTGCATGTGCAATTTCAATCCAAAAGACGAAGTTTGTAATATCCCATGCCCAGTCAACTCTGTTATTGTTTCCCCAGGTTCCAATTCCTTCCCAGAATAGATAAGCAAGTGAAACAGTTAAAAGTCCAACACCAAGGGACGACAGTAAAAATGCAATATGCCAGCCAGGCCCTACCTTGCGGCCTGCAAGGGGTGCAACAGTTTGAGTTACCATATGAAAAGAAGGATCTTTTCCAGTTACAAGAGCAGGCCTTTTATCGACGGGGTCTCTGCCTTGAAGTTCAACCGAATGTTCCATGGTTCACCTGTATTAACTATAGGTCAAAAATAAAAAACCAAGTGAGGTTTAACGAATTTAAACTTTGTGATCAAGTATACGGAAAATTTTATCAAAAAAATACTTCACAACTTGTGCATACCAAATTATTGTCGACGTTCTGTGAGTGTTTTTCTTTATTTTCCAACAAAAAGGAGATTTATGCAAAGAATTGAAGCTTCTAAGTTATTGCAACTCCTGTTAGATCAAGAGCAAGCACCAAATATAAAAGTTATTCTTAGTGATAATTCTATTTTTAAAAAAATTATTGAAGAAAAATTAGCAAAGGAAGTTCAGGGATCTGTTCCTTCATTTTCTGGCAAAACAGCAATACCGGATTTTGTTGAATATACAGCCTCTGGAACGTTATTTTTTGCGCAACAAAAAAGCATCGTACTTTTGCCAGATAAGTTAACAGCTAAGCAGTGGGATGAAGAAAAAATTCATCTGCAACGCTTACCAAAAAAGCTAGATACTAGCGCATATTTTTTGGCTAATATGTCCTATAAAAATATTATTAAATTAAATGA
This sequence comes from Pigmentibacter ruber, assembly GCF_009792895.1. Lineage (NCBI taxonomy): Bacteria > Pseudomonadati > Bdellovibrionota > Oligoflexia > Silvanigrellales > Silvanigrellaceae > Pigmentibacter > Pigmentibacter ruber. The sequence continues at coordinate 662,620 of NZ_WSSC01000001.1, forward strand.
TTTCCAGCTTTGGGGAATGGTTTATCAGTGTTACGAACCTAATGATTTGGAACTTTATAAAACGCTAGAAGTTCTTTTAAATAGATATCCAACATTCCAAAAACTAAATAAGTCTGAGCAGTCTGCTTTATTGCAAGTTGCAATAGAAACCTATTCATCAGATTTAATTGCCTGTGATCTGCATTTTTCATTAATGGATAAAACAGGATTGAAATTTTCTGAAGCTATGGCAGGAAACCCTGAAGTAAATGCTTTTCATGTTGTTGATGCCATTGCAAAGGGAGATTTGTATTTAATTGAATTACGAATGTCACAGTGTGAAGCTTGCGGGCAAGAACCTACGAGTATTTTAATGGCAGTTGTATACTTTTTAAAGCAAGTAGCATCTGTATTAAGGTATTATGAAGAAACAAAAAATTTAAAAACTTCTTTTGAAAAAGCGTTTATTCCATATCCTGCACAAGCACGTATTCAAAAAGCAATACAAGTCTTAACGAAAGAAAAATTATTTCATTTTTTTATTGTGGCCGCTAAGCTCGAAATGTCTTTGCGAGGTCAGAAAAATGGTCATAAAATTCTCGCAACAGAATTTATTGCTTGGTTGAGTTAGAAAATATAATTACTTCTTTTTAGAGGATGTAATAGTAATCATTAATAATGATATGTTTAGTCTTTTATTTCATGAATATTTTTTATTATTTGTTGTTTATTTAATGAGAATTTACAGCCTATAAAAAATACGAAAATACTGAAAATAACTGCGATAATATTACTATAGAAAGTCCCTATTTTACCAATACCATTTCCAAAAACAGAAAAATAATTTATTAAAGTAAATCCTACTAAATAAACAAGAATCCAAATACAGCCTTTTAGATCTAAAGTTTTTAACTGATTTCTTCTTTTTCTATAAAGTAAAAATGAATATAGTGCTATTAAAAACAAAATAATTCCTGTTAGGCGTATTAAAACAGAGAAACCAATCCAGTGCATCATCAGTCCACAAATAGAAAATGCCGTTAATGCAACTATTTTATAAAATGGAAGTTTAAATGGTCTTTTATATTGAGGGTATTTTTCCCTAAGCACTACAAGAGCTATTGGTGTAACGGATAAAGTCATAACGTAAGATGACGTTAAAAAAGCGGCCATTTCTTTCCATCCTGGGAAAGGAAAAATAAGAATAAGACCAACTGCAAAAGATAACCACAAAGAGTTTTCAGGAGCGCCATTTTTATTTAGTTTAGTTACAAATTTAGGAGCTGCATCCATAGTCCCTAAACCATGCATTACTCTAGCGGTTGTTGAAGTCATTATCAAACCAGTGCCAAATGGAGAAATAATAGCATCAATATACAATAAAATACCTATGAATGTGAGCCCTAACCCAATCGCCAATCCCGCAAATGGACCAAGATCACCAGTAAAATTTAATTGTCTCCAACCATCATTTAAGAGGTGATTTGGAACAGCAACAATAAAGGATAATTGAATAAGGATATATAATACTGTTACGATAATTAAAGCTGATATCGTTGCAAGAGGAATATTTCTCTGTGGATTTTTAGTTTCTCCTGCTAAAATAATTCCACTTTGAAAACCACCGAAAGCAAAAATAATTCCACCTACAGATAAACTAGACATAATGCCTTCAAATCCGTAAGGTAAAAAGCCTTGTGCTTGAGTTAAATTCCCAAAATTGCTATTGCTATGAGATATAAAAACTAAAGCAATACCAAAAGGAACAAGTAATTTCCAAATAGTTGCTAATGAATTTGTGTTAGTTAGGAACCTAATTGAAAATCTGTTAATAAATATCATAATAAACAAAGTAACGGCGGACGAAATATATCCAATAAAAGATAATTCATGTTTTCCGGCACTATCTGTTATGGTAAGAATAGGAATGTAAGTGCTTGCATATTGTATAACTGCTAAGGCTTCTATTGGTACAATTGTTGCAAAACAAAGAAAATAAATCCAACCAGTAATTATTCCTGTAAATTTACCGTGCGTAAAAAAAGAATAACTTGTTAGACCACCCATAATAGGAAACATTGCAGCAAGTTCACAAAAAACTAAAATAATAAATACAAAGAAAAAACCACCAATAAGCCAAGACAAAATTGCTGCAGGACCAGCCATTTGTGCAGCATAAAGTGGACCAAATAACCAGCCTGAGCCAACCATGCTGCCAATTGCAGCTAAAGTAACTCCCCATAAACCTATATTTCTTTTCGGTGTCACTCGGTTGCACTCCTTAAGTTTTGAACTGCAGTTACTATGCAATTTAGGAGACTATTAACTAGTGAGCGGATTAGTGTCAAGTTTAAGAAGAATTTGTTAATATAGAAATAGATATATAAATTTTTACTTAAATAAATTAGGAAAGATAAATAAAATTTATTTATAAATCAAAAAATGAAAGTTATGATTTAAATAGATTTTTTAAAACAAAAAATACGTTTTCTTTTCTTTCAGTTAGCCTTCTAGAGTAATAAGCTTGCCAATCTTCACCATATGGGACATAAATAGTCATATTATGACCTTTTTCTCGGATTCTTGACCAAGTTTTTTCACGCATACCATATAGCATTTGAAATTCGTAACGATCTTTTGGAATATTATTTTTCTCAATAAATTGCGTACAAAAATCTATTACTTCATCGTCATGGCTAGCAATGCAAACTCGTTTTCCATCGACAAGTAATTTTTGAATGAGCTTTTTATAATTTTCTACAATTTGGGGCATTTTCTGGAGAGCTTTTTCTGCAGGCTCTTTATAAGCGCCTTTGCATAGTCTCAATTTTCCGTTCGCAGCAATGACTCTGTTGATATCGTTTTCTGTTCTATGAAGATATGCTTGTAAAACAATTTCAGGACTGGAAAAATCTTTTGCCGCACGTTCATACATTGCTAAAGTTCTTTCTGTATAGTCTGAGCCTTCCATATCTAAAGCTACTCTACAATTAAATTGATCTGCTGTTTTGAGAATTTTACATAAGTTTTCAAAGCAAAACTCATGATCAATATCTAAACCAAGCATAGTTAATTTAACAGAAACGTAACTATCAAGTTTTTTTTCAGCAATTCGTTTCAATAATAAGTCATATTCTTCGGTAAATTTTAGTGCTTGGTTTTTTTCTTTTATATTTTCACCCAGAACATCCAAAGTAACAGATATTTTTTTTTGGTTTAATTTTTCAACTATGTTAAAAGCTTCTTCAAAATTAGAGCCAGATACAAATCTTTTTGCGTAAAATGGTATGCTTCCCATATCATTAACCTCTCCAAAACGATCTAAATACAAAAATTCTATGCCGTTTTGTTTTTACAGTAAATTGAGGGAATGACAACTTATGGGAATATTATTTATTTGGTTTGTCTGAAATTTGTCTTAATTCTTCAATAAGCTTATTGATTCTTTGAACGCTTTGTTTAATATTATGAATTTTGTTTGATAGTTCGACTTCTTCTAATAATTTTGAATCTTTAAAAAGAATTATGTTATTATGTTTTTGTTTTAATAAAAGTAATCTATTTTCTTTTGCTTTTTTTCTTAATTTAAACAGCTCGAAATCAAGAATATTTCTTTTAGAATTGAAAGAATTATTTAGCATTTTTTCCTCTGCTTAAAAAAAATAAAAAGGTAAGTTTAGTTTGGGGCGCTTTCTAAAAAAGCGCCCACATGACTTTATTTTATGCGATAGCTTTTCATTACATTTTTATTTGCTTGTTCGCGTTCTTTGCGCAATCTTTCCTGATTTGCCTTATTACGTTGCGTTTGTTTTTCAAAGTGAGATTTTGGCTCATCGACTTGATTGTTTTTTGCAACTACTGAATTATCTTTAAGAATTTTTTTTGAGAAAATGTCAATTACGTCACCCATAGTTTAAACCTCTTCAAATACGTTTAAGTTTAGGTTAGCAATTTTAGTGCCAACCTTTGTTTGTCTTTTTGTTAATGAAAACAAGGTGTAATGATTTGTCTTTCTTCCAAGGTTTGTAGAAAGACTAAACACCCTTTGCTTATAAAAAGAGCTAATAGAAAATAGACAGATGTTCAAGTATTAGCTTCTGTTTTGAGCAAAAAATTTTAAAATCATGTTATTATTGATGAAAAAAGAACTGTTCCTTTTCCAAAAAAATAAAATATTTTTTGAATTTTCTAATAAATTGGATTTTTTTCAATCATTCTTTTAGAGATAGGTAAATTGTATAATATTTTTACACTGCCTAAGAAATAATTGTCAATTTACAATTATATGAACTTGAGTTAAAGCTATAAAGTACGATTGTAGATGCTGCGTCTATTTCATTATGACAAGGAGATTCTCTGAATGAAATTAGTTTTCTTTTTTGGTGGTGGTTTAGCTGATGGAAATGCTTCTATGAAATCAGAACTTGGTGGTAAAGGGGCAAATTTAGCTGAAATGACACTTTTGAAGCTGCCAGTTCCTGCAGGTTTCACCATTTCTACGAAAGTATGCTTAGATTATCTGCACGATAATGCATCTTTTTCATCTGAGTTAAAAGAACAAGTACTTGAAGCCTTGAAAAAGACTGAAAAAATAATGGAAGCTAAATTTGCTGACAGTGAAAATCCTCTCCTTGTTAGTGTTCGCTCTGGTGCAAGGGTTTCCATGCCGGGAATGATGGATACCGTTTTAAATTTGGGATTAAACACAACAACAGTAGAAGCTTTGGCTAAAAAAACGCAAAATCCTAAGTTTGCTTATGATTCCTATAGAAGATTTATTCAGATGTATTCAAATGTTGTAAAAGAATTAGAAACCCATCATATGGAAGACGCTTTAGAAAATTATAAAAATAATAGGGGCTTGAACGAAGATACAGACCTGTCTACTGAAGATTTAATTGAAATATGTAATATTTTTAGACAAATATATGTAAAGCATTTTCATGAACAGTTTCCTGAAGATCCTTACGAACAATTGTGGTCTTCCATAGGTGCTGTTTTTAAAAGTTGGAATTGTGCTCGAGCAAAGAAATATAGAGAAATTCATGCAATTCCCAATGATTGGGGAACAGCAGTGAATATTTGCTCTATGGTTTATGGAAATATGGGACAAGAGTCTGGAACGGGGGTCTGTTTTACCAGAGATCCTTCCACTGGGGAAAATACTTTTTATGGAGAATATTTATTAAATGCGCAGGGAGAGGATGTTGTAGCAGGCATTAGAACTCCTAAAAATTTAAAATTATTAGAAAAAGAAATGCCACATGTTTATGAACAACTTCTAGAGGTTCGTGAAAAACTCGAAAATCATTACAGAGATGTGCAAGATATTGAATTTACAATTCAGCAAGGTAAACTTTATTTACTACAAACAAGAAATGCAAAAAGAACAACTCAAGCCGCATTAAAAATTGCCATAGATCTTGCAAATGAAGGAAAAATATCAAGACAAGAAGCTTTATTAAAAGTTAATCCCCAAGATCTAGATAAGTTGCTGCATCCAACCTTAGATCCAAGAGCGCATAAACAAGTGATTGCCAAAGGCTTGCCGGCTTCTCCCGGTGCTGTTTCGGGTAGAGCTGTGTTTTCCGCAGTGGAAGCGGAAAGTTGGGCTGCCAGGGGAGAGCAAGTCATTCTTGTTCGAGATGAAACATCTCCAGAAGATATTGGGGGAATGTATGCTTCACAAGGATTTCTCACTGCAAGAGGAGGAATGACATCCCACGCTGCAGTGGTAGCAAGACAAATGGGGAAATGTTGTGTAGCGGGATGCTCTTCTTTAAGCATTTCACAAGTTCATAAATCAGTAAGAGTTGCTGGCATTGAAATTATGGAAGGGGATTGGATTACATTGGATGGTTCGACTGGCGAGGTTATGTTGGGTAAAGTCGAAACAAAAAACGCTGAACTCAGCACAGATTTTGTTACCTTTATGGGTTGGGCAAAGGAGTACCGTACGATGCGGGTAAGAGCAAATGCAGATACTCCGAGAGATGCTGCTTTTGCAAGAAATTTTGGTGCAGAAGGGGTTGGATTGTGTAGAACCGAGCATATGTTTTTTGATGAAAATAGATTGCCATTTGTTAGGCAAATGATCCTTGCAAAAAATATTCAAGAACGAAAAGAAGCCTTAGAAAAATTACGGCCTTTCCAAAGAGATGATTTCGTATCTATTTTAAGTGCAATGGAGAATCTGCCTGTAACTATTAGACTTCTAGATCCGCCGTTGCATGAATTTTTGCCGCACACAGATAAGGATATGATGACTCTTTCCAATCAATTAGGGCTTTCTGCAGAAGATATCAGACAAAGAGTTAAAAGTTTGCATGAAGCAAATCCAATGCTTGGACATAGAGGATGTCGTTTAGGAATTTCACATCCCGAAATATATGAAATGCAAGTAAAGGCAATAGTAGAAGCTGTTGATATTTGTAAAGAACTAGGAAAAAAAGTGTTTCCTGAAATTATGATTCCTCTTGTTGGTATTCAGCAAGAACTAGAATGGTTAAGAAAAAGATTGCAAAAAATAGCACCGCATTTTCCTTTTGGAACTATGATAGAAGTTCCTAGAGCTGCTTTAGTTGCAGATAAAATAGCAACACAAGCCGATTTCTTTAGCTTTGGAACCAATGATTTGACTCAAACGACATATGGTTTTAGCAGAGATGACTCAGCTCCTTTTTTACGGGTCTACAAACAAGAAGGTATTTTGGTTGAAGATCCTTTTGCTTCACTTGATCAAGAAGGGGTTGGACGTCTAGTTGAGCTTGCTTGCGAGCTAGGGAAAAAACAAAAACCTGAGATTAAATTAGGAATTTGTGGTGAGCATGGAGGAGAACCTTCAAGCGTTAAGTTTTGTCACAAAATTGGATTAAATTATGTAAGTTGTTCACCTTTTCGGATACCTATAGCTATGCTTGCAGCTGCACAAGCTGCGATTTCACAAAATTTTGGATAAAATTTTTCAATTAATTGTTTTAAAAACATTTAATTAATTGTATTTATGATTTTTTTTAAGTGTTTTTAAGTCTTCTATTAAATTTATATCCTATGAATATCTATACCTAATTTATTTCTTTGTTGTTTTTAGTCAATAAAAAATAAAAACTCTAAGTGAACTTCCTGTGAATATTTTTAAGATGCCTTGGATTTATGATAGTAAATCCTTGGATGTATTTTAGAGGTATCCATTTAATGAATTATTAGATTTAAGAGGTTTTTAATGGTTTCTGCTGTGAAGTTTCCTCAGCCAAATCAGCATAATGTTGTGCAAAATCAGCAAAGTCACACATTTGCCATTGGTGTTGTTTCAACTCTGTTTTTTCTTTTTGGCTTTATTACTTGTCTGAATGATATTCTTGTTCCTCACTTAAAAGAAGTATTTAATTTATCAAATACGGAAGCTTCAATGGTACAATTTACCTTTTTTGGAGCTTATTTTTTAATCTCAATCCCAGCAAGTAAACTGATTTCTAAGTTTGGCTATAAGTCAAGCTTTATAGTAGGTCTTGCACTAACAACTCTTGGATGTTTATCATTTTTTATTTCTGCTGATTTTATGATCTACACCTTCTTTTTGGGTGGACTTTTTATTCTAGCAAGTGGAATAGTTATTTTACAAGTTGCAGCTAATCCATATTTAACTATATTAGGTGGCCCAGAAAAAGCTTCTAGTAGGCTTATTTTTGCGCAGGGATTAAACTCATTAGGAACAACTTTAGCACCATTACTAGGTTCCAGAATTCTTTCTGATACAAATCCAGCTGATGGCATTGTGAAAACTCAAGAAGAGCTAATTAAAGCAGCTCATGCGGTTGAAATACCGTATTTAGGTTTAGCTGCATTTGCTATTTTAATAGCTGTTGCTCTCGCTTTTTATAAGTTTCCAGCAAACAAACCAGCTAAAAGTACTTTAACTTCTCATGAAGAATCACAGTTTAAATTATTCGATTATCCTAGCCTTGTAATGGGAGTAATAGGTATTTTTGTTTATGTTGGAGCAGAAGTTTCTATAGGCAGTATTATGGTTAACTTTATTTCCTCTCCTGAAATTGGAAATATGAGCCATCAAAAAGCGGCTCAATTGCTAGCTTACTATTGGGGTGGAGCTATGGTGGGACGTTTTATAGGCGCATATGTTACTACCAAAGTTAAACCTCATAAAGTTTTATTCGTCCATGCTGTTGCAGCCGCTCTCTTAGTGACTGTAACTGTATTTGCTACAGGCCATTTAGCTATGTACAGCATTATTGCTGTAGGTTTTTTCAACTCAATTATGTTCCCGACTATTTTTGTTCTTTGTACACAATCCCTTGGGAAGTATATGGAAAAAGCTTCTGGAATCATTTGTGTAGCAATTGTTGGTGGAGCATTAATTCCACCACTACAAGCTTTTGTGGTAGATCATATGAACATTCATATTAGCTATGTTGTTCCTTTGCTCTGCTATTTGTATATTGCTTTCTTTGCACTAAAGGTAAAATCAAAAGTTTAGTTGTTAAAAGCTACCCAAATAAAATTGTATTTCTCACTCTGAAGAAGAGTGAGTATTTTTGCTTAGAAATATACCCTTTCGTATAAATCGTGAAACATAAAAAAAATTTCTCCATAACTGACATTCTGGCAAAATTGTCTATAATTTATCTTCCACATCATATTGATAATGGTTATCATCAGTGCTAGTTTTCAATTACAAAAACTAGTTAGTTATTGGTTTTTTGTTTTTTTTCAGTATTAATAAAAAGTTATGGAGCATTCTTATGTTTCCCCCCTTCAATCTGAAGCATCAGAATGAAACAACCTCTTCTGATTCATCGATAAATATTTTAAAAATACCTGTGATCCCTTTAGCAGATTTGAAAAAAGGGGAAAAAGCTGAAGTAGTTAAAATTACTGAAGAACACTTAAACGAGGATCTAACTCTACCAAAAGGAGAGCTTGAAAGACGTTTATTAGAAATGGGTTTTGTTGAAGGAACTGAACTCACTATTCAGCATGAAGGTTTTTTAGGAAAAGATCCAATTGCTGTATTGCTTCGTTCTTGTTCACTTGTAGCCATTCGTCGCAAAGAAGCACAAGCTATTTTAGTAAGAAAGCTAAACTAATATGTCTACACATTTATTATCTACTCCTCGAATTGCTTTGGTTGGAAATCCTAATTGCGGTAAGACAGCTTTATTTAATGCGTTAACAGGTGCTCGCCAAAAAGTTGCAAATTACTCAGGTGTTACTGTTGAACGAAAAGAAGGTGTATTTATTGCTCCTCAAGGTAAAAAAATTAAAATTCTTGATTTGCCAGGGACATATAGTTTAAGAGCTCGCAGTCCAGATGAAGCTGTAACACGTGATGTAGTCCTGGGTAAAGTAACAGACGAGGCTATCCCAGATGCAATTGTATGTGTAGCCGATGCTACTAATTTGCATTTAGGGTTGCGACTTGTACTAGAACTTAAGAAAATTGGAAAGCCCATAGTTTTAGCGTTAAATATGATGGATGTAGCACAAAAAAGAGGCTACGGAATTGATATTAATATTTTATCAAAAGAATTAGGTGTTCCTGTTATCCCTACTGTTGCTATTAAGAAAAATGGAATTTTAGACTTAGTAAATGCGGTTGAAGGAGAATTAGAAAAAGGAACAAAAATAGAAAAAGAAAATATCAGTTGGAAAGAGCCAGTTGCACAAGAAGTTCGAGCATATCATAAAGAAGTCGAACGTATTTTAGGACAAGCAAATAGAAAGCAAGGTAACATTTCCGAGTGGACTTTGAAATTAGATTCTTTATTACTTCATCCTGTATTTGGTTTATTAACACTTTTGTTTATTTTATTTGTAGTTTTCCAAGCAGTTTTTGTTCTTCCAGAATATCCAAAAGAAATGATAGAAGCAGGAATGGCATCATTACAACACTGGATAGCTGGGGCAATGCCTGACGGAGTTCTAAAAAGTTTAATTAATGATGGAATTATTGCTGGTGTGGGTGGAGTTCTTGTTTTTGTTCCACAAATAGTTTCGCTTTTTTTCTTTATACTTCTTTTAGAAGATTCTGGTTATATGGCCAGAGCTGCTTTTTTAATGGATAAATTAATGGGCGGAGTTGGCTTACATGGAAAGGCTTTTATTCCATTATTGTCTAGTTTTGCTTGCGCCATTCCTGGTATAATGGCTTCAAGAACTATTGAAAATAAAAATGATCGTTTGATAACAATTTTAATTTCTCCATTGATGACATGTTCAGCAAGACTCCCTGTTTATACATTAATAATTGCAGCATTTATTCCTTCAGCCACTTTTTTGGGTTTTATCAATTCGCAAGGGTTGGTGATGTTTGGTTTATATGCAGCAGGTATTTTTTCTGGCTTAATTGTTTCTTTTGTTATTAAAAAGTTCTTTTTAAAAGGAGAGCTACATCCTTTAATGTTGGAGTTACCTTCTTATCGTTTGCCTTGCTTAAAAAATATTATATTTGGATTACTAGAACGCGCTTTTGTTTTTATAAAGCGTGCGGGGACAATCATTCTTGCACTAACAATTATTATTTGGTTTCTGAGTACTTATCCTGCACCCCCAGCGAATGCAACCGAAGCGGCAATCGACTATTCATTTGCAGGAATGTTAGGAAAAATGTTTGCCCCTCTTTTTGCACCAATTGGGTTTAATTGGCAAATTGTGATCGCACTTATTCCAGGCATGGCGGCCAGAGAAGTTGCTGTAGCTACTCTAGGAACGGTATACGCTATTAGTGGTAATGAAGAAGCTTTACAACAGGGTTTAGCCGCAACAATTGGAAGTTCATGGGGCTTGCCTACAGCGTTGGCCTTTTTAACCTGGTATATTTTTGCTCCGCAGTGTGCATCAACTTTAGCAGTAACTAAAAGAGAAACCAATTCGTGGAAATGGCCAATTATTATGTTTACATATTTATTTGCTTTGGCCTATTTCGCTTCTTTTGTTGTTTACCATGTAGCTAAATATTTTGTTGCATAAATATATTTAGCTGCCTTAGGAGAGGGTTATGTTTCAGCACATTCTTGTTTTTTTTATTGTTTTAACATCAGTAGGTTATTTACTATATCAGTGGAAGTTAAAAGATATCTTTGGAAACAAAGAAAATACAAAGAATGTGAAAGCATCATCTTGTTCTAGTGGTGGGTGTCATGGTTGTGTTATTCCTAAAAAACCAAAAAAATTAACTTAAGAATTACATAAAAATAACGAAGTCACCACTACAGGATATTTTTTAATTCAGGCGGTGATATGTCTATAAAACATCAATATCATTTAGATAAGGATGTTTTTTACGTTATTCACGTAGATGATGATATTCTTGAGTTAAGAAGCTTAGCAAGAAATTTGCAAACTAATAAAAATAATTTAAAAATTTTAATAACTTCTTGTTTAAATGCAATGGAATTTAAGAGCGCATTAAACAAACTAAAAATTCTAGATTTTGTTATTTTAGATATTCATCTTTCTGAAAAAGAAAATATTACTGGTATTTCATTGGTGAAAGAAGTAAAAAGATTTCATCCCAATGCAATAATATTAATGAGTTCTAATTTAGATGATCCTGCCACAATTTTGCAAAGTCTAAGAGCTGGTGCTGACGAATTTATTTCTAAAAAAATAAATAATCAAAATCTACTAGAGAAATTACTTCTTATAAGATCAACAATTTTTAATAAAAGAGGAATTATAGGATTAGATAAAAAAGAAAAAAATTTAAGTAAAAAATTTTCTGGAGAAACTATTAAAAAAATTAGTAGAAGAATTCCACAAATTGTAAATTCAGCAATAACATCTGTTTATATTGAAGGAGAATCAGGTACTGGTAAAGAAGTTGTTGCTGAATTATTTGAAGATTATATAAAAGGATTACCTTTTGTAAAAATGAATTGTGGAAGTATTGCTGCAAATTTAGTAGAGAGCGAATTATTTGGTTACGTTAAAGGAGCCTTCACCGGTGCATTAACAAATAAAGTTGGATTGCTTGAGGCGGCTTCTGGTGGTTGGTTGTTTTTAGATGAAGTTGCAAGTTTGTCTGATAGTGCGCAAATGGCATTGTTAAGAGCTATCGAAAATCAAGAAGTAACAAGAATTGGTGATTCCGCTTCAAGAAAAATTAATGTTCGTTTTATAGCTGCATCAAATGTTTCTTTATGGGATATGGTTCAAGAAAATAAATTTCGTAATGACTTATGGCAGAGATTGTGTGAAACAGAAATTTATTTAAAACCTTTGCGAGAACGAAGATCTGAGATACCAGATTTAATATTATTTTTTTGTAAAACTATGCGAGGAGGTCCTTATAGTATTGAAGAAACTGCTTTAAATGTATTATGCCAGCTTCCTTGGATAGAAGGTAACGTTAGAGAATTAAGAAACTGTCTTAGAGCAATGACAGAACATCAAGTTAACAAAATATTAACTCCCTTAGGAATTCCTGAAAGAATACTTATGAAAAATAATGATAATTATTATTTTCTCAATAAGAGAGAAAATTCAGGTTTTATAAAATTATTTTATAAGGATAATGCTGGAGAATATTATAAGTATGAAGAATTAGAAGAGCAACTTTTTGAGAAAATATTTAAGCAATATAATTCAGAAAGTAAAAAAAGTATTTCAGAATTTTCAAAAACATTTGGATTAGCAAGAAGTACTGTTCAAATTAAAATAAAGAAAATAAAAAAGGACTAAATTAAGTAATCAAGAAAATTTAAAATAATTTTAAGGAGACAATTGTTCTTCAGAATATTCTTCTTCTTTTTCTGACCATTTACTTTGATATTTATTTTTTTTATTCATAATGTTATATACATCTTGCATATATTCCCTATTTCCAGCTCTTTTTTCAATCATAGCTAAATGCATTTTTAAGCAATCAAAAGTATTATAAGTTGCATTTATTACAACATCAGATTGTTCATAGGCATCTCTTCTCTTGATATAGAGATCGTTAACCATTTTTTGTACTTCTTCTAAAGATTGGCAATGGGAAAACATAGGCCTGGTTTCTTTTTGGACAAAAATTCTTTTCGCAATTTCGGTTAAATCCAGATCAAGCATCACAATCAACCCTAATTTTCTAGCAAAAGCGATTGATTCAGGTTTTAATAATGTTCCTCCACCAAATGCTATTACAAAATTGTGCCTGCGTTCTAATTTAAGAAGAATTTTTTCTTCTAAGTTTCTAAAGCCTTCTTCTCCTTCTTGTGAAAAAATTTGGGGTATTGTTTTTTTTGTTGTTGATTCTATAAAAGCGTCAAAATCTAGGAAAAAGCGTTCACTATGCTGAGCATAGAGTTTACCAAAAGTTGTTTTGCCAGTTGCTGGCATCCCTGTTAATATGATATTTCTAAATCTTTTAGCCCAATATTTTGTCATTTTTTACCTCATGCTTTACTTCTCAATTTTTAAAAGATTGCTCAAGCAGAAAAACATTAGTAAACTATATTTTAAGAAAAAGTAATACAGTTTATATTAATTTTGCCTTTTTTTTTCTAATTATGGAAAGGAATTTTTATGCCCTTAAGAAGTATTTTGTCATTTTTATCATTAGCTTCCCTTCTAATAGCAGGTAATTCATTTGCTGCAGAAGGGCATCACTGGAGATACATTGGGCAAGGGGGACCTGCTGAATGGGGTAAACTATCCCCAGATAATAAGGCTTGTTCAATGGGAAAAAGACAATCTCCAATTGATATCAATGATGGAAATAAAAAAGAAAATAAATCCCTTCCACAACTTATGTTTTCTTATATAGCAGCTCCTTTAAAAATTCTAAATAATGGCCATACAATTCAGATGAATTATCCACAAGGAAGTAAAGTAACGATAGGCCCTTCTACTTACGATCTTCTACAATTTCATTTTCATACTCCAAGTGAGCATGCATTTAATGGTAAAAGAACTGAATTAGAAGTTCACTTTGTTAATAAAGGAACAGATGGAAGTTTAGCAGTTGTTGGTATATTGATGAAAAAAGGTAAGAAAAATAGTGAACTTGAATCATTATTTAATAAAATGCCAAGTCAAGCAGGAAAAGAAGATGCAATTGAAAATTCAACTATAAATCCAAATGCACTTTTACCAAAAGATAAAGACTACTATACATATCAAGGATCATTAACTACTCCTCCATGTTCAGAAATAGTTACTTGGTATGTTATAAAGGATAAAATTGAAGTTTCAGAAGAACAAATTAAAAAATTTCAAAAATTATTTCCTATGAATGCTCGTCCATTACAATCTATCTCTTCTCGTATTGTTGAGGAAAAAGATTAAATATGAAAGATGGTGATTACTTTGTTGGAATTGATGGAGGAGGAAGCAAAACGCACCTTCGAATTGTTTCTGCCTCCGGCAAAGTAATTGCTGAATCATTCGCAGGACCCGCTAATATTCGTTTGTCAGTTGACACTGCAATCCAATCTATTACTGAGGCTTTAAATATAGCAGCTAAAATAGCTAATATTTCTCAAATGCAGCTAAAAAACTTTCAAACAGGAATTGGAGTTGCTGGTTATGAAGTACAAACTGCCAGAGAAGAGTTTTTAAATAAAATACAACAAATAGGAATTCACCAGTATAAACTTCAATCCGATGCATATATCGCATGTCTCGGTGCACACAATGGAAATTATGGAAGTATCATTATTGTAGGGACGGGAGTCGTAGGTTTAACAATTAATAGGTCAGGCAAAACACAAGTTGGTGGTTGGGGATTTCCACATGGAGATGAGGGCGGAGCTGCATGGTTAGGATTAGAAACTACTAGACAGTTGTTACATTACTGTGATGGTAGAGCTGAGCCAACTCCTTTATTGAAATATTTACAAAAAAAATTTGCAAATAAAGTTGAAAATATTACTGAATGGGCTTGTTATGCAAATGCCAGTCAGTTTGCCGAATTAGCTAGAGATGTTTTTAAATATGCTAAAAAAAATGATTCATTTGCTGAATTTCTTTTAAAAAAGTCAGCTAGAGAAGTTGAGCAAATTTATTTAGCATTAAAAATGAAATCAAAACAAAATCAACAAACCCCTTTTTCTATACTTGGAGGGGTAGCTCCATTTATTTTTGACTATTTAAAACCTGCCATAAAAAAACAGTTAAACAAACCTCTAGGAGATGCGTGCGATGGCGCAATTCTTATGATAAGAAAACATATCAATCATTTAAAATAACTGATTGATAAAGAGGTTTTTTATGCTTTGTATTGAAAATGCATTATTATTTGATGGTGAAATATTTAAAAAAAACAAAAAAATCTTTATTAAAGACAAAAAAATATATGATATTAGTGGTAGAAAAAATAGTAAAACATATTTAACGATTGATGCCAAAGAACAAATTGTGTGTCCAGGATTCATAGATATACAAGTTAATGGTGGGGGAGGCTTTTTTTTTAATGAAACTGTTTCAATTGATGAAATAAAAAAAGTATCTTCGACGCATGCAAAATTCGGAACAACTTCTTTTTTACCAACATTTATTACAGACAATAAAACTAAATTGCCAATATTTATTCAGACCTTAAATAATGCCATTAAGGAAAAAATTCCAGGAGTTATTGGTATTCATATAGAAGGCCCATTTATCAATGTCGATAAAAAAGGTATTCATGCAGAAGAATATATACGGACTCCAACAGAATCAGATGTACAAGAACTAAAAAAAATAGTAAATTGTATTAAACTTATTACCATTGCACCTGAAAAAGTCTCTAAAGAATTTATAAGTGAATTATTAAAGAATAAATTTAATGTATTTGCAGGGCATACACTTGCAACATTTAATGAAATGCAAAATGGATTTCAAGCAGGTATTAGAGGTATAACTCACTTATTTAATGCTTGTAGTCAATTTGGCAGTAGAGAGCCAGGAGTAATAGGGGCTTTTATTTTAAATGAAAAGCCTTGGGCAGGAATTATAGCTGATGGCCATCATGTATCTTTTGATACACTTAAAGTAGTATTAAAAGCAAAAGAAACAAAAAAATTTATTTTGGTTTCCGATGCAATGCCCCCTGTTGGAACACAATTAGATAAATTTAAAATTTATAGCAAAGATATTTTTGTAAAAGATGGAAAATATATTGATAGCTCTGGTACTTTAGCAGGTTCTGCATTAACTATACATCATGCCCTGCAAAATATTTTACAACAAAAATTGGTTTCTGTTGCTGAAGGCTTACAAATGACTTCAACTAATCCAGCTGATTGTTTAGGAATTAGTAAAAAAAACAGTATGGGCTTAAAAGGAAGAATATTACCAAATTTTGATGCTGATATTGTAATTTTAAATAAGAAAAATTTTAAAATATTAAATGTTATACAATTAGGAAAAGTTTTAAGCTAATTTAAAGGAGTTATTTGTTTTGAAAATAAAAGTGAACTGGTATGCGAAAGAATATCCACAAGATTGGGAATTTTATGCTGAATGTGCAGAAGGTAAAAATATTGATATATCTGGAAAAAATGGTCCTGAAAGTATTAAAACAGCGCCTAGTCCAAAAGAATTAGTATTACAGGGAATGGCATCTTGTACAGCAATTGATGTTATTAGCACTTTAAAAAAAATGCGACAATCGGTAGAAAAATTTTCAGTTGAATGCATTGCAACGCAAACAGAAGTACATCCTAAAATATTCAAAGATTGTGTTTTAACTTATAAATTAACAGGAAAAAATTTAGACATAGATAAAGTCATACATGGTATTTTTTTAAGTTTTACTAAATATTGTGGAGTACATGCGATAGTAGAAAGATCTGGTTGTAATATTAAACCCCAAATATATATTAATGATAAATTAGTCGACCTTTGGGATCCTCTAAATAGAAACCTTATTAAATTACAAGAGTGGTATGACAAATTTGCTAAAAAATGTCCCAAAGGTGTTGCATTAGTTATTGGTACCTCAAAAGGAATTGGTAAAGAATTAGTTTATAAATTAGAAAAAGAAGGGTATGCAGTTATTCCGACAGGACGAAATAGTTTTAATTTCGAAAATAAAAATATATTTGAAGCATTATTTATCGATATTACAAAACCCTATACTACTGAATATGTTAAAAATTTACTTACAAATGCAAAAATTAATATATCCCTACTAGTGCAAAACGCAGGTATTTCATCTACTGATTTAGCTCAAGATGATGTAAATGCATTGCAGCTTACAATGCATGAATTAAGGCATGTATATGATACAAATGTTTTTGGTATAATAGAATCTACTAATAATTTAATTTCTGTTTTAGAGGCTGGCGCAAAGGTAATACTTATTTCAAGTACAATGGCATTAAGAGAAAGAGACTCTTTTCTAACTTCCGTTTACCGGATGACTAAAAGAACAATTAACCAATATGTTAGGCAAGCAGCTATGCAAATTACAAATGAGCAAAGAGATATAAGTATTTTTGCATTGCACCCAGGGAGTGTAAAAACAGATTTAAATCCAACGGGAAAGATATCTGTTGATGAAAGTACATTACACATTATGGAGATTTTATCTGATAATTTTTCTTTAAATTTAAAGCATAACAATGGCGAGTTTTGGATATATGATTCCGAAGTGAAAACTTGGAAAATAAAATTTTAATATTTTTATTTATTTTTTGTTTTAGGAGTAAGAAATGTTATCTGCGGGTATATTAATTACAGGAAATGAAGTTCTATCTGCGAAAACAAAAGATACAAATGGTCCTTTTATGGGAATGCATTTAAGAAAAATAGGTATGGCAGTGACTGCTTCAATGATGTGTGGAGATAATGAAATAGAGTTATTAGATTGTTTAGATTATCTAACAAAAAAATCTGAAATTATTTTAATGACAGGTGGATTAGGGCCAACATCAGATGATCTTACTGCACAAGTTGTGGCAAAGTTTTTTGAAATTCCTACTGAGTTTAATCATGAAGCTTGGAATTCTTGTGCCGATTTTTTTATAAAAGCGGGAAGGAAAGAAATTCCAGAAAGTAATAAAAAACAAGCCTATTTACCTAAAAATTGTAAATTGTTACCTAATGAATTAGGTACTGCTGTTGGTTTTGTTGTTTCAGGAGAAAAGAATGGGAAACAAATTAAAGTATTTAGTATGCCTGGTGTTCCTTATGAAATGGAAAAAATGTTTCTCCAGTATGTTCTGCCAGTTCTTGAAGATAAGTCCTTTTTTCCAGTTG
The DNA here is from genome assembly GCF_009792895.1 of Pigmentibacter ruber. Lineage (NCBI taxonomy): Bacteria > Pseudomonadati > Bdellovibrionota > Oligoflexia > Silvanigrellales > Silvanigrellaceae > Pigmentibacter > Pigmentibacter ruber. The sequence continues at coordinate 680,782 of NZ_WSSC01000001.1, forward strand.
TTAAGTATTGGCAAGTTTTTTTCATGGGCGAATCATTTATGCAAAATGCAATAAATTCGGCAGAAAAAAATTTACAAGTCCGTTTTCCTAATTCATCAGTTTCATATCAAGCTCATCCTTATTATGTGTCTTATTCAGTTACTATTTTTGCAGATAATTTAGAAAAAAAACAATTTTATGAAGAATATTTAAACAAGGAATTCAATAATGAAGTTGAAAAAGCTTTCCATGAGCATATTTTATTTTCTGAAGATAAAAAAGTTCCTGTTTATTTATATGAAAAATTGAAGCAAAATAAATTATCTATTTCCTTCATTGAAACTACGAATAGTGGATTTCTGAGTAAAGAGTTTTCACAGTTTTCAAATGACTATGAAGTATTTAAAGGAGGAATAGTATATCCTTCACAAGCCTTTATTAATAATATATTAAATTTAACAAAGCAAGAATCAGACTTGTTTAAGACAAATCCTGAACTATATGTTGCACAAGCTGCAAAGAATATGCTTAAATTGAGTCAATCGCAAATTTGTTTGGCAGAAATTGGAATACTTAAAGAACAAAGTAATCATGATAACCAAGAATTAGGATCATTTTATTTCACTCTAGCCATTGTTAAAAATAAGATATTTGATTTGGAGTTAGTGGCAAAAAAATTAGCGGTATATAATTGGAAGTTAATTGAACCAAAAATATCAGATGAAATAGATATTTTTGGTTGCTATGTGAAAAATAATCCAAGGCATTCAAGAGAAATTCAACAAACACGAGCTACTTTGTTTTTGCTTTGCTCTCTTGCTAAAATATTAAGCAGCTATTAGTGGTTTTGCAAGATTAATAATCATAAAATGATTAAAAATTGCCAGTAAAGAAAAAATCTGGTACGTACTTAATGATAATAAATATTATTATCATTAAATTATTTTTGCTGACCGAGAATTTTATGAGTTATATACTTGCCAAAGACATCAGTTTTTCATATTCAAACGATACATTTTTAAAACAAATTTCATTAACAATTGATGAAGGAAGAATGATTTCCATTGTGGGTCCAAATGGTTCGGGAAAATCTACTCTCGTAAAGTTACTTGCAGGTTCTATTTCTCCTCAAAGTGGTAATATTTTCTTTAATGAATCTTCAATTCAAACAATGAATCGAAAAGAACTTGCTAAAAAAATTGCTTATTTATCTCAGTCACCTGTTGCACCAGATGATTTAACTGTTCGGCAGTTAGTCCAATATGGACGTTATGCTTATCAATCTTTATTTAAGTTTGACAAACAAAATGACAATGAAATTATAAATTGGGCATTAAAAGTAACGAGTCTTACCGCCTTTGCTGAACACTATATTTCCGAACTATCTGGAGGGCAAAGACAAAGAGCGTGGATTGGTTTGGCTTTGGCACAAAATAGTCAATGTTTATTTTTAGATGAATTGACAACTTATTTAGATATTAGACATCAAATTGAAATTTTAAATCTATTAAAAAATATCAATCAAGAACAACGTAAAACAATTGTAATGGTTCATCATGATTTAAATCATGCTATTCATTACTCAGATGAATTAATTGTGATGGCTAATGGAAAAATTAAAGCTTATGATAAAGTACAAAATATTTTGGATAGTAAAATATTAAATTCTGTATTTGACATAGAATTTAATTGCTTTTTCGATCAAAATAAAAAACCAATTTTATTTTATTCTCATACTGTTGCTTAAACTGTTATGTTTTCTATAATTAAATTGTAAAATGAAATATTAGATATGATTTTAATTACTTCTTTTTTAATCTTATTCTTTATACTTACTTGTTTTCTTTAAAAGAAATAAAAAGTATGGAACTCCTAAAATGATTGTGATAAGTCCAACAGGAATTTCATAAGGTGGAAAAATAATTCGACCGAAGAAATCGCTTAAAATTGTGATATTTGCTCCTATAAAAGCTGAACCAATTAAATTAAATTTATGTTGACTACCAAAAAATAATTTAGAAATATTAGGAGAAATTAGACCTATAAAACCTAAACTCCCACATCCAGAAACAGCAGTAGCTGATAAACCTAAGGCAACTAAAATATAGAAAAATTTCCAAGGTAAGGGAGAAAATCCTAAATTTTTTGAATCAGGATCTTTTAAAAGTAACAGATCTAGTTTTTTTAGGAATAGAAATGCTAAAAGAAGAAAAAAACAACCAGGAAGAAATATTTGTTCAATTATTTTCCATGTAGAATGATACAAAGTGCCAGTAATAAATTTTAATATAGAGCTTAATTTTGCATCTGATTGCATAATTAAAAATTGACAAAGTGCTTTAAATAAAACACCGCAAGCTATACCAACAATAATTAGGCGAAATTGTGAAATTTGTCTTTTTTCTATAGTAAAAAATATTGCAAGAAAAAAGCCAAGCATTGCACCAAATATTGAAAAGTAAATAGTTGGTAGTTCAAAAAATTTAGAAAAATAAAATGTATATAGTAAAATAAAAAACGAACTAGCCGAATTAATTCCTAGAATGTCAGGAGCTGCCATTGGATTATGAAATACACTTTGAAGAATGCTACCTGATACAGCAAACAGCATTCCACAAAATGCACCAATAATAATTCTAGGCATGCGAATGTCATGCAAAATAAAAAAAGATTGATCTTCTAAATTTTTATTTACTAGAGTTAAGTATATATTTTTAAGAGAATAATTTTCTATGCCAAATTTTAATGATACAGTTGAAATAAATAGAAGAAGAAAAAAATATAGCATGATAAAAATACATTTACTTGATTTAGTTTTAAGCATGTTTTTTGTTCAGTTTTAATCTAGAGGTTAAAATTAAAATAGGCGCTCCAATGATTGCTATTAAAAGCCCTATTGCAACTTCTTTTTCAGCAAAAAGATATTTCATTAAACTATCACAAATTAAAATAAAAGTTGCCCCAAATAAAACAATAAATGGTGCAAGTAAATATGGATTTTGTCCGATGGCCAATTTACTAAAATGATTTATTATCAAGGGCAAAAACAGAATAGGCCCAATTAAAGCAACCGAAAAAGAACTTAAGAGAACAGTTAAGAAAAGAAAAAAAGCAATATTAAATTTATAATTAAGTCCAACAGATGCTGCTGTAGTTTTGCCAAAAGAAAGTAGATGTAAGTTTTTCAAATTTAAGATATTTAATCCTAATGATAATAGAACAGGAAAAAAAGTCCATTTTAATAACTCCCAAGATGATCCAGCTAAAGATCCATTCAAATTAATTAAAATAACTCCCGATCTTGTTGGAAGAAAAATTAAAATAGCTTGGATAAAAGCATAAAATAATGCATTTATTGCTTGTCCTGCTAAAATAAATTTTAATGGCGTAATTCCAACTTTATTAGAAATATAAAAAATAAGCCCTGTTGCAATTCCAGCACCTATTAAAGAAAAAAACAAATATAAAATTGGGTGACAAAATGGATAAAATGCGAGAGTTAATATTATTCCTAATCCTGCTCCTTGATTTATTCCTAATAAGCTTGGACATGCCATAGAATTTTGACTGATGAACTGTAAATTCATACCAGCCAAACCTAACGCTGCACCAACTAGACAAGCTGTAATGGCTCTAGGTAGTCTTGTATCAAATATTAAACGGCTTTCTAATTTATCAGTTGGGAAAAACAAATTTTCTAAGACTTCTTTAAAAGAGATCTTTATAGGCCCTAATGATAATTCTAAAAAGAAAAAAAATATTAAAAATGTAATTAAAAGAAGATATATAAAAAAATTGTATTTTTTACTTGATAAAACTTGCAAGGGAAAGTCCTAAACATAGAAGAATTACAGAACATTTTTGAAATAAAGATAAACGTTCCTTATGTAGAATGTATGAAAGAAGGACTATGACAAGACTTCTTGCTGAAAAAATTAAAGCAACTAAACTTGTTGGTCCAGTTAGTAAAGCTTGAGAATACAGATATAAGCCTAATCCAGAACAAAATCCCGTTATTAATCCAAAAATTATTCCATAGCTTCTATTTTTTTCTTTCATAATTTTCATTAAGTAAGCAATACTAAAACTAGTTTTATTTAAATTTATATCCGCTTTAAATATTCTTTTTTCTTTTAAAATAATTGCAGTAGAGGAGAGAATAAAACAAAAAATATAGGAATATAGTAAAACTATAGTGTTATTTAGTTTTATTTCTTGAGTTATTTTTAATCCTCCTTCTCGAAGGAATAAAAATAAAGAACCTAAAATTACCCATATAAACCATTTATTATCTTTAATCACTAATTTTTCATTTGGGTCTATTTTCACAACAATAATTGCAGCAAATAGAGAAACAATAATAGCAATTTTAATAATACTAATTTCTTCATGATAAATAAAAATTGACATAATAATTATTAATGGAATATTTAGACTTAGCATAGGGGCTGTTAAGCTTGCAGGGCCGACTTCCAGAGCTTTAATAACAAACCAATTTCCATAAAAAGAACCTAGGCCAATCAAAATAGCCCAAATATATAAAAAAATATTATTAGATAAATATATTTCTTTATAGCATTGTGAATAAAAAAATAACCCACCCGCTAAGTATAAACCCCATAATAAATATTGCTCAATTTGTTTTCGAAGCGTAGAAGATTTCATGATTACGCTTGCAAGTCCAAAAATTATTGCGCTAAAAATTGCTTCAGTTATCCACATTTATGAAATTCTCGTAAGTGAGCTTCGCTGATAATACGACCTTTTTCAAAATAGTTTGTATTATTTAACAATGAAGAAATTTCAACAATATTGCGCATTGCGGAGCATTTTACTCCTAAAGCTTCGCCGATAGTTAGCCAAGGAACTAAAGAATATGGAACATCTTCCGTGATGTAACGATGATTGATAGCTGCTGGGCAAAATGTTTTTTTATTATGAATAGGAGATAGTTTATAAAAATCATAAATATTATTGAATGAAAGTTCATAATATTCATTCATAACTTCATAAAATTTTGGCAAGTTAAGTTTTAATTTAAGTCCAATTTCTATTCTTTCTTCATCTAATTTTTCAAGAAAAGATGCTGTTTCTTTTGTAATTCCATCTTTATAAAAATAAAATTCTAAATTATTTCCAATTCTACCAGCATTAAACAACACATTTGCCGGATGAGTAACTCCACAGGGGTCATACAATCCAACTTCAATAAAACTAGACATGACTCTTAATTTACTTGGAAAAAATTTATTCAATATACTAGCGACTTCAAAACTTAAATTGTAATTGTACGAAGCAATTCCCATTGATTGTTTTATAGAGACAATATTTGCTTGTCCAGGTGATTCGCATCTGCAGGCATAAGGAAAAGATGTAACATCAGCTATAATAATATTTTTTTCCCAATTAGAGCGATTTAGAATTTCTTTTTGAAATATACCTGAAAATTGAGCTGATAAATTAACTACAATATGATTTTCTTGTAAATATGGTAGTAAATTAATAAAAATTGACTCATGTGCAACAACCGGCAAGCAGATAAATACAATATCTGTATCTTTGATTGCTAAATTTAAATCTGTCGTAATGCAGTTTAATTTTCCAAAACCTTGAACTGTTCCTTGACAATCAATTCCACCCTTAGATTTTACGAGATTTAAACCACCCAAGTGGTTTGGATGAGCATATAAATTAACAGATAAACCAAGTAAAGCTAAGTGACCTGCTAGTGCTTGACCTCCATGTCCGCACCCTAGGACGGCTATATTTTTCATTTTTGCCTCTGCTCATTTAGTAGAAATAAATAGATTTTTCATTTTTATTTCTACGTAAAATTTTTATTTTAGTTTAATTTAGCTTTTTTGCTTTGTGGAATAGCTTCTAAAAAACCGGATGTTTCTGCTTCTTTATACATAATTTCCATTGCTTCAATACCATGTGTCTTTGCCCAAACATTTCTATCTAAGAAATAAATTTGATCTTCTTTTAAAGCTCTGACATCTTTCCAAAGTGGGTTTTTTTCAAGTTTTTTATATGGGTCCATATTTCCATCAGTAAGTAAAATTGCTATTTGATCTGGATTTTTACTGATAACACCTTCAACAGTCATTTCAATTCTATGCATAACATCAGTTTCTTTTACTAAATTTTCTTTATTCAATTCATTTAATATTGGAGTAGCAATTGCATTTGAAGTTAAAGCTCTAAACACACCACTTGGAGTTATATATCCAATTAAAACTGTTTTTTTCTTCGATTTAGCAGCAACATTTAATGCATGAGTTCTTATTTTTTCATAGTGACTAATAATTCCAGGAACTTTATTTTCTGTATTTGTAATTTTGGCGAGTGTATGTAAATTTTTGATTTGCTCTTTTGGATCACCTAAAATACCATTCATTAATATAGTTGGAGCTATTCTATTTAGCTGAGGAAGAATGTTCATGACAAATGAAGCATCACCTATAATGAGATCAGGTTTTAGTTTTGCAATTGCTTCTAAACTTGGCTCATCCCTAGTTCCAACACTTGCAATATCTTTGATGAATTCTTGTAAGTGTGCAGGATCTTGACCTTCTGTATTATCACTTTTTCCCATGCCAATAGGTTTTACTCCTAGTAATTTTAATTCATCTAAAATTCCAAATTCTAAAACAATAATCCGTTCAGGTTTTTTTTGAATGGTTACTTTTCCATTTTCTGCGGTCACTTGCGTTGGATAAACTGTTGCATAACTGTTAAGGGAACAGAACGATGCACACAAAGAAAGCATTGCTGAAACGAGTTTGAATTTCATAAGAAGCCCTTTTTTTTCAATAAAATCATTAGGTTTATAAGATAATGATAATCATTATCAATATGCTATTTATTAATTCAGGCTAGGTCAGATGTCAATTTTAATACCCAAAATAATTATTAAAATTTTATCTATTTAAAATAATAGGGATAGATATTTTATGTATTAATTTTTTTGTGCATATAAATTATAGTTTTATTCATTTTCTTGAAAAAACTGGATTAACTCTTTTGCGCACAATTCAGGTGCTTCATCAAGTAAAAAGTGACCGACTTTTTCTAGTTTTATATCTTTTGCATTGGGTAGAAGTAATTTCCAATAATTAAAAGATTTCAAAGTTATTAGAGGATCAGCTGCTCCCCAAAGTAACAATATTTTTGTTCCATTTAATTTGCTTAACTCATTCTCTATTTTCCAGATATTAGAATTTTCATGAACTAACGCTTGTGCAAATCCCCAAGTTCCATGACGTTCAGCGGGAATTTTAAATTTTTGGATATATATGTTATGTTTTTCGGTGTTTAAAATAGTAAATTTTCCCCAGGCGAGTTTCACAAAAAATCTGGGAGAAAAATTTTTATGTAAATATAAATATTTTGCCAGATTAGATGCCATTAAAGATCGCATCCAAGAAGGAAAATATTCAATTTTACTCATTTTCCAAGCCCAAGAATTACAAATAACTAAACTAGAGACTTTATTTAAATTTTTTAGAATATAAGGTAAAGCAATGATTCCTCCAAAATCATGAATGATGATGTGAAATCTAGGAAGATTTAAAAATGCCATAAATTCGTTAAAATTATTTTGATGCTGTGTGATGAGATACTGGTAATTAGAAGGTTTAGATGATTCGCCAAACCCAATATGATCACAAGCTATTACTCTGTATTTTTCTTTAATAATCAGCATTAGATTAACAAACTCATCTGATGAACTTGGGGTACCATGTACAAGAATAATTGGAAAACCCTCACCAAAATCCTTGTAGTTCATTTCTAGACCATTTGACAGTGTTATCTTTTTCATAAAAATTAAACCTTTTTGAGGATGTTTTTTGATTTAATTTTATTTTTATATCGAATAACTTAGCCAAATTGGCATAATATTATTTATATAATTCATAAATTTCCATAAACCAACATGGTATTCTTTGTTGCCAAATTTATCTTGTTTTAATTGGGGAAATGCAATACCAAATCCAAATAATCCAGGAGCTATTATTCCAGTTTGAGGATTGTATTCACAATTTGAAAATCCATCTATCTGAATATTTCTTTTTTGAAATCCTATAGCGTAAATGGCATGGGTGCATTTTAATAATTCAGTCTTGGAATTATCATCTTCAATATGAATGCGAGTAAGATTTTCTGGTAAATTTCCATGCAAATATTCTTTTGCCCATTGTGCAGTCGTACCTTTTAATCCTGTATTATCGTGTAAAATAGTATCTCCTGAAATTAAAGCGTAACAAAGTTGTGACTTATAAAAATTAAAAACTTTTGTATTGGGACAATTTTCTAAAATATTTCTTAATACAAGAATTGCTGAATGAGAAGATCCAAAAACCGCTATAGAGGTATAAGTATTGCTATAATCTTTTAGCTTATTTGGATTTAATGCAATTTCAAGTGGTATTGTTTTTAAATCAGAATAAGTTAATGTTTTTTCTTCAGAACCTGTTGCTAAAATAACATTTTTAGAAAATATTTGCTTGTTGTTTTGGAAATCTAATTGCCAAAAACGGTTTTTCATTTTTAAAGTAGTCATAATATCTTCTTTAAAGTGAACTTTTAATTTTAAATGATTTGTAATCCATTGCAGTGCTTCTGCCATTATACCTAAATTACATGTTTCATCGGTAGGTATTTTTTCAATTTCGAATATTTGGTCTTTCTGCAAAAAGTCGAATGAACTACATTCTGTCAAAAAATTCAAAAACAATTTGACTCTCGTATTGCTAGGTACCAAATGCCATTTTTTTCCAAAATCTCCGACACTAAAATCAGGATCAATCCATAGTATTTTATTTGAATTTATACCATTATCGAGTAATTTTCCTACTGCTGCAATTCCTGCAGGTCCTGCTCCTACAACTGCCCATTCGTATTGATCAGTAAAATTCATAATTGCTCCATAAGGTTGTTTCTTAAATTCAAGTTTTTTAATAATATGTAAGATACGATATTATTACAAGAACAATTTTGTTCTTTGTAGATTTATGCAGATTTAAAAATACAATTTTATCTAATTAAAGATTTTTCTAATTCTTTTTTTGCATATTTTTTAATTAATTTTTGTAATTCATCTGATGTGTGCATTTGTTTTAATCTATTTTCACAATAAGAGTTATTTTTTTAGAGTGTTTTTTTGTATATATTGATATAAAGGTTTATATTCAATAATAGCTAGTTTTAATTTGTGTATTTTTTTCTTTCTAAATTATCAGCACAGAAGTGACATAAAGTTAAAAAAGAAAAAAATGCAGTTTTGTATTTTTAGATTAAGATATTTGAGCTAATTTATTATAGCTAAAAAGAATTTATTTTCTTATAAAATTAGTAAAATGATCTTTTACTGCTTTTGCATGAGCTGGACAAGTATCATTTTCAATAATTTTAAATTGAGGATCATAACCTAGAACAGTATTATATTTTTCGGACATCTGTAAATAACGATATTCTAATGTTTCAGATAATAATGAAAAACAATTTTCAGATACAACTTGTGTTATTTCCCAAAAACCGTCAATAATTTCAAAATATATATCAAATTTAGGTAATTGAAAATTATTATCATTTTTTATTATAACTGGTGGATTGATTCTTTCAACACTAAATTTTACTTTTTTTTCTGTTTCTTGGATACAGCTTTCTAAAATTGTGTTAAGGGTATGAACTCCATATCTAAACTCAGTTATTATTTTATCAATCTCATCTAATTTATTTACATCATATAAAACTTTATGTGAAAAAATATTTTTACCATTTATTTTTTCAATTAATATATTACAAATATTTTGCTTTGAATTTAAATTAATATTTTTAAATAGTTTCATATTTTTTTCTAATGTAACGATTTGAGCTGTAGAACAAAAGACATTAAACGAAACTAAAAAGCAATAAATAGATATTAAAAATTTAATTTTGATCATTTTCATTAACTTTCATTTTAGGTTTTATAAAATAAGATATATTCTTAATAAATATTTCAATTTTTCTATTTTCCATATCATCTGTTGCGTAAATTTTTGGCATTAAATTATACGCATAAGGTAAGTCTTTGATTTTTATAATATATTTTTTAAATCCAGTGGGATTACTCCCTGAAAAATCACCAATTATTTCTTCCATCGCAATAGGTTCTCTATATATAATTGAATAATTATTTTCTATTTCTAAATAAATTAGATGTCTTTGTTTATTAATATGATACTTAGAGGCAAAATATATTTCTACTTATAAATCCAATTTTTCATTAGATTTATAATAAAAAATTGGAGGAAAATAGATAAATCTAGTATCATTTATTTTTAAATATTCAAAGACATTATTTTTTACTACAAAAAAACTTAAATCATGATTCCATTCTTTTATAGCTGCGGGATCTAAATTAAAAGAAGTTCTTTTAAAGAGAGGTTCATATGCTTTAAATACTTTATGAGGATTCATTATTTCTGGTGAAAAATTTTTTTCAATCTTAAACTCTTCTTTATATGGTTGATTTTCTTTAGTTTTCATCCTGCCTTAGTCAAAATGCAAGCGGCAAGATAATATAAAAAAAATTATAGTTAATAATTGTAAGATAAATATTTTTGAGTTCAAAGTTCCTCCTTAGAAATAAAGTGCACAAAAAATCAAGCGCATATGCTTTATGCTTTTTAGAAGGAAAAAACAAGTTTTAGAAATCTATAAACTAATAGATAGAAAAATTTTATATATTAATTTGCAACCTAAATTAAAATGATGATATATAATCTATGTAACTAAAGAAGTGTACCCCTTTAGTTGGTATATAGGGGATTTAAGTTATCTAAATTTGGTTAAGTTTGTATGACGTAAAATTACAAGAATTGAAATTTATATAAAGACTTTTTTTATGTATCTTTATTTATATTCTAATTGTAATATCCATTCTTAGATGCTTTTACTACTTTACTAAGTAAACTATAATTAAGAAATTAATTTATGTAATTAATAATCACAAGGCGCTGTAATATTTAAGATGCAGTTCTTTAGATACATGTAAAATAAGTTCTAGAAGCTTTATTTGCCAATCAACTTGTTTTCCATACTGACATCACTATTGCTCCAACATTATTATTAGCGAAAGCTAAGTCAACTCTAATGGGACATTGAAACAAATTCCAGAAATTTAAATATAGAAAATAAAAAATCTGTCAAACGAGAAAGCTTACCAAAATATTAATTTATATGTTTTTTTTTGCATATTTCTGTGTCTAATTTTTTAGATAAAGCTGCATAAAAATTAAAATTTTTATGCAGCTTAATTTATTAAAGTTATTTATTTAGGTAATTTAGTTTTTTAAAATAAATTAGAACATTCTTGCAGTGAATAATTCTTTGCATGAAAATAGTAAATCAATCCAATTTCGTTACTTCACACTCTTTAATTTATTATAAATTTCTACAATATTTATTTTATATTTAGGATTTTGAACTGCTTCCAAAGGAATTTGGAGATTTTCTGCAATTATTTCTTGAATACGTGCAAGATGAAGATTTTTACGTTCTAATTGACTTTTTTTCGCCCATTTTGCTGCTGCTACAATCAAACTTGAAACCTGATCAGCAGTTAATTTTTCAGTATTAATTGTAATATCAAAATCACTATGGTCTTCAATGTCTAAACCATATAGACGCAAGTAACGTTTTCTATTTTGTTCATCTCTTTTTAAAGTTTTATATAATACCTGTTCATAGCTAGATTCTTGTTCTGTTTGGCGGCGATTTATGCGTGAAGCTCTAGCTTCAAGCGGAGCCTGCAACCAGATACGTAACTCAGCATCCATCAACCAGGCAGCTAAGCGCGTACCAATAACTATATTTTCATTAGAAATAGCGTTTCTAATTAAGGTTAAATCTGTTAAATAATCATAGATGAGATTTGTTGCGGCCTCTTTATGTAATTCCTCGAAATTTACGGAAAGTTCTCGCGCTAAATCACGGAAGGTATAATTAACTATTTTTAATTGTAAAGCTTTGCCTACATTTGTTGTTGCGGTCGTATTACCACAACCACTATGTCCTGATATTGCAATTCTCATGAGTGTCTCCATTATTCGTCGAGCCATTTTATCCATAAATGCATTTGATGGTTGATTCAATGCTTCTATCAGATTACTTTGTCAATTTGTTCTATTAGAGGGCTTTGAAAGGATTTTCTTATATGACAACAGAATTTTCGCGTGAAACAGTCAAACGAATAGCAGAGCTAGCAAGATTACAGGTTACTGAAGAAGAAATCGCTACCTACCAAGCTGAACTAGCTAAAATATTAGATGCTTTTAAAGCATTGGCAGATCTCCCATTGCCGGAAGATTTAGCAGGTGATGCCCGTTCAGCTATTATTATGGCCAAAGCTAGTCAAAATAACGACAGTGAAAATATTTCCCGTCTAAGACCTGATGTTATCAATAACTCCATTCAAACACAGGTATTTTTGGAGCAAGCCCCAGAAAGGGAAGGCGTATTTGTTCGAGTTCCTGCAATTTTAACTCCTTCTACTTAATATAGGTTTTTTGTGATGTATAAAAATAAATTTGCCTCAAAGTATACAACAAATCAATTTGAACATAGTGCTGCAGAATTAGTAAAACAATTTCATGCAAAAAAATCTTCACCTGAAGAATATTTAGTCGATCTTTTTGAAAATATTGATCGTTTAAATCCTGAGTTAAATGCATTAACCAGCGTGCAAAAAGATTATGCTTTTGCACAGGCAAAAAAACTTACAAGCTATAGCAATCCTAGCTCTCTTCCGTTGTATGGAGTTCCTATAGTAATTAAAGAGAATATTCAAAAAGTTGGTTTTCCTTTAGAATGTGCTTCTAAAATATTAAAAGGTTATAAAGGTCAATTTAATGCAACTGCGATAGAAAATTTAGAAAAAGCAGGCGCAATCTTGATTGGAACCGCTAACATGGATGAATTTGCAATGGGATCTGCAAATGAGCATAGTGCACATGGATCTGTTAAAAATCCACATGATACCTCTCGGGTTAGCGGAGGATCAAGTGGTGGTTCTGCTGTGACTTGTGCTGCTGGTTTTGCTCCAATCACTTTAGGTTCTGATACTGGTGGGAGTGTGCGACAACCTGCTGGTTACTGTGGCATTTATGGTTTGAAACCAACATATGGGCGGGTTTCTCGCTATGGCTTAGTGGCTTTTGGATCGAGCCTAGATCAAATTTCTCCTTTTGCACGCTGTGTAGAAGATTTGAATTTAGTTATGGGGGTTCTTGGAAAGGAAGATTCCAAAGATGCAACATCCTTAAAAGGTCAGTATTCTAGTTACCCTGATCAGTATTCTTTGCGTGGGAAAAAAGTTGGTGTCTTAAGAAGCATATTAAGTGATGGTGTAGACAAAAATGTGATGCAAGAATTTTTGAACTTGGAATCTGAGCTACAAAAAAAAGGTGTTGAATTTATTGATGTAGAAATACCTTCTTTAGAATATACATTAAGTGTTTATTATTTAATTGCCTGTGCGGAAGCATCGTCTAACTTATCACGTTTTGATGGGATTCGTTTTGGACATAGAGCTAAAAATACTGACGATTTATTTGATTTATATTGTAAAACTAGGGCGGAAGGTTTTGGGAAAGAAGTGAAGCGCCGTATTATGTTAGGTACATTTGCATTGAGCGCAGGATTTTACGATGCATTTTATGGAAAAGCACAAGCTGTGCGTGAATTGATGACAAAACAATTTAACGAACTATTTAAAAAAGTAGATTATATCTATTTACCAACTTCCCCTAATAGTGCGTTTCAATTTGGAATTACAGCTTTTGATCCTATTAAAGAATATCTTTTTGATGTCTTTACAATACCTGCTAATCTAGTTGGAATTCCAGGAATTTCTGTTCCAGCACGAGTTCAACAAGGTGAACTGCCAGTAGGATTACAATTTCTCGCACCTTTGGGTAAAGATGCAGAACTCGTTGCCTTTGCTGCTGAATTAGAGAAAGAAAATTTAATTGGTCTAACAAAACTTATTTAAATAATAAATAAAAGGAAAAGTTCACTCCATGACGGGAAATTCTTTGGTACATTATCCAAAACTTTTAGAAATCACTCAAAAATATGATCTTGTAATTGGTATAGAAGTCCATTGCCAATTGGCTACAAAAAGTAAAATGTTTAGTTCAAGTAAGAATGCCTATGGTGATGCTCCAAACTCAAATATAGATCCAACTTGTTTAGGCTTACCAGGTGCGCTCCCAACAATAAATCAAGAAGCGGTTGACTTAGCCATTAGAATGGGAATTGCCCTTAAAAGTGAGATTCAAAATGTAAGTGTATTTGCAAGAAAAAATTATTTTTATCCTGACTTACCTAAAGGATATCAAATTACACAATATGATAGACCAATTTGTTTTGGTGGTGAAATTATTTTAGCAAATGGAAAAAAAATTGGGATTGAGCGTATTCAAATTGAAGAAGATGCTGGAAAAAATATCCATGTAGGTGAATGTTCATTAGTAGATTTCAATCGCTCAGGAGTCGGTTTAATTGAAATTGTAAGTGCACCTGATATTTCTTCACCAGAAGAAGCTTCAGAATATCTTAAAAAATTACATAGTTTTGTTGTTAATTTAGACATTTCAGATGGGGATTTAGAGCGTGGTAATTTTCGTGCAGATGCCAATGTTTCTATTAAACCGAAAGGATCAAAAATATTAGGTAGACGTTGTGAAATTAAGAACGTAAATTCCTTTAAATATATTGAAAAAGCCATAGCCTATGAAATTGAAAGGCATTTTGATGTTCTGGAAAGCGGTGGCGAAATACAAATGGAAACACGTGGGTATGATAGTGATAAAAATATAACTTTCGGACAAAGATCAAAAGAATCTGCGAAAGATTATCGTTACTTTCCCGAACCAGATCTTCCTCCATTAGTCGTAACTAAAGAAAGAATTGAAAAAGTTATTAAGGAGATGCCAGAATTACCTGAAACTAAGGCAGCTCGTCTAGTTCAAAATTATAATTTACCTGAATATGATGCAAAAGTTATTACTGCTACAAGAATAAACAGTAGTTACTTTGAGAGTCTTTTAAAGCTTACAGAAGGAAAAATCGAAGCAAAACAAATTTCTAATTATTTTATGACAGATGTAATGCGCGCAAGTAAAATAATTGCAGAAAAAAAAGGTGTGTCAATTGATGATTTAACTGAAGTTCCCGTTCCTTTAGAGTATAGTGTTTCATTATTAAATCTACAGGCATCAGGGACTATCAGCGGAAGAATTGCAAAAGATGTTTTTGAAGAAATGTTGGAAACTAATCAATCACCTGAAGAGATAGTTAAGACAAAAAATTTAATCCAAATATCTGATGATACTTCAATAGCTAAAATATGTGAACAAGTGTTACTTGAAAACCCTAATGTGCTTCAGGATTATTTATCAGGCAAAGAGAAACTTTTTGGATTTTTTGTTGGTCAGGCCATGAAGTTATCAGGTGGTAAGTTAAATCCTGGAAAAGTTAATGAAGTACTGAAAAAACTCTTAGACAGCAGAAAAACAAATTAGTCTCTTGCCAATCTAAATGTCTTTTTAATACGCCAAAATAACCTCTCCAGATTTTTAATCTGGAGTTCCTTTAGCCTTTAGCATTGTCTTTTAATAGATTTAATTTAAAGTATCTTAAACAATTAATACTGTCAAATTTTTACACCCTTAAGTATTTAAAAATAGTAAGCAATGTTTAGTAATAAGAAAGATAAAAGGGATAAAAAATAATAAGTATTTTTTCAAAAAAATTATGAAATTTTAAAAAATGTTTTGTGAAGTAATAATAAATTAGGAAAGATTTTTTCTTATAAGAGTGTCTTATAATAATTTTAATATTTATAAAAATTATGATTTTTTATTTGTAAAATTAAAATAGTCATAATTTTTTACCAACTAAATCGCCTATTTTTTTATATCTTTTATTAATAACAACGGGTCATTAACGTATATTTTAATTCATAAAATATACTAAAAATTCTATTTTAATATATTTCATAGATATAGTTTCAATATTTAATAAGAAAATTCCTTTAGTAAGTTAGTATTAATACTAATCTTCAAAGGGACTAGATTGTTACTGAAACGGAAAATATAAAACAGGAATCTACATCGAGCATATTGGTTAGATATCTTAAATGTTGGTGTAAAGTCAATAGTAAATTATGAAATAATCAATTGGTTAAAATTTGATAAAAAACAAAATTTTTATCAACAAAAAATAAGACAGTTTTATTAAGGATATATTAATTTTTTTGTTTAAGAATGAATTTTTCTATCGTTTTTTTTCATAGAAGCATAAATTTTTTTGATATCTAAAATGAATAGATAAAGTCTAAATATTGCAGAAGTGAAAAGAGGATGAAAAAATAACATTACTGGCAATAAATAATTTATATTTTTATCAAGTTAAAATAACTATTAAATAGTGAGAAAAAAAAATTAAAAATAATTATTGGTATGTTATTTTATAATTTACTATGAAGATAACAATATTGTTGCAAATTAAACATCTGTAAATCACTAATTCAACTCTGTTATCTTAATTTTTCAGGCATCGTATTATACACACGAGGTAAGTCTTTTGACCAACGTATCAATTGCGCTTGTTCATTCCTTAAGAAATCAGAAACTTTTTTATTTTTTGGTGTATTTTTTAGAGAGTCAATTCTTTTTTGGAGTTCAATAATACGTTCTGAATTTTCACTCATTGACATAACATCGTCCATAATATCATTAAAAATTTCTTTTTCGTTTGGAGTTAACCCAGTTGTGATTGAGTGTCTGTGATATTGTTTAATACTATCTTTATTCGTATCAATTACGATTGTTCCATCATCTCTTTTTTCTGCAACAATACCTGGGTTTGTATAAATACCAACTTTAGGAACATAATCGCCTAATTGAATAAATGCCGATTTAGAAGGTGGTGGAATATAAACCATAATAATAACTCCTTTGAAGTTCTTTCTCTAAATTCCTAATGTAATTGCATCGACTGCAAAATTTTCAGGTGTAAATTTCTCACGCACAATTCTGAACTGAAGTTCATTTTCTAAATATTTAATAACTCTTGGGTCAGTGTTTTCTTGTTTCAATTCAGTTATTCTATTGTATAAATCTCTTATTTCTTGATGTCTATCATCATTGTTTTGAATATCTGATAAATGCAAACTATAAGCAGCTTTTTGTTCAGGTTCTAAACCATTTTTAATTCCAATTTTTGCTACATCTTGAATATTATCAAAATTAGTATCTAAAATGATCTTTCCATCTTTATTATTGCGTGCAGCAACTCTTACAGGATCTCCAGTTCGTGACCATAATATGTCGTTTGGTGAAATGGTAAAAGCCATAATTTGTTCCTTTACATTATATCTGTATTGATATTTATCAGGATTTAGTTTTGAACTGGCGGAACGAAATTTTAAGTAAAGAAATATTTTGACATAAAAATTGATTTATTTCTGAATCTTTGAAGATTATACAAAAAAATTGATTAGTTAATTATCTTGTTTAGTTAAGACTCTAATATTTTCTTGTTGAAATTGATAAAGCTCTTTTGTAACTGAGAATAATTTTTCATTTGATTTTAGTACGCCGTCTGAATCAAATATTTTTTTAAATTCAGTAGAGTTTTTATGAGTGCACTGGTCAAAACCAGAAATAATAGAAATACTTATTTGTGCTGGGACGTTTTGATTCTCTATGATAGTACTGCTAGGTAAACTTGGGGTAACAGCTATTATAATATAATCTCCAAATTGAACACCTGCTTGTATTTGAGATAAATTGGGATATTTTTTTTCTAAAAAAGACTCTGAAATTGCACCTAAATTTGCCAAATTTTCATTTAATGCCTCAAGAACTGAATTGTAGCTACCTGCAAAAATAGCAGCATAAGGAAAAATATCTTTTTGAAAAAGAAACATTCTAGGTAAAAGAAAACCAATCACACTTTCAGGATCTGAGTAAGCCATTGTTAATTCATTGTTTAATTTTATAATTGTTTCATTAGATAAAATAAAGGATCTTTTTATTTGATTTGATTTTATCATTAGACTTTTCCAAAACTTTGAATTTCCTACTATGATTGCTCGATTTGTTGCAGATCCCTTTTTAGTTAAAAGTAACACGCTTTTTAAGGAACTTTTTTCTGCTGCACTGATATAACCTAAAGCTGATGAAAGACCAAAATGAGCATTACCACGTTGCAATGCAGATAAAACAGCCTTTTCATCAGGAACAAAATTGAATTTTAGATGATATCCCGTTTTTTCTTCGAGACATTTTTGAAAATTATCAATTGAATCATTTTCTTTTAAATAATAAGAATTAGCTAAATAAAATTCTATTGGATAAGATTTCGAACCAATTTCCGGAGTCCCAAGCCATAATTTAACACAACTAGAGCATGTTAGAAGCATGATTACAAATAAAAGGGATTTAAATTTTCGAAATTTACATAGCATTTAATTTATACCTTTTAATATCCACGTTTCATTAATTTCTTTTATTTGCTCTGATTCAGTCATTTTATATAATTCTCTTTCAACTTTTGACTTTAAATCGGGGAACTTGTCATTTACCATTTTTTTTGAAAAAACTAAATAAAATTCTTTCCAAAAAAGAATATTTTTAAAACGAGAAATACTTTCTTCAGCACCTATTTTTTTTAACAATACATCTGTCCTTTCTCTGTCGGCAAGTATAAGATCAAATTTCTTTTCTTTTAACCCTATTAGATTTGTTCGTAAGCTTCTTCCTTCAATTAAATGGCTATTTAATTGTTTGTTTTCAAAAGGATAAGCTTCCCAAAATATTTTTGGGTATGAAAATCCAACTAAAATACCTACACTATAATTGTGAGCAAGCGCATCTTCAAATGTCATGATGGGATTTTCTTGTACATGTTTTGCTAATGCATAAAAACTATAATTTTTAGTATATGTCGGAAGCCTTGGAAAAATAACATATTTATCAAACTTTGTTTTTTTTTCAATTCCTAAAGCCAAATCTGCTTCACCTGAAATAATTTTAGGTAATACTTGAGTCCAATGCACAAGTTCAAATTCAATAGGGATATTTAATCTTGTAAATAATTTAGTTGCTATTTCTATATCTGAACCAACAAGTTTTTTTTGCGAAATATTGTCTCCACCTTTTTCTTCTTTTGTATCTGTAGCCTTTTCATTTGGATCTTTTTTAATTGGTTTTTTTTCAGTTTGAGCTTCTTCTAAATAGCTTCGTATAGGAGTTTCTTCGACAATAATCTTCAATTTTCTTTCTAATGCAATTACTTTTAATTGCATTAAGCTTATGAAAAAGATAAGAATACTGTGGTTTAGGTTTTTCACAATTGTGCTCCAATTAGTTTTAAGAGTCACTCTAGCTTGAAAATCTAGAGTGATATGTGAATTTTATATGATTGAGGAGAAAAATGAAAATATGGATTGATGCCGATGCTTGTCCAGTTGGCATAAGAGAAATTATTTTTAAAGCATCTGAAAGATTAAAAATAACAACAATATTAGTTGCAAATCAAGCCATAAAGTTCCCAAAATCTTTGCATATTTCACAGATTCAAGTAGCTAAAGGGTTTGATGGGGCAGATCAATATATTGTGCAAGAACTCTCTTCGGATGATCTTGTTATAACCGCTGATATTCCTTTAGCTGATTTGGTTGTAAAAAAAGGAGGAGTCGCAATAAGTCCTCGTGGCGAGTTATATAATATCCAGTCAATATCAGAAAAACTATCTTATCGGAACTTTAATCAAATGTTACGGGAAGGAGGACTTATTCAAGGTGGTCCTCCGCAAATGCAAACGACTGATAAACATAAATTTGCTGCTATGTTTGATAAACAATTGAATATTCTATTAAAGAAAAGTGCTACTAAAAATTGATTTTATCTAAAACACTTTTTACTACATTTCGTGTATGACTACCTGCATTATTCATAAGATTACAGGTAACATCAATCATTTGTATTTTTTGTTTTTCAGGTTGATTATTTAGTATTTGTAAAGCTGGAAAAGAATCTTGGAATATGTATTTAGGATCAATTGAATATTCCGCCGGAAACGATCTTGCTATAATTGAAGAAATATCATTATTAACTTTCCAAAAGATATAACTCCCATATGTAGGTTTCGCAAATTTTACGGCTTGTTTTGTTAGTACATTTCTAACATAATTATCATCAAAAGGTGGATAATTACTATCTAATGAAGTATTTTGCATATGATTTATAATTATTGAATTATAATTTTTATTTTCTTTTGCTAATACGGTTTCTTCATAAACAAGCTTTTCTAAAATAAAGTGACGATTTGATACTACATTGATTGTATCACTTAATTTTTTATTTGTTTTATAAAGAGCACCTTCTAATTTATCAAGAATATTTAATCCTATTAAATCAGCTGTTGAATACCCTGGTAAAGGAGTATTGTGATAAGGTTGGGTTAAATCTTGGACGTAGTGAAGAGCCCAACCTAAAAATCTTAATCCCCAATATGGATGTCCTGTTTGAAAGGCTAGTTCAGCTAATTCAATATTTAATTTAATTCTATATTCAGCGTAAGTTTTTTTCAAATATCCAGCAACACTATAAACTAAACTTGCTTCATGATAAAACCCCATGTGAAAAGGAGCTTGACTGCTTATTGCAAAATTTGGGTTGCCAAATGGTTGTGTGCCAAATTGATATTTGTAATTAAATTCTTTCTCATTATCATCAAATAAATGAATATCACTGCCGTAATCAGGTTCATCCGAAGCTGTAGCTAAAACAGCTAGTGAGTTTACCATTTCTCCTTCATTTAATTTAGCAAACTTATATTCACCAACTTCTTTTTCAATTGCTTTTAAAAATATTTCTGAATTATCAATTAAAACCGAATTTTCTTTTGTTTTTTCACCTGGAAGTATTTGGAGATATAAAGGGAACTTTAGCGTTGGGTTAATTCTTAAAGATACTAAAAATTTTTCAACTATTTTAGGGTCACCTGCTACAGCGGTAAATTTTAAGTCAGATGGAACTGGATTAAATATGAAATTATTGTGTTGACTTTTATCAATAGCCCAAAGGTCAACTTTATTTAATACAGCTGGAATTTGAGAATAAGTACTATTTAAAAAATTTTCTAAAGATTCTGTTTTAACCTGAGGTTTATTGATTAATATATTTGTTTTTTCTATAGAATATTCGGTAATTAAAGCATGATTTTTCCAAGCAAAAGAATTATTACAAAGTATAAATCCACATAACGAAACGAAAAATTTTAAATTAATTTTAGAAGAAAGCATTTTTTCAATTTCCTTTATTTTTTGTTCAAACTATCAATTGCTAGATTTATTTTATCAATTACATTTTTTCCAACCTTTTTAGCACACATAAAATGCCGAAT
Source organism: Pigmentibacter ruber (assembly GCF_009792895.1). Classification (NCBI taxonomy): domain Bacteria; kingdom Pseudomonadati; phylum Bdellovibrionota; class Oligoflexia; order Silvanigrellales; family Silvanigrellaceae; genus Pigmentibacter; species Pigmentibacter ruber. The sequence goes on from NZ_WSSC01000001.1 coordinate 702,229, forward strand.
AACGTTTTTTTGATCCACTAATTCCACATATTTTGTATTTTTTTTAATAAAAGGATTTTTTTCTCTGTAATAGTTAAATTCATCCAGGGTTAATATAATATAATCACCTTCATTATTTATTACCTGAATTAACATTTCTTCTTGATTTTTTGAACTTAATACTATGTGTTGATTTATATCATTTTCTTTTTTATAAATAGAATAATTTTTATACTTTTCAAGTAATCTAGCCACTTCCTCTTCGTGATTATAACCAATTTTTAGTATTGGTTTTAAAGTGTTATTATTCATTAATTGCTCTAATGTTTTGATATTTGTAAATCTTTGATCATTTTCTTTTATTGGAATAACTAATTTTGAAGATTTAAAATAAGCTTTGCTAAATAAAGCAAATTTTTCTCTGTCAACACTTTTATAAGCAAATGGGAAACAAACTGGCATTGAATCTTCTTTTATATTGATAAGTGTACGAATCAAAGGCTGATTGTCATATGAAAAGTTTATTTGAGCTCTTTTCAGTATTTTATCTATTAAATGAAAAGCAATTCCATCATCTAATTTTTTTGTTGTAGTATTATCAATAAAAAAAGGCGGCCTATTTTGATATTGAATCAAAATAGAGTTGTCTGCAGCATATGCTGAAATGTTAATCCAAATCAAAAGCTCTAAAAAATACAAAATTTTTAGCATTATTAACTTCCTTTAAATTATGAGTAATTTTAAGAAAATGATATGAATGTTGTCAAGATAAAATTATTTTTTATTGAAACAAAGCTTTTTTTACACTTCTTTATAATTTTAATAAAAAATAAAGCATGATTTTAAAAATCATGCTTTATTTGAATAAGTATTTTTTAATACTAAAATTTTAATGAACAAGTTTTTTAAACTTTAAACGTTTAGGATTCACAGCGTCATCACCTAGTCTCCGTTTTTTATCCGCCATGTAATCTTGATAATTTCCTTCAAACCAAACAACACTACTGTTACCTTCAAAAGCAAGAATATGTGTAGCAATCCGGTCTAAAAAGTAACGATCGTGGCTAATGACAACGGCGCAACCAGGAAAAGACATCAAAGCATCTTCAAGTGCACGTAAAGTATCGACATCAAGATCATTTGTAGGCTCATCTAAAAGTAGTAAATTTCCACCATTCATTACCATTTTAGCTAAATTTAAACGGTTTCTTTCACCACCAGAAAGCTTTCCAACAGCTTTTTGTTGATCTGCACCACGGAAACCAAAGCTTGAGATATAAGATCTAGCTGGAATTTCACGACTTCCAACTTGGATCATTTCTTTCCCTTGACTCAATTCTTGGAAAACAGTTTTATCTCCATCTAAGGTTGATCTGTTTTGATCAACATAACTTATTTTAACTGTTTCACCAATTTTAAGATCACCCTGATCGCCCTGTTCTAAGCCAGCTATCATTTTGAATAAAGTAGTTTTACCAGCTCCATTAGGTCCAATAATTCCAACAATACCACCTGGAGGTAGTTTGAAATTTAAGTTTTCAAAAAGTAATTTGTCACCAAATGATTTTGTTAAGTTAGAAGCTTCAACCACATTATCACCTAATCTTGGTGCTGGTGGGAAAATTATTTCTCGTAATCCTTCTTGTTTTTCATTTTGTTCTTTTAGTAATTCATTGTATGCGCTTATACGCCATTTACTTTTAGCTTGTCTTGCTTTAGGTGACATGCTCATCCAATCTAACTCTCTTTTAAGAGTTTTTTGGCGAGCAGATTCTTGTTTTTCTTCTTCAGATAATCTTTTTGTTTTTTGATCTAGCCAAGAGGAATAGTTACCTTGCCAAGGAATTCCTTCTCCCTTATCCAACTCCAATACCCATTCTGTAACGTTATCGAGAAAATATCTGTCATGTGTAATGGTAACAAGCGTACCTGGGAATTCTTTTAAATATCTTTCTAACCATTGAACACTTTCTGCATCCAAATGGTTTGTCGGCTCATCAAGTAAAAGCAAGTCTGGTTTTTCCATAAGTAATTTACAAAGAGCTACTCTTCTTAATTCACCTCCTGATAAATTTGTTACTTTAGAATCTCCAGGAGGGCATCTTAATGCATCCATTGCAATTTCTATCGTTCTATCAATTTCCCAAGCATTTTTTGCATCAATTTCATCTTGAAGCACAGCTGTTTGCTCAAGAATTTTATTCATTTCATCGTCTTCCAGAGGCTCACCTAACTTTTCATTCAAAGCGTCAAATTTACGAATTAGATCTTTAATATCTTTAACTGCTTCTTCAACATTTTCAAAGACTGTTTTGTTTGGGTCTAATTTTGGTTCTTGTGGTAAATATCCAATTTTAGTTCCTTTTTGAGGAAAAGCTTCTCCTGCGAAGTCTTTATCAACTCCTGCCATTATTTTTAATAATGTAGATTTTCCTGCGCCGTTTGAACCAATAACTCCAATTTTAGCACCATGAAAAAAAGACAAATAAATATCTTTCAAGATATCTTTTCCATTAATATTCTTCCGAAGTCGTACCATATTGTAAATATAATTAGCCATTTTAAGCTTTTCCTTTCCATGTAATATTTATGTTAATAATATAATTCCAAATTGCTGCAATAAAATATCCAAATGCATTAGCTAAATAAACTGTAAAGCCTAAAGTTATTAATTTAAGAGCTATAGCTTGATTGATTAAGGCGCCGCCTAAACAAATTGCATGGAAAGTAATTAATCCTCGAAGAATTTTTTTAAAACCAACTAATTTGTTATTTTTAAAAGTCCAATAATTATTTAAAAAGAAATTTGTTAAAATACTTAATTCAATTGATATAGCTAGGGAGTTTGATTGAGATATATGAAGAAAATATTGGCAGATAAATAAGCTAATGGTAGCAAAAATTAAGCCAGTCGTTCCTATGGAAATGTATTTTATAAACTGAGTTGGAATAATTTGCCCAATACTTAAATCATATAGAGCATGAATATATTGCAATATAACTTTACTGGATAATTTACTTTCACCATGTACTCTACTCTTAAAAGTATACCCAACTTCTTCTATTTTATTATTTTTAGCACGCGCTAAGAATTCTAGTAAAATTTTAAATCCTTTAGGATTTATTTCATTTTTATGAATAACATATACATTTCGTTTTAAGGCAAAAAAACCGCTCATGGGATCACTAATAGATTTTGGTAAAGCAATTTTAGCTAAAACTGTAGCAACCCATGAAATAAACATACGACTTTTGCTCCAGTCTTCTATACCACCACCTTTTACTTTTCTTGAACCAACGACGATTTCAGCCCCATTTTCGAATGCTTTTATGAAGTTTAGCAATGCTTTTTCATCATGTTGAAGGTCTGAATCCATAACCGCAAGAATTTCCCCTTCGGAAATTTCAAAACCAGCGAGTACTGCTGAGCTCAGACCTCTATCATTCATTCTTCTGATTACTCGTAGCCAAGGATATTGAGCACTCAGTGCTCTGGCTATTTCCCATGTTTTATCTGGTGAATTATCATCAACAATGATCACTTCCTTTTTCACATCTGATAACGCTTCTGATATCCTCTCAATAAGGATGGGTACGTTTTTGCTTTCATTGTATGTAGGAATAATTAACGAGATAAACATGCGGCTCTCCAAATATTTTACTTTTAACTTAAAACAACAGTGTCCTTCTTATAATTTACATCATCTGTGTAAGGATAATCTAAAGAATAATGGATCCCTCTACTTTCCTTTCGCATACGCGCACATTTAACTGTAAGTTGAGCCACTACAGCTAAGTTTCTTACTTCTACTAAGGATCTACTTGGAATGATATTCCAATAATACGTTTCTATTTCCTGACAAATTTGATCTATTCTTGCTGCTGCTCGAGCGAGTCGCTTTTCAGTACGAACAATACTTACATAGTTCCACATAGTTCGCCGAATTTCATCCCAAAGTTGACTTATTACAACCATTTCATCAGGTTCACAGGCTTTGCCAATTTTCCAAGGAGGAACTTCTGGTAATCTGTAGTTTTGTAAATCTGGCCAAAGAACTTTTAGATCATCATAAACAAACTGAGCAAAAACAAGGCCTTCGAGTAAAGAGTTGGAAGCTAATCGATTTGCACCATGTAATCCAGTACAAGCCACTTCGCCTATAGCCCAAAGTGCTTTGATCCCTGTTCTCCCTCGTAGATCAGTAACTATTCCTCCGCAACTATAATGTGCTGCAGGAACGACAGGAATTGGTTCTTTTGTAATATCTATCCCTAGACTTAAGCACTTTGCATAAATTCCAGGAAAATGTTGTTGAATAAATTCAGGGTTTTTATGTGAAATATCTAGTAAAACATAAGGTTCGCCAGTTCTTTTTATTTCAGAGTCAATAGCTCTTGCAACAATATCTCTGGGTGCTAATTCTTTTAATGGATGCTCATTTTCCATAAATCTTTTACCGCTTTTAGATTTTAAAATGGCCCCTTCCCCGCGTAGCGCTTCAGAAATTAAGAAGTTTTTTGCATTTGGATGGAATAAACAAGTAGGGTGAAATTGCATAAATTCTAGATTAGCTACCCTCGCACCAGCTCTCCAAGCCATAGCTACCCCATCACCAGCAGCGACGTCGGGATTAGTGGTATATAAGTATAGTTTTCCATGTCCACCAGTTGCTAATATAGTTGCCTTTGCCAAAAAAGCTGAAATTATATTTTCTTTATCATTTATGATGTAAGCACCAAGAACTCTATTTCTTGAAAAATCAGGGCATATTTTATCAGTTACAATAAGATCAATTGCTGTATGAAATTCAAATAAATGAATGTTGCTATTTTTTGCCACTTGTTCAACAAGTGTCTTTTGTAAAGCTGCACCAGTCATGTCATCAGCATGTATAATTCTTCTTGCGCTATGTGCACCTTCTTGTGTTAAATGATACTCAAAATCAATTTGACTATTGGGATCTTTGGGAGTGAAGGGAACACCCATTTCTATTAATTCTTTTATTGCTGCTGGGCCTGCAGCAACAACTTTTCTTACTGTGGCTTCATGACATAAACCACCACCTGCTGCTATAGTATCTTGAGTATGTGCTTCATAACTATCTTGTTCACTTAATACAGAGGCTATTCCTCCTTGAGCCCAACGTGTATTACATTCAAATAGAGATTCTTTTGAAACTAGAGCTACTTTTCCTAATTGACTCAGTTTTAAGGCGGCAGAAGCACCAGCAACTCCTCCACCAATAATTAAAAAATCAAATTCAATATTTTTTCCTACAGCAATAGACGCTTTTTTCACCATAAAGTTTTCCTCAACTCAACTGACGCTTTAAGCCCTGAGAACATTAAGCATGAAGTGAAGGTCTTGCAAGTCTCCTTGTAAAAAGCATATACTTAGCAGCGGTCAATTTATTTATAAATTGGAATGCCTATGTTGCTTTTTGTTATTAAAAAAGAAAGGGTTTTAAATGTTAAATTCTAAAAGAGCAATCTATATATCACCTCTTTTATTAGCAGTTTCGCTCGCTTTGTCTGGCTGCGCCTCATTTGAGGGTGACTATGGAGATGCAAATCAAGCGCAAATTATTGATGATAAATGGAATCCTACAGATGCAACATTAACTGTTCAAAAAATGGTAAAAGATATGTCTGCTGCTCCATGGGTACAAAATTGGCGCGAAGATATGCAAAAAAAGTCCTCTGATAGACCGTTTGTGCTTGTTGATGATATGGAAAATAGAACGAGTGAAATAATTGATACTAAAGCATTATTTGAAGATCTGCGCTCCCAAATTTTGAATGATGGAAAAGTCCGTTTCTTAGATGGTGATGCAAGAAAGAAAATTTTGGATGAATACAAATATCAACAATCTGGTGTTGTTAAAAAAGGACATGTAAAAGGTCCAGGAAATCAATTTGGAGCCGACTTTTTCTTATCTGGTGCTATTTCTAGTATTGTATCTAAACAAGGTGGAAAGAGCTCTGTGCAATATCAAATCGAAATGAAATTGGTAAATATTTCTACTGGCGAATTAGTTTGGAGCGGTATTGAAAAAATTAGAAAAAACTTTAAAAGAAGCAGCGTTGGCTGGTGATTTGTAGTATAGGTTCTGTATAAAAAAGCAGTTTTTAACTGCTTTTTTGTTTTTTTAGTTTCTAAGAAAGGAATTTATCATGGATAAAAATCAATTAATAAGTAAAATAAAAGAAGGTATGGAGAAAACAATCTCTTCTTTGCAATCTGACTTACAAAAAGTAAGAACAGGACGTGCATCGGCTTCGTTGCTAGATGATGTACGTGTAGAATCCTATGGTTCTTTAATGCCTTTGACAAAAATTGCTACATTAGCAACTCCAGAAGCAAGATTAATCACAGTAAATCCTTTTGATAAAAGTATGTTATCAGCTGTAGAAAAAGCTATTTTGACATCAGGCTTAGGTTTGACACCAAATAATGATGGTAAAATTATTCGTATACCAATCCCTGCACTTTCAGAAGATCGCCGGAAAGAACTTGCTAAGCAAGTTAAAAAAATTGGTGAAGAGGCTAAAGTAGCAGTCCGTCATCATCGCCAAGAAGGTAACACTAAGGCTAAAGCTTTTCAAAAAGAACATGGATGGTCTGAAGATGAAGTAAAAAGAGCAAGTGATGAAGTCCAAAAATTAACAGATTCTTATGTTAAAAAAGTGGATGAATTATGCGCACAAAAAGAAAAAGAAGTTTTAACAGTTTAAATAAAGCTTTGTAATTATTTTATTTGCTCACTAATTTTTGAAGTAGAGGAAACTTGTGTATATAAAAACTTTTTTCATATTCACATTTTTATCTCTCTTTACTCTTAAAATTTATCCAAAAAATAATGATATTATTATTCTGACTGGTGAATATCCACCTTATAGTTCTCAGCTAATTCCAGGAAATGGAATTGCTGTAGAAATTGTAAAAAAAGTATGTGAACTTGCAAATTTAAATTGTAGTCTGCAATTTTTACCTTGGTTAAGATGTGAATATTTATTAGAAAATGGGAAAGCTTTTGCAGCTTTTCCTTATGCATACTCTGATGAAAGGAAAGAAAAATATTTTTATAGTGAACCCATTTTTTTTGCAGATCCTTATATTTTTATTTATAAAGATAAAATAAAAATAAGTAGTGAAATTTCATTAAATGAAATTAAAAAGCTTGATTTAACAATAGGAATAATACGTGGAAGTTTTTATTCAGAATATTTTCAAAATTTGAAAATAAAATTTGAAGAATCTAGCGATTATTCTTCTCTCTTAAAAAAACTTCTTAATAATAGAATAGACGCGATTGTTGAAGGAATTATAGTTTTAAAATCTGAGATTAAATCTCTAAAACTTCCTAATTTAGATAGAATAAAAAGTATAAGGATTTCTGATTTTAAAAATACTGGCAATATGTTAATTGTCTCAAAAAAATATCCTAATAATCAAGAAATTCTAGAAAAAATGAACTCAGCTATTAAAAAATTGAAAAATAATGGAACAATTGACAAAATAATTAAAAAATATAATTAAAATTTATCAATTTATTTTTCTTGATAGGCTTTTGCTTTTATAAGGAATGCTAGGAAAAAAATTGAGATAGCCGAACATGTTATTAGAGTTATAAAAAAGCTTTCCCAACCAAATTTATCTAAAATCATACCTACTGGGCCGCCTGCAACAAACGCTCCTAAATAACCTATCCATCCTATAAAACCAGTTGAAGTAGCTGCTGCTTTTTTATGAGAAAGTTCAACAGCTGCGATACCTATTAACATTTGTGGACCAAAAACAAAAAAACCTATGGCACCAACCAAAATAGTATCTAACCAAATATATCCTGCACTTAATTGCCAGAAAAAGACTATAAATATTCCCATTAGTAAAGCAAAAAGAAAGTTTACATAACCTCGTCCACCTTTAAAAATGACGTCAGAAAACCAACCAGCTACTATACTTCCAAAAAAACCACCTACTTCAAATGCTGCAATAACAGTACCTGCTGTTGTTGAATTACTGTAACCTTTTTTCTCAATCAAATAAGGCATAGTCCAGTCATTCATAACAATTCTAACTATATAAACAAAAAAATATGCAAAAGCTAATAGCCAAATATACTTATTTTTAAAGATATACTTAAAGAATATTTCTTTTAATGATTTATTATTTTGATCATTTATTATATTTTTTTCTTCATTTTTGTATTTTTCTATTGAAGGAAGACCCAGACTTTCTGGTGTATCACGCAAACGATTTGCTAGAAAAATTCCTATTAAAATTGCAAAAAATCCATTTATCATCATTGCATATCGCCAACCATAAATATTAGCGAGAAAAACAATAATTATTGGAATGATGGCGCCTCCTAAATTATGTGAGGTATTCCAAACTCCCCACCATCTTCCTCTTTCTGATTGAGCATACCAATAGCTCAAAAATTTTGCACAAGGGGGCCAACCAAAACCTTGAAACCAGCCATTTAAAGCCCAGAAAAATACAAATAACCAAAAATAGGAAGACAAACCAAATAATATATTTAATACACCTGTTGCCATTAAGCCAAAGGCCATAAAATAGCGCGCATTTGCGCGATCAGACAATATACCACTTACAAACTTACTAATTCCATAACTTATTGCCAAAACGCTTCCAATCCAACCAAGACTTCCTTTATCAAGTTGTAAATCACTTGCTATGTTTGGCATTACAAATGTAAATGATTTTCTTGTAAAGTAGTATACGGCATAACCAATATACATTGAATAAAAAATTCTTATACGCCAATATTTATAATCAATATCGATTTTTTTAGGATCTATCACTTCTGGGAGTGCTGTTGGTTGCTTAAATTTATTTAAAATTTTGCAGACGAAAGACATATTACTTCCTTTTAATTCTTGTATTTATAAAAAATACATAAAATAAATAAATTAGTTACAAATATTATTTTATTTTAGTAACTATTTAATTGTTGTTTTAACTATCACAAATGTTCATTATTAGCAAAAAAATTGCAGAAATTAATTAGGAAAAACTAATTATATAAATTTATTTAAAATATTATTAATTTTTATTTTTTTGTTTTAATTTTTTAAAAATTTGTATAAATATCTTTATAAATTTTCTTTTTTTAAAATATTTATTATGATTATTTAATGTTAAAAATTAAAATAATTGTTTTAATTATTTTATAAAAAAAATTTTAATTTAATAGTAAGCTTCTAAATTACTAGCTTTAAACTCATTTAAGATAAACAAATAATTGAGTAAGTTTTGTGCAATATATAGAAATTCGTTTCTGTTTTTATTAATATTTTTTGTTATTTTCAAATAAATATTTCCAATTATTTCATAATTTAACTGAATTTTTTCTCTTGTAATAAAAGAAATTGTTTCATCAAGTAATTTTTTATTACTAAATAAAAAATTTGAGTTAAATTGACTAGTATGAATTAAAGTCCTTTCTAATAAAATAGGATTACTTTTGAAATATTCTTTTGAATCTTTAAATATTTTTTCTGCAAGTTCAGGAAAAAGAAGTTTTTTATTTTTTTTGAGATGTATAGCTTTTAAATAAGCTTTAATTATTTGTTCTTCGCGTAAGTATGATTTTTTTATTTTATAGATAGTTAATGCTAATTCTTTATTAGGAAGTTGGAATTCTGTGTTGCGATGGAAGCTATAATCAGAAATTTTATAATTTTCATTTAAATCAAGTGAAATATCAAAAAAATCTTGTACATCTTTATATTGGATATTAGAAATATCCAAAAAATTAAATATTTCATAATTATTTCCATTGAATTTTAAGTAAAGCATTAAATTACTATTATTTTTTTTATTCTCAATAAATTTTTTTATCAAAAAATCATACAGATGATATCTATAATTATCGTTTGTTATAGGGATAAAGTTAATTAGAATATCTTTGTGTAGATCTAATAATACTTTTGTTAAATTACAACTACTATCTATTAAATCAAAGTTAGTATTCAACATTTGAATGGCATAATCAATTCTTTCATCTGTAGAGGATTTTGAATAAGCTGAAGAAATGAAAGTCTTTTCAATTTGTTGTGGTGTTAACTTTGATAATAAATTTTTATCTTTTAAAATTTGATAAAGCAGTAAATTATTAATAGGTGATTTGTTTTTTAATTTATGTACATTTAATTCTGGTAATATAAATTGATATCCATTTCTCAAATCCTCAATACTAATAAAATTAGATTTTTTTTGCAATATTACAGTAGCAATACCAGCATCTAAAACATCAAAGTCAATTTCATATTGTTCATTTTTGTCTGGATTAACAATGGCAAGAAAAAGTAGGCCAATTTTTTTATTTGGAAATTTTTCTATTTCAGTAATCAGTTTAGAATTTAATGAGTGTAATTTTTTTTTAAGAGAAGAAACAATTGTCTTTTCTGTTGTAGTTTTAATTTTTTTATTTAAATCATGAGTTTTTTTTATTTCTTTAAGAAAAGAAACTATTTTACTATCTTCATATATTTTTGAATAATAAGATTTTTCATTTATTTTTGCGTGCACTTCAAAGTTTATTATAAATATTATAATTACTGTTAGTAATTTCATGATTTTAACTTTCAAAATAAGCATTACTTAATATTTATGAATTAAAGTTAATTCATAATGAGTAAATATTTTGATATCAATTAAATTTTTTGAAATCAATATTATAAAAAATGTTTCTTTAAAAATATTAAGGCAATGAATTGTAAATAAAAATTATAATTAAAAATAATAGATTGATTTATAAAAAAATAAATTTTAGATAAATAATTAGAGTGTTTAATAAATAATGTCAGTTAAGTTAGGTACATGTTCTTTTTCTAAATATACATTCTCAACACTTAAGTGGCATTAATATTAATTTTACTAAGTAAAATCCGATGAATTTTTGAAGCTAAAAAAAATCATTGGATTATGATCTGTGATGAAGAGTCTAAATTTTCTAATATTTCAATTAAATCTTTTTCACTAAAGGCAACACAACCCGCAGTTGATTTGGTCGTAGAAGATTTTACATGTAAAAATATTGCACTTCCCTTAGCTTTGACAACAGGCTCGTCATTATATCCTATGACTAAAATAATATCATAAAGGTGATCATCTCGCCATAAATTTTCGTGAGAATAAGGGAAAGGAAGTTTTATATATTTATTATAATGGGGCGATTGAGGATCATCGCACCAACCATCATCTTTCTGTATTTTTTGAAGGGGAATTTTTAAACTATTAATTTTATTACCTATTCTGTCTTCTCTATAAAAGATTTTTCTAATAGGATATTTTCCTAACGGCGTGGACAAGTCACCTTCTTTTTTATTTGAAGTCGTACTGTTTTTTCCTAAAACGCAAGAATATGTTTTATTATTTATTTTGGCAGTACAATTAGATTCTCCACGTACTCCATTGATTTCTAAATTTAGACCGAAAATGAATTGCTGAATATTGATGACAATAAAAATTAAGATGAAATATTTAATAAAAATGATGAAAGATTTCATAAATTCCTTTAGACAAAATAAAGTTAAAAAAATATTAAATCTAAAATAACAAAATAAATAGATATGAAAAGATAAAGCATATGATTAAAAAATGGATTAGCAATCGTGTTCAAGATTTTGTGTATTTCTAGAACGATACTAAGCAAGAATTTAAAATAATATCAAAATAAGTCTTCACTCATCACTTGTGCCCACGCATTATGATTATGAATCGATTCAAAATTTTCAGCAGTGATCTCAAATTTTAATTTGTTATCTTTTTCTTTTAGGTGAATAGCCGCTTCACGAACTAAATCTTCTACAAATCTAGGAGTGTTATATGCTTTTTCAGTAACAAATTTTTCATCTACTCTTTTTAAAATTGGATATACTGCAGAACTTGCTGATAATTCTGCAATATCAATGCAATCATGAATAGAAAGTGTGGGTTGCCAAAGTTTTAGTGTAATAAAACTACGTTGACTATGTGCTCCGTATTCAGAAATTGCTTTACTACAAGGGCAAAGACTTTTGATGGGAACTTTTACCTGTAAAATAATTTCATTCATTTTTGTGTTAAGATTTGAGCTCACCTCAACAGTAACATCGACATTTGTTATGCCTTTAATTTTAGATATAGGTGCTTCTTTTTCATAAAAATATTGAAAGGAGGTTTTAATATAAGCTTTGGAACTTTCCAAGCGATTATTGATTTCTTCTGCCATTTGTTCAAGTTTTTGAAGGTTTAAGTGAGAACCAAATTCATAAAGAACACTTGGAAAACGGCTCATATGAGTTCCTTTTTTATGGGCGGGTAGCTCAACAAAAAAAGAGAAATTTGCAGTTGATGGTAAAACACTTTGTGTTGTTTGATTTAGATCTTCAAAAAGGATGGGATAATTTACTTCAGTAATCCCAACTTTAGCTATTTTTACCATTCTTTGATCAGGAGTTGCTTGAGTATCTTGCATAAAAGGCTTTCTAACGCTTATTTATAATTTTATTTGTTTAAACCACTTGGAAATCCCATGAAATTAGGTCTACCAATTTCTTTGCGAAAAGTCCAAGGGGTACCTAATAGCAATAAAATAACGGCTATTGTACAATAAATTGCTGAAGATTTGTATTTTTGGACAGAAAGTTTAGATTTCTTAGTTTTAATCCGGCCAATTTGAATAAAAATAACAAATAATAGCATTGTAAAAATATGCTCAATTCCCCAGAATCGAAGAACTGTGCTTTTCATAGTAATGCTAATATTATTCAATGCAGCTTGCGAGATTGGGCTTAAAGCAAAATAAAGAATGAGCCCCATAACGAGTTGTAAATGAGTCAATCCGAGCAAAACTCCACCAAAAATGTGATCTTTTTTTGTATATTCTGATTTTTTAAACCATCCTATGTATGAACGATACAAAACAAGAAGCAATAATAGTGCGATGAGCCATCTCGTCCAAGAGTGAATAAATACAATACTTTCTAACATAAGCAAAACTCCTTTATCTTGACCATATATCCAAGCAGTGCTATTTCTCCCAGTGCCTCGCAGTCCAGAATATCAAATCTTTTAATAGGATTTTTCAATGTCTAATCTATTTAAAGGTCAGTTAGCAGCACCTCAGACAACTGAAATAACACATATCAACTCAGGAGCTACCATAAAAACAACCGCACCTAAAGATAATGGTGGTGATGGAAGTCTTTTTTCTCCAACTGATTTATTTTGCGCTTCATTGGGGGCTTGTGGAACGACTATTATGTCAATGTTTGCCACCGATCATGCTATTCCATTGTCAAATATTAAATTTGAAGTTGAAAAAATAATGCAAAGTGCACCTAGAAAAGTAGCAAAAATTATTGTGAAGTATTTTATTCATTCGAATTGTAGTGATGACCAATTTAAACGTTTAATTGCAGCTGGTAAAGCCTGTCCAGTAAAATTAACAATTCAAGAATGTGTTGAAATTGAAGAAAGTTATATCAGGGTTTAATATACTTTTGTTGTTTAAAAGTTAATAATGATATTTCACATTCAGTACCTAAACGCATTGGCGGCCCCCAAAAACCAGTACCTTGATTTACATAAATCTGTTGCTGATCGTTTAATCTGTAAAGACCTTTCACATATTTTTGATCTTTTTTAACTAAATAATTTAATGGCCAGATTTGCCCACCATGAGTGTGCCCTGAAATTTGAATGTCAATAAATGGAAATTGGGGTATAAGCCTTGCATCCTTAGGTTGGTGCGCAAGTAAAATATTTAGAGCATTTTCGGTTTTAAAACCTTTTTGTTCTAAATGCATGACGGCCTGATGCAGTCTTTTATCAAGTTTTCTTGGAATTTTTTCATAACTAAGCCAGTGTCTATCTTCAATTCCTATTATATTTAAATTTAAACTTTCAATTTCAATAGAGCAAGATGAATTTGAAATTACTTTCCATTTGAATTTTTCCAGAAAATGTTTTTTCCAATTTATAGGGCCGCTATAATATTCATGATTACCTGTGATATAGAAAATTCCATGCTTAGCATATAAATTTTCTAAAGGTGCAATTTCTTTTTTGAGTTGATTTAATGATCCATCCATTAAATCACCTGTTATAAATATAATATCTGGTTTTAAACTGTTTACTTGTTCAGTTAAATGACGCATTTTTTTTCTACCAATCAACCCAGAAACATGAATATCACTTAATACTACAAACTTTAATTCATTTATAATTTCAGGAAGATTATTTCTGATAGGAATTTCAGTTTTTATCACTGTAGGTTTTTTTAAAGCCTGGTATATTGAAAATAAAGTTAAAATTAAACCTAAAGCAAGAACAAAAAAACTTAAAAATTTAGAACTATAATTATTATAATTTAAATATACACTTAATGGTGATGTTAAAATACAGATAACTGTAAAAATAAAAGCTGTTCCCATCCAAATGAACATTATGGTTTCAAATATTTTTCTTAAAAAATGAGGAACAAGACGTAAAATAATAAAACCAAAAAAAGTCATTGCCCATAAACAAATAAATGTTGATATCCAAAAAGGATTTTTTCCAAAAAGGGGATAAATTATTCTAAGATATAAATAATAATGACCTAGTAAGGTTACAGTTAAGGCAGCAGTTATAGAAAATAGCATTTTTAAAAACATAAAAATAACCTATTTCCACATTGAGTATAGTATTTGAAAACTTCCGTCTTTCTTTTGATTTTTATCGCTTTGCTGATTTTTATCATCGGGTTGGTTTTTGTTCCCGTCCTTATTTTTGTCTCCAGCTTGATTCTTGTCATTTGTTTGGTTTTTATCATTAGCCTTATTTTTGTCATTGGCTTGGTTTTTATCATTAGCTTGATTTTTATTTCCAGAAGATTTGTTATCATCCATTTGAACGACAACAACAAGAGTTTTTTCAACCCCATTGACGACCCCTCTAGATTCAATTCTAAAAATATTGTCAGTATTTCCAAAAAGCAGATCTGTTATCTTATCGGTATCTTGAGTATCTTTATAGCCACTAATATTTTTTGATAACCAGTCTTTGGGATTATCTTTAAATTTTTCTTTTTCTTTTTTTAATTCAAAACGATCCCAATCTTGCTCATTGATTTCTTGACCTGGGGGCGTCAATAATGCAGCAATTAATTCAATAGGTGCAGAATTTATATTTAGACTTTTATTTTTGCCTGAGATAGGCCAAATTGTGAAATATGGGGAAAATATATTATAAATGTCATCTATATGGAAACCTGGAATTCTTCTCAATTCTTCTAAACTTTCAAGTGCTCCATTTTTGGGTTTATATTTTAATCCTAACTCTGAATATGCTGCCAGTGCTCCTGTCTGTTGATAGCCATTAGTATTCGATTTTTTGATATATGCTGCTAGATTGTCAACCATCTGTTGTGGAGTATATCCATACATTTCTAAAACTTTTGCAGCATCTGGGTACGCAAATATTCTAAGGAAAGCTTTTTGTGCGTCGGCGGATAAATTCGCTTGCAATAAATTTAAATTTAATTTTGAATTTTCAGAAGTTATATTCAATACAAAATATCCTGGAATTGCTTTTAAAGCTTCTTGTATTTTTGGTGAAATTGCTTTGGTAAAATTTCCTCCAGACAGTTCTTCTAATTTTGCTAAACCAGAAGATCCAATTGGTTGTCCATTGATCAAAGAATACATATTTTTTGGAATTGGAATTAATGGATTACCTTCATATTTAGCTGCAAGTTGGTTCATATTAAGCATTATTTTTGCAAATTCAATCCCAGATATTGCACTTGCTTGAGCATCTAAACCATTACGTTCTTCGATAGCACCTCTTGCGCCAACTTGGGTTTGATAAACAATATCACCAATAACACCCATTATCATTGCTACAAATACAAGAACAAATATTAGAGCAAAACCTTGGTCGTATTTTTTTAGTATTTTTTTGACAATTAATTTAACTATTATTGCCATTTGAAATCTCCCGATGAAGGTTCTGTTACTTCTTGAGCACCATTGCTGCTTAAAACATATGCAATAGTGTCTAAAGCAAAGCTTCTTCTTTCTTTTTTTGTGTTTGGAGAAAGATCGAGAATTTGTTTTTCTGAGCTAGATTCAGGGAAATAAGTTTCTAAATGAATTTTTACCAGTTTGGGTATTTTATTTTGCGTGTCATTTGCAGAGCTATCCCATTCTTTTTGATATTCATTTCCATTCCAAAATTCTAAAGAAAAACTTTTTAAATCAGGAACCAAGACTTCTTGAAATCCAACTCCAGAGTTTTCTATATTTTCAACCATATCAGTATCAACAACTCTAATGAGTTCAAGTTTTTTTGAATCTTTATTATTAGGTCTAATATAGTAACGGACATACGCCAAGTTACTTTGAGTAGAATTTCCAAGTAAAGATCTAAAATTTTGAACAGCGAGTATTAGATTTTCATTTTTAAAACTAAACTTTGGTGGAACAGCTCGAACAGATAAATTAAGCGAAGCTAAATCATTAGGATTAGATACATAAGAACTTTGAATGTCACTATAAATTTTATCCATCGCCATATTGATAGCGTGTTGCACAGAATTGTGTGCTGTTACTTTTTCGCGGGTTTCAATTTGATTTGTCAAAATATTAATAGTTAACATCCCAATTGTTGCTAAAATAGAAATAGCTAAAACAATTTCTATCAACGTAAATCCTTCTTGTTTCTTAATAATTGTAATTTGCATTGAATTTACCGATTACCTGTATTGTTGTTATTGTTTCCATTATTATTTTGATTATTACCGTTATTACTATTATTTTGATTGTTACCGTTATTACTATTATTTTGATTGTTACCGTTATTATTACTGCTACCAGGAGGGTCAGGAAGATTAATATTTGCAAATGTATTTTTATCTACAAAAAAGAAACCCTCATTGATAGTTTTATTTACTATACCACTTGTCCATTTTACTTCGATTAAAAAGTTACTAAAAAAACCGTTTGGACTTGATCCAGCACTACTATCTAATACCGACGTTATTGAAGCCAGCATTCTATCCACATCTTGATTTTCGTTACCTTGTGGATTGACTATATTATATATTCCAATGGCACTAGTTAAAAATTGTGATATTTTAACTTCTTTTAATTCTTTTCTTTTTAAAGAAATACTAAATTGTGAATCAGTGACCCAAGGATAATTTTTTTCTTCAGGTAATTTATCTTGACCTTGTGTTTCAATAACATATTGCATTTGTGCGATTGCTGAACGGGCAGCCCAAGATCCTTTCATCCCGTCAGAGGCAATTTGGGTGACTGAAATAATAGATGATTGTAATCCAACTATACTTGCAACTGTAACGGATAAAATAGCTATTGCAAGAATACATTCAAATAAAGTAAAACCTTCAGCAGTTTGCATTTTAATTAAATTATTTTTAAAAAGATTATTATCTTTTAGGTAATGAAAAATTTGCATCTTGAAAACCTTCTAGCAAATTACACTCACCTGTCAGTGAATTTAAATTTAAAGTATATTTTGGCCCAGTTTCACTGATAGTATTAGGATTATCTTTATTTGCCATTGCAAGTTTTATTGAAGTAGACGTTGCTGTTCCGTTAGGTAAGAAATAGATGTAGGCAAATTCTTTTTTTGTTTTGTCCGAACTAGATAAAATTTCTACATAATCAAATTTTTTTGCTGATAAACTTGATAGAACTTGCGCAAAAATAATTCCACTAGAAAGTTTTTGGCGATAAATAACAGCATCATTTATTTCTTTCCAATCAACAGGTTTTAATACTTTGCGTTGGACAACAGCAATGCTCCGAATGGAATAATTTTTATTATCTCCAGAAGTAGTTGGCATTGGTCTATCTGCAAGGTCTTTATACTTTTCATCTAATATTTTTAAAATTTCTGCTCTTTTGTCACGTTTTTGCAGACTTTCTGATTCTGAATCAGAATCTAGTAAAGGAGGTCTTCCTTCGTAACCAAGTGGAGCTTGTTCAACCCAAAATTCACTATTTTTGATATCAAAAACCATTCGATGCATTCTTCCTGAAAAGATTGCATCATCATAGGCACTGCGAATTTGAGCTGTTAGATTTCTTAAACTAGTAGACATTTGGGAGTCCACGGAAAGCTTTAAATTAGGAATAATAACAACTGCTATAGTCCCTATTAGAGCTAAAACAATAATAATCTCAAAAAGAGAAAACCCGTGTTGATTGTTTTTTTTTCCAAAAACTTTTCGCATGGAGCAAAAGAAGCTAATCAAATTAGAGTTCAGTTTTGTGCTCCTGCTTCACTAGATTTGCAATCTACTTTCTTGCCATTAAGGTAACAAAGAGATGCTGCACTATTGGCTGTGCCTTCTGGACCATTAGAAATAATAAGTGGACCTTTTGGAGTTAACTTATATTCAAAAGGATTACCCCAACCATCTTTTAAATCATCTTCAGAAGCAATGGGTGCTCCAGGATTTGTAGTTAATGATTGTAAACCTTGTCCAGTTGTTGGAAACTTTCCTTGTGCCAATTGAAACTGAATTAATTTTGATTGTAGAGTATAAGCCTTAGTATCAGTAATACCAGACTTTGCTTGTTCGTTACTTCCAGAAATACGTGCAACGATGATTCCCATTAAAGTACCAATTATGGCAACCACAATGATAATTTCCATCAAGGAAAATCCAGCTTGGCAATTTAAATCTTTTTTCACACGTAAAAAATTTTTTATTTTCATAAAATAGAACTCCATCTCCAAAGAAGAATACGATTATACAAATATCTAAATTCAGTGCAACTGATTCATAGCCGCCATCATAGGTCCTATGACAGACATTACCATCACGAAGACGACTCCTGCCATAAAAATCATCATTGCTGGTTCTATCAATCGTGTTGTTACCACAATTTGATTGTTTACATCATCATCATAAACATTGGAAATATTAACAAGCATTTCTTCAAGTTGTCCCGTTTTTTCGCCTGTTTTTAACATATGGATAACCATGGTTGGAAATTTACCAGTTCTTTCAAGAGCAATTGCTAGTTTGTCGCCGTCTTGTACTTTAACAATAGCCTCGTCTAAGGCTTTTTCCATCACACTATTTCCCACAACTTTCCTAGTTAACTGCAAACCTTCAACTATTCGTACACCACTAGACAATATTGTAGAAAGAGTTTTTGAAAAGCGTGAAATGGTTACTTTTTGGATGAGCGGTCCGATCACTGGTGCTGTATACATAATTGTATCCAGTTTTTGGCGACCTTTTTCAGTCTTTGACCAAGAATAAGTACCAAAAATTGCTAGTCCTAAAAATACCACACAAATGAGCCACCAATCTTGCATCCAATTAGAAATGTCGTTCATTAATACTGTATACCAAGGTAAAGTAACTTTTAATGTAGTAAAAGATTTTGTCATTTGTGGCATTACTTTTACAAATAAATAAATAACAACTGCGATTGCCATTACGACCATAAGAGCTGGATAAGTTAAAGCTCCAACTACTTTTCTTTTAATTTCTATCTGGTAATTAATAAATTCTGATAATCTTTGCATTACTAAAGGCAATGCACCAGCTTTTTCCGCAGCTGCAATCATATTTGTATAAATTGAAGAAAAAACTTTTGGGAAATTTTTATGTGCATCGGATAAAGATTTTCCTTCAGATACAAGTTCACGCATTTTAACATATACAGATTTCAATTCATCATTTTCTACTTGATCAGCAATTGCACGCAAAGCATCGTTGATATCTACTGCTGAACGTAACAAAATAGCGAATTGTTTTGTAGCATTAGCAATGTCCTCAGGCTTGGGAGGTTTACGATTTAGCATTGCAATAATGCCTGATTTTCCTTCAGCTGCACTTGCTCTGCTATCAATCTTTAATTCAAGAACGTAGATACCTTGTTTCTTTAATTTTTGTTTTGCATCTTTAGGTGATTCTGCTTCTATATATGCTTTTAATTTTTTTCCTGTGCGTGCATTTTGCCCTTTGTAAGAATACATAGGCATAACTATTTCACCTCTTCTTGTTCATGTTCGGATTGAGTTGCGTAGAGTGCTTCTTCTAAAGTTGTTTCACCATTTAAAAAGCGCTCATGCGCTGAATCTCGGAGGGTTTTCATTCCTCTTTGCACACACATTTTTTTCAAACTAGCTCCATCAGAGCTCTTTAAGACAAAATTTCGGACGTGTTCATCAAATACAAGCAACTCATAGATCCCAATACGACCAGCGTATCCATTATTTTTACAATTACTACACCCACCATCACGCGCTTTATAGAAAACCTTTCCAGTTGTTTGCTTTGGAGCTAATCCTAGTAAACTCAATTCTTCAGCTGTGTGTTGAGTTTGTTCTTTGCAATTTGGGCAGACTCGTCTGACAAGTCTTACTGCTAAAATAGCAACAACGGCAGTGGTAATTTGAAATGGCTCAATGCCAAAATCAACTAAACGAGTTACAGAAGCAGCTGTGTCGTTAGTGTGTAATGTACTAAATACCAAGTGACCCGTAATAGAAGCCTGTACCGCAATTTGCGCAGTTTCAGAGTCACGAATTTCACCAATTAAAATTATGTTTGGGTTTTGCCGTAAAATGGATCGCAAAGCAGCTGCAAACGTGAGTCCTGCTTTATCATTTACTTCTACTTGACTCACACCTGGTAATTGAATTTCCACAGGGTCTTCAACTGTAATAATACTTACATCAGGTTTATTAATATGCATTAAAGCAGAAGCAAGCGTCGTAGTTTTTCCTGAACCAGTTGGTCCAGTGACTAAAACAATACCATGTTTTTGATTTACAACTTGCTTAAAGCTTTTTAGGAGTGCTTTTGGCATACCAATATCTTCCAAATTTGGCAGACCACCGGACTTATCCAAAATACGTAACACTATTCTTTCACCAAATTTTATCGGTAATGTACTTACACGCACATCAATTTCACGGGTACCAACTTTTAAAGTAATACGCCCATCTTGAGGTAAACGGCTCTCAGCAATATTTAACTTCGCTAAAATTTTGATGCGCGTAGAAACACTCGACTGATATTTTTTTGGAATGACTCTAACTTCACGCAATCTACCATCTACACGAAACCGCACTGATACGCGATCTTCAAATGGTTCAATATGAATATCGGAAGCTTTTTCTGTAATACTCCGCCGAATAATGGCTGTTACTTCTTTCCTAACTGGTGCTTCTTCATTATCTTGTAAAAGATTATGAGCAACATCAAGCCCTTCAATTCCATCTATATCGTCGTCTGATGTTGCTGTTAATCCTTTATTTTGATCAACAAGCTCTTGTCTTTCAAAAACATTATTTATTGCAGCTTCGACTAAATCTTTTGGGGCAACCACTCTTTTAATATTTTTATTTAACAAAACTCTTAAATCATCAATACTAACTGTATCTAAAGGGTTTGCTACCGCTACTGTTACGTTAAGTTCGTCTTCTGAAATAGGGACAAACATGTGTTGTAAACAAAAACTAATATTTAATTTTTCTATTAGTTTAGGATCGATTTCATGGAATGGAAAATTATCTCTGAACTCTAAATTTAAGTGAATAGATAGTGCTTTTAACATATCTACTTCTTGAATAAGCTCATTTTCAATTAATATTTCACTTAAAGTACGGTTTGTTGCTTGTTGTTCAAGAATTGCTTCTTCAATATTGTTTTGTGGTACTTTAAAATCATTAAATAAGATATCTTCCAAATTTCTGTTTTTGGAAGAAAATTCTGTTGTAGAAAACTGGTCAGGATTCACTTTAATTTTAGATAAAATGAGTTTTGCCGCATCTTCAACTGTTAAATTTGTTTGCTCAGTTGCCATTGTTTTGATCTGACCTCACAAAATTAATTATTAAAAGGCGGCGGTGGTGGTGGTGCTGAAGGTTGTGGAAAGCCAAACCCTCCTCCACTTTGATTGCTTGAAGGCGCATTGATTGGATTAGGATCTTCGCTAGGTAATTGCACTTTTTTAGGCAATTGATCTTGCTGACTTTGCAAATTTTCTTGGTTACTTTTGCTTGCTTCTTCATCACCTTTGTAAGGTGGTGGCGCTTTTCCATCTTCTTCTGTAGGTAAGCGAGAATAGAAATCTTGCTTTTTAAATTTTTCACCGTAAAACGCCTTTAAAAATGCGTCACGGTCTTTAATTTTTTGCTGGTATATTTTTTCAAGATCTTCGGAATTTCTCACAATATGTGGGGTAATAAATAAATTTAAATTTACTTTTTCTTTACCATTTATGGATGTCTTAAATAGCCAACCTAAAATTGGAATATCACCTAATAATGGTACTTTCCTTTCTTCAATCACAGTTTTTTCTTTGGTAATACCACCTATGACAGCTGTTTGTCCGTTTTGGACTATTAACACGGATTCTGCTGAGCGTTTACTTATTGGATTCGGAGCACCTTCCTTGACTGCCGCAGCATCATCAAGCTTTAAGTTGATTTTCATGGTGACAAAATCGGCTCTGGAAATTTGCGGCGTAACTTTTAATTCTGTTGAGACGGTATATTTTGTAGTTGTATCTATAATTCCACTACCGTTTGGATTGTTTGTTTTACTTGTCACGCTATATTCTTCATTAGAGGAAAATAAAGCCTGTTCATTATCTGAAACAATCATACTGGGATTTTGTAAAATATTAGAATTAGAGTCTGTTTTTAAGGCAAATAATAATGCCCCTGGTGTTAAGCTAAATGGCCCTAAATTTATTGTGCTATTGCTCATCAAACCTAATATAGCTTCGCCATTTTTTACAGAACCAGCTAAAGCGCTAGGATCTGCTGTTTGACCTGTTTGCGAAAAAAAGAGGGGAGCCCCTTGAGAAACGTTAAAGCCAAAAGGTACCGTGTAACCATTGCCTGTTACAGAACCAGCTAAAGCAGAAGGTGACCATGCAAAACCATTGCCTACTCTCATATCAATAATATTTGCTTCAACATAAACCTGAGCACGTCTTTTATCTAATTGTGCAATGATATTATCAAGCTCATCAAAAGCAGATTTACTTCCTTGGATAACCAAAGAATTTGTCGGTTTATCTGCCGTTACTTTAACTCCATTAAGATCCGCAACCGCTTGACCTTGTTGAGCGGGTGTATTTGGTGCACCAGGTACGTTCATTGGAGTAGGATAAAATGCTGGTCTAAAAGAATTATTATTTTGTTTGTTAGTACCTTGAGTTAGTGCTTGCAAAGTTTGGGCTAATTTTTCTGAATCAGCATAATCTAACGGTCTGACACGTACCATAGTTTGAGAGTTTTGATCTTGAGAAGGTTTATCAATGCGTTGAATAAAGCGCGCAACATCATCTAAACCACTTGACGGTCCGACTAAAATCACAGAATTAGTACGTTCATCTGCTAACACTTTTTGCACACTTAGTGATGGACCATTTCTATTTCCAAAAATTTCATTTACTTTTGTTACTGTATCTTTTGCATCCATATAGTTTATTGGAATAATGGAAACAATAGGTTGATTAGATTTGGAATCTAATAATTTAATCACTTCTAATATTCTTCTAATTCTATTTCCAGTATCAGTTAAAATTAAAGAGTTTGTTGTTGTGAAAGCTGCATATTGAGTGATACCAAGTAATGGTCTTAATTGATTGATAACTGTGTTTGCATCAATATAACGTAACGGAATTACCTGATTAATAATTTCATCTGTTGAAGGAGACCAGTTTTCCCCATAATAAGTTTTAATATTAGATGACTTTGCATTTGCAATTGGAAGAATTTTTACAACAGATCCTGTGTCAACAGTTGTAAAACCAGAAATATTAAGAGCACTTAAAAAAGCTTGATATGCTTCTTCTTTAGTAACCTTTTCTGGAGAAATTATAGAGATACGTGAAGAACCAGCAACACCTTGCGCCAACACAAAGTTTTTGTTTGTCCACATCCCAATTGTTTTAATAATGTCGCTTAAGTTAGCACCATTTGGGAAATCAATACTCACTAATTCCTGTCCGTGTGGAATAGCATCAGCGGGAGATTTTTTTACTGAATTTGTTTGTTCAGTATTTTGCGGAGGAGATGGTGTTTTTGTTTTGTTAATCTGAGAATTTGAAGCAGGTGCTTTAGGAGGAGATGATGGAGGCGTCTGTGCAAGCAAAGATGGACTCACTACAATTCCTAAACCAGTTGTACCGACTAATACCAAATGAAGGGCATTTGAATGCCTTCTGAATGTTTTTGTTTTTAAAACGTTTAACTTCTTCTGATTCATCTAACTATTACCTTTTTTGTCATCAGTGCGCCAGTCCTCTTGATTTGCAGTGTGATTGTCGATTCATCTTGCAATGCTTCATAGATTTTAAAGCCTTGCGCAGGATCTTCTAAGTTAATCCCATTGACACTTGTTATCACATCTCCGTTTTCAAGTTTAATTTTTTCAAACAAACTTCCTGAAGTAATACCGTAAATTTTAAATCCAATCGTTTTACCACCCTGAGACTCTGGGACAAGTCTTGCAGAATTTAAAATTCGAGAAAAACCAGGTCCAATTTGCTCGCTTACATAATCAGAATCTAATTCGGTTATTTGCTCCTCATTATTGGAAGACTCATCTTCTTTTTTAGTTATTAATCTTTCTTTAGTTCCTGTAAATAGGCATATTTTTTTATTTTGATTGCGTAATTGGACTGAAGAAGGTCCAGTAATTTTATAAATTTGATAGTTGTCAAACTCAATGATATTCTGCCCTTCTTTATAGACATCAGCAGTTTCTACTCTTGAATCCTTAAATGTTACTAAATTGGTCTTAGAATTACCAGTGAAAAGAATGCCTACTAATTCAACGGGCAGTTTTTCTTCTTGATTGCTACAAGGTACTTCATCAAAATTTTTTATTAAACCAGAGTTGTTGTCATCTTGATCTTCTATAGGTATATCGCCGTTTTTATTGAATATATTTCTATTAATAATGCTTTTCTTCACCACGGAAAAGGAAGAATTACTGATTAATTGTGGAGTATAGGTAAAACTTGAGGGAATAATTTGTTTATTTCCTTGTAATAATTTTACAGAAATAATTGTATTGACAATAACGGATAAAACTATAATTCCAGAAGAACCATAAGCAATATTCCGAATAAATACTTTCTTTTCTTGTGAGATATTCAAAGAAAATAATTTTTTCTTTTTTCCTCCCCCCTCAGATTCTTTTTCAGGTTCAGATATTTTAGAGGGATTGATTTCATTTGCCGATGAGTTGTGTTCTTTATTTTCATCAGTATTTTCAATATCATTTTGGTCTTTTGTATCATTCATTGGACATTCACTTTAAAAGAAATTGTTTGACCACCGCGAATGATTTGCATTTCTATAGTATTTTCGTTTCGCATGGAGTTTAATGTTTGAATAGCCCGTGCAGCGTCATTTAATTCAATCCCGTTGATTGCTGAAACGATATCTCCATCTCTTAATCCAAGTTTTGCATAGACACTGTTTTGAGAAATATTAGTAATAACAAAACCTTTAACTTGTCCGCCGACAATATTAGGACTTGCTTTAGCTTCTTCAAGAGTCTTGGCGAAATCATTTGTTAAAATATTATTTACCCATTGTTTTGTGGCAGTTGTAGAATTGCCATTCCGTTCAAACCCATCTTCCTTGTAAGTAGCTCCAGAAGCATTTTGTGGGGAGCGGGAAAGTCTAGGATCTTTAGGCAGTTCAGTAATAAGGTCAATATACTCTGGGCAATTTTTATTAACGACAAATATTCTATTTTTTTCTATAGCATGTAAAGTACCGCCCTGGGGCAAATGATCTCCCATTTTAAATGTACCTGTTGCAGATCCTTCTAAAACCACTAGGCTTGTCTCAGAAGTTCCGCCAAATAAAATTCCGGAAATTTTGTAAGGCAAAGAGGATTTAAATGGTTCTAATGAACAGGCGCGACTTCCATCACTTTCAGCATCTGGGATAATTCCTTTTAAATTGAATATATTTCTCGATATAATTGAAGATAAATCAATAGAATTTTTTTGATTTTCATGTGTGGGTTTAGCAATTAATGGAGGTGGTTTTTTATTTAATGACTTACCAAAATAGATATAAAAAGTATGAGTAATTCCAATAGTACAAATGATACCAGTAATGACATAAAGAAAAGGTGTCACCTTTTCAGCCTGTGGAATACTGACATCAGACGAAGTAATTTTATATTTTAGTTTTGTTAACAGACGGATCATTGTTTAATTCTTAAATTAAGGTTGTTTAACTCTAACAACGACCATGGTAATATCATCTTCAAGAGCTTTGCCTGCTCCATAAAACTCAAGACTATCTTGCAATAATAAGGAAACAAATTCTGAGCTTGTTTTAGTATAATTCTTTTCAATAAATTTTCTAAGTCTTCGTTTGCCATATTCCTCATCTTTATCATTTTTATTTTCAATTAAACCATCTGTATAAAAGAAAATAAATTCTCCTCCGGTTAAAGGAAGTTCTTTTTTTTCAAATACCTTATTGTCAATACGAGTTGCTCCAATGTTTCCAAGTCTATTACCACTAGCAATAAGAGTTTCAACTTTTTTGTCGGCTTTCACTATTAGAGGAAAATTGTGGCCAGCATTCGCATAACGTATTACTTTCTTTTCGAAATCAAAGACACAAGAGAAGCATGTCATGTTGTAACTAACATCACTATGTCCCATACTAGAAAGCACTGTATCAAATCCTTGTAAAATGTCATCAACATCAAGGTTTTCACCTGCAAAAAGTTTGCTCTTTACTGAAACAAAATAACCAGATATCGCTGCTGTCACCATTGCACTTGCTGTACCATGACCTGTCACATCAGCAATAAAAACAAAGAATTTATCCTTTAATGTTATTGTGTTCCACCAATCTCCTCCACAAAAAGCAGCAGGTATTGCTGTTCCTGCGCAATCTACATTAGGATGTTCTGGAGCAATTTGAGGCAAAAATGTTTTTTGCACGAGCTGGCTAGTTGCTAACTCCATTTCTAAAGTTCTTCTTTGTCCTTCCTTTTCTTCTATTTCTTTTTTAATTTGATCATAGCGTTTTGCTAATTCTTCGTTTGCTCTACCAAGCTCATAGTTACTTTTATTTACCTGATTGAAAAGACGAACTGTTTCAGCTTGGTTTTTTGCAATCATTGTATAACCTAATAAAACTCCAGTAGTACTTTCAATTTTAACGCCATTAATTGAAAAGGGGAGAAGTTCACCCTCTGATGTTTGGACAAAAACTTCTACATCTTTTACAAATCCCTGAGTGGTAAATTGAATTTCAAGTTCTAAATAGTAATCAACAAGGCTTTCTGCATGCGGAAAAAGTTTCCTAATATGTTGTCCTATTAAATCTGCTTGTGAAAAATGAGTTGTTTCACATGCAGATTTATTTGCTTTCATAATAATTCCATCTTGATTGAGCAAAAACATCATTTCAAACATATTATCAACAACTTGATCTATAAAGCGTTGATGTTCCAATATTCCGCGTGCTACTTCTAGTAATTTTAAGTGTGACTCCGAAGTAAAGCTATCTAATTGCTCTTCTGGAAGTAAATCTAATTTTTGCATTGAAACCATTTGTATTGTTTGGAGAAGTTTTTCAGTTGGATTTGTAAACTCTACGTGCCATTCTAGCATGAGTTGTTGAACTTTTTCTGAAATAATATAAATAAAAAATCCACTTATAATAATAATTATTATGACTAAAATATTAAATAATAAATTAGGAATTAAATAATTTGCAATGAGTCCAACAAAAATAATGAAGCCTACAAATATGTATAAATATTTTATCATATTTGTAAGTTTTTGAGTCCATTTTTTCACAATGTCTTCAATGGTAATTGAACTCAATCTGTAAATCTCCTTATCATCATCCTAGCCCTATCGTTTGAAATGAGATGTCAGTTAAATGAAACTTTGAAATCTTCTTTCACCATGTCAATACAGTGGCTCCTCAGAAAGGTGCTACATTATCCGAAGAAGAACACGCAGATAAAAATTGATTGCGGTTGGAGTTTTCCATGGAAGAGATCCGATTTAAACCTACCATATTTGTGTTGATAGCTATTTTAGGAGCAGTTGCTATTGCAGCGACTGGTTTTTTATCAACAGATTGGATGTTAACCACAGCAGTAAGTGTCGTTTTATTCTTATTAGCTTTTGTTTGGTTCTTTTCTGTTCGAAAAAGAATAGATGAAATTCTGACTCATGATCTAGACAAAATTGCCAACGATGCAGCTAGAGCGATACGCGATGAGATTGAATCTTCTGGTGGCCATTTGAGTGATAAAGGAATTTCAGAGAAAGAAAAACAATTAGATCAAAAAGAAAGAGATATAGCTGCGAGAGAAAAAGATCTTCATAGTAAAGAAAAAGAAATAGCAAAATTAAAAGATGAACTAGAGTCAAGAAAGAAAAATTTTGAGCAAGCTTCTCAAATTCCTTCAGTAAGTTCTGCTAGATCAAAAGATTCCTCGAAAGAGGAATTACAACAGAGAGAAATTATTGCTCTAAGGCATCAAATACTTCATATGGAAGAAGTAAACAATGCCAGACTTTCATCCTTACAACATGAATTTCAATCTAAAAATGTTCAAGCACAAAAAAATATGGAATTTTGGAAGTCTAGTGCTGAAAGCATGAATAAAAAGTTACAAGATCAAAAACGAGAATTTGATTCACTGGCAAAATCACTTGAAAGCAGGGCGGTTCTTGCTGAAGAACGTGGGCTAGATCAACAAAATAAATTAACAAAACTTCAACTCGATGCATCTCAAAAAGAAATTGGTGTGAGTGAACAGGTTCAACGGCTAGAAGAAATTATCTCTCTCGTCCCTGAAATGACAAATCAATTGCATAATGTAACACATCAAACAGAAAGAAGTGCAATAGAGATTGGTGATAAAGTAAGA
Organism: Pigmentibacter ruber; assembly: GCF_009792895.1. Lineage (NCBI taxonomy): Bacteria > Pseudomonadati > Bdellovibrionota > Oligoflexia > Silvanigrellales > Silvanigrellaceae > Pigmentibacter > Pigmentibacter ruber. The sequence continues at coordinate 731,148 of NZ_WSSC01000001.1, forward strand.
TTCATCTATGAAAAAGCTCAAGAACATTTGGAAGAGTCTAATGAAATATCAGCGCAATTTAGAGGTGGAAAAGGAAACAATAGCAATACATCACTTAGTGAAGTCATTCAAAGTAGTTTATCACTCTTAAGAGAAATGATAGAAATGTTAGAGCATAACTCTAAACTTAATATGGATTATTCTCAAGCTATTGATACAATCTTAGTTAACACTGCTGAAATTAATAAAATTAGTGATGAAATTCAATATATTTCTGATCAAACAAACTTATTAGCGTTAAATGCAGCAATTGAAGCTGCGAGAGCAGGCGAACATGGGCGTGGTTTCTCAGTTGTTGCTGAAGAAGTTAGAAAGTTATCTGATAGAACAAGTTTAGCAAGTAATAACATCATCCAAATAGTTGGAAAAGTGAATTCTAGTGTTAGAGACATAAGTAGAAGCTTATTGGAAAACCTGAAAAAGAACACCGAAAAGAAAACGCATGTGGATCATGCTGTTAATGAATTAGTGCGCACTGCTGAAGAAAGTACCGAAGTATTTACAAAACTTATTTCTAATGCGGTTGCAAGTTCAGAAAGTGTTGCAAAAAATATTGATCAAATTATTTTAAGTTTACAGTTCCAAGATATTACTAAACAACAAATTGATCAAGCATTACAACCTTTGGAAAAAATCAAAATAAATATTGAAGAATTATTAAATAAAGCTTTGCAAAATGATGCTTTAGCTTTAAAAACTGCGCATCAAAATACAGGTCATGGAGGTGATGGAGGCGGTGGTAGTACTCCCCCTCCTGCAGCACCAGCTGCAGGTTCAACTCCGCCTCCTCCGCCCACTTCAGGAGGTAGTGGTGGAGCCGCAGCAAAGCCACAAGCGCAAGTTAGCGCAGCCAAAGCAGCTCCTCCAAAGGCACCAACTCCTCCAAGCAAACCTCCAGAAGCTGGAGGTACAGCTGCTGATGATGAATCGCTAGTAAAAGGTGATGTAGTCTTTTTCTAAGCTATCAAATAAGCCAGAGAACCTATTAAAAAATTTGCCGAAAAAACTCCCATTTGTGGTCTTGTTTAAATAATCACAAGGTGCAATAATAGTAGACAGTAATTCCTATAATTTTTTTTTTGAGTGATCTTGTAACGATCATGCCGTAATTGCTGGAAGGAGAAGTCCGTGAACGGAACTTATGCGCTTATGGGTTCAAGTGCCATTATTAGGCATGTTCAACACTTAGTTTACAAAGTCGCTGAATCAAACGCAGCTGTTTTGATAACCGGTGAATTGGGTACTGGAAAAGATGCTATTGCCAAAATTATTCATGATAAATCAACAAGAAATAAAAATAGCTTTATTCCCATAAAATGCGCATCAATGTCGGAAGAAAGTTTAGAACACGATTTATTTGGATTCGAGCCCAATAATTTACAAGGTGGAGCACAAGCAAGGAGTGGCTTTTTTTTAGAAGCAGAAGGTGGTACACTATACATTGATGAAGTGGGAAAGCTTACTCCAAAAATACAACTAACGCTTCTTAAAGCGTTGAATGAAGGAGTGATCAAAAATTTTGGTTCAAAAAATGAAATTCCAGTTAATGTTAGAGTCATTTGTTCAACTTCTGTTGATTTAGAGCAACTGGTAAAAAGAGGACTATTTTTAGAGGATTTATTCTACAAACTTTCCAGTGCTTCAATTTATCTTCCGCCTTTAAGAGAAAGAAGAGAAGATATACCTATTTTAGCTGAGTATTTTGTCCAAAAATTTAATCAGTTAAAAGGAAAAAAAATAATTGGTATCTCTCATGATGCGATGAATGCTTTACTCCAAAATACATGGAATCATAATATACAAGAACTTGAAAATTTAATTGAACGGATTGTTGTTTTAAAGAATTCAGGTTCAGTGGATATCTGTGATTTACCTCCGCGCTTAAGAAATTTAGTAACTGATAATATAGATGCTTTTTATGATAGAAACACAAATAATAATCAAAATATATCACAAATTAATATAGCAAGTCAAAGTAATTTTAATAACATTAATCAACATAATTTAAACCAGTTTAATAAAATTTCAAATCAAAATATACAAAATAATATTTCATATTCAAACAATTTAATAAAAGAAAATTCTCAAGTAAATCATACTCCAACTTTAAGTAAAGTAAATGGAAATCATATAAATCATGCTTTTCAAAATTTAAATAATAATCAAGGAAATTATGGAAATAATTTTCAACAAAATTCCAATACTTCACAAGTTAATAATCAATTAAATAGAACAAATATTTTTGAAGATTTACCGAGTGAAATTGATCAATTTATAAAAAAAGAAATTGACTTAGGTTCAGGTATAGATTTTTATAGAGTAGTTGAAGAATTTGAAAATAGATTAATCTCTGAAGCTTTAAGAAGAACAAATCATAATAAAAATAGAGCAGCTCAACTTCTTTCCATGAATCGAACAACCTTGGTCGAAAAGTTAAAGAAAAGAGCTACTTCTTCTCCTATAAAGAGTGAAACTGGAAGAGTTAAAAGAAATTCTGCATTTACAATATTTGATGGATTAGGAAATGAAAATCCAGATTTTGAGACTATAGATTTTGTTAATTTAAGTGGGGAAGATGGCCCATAAATTATTGAGGATATATGGTAACCAATTTTAAATTTCTTTTCTTTTTAATTTTTATGTTCTTTTCTTCTATATATGCGCAAGATTCTGATTTCGGTGGATCATCTAGTGGTTCTACAGGAACAGTAGATTTTTTGCTAAGTGGTGGTTATACGCAAGCAATAATTAGCAATTCTAATTATATAGGTTACAATGGTACAGTAAAGCTTTTATTGCCATTTGATAGAAGTTCAAACTTTTCATTTGGTATAAGTGGAAAATATGAGGCACTAACTTCAAGTGATAGTCCAAATTCAAATTCTAATGGAGTTGTTACTTCAACATATCAAGCTGCTTTTGTTGGTTTAGATTTGGCTTACAAACTTACTTTTTCCATCTTAGATATTCAATTTAATCCTTATGCTTATTATGGTGTTTATAATTATTGGAATAGGGATACAAATTTTAATGGAAGTATTATTTCCGGAAACCCGACTATAAATTTAAATGTTCTATATGGGGCAGGATTATCTTTCTTATTTAAATTAGGATTTTTATATTTTGGACCTGCTGCTTACTATTCACGAGGTTATTTGGAAGCAGCGGCTTACAATGATACCAATGGAAATTCATTTGGACAAAATACTGGAAATTATCAAATTTTGGACCTTAACTTTTCTTTGGGATTATTTCTATGAAAAGTGCAATAAAAATATTCTTTGTATTTATTTTTTTCTTATTTATTCAAAGCTGTTCGGATCTTTCTGATTTAGAGGATCCGGGTAGAAAGGATGATCCTATTTCGCTTTCAAGTTTTGTTTCCTTACAGGATTTAGCAAATAAAGCAATTTTAACAGGTACAGTCCAATTGTATTCATCTATGGGTACTAAAAGTGGATTGATTACTGTAGGTGATGCCAGCGGTTGCGTTGTTATGAACAATGGAAGACTAAAATGTTGGGGACAAAATGATAAATCTCAATTAGGAGATGGGACAACAACTGATAGATCTTCTCCTGTTTGGGCAACTAGTGTTAATCCAGCAAACAGTTCAGATATTATTGTTGCAGTTGTATCAGGAAGAACTTCAACTTGTGCTTATTACTATACTGGTTTGAAATGTTGGGGAAATCAAACATCAGGAGTTTTAGGAAATGGACAAACTACAGGCTCTGCTACAACGCCTCAGACCGTAACAAATGTTTCTGGTAGAGTTGTAAAATTTATTCAATTAAATGATGGATTTTCTTGTATCCAAGACACTTCAGGTGTGGTGTCGTGTTGGGGTGATAATTCTAAAGCCCAATTAGGAAATGGAAATCAAACGTCATCCCCTTCGGCAGCAGTAAATGCATCGATTAATGGGGTTGCATCGCAGTTAATTGCACAAAATAATGACAGTTGTGCGTTGGTTGGAAGCGTTGTTAAATGTTGGGGACAATCTTTCAGTAATTCTTCACCATTTACTCCAGTGTCGATTAATTTTGGTGGCAATACACCATCTCAATTAGGAGGTGGTACAACCTTTAGTCCAAATTTAACTTGTGTAGTTATGGCTAATAGTACCGTTCAATGTTTTGGAGCAACTACAAATAGTTTTGGTGAATTAGGGAATGGAACGAATACAGCACCAGCAAATGCGACTACTGGTTATACGGTTATAAATGCAACAACAAACCAAGCACTTAGTGGAGTCATGATGGTCGCTACTGGTGATTCTGGAACCAATTTATCTTTTAATTATGGTTGTGCTGTAGCAGATGATTTCACAAATGTTTATTGCTGGGGAAATAATAGTCTTGGTAATTTGGGAAATGGATCTACTTCAAATTCCAATAAAGCTGTTAAGGTGACAAAAACATGGCCCAGCTCAGATATTATTGATTTAGCTGTAAGCGATGGGCGTGCTTGTATTTTACTTAAAAATAATGATGTTTGGTGTTGGGGAGGAAACTCTTATGGAAAGGGTGAACTTGGGAATGGTAGTTTAACAGGGAATACAACTACAGCAATCAAAATTTTAAATAGAAATGATCCATAAATAATATATTTATTTTGATTTTAATCTTAATTTTCGGCAGATAATAATGAATTATCATTGTTGCTTTCATCAAAAATATGAACAAATTCTTTAGGAGCTTTATCAAAAGGTATGACTTGTTTATTTTCTGAAAAGCTAATGCTTTTTCTAGTAAAATCTACAAAATAAGAAGATAAATCTGGTAAAGTAACTTGGGCTTCAGGAATATTATCATTTGTTATTACAAAGCCCGTAGTAATTCGTAATCGATTATTTGGAATAGGTTTTAATAAAGAAATACCATCAATTTTTGATACTGGATTAGTATATTCTAATAAATCAAGAATAGTTGCAAATATATCAGATTGAGCAACAGGGGCATTTTGTTTGTTTAAAATGCTTGTATGATAATTTTTTGGAGGTACAACAAAAAAAGCATTATGAATAATTTCTTTATCATATCCCTGATTAAATATAATATTTAGATTTTTTTCCTCTGAATTGTTGAGGTTTTTTTCTTCATCTAAATTTTGATTTTTTGCAGATTTTGTCTTGCTTGTTTGTGTATCAAGAGGAGCGAGTTCAACAGCTTGTCCATGATCAGTAGTATAAAAGATCCAAATATTTGGATCTTTATTTCTTGCTTCCTCTATCAGTTTATTTAAATATAAATCTGAATAAACAATAGTATTATCGTAGGCATTTGTTCCGTTAGGATTGCTTTCAGGTAAAAATATTTTGTATTTTTTTTCTGAATGACTACTGTAAGGATAATGACTACCATCCATATGTGCTACGAAAAGAAATGGAGCTTTTATTTCATTTAAATGCGGTAAAATGCTTTCATTTAAAACTTTTAAATCATCTGCCCCCTTTGAAACGCTCACATTGCTGCTAAAATCTGTTCCTGCTCGATAATAATCAACAATGTTTTTTCCACTCAATTGGTCAAAGTTTTTCCAACGCAAATCTTGTGAACTTATAAAAGCGGTATGATAGCCGCGCGCTTTTGCATATTCAAAAATAATTGGAGAAGAATATATTTTTCCTTCAGGGTCTATATTTTGTCTTCCAACAAGCATATATGGAACAGAAATTAAAGTATGGGGGCCAATACTTACAACATTATTAAAAGGGATTAAGTCTCCTTTTGCAGCAAGCCTATCTAAATTAGGGGTTGTTTTGCGATGATATCCATATAGGCTCATATGACTTTTAGCAACAGATTCACCTATAATCCAAAGAATATTTGGCATTTTTTTATTCAATACTTCATTTGGAATATTAGGTTTATCTTTTTTTAGTTGCTTAAAATAGAGAGATCTTCCTGTTTCAGGAATTGCAGCATAAAATGCAGAAGTAGCATTTTGATATTCTAAAATAAGATACCAATTCATTCCGCATAGTATTGAAAGAGAAATTGCAAAAACAACGGCTATACTATTTATTAAATAATTAAATTTATATATTTTTAAATTATTATTTAATAAAAAAATAATTATTAAAGAAAACAATGTGAAGTATATAATTTTAATAAAATTTATATTTTCAAAACCTAATTGAAAAGAAAGAGCTGGATTACTAAAAAAGAATCTTATACCATAAGCACTTAATGGAGTATTATAAAAAGAAAAATGAATAGTTTGAATTGCAAGTGGTAATAAAAGAATAACAGAACCTAAAACTTTTCCTAATATATTTGTTTTGGACAGACTTCTACAAATGAATATAAGTGATATTAAAATTATGACACTAAGTAAATAATTTACAAAATATCGACCACCAAAAATATTGAAAATAAATACTAGAGGACCCTTAAAAATAAAGATATCGTACAATATAAAAAGAAAGATAATGAGCAAATTATTTTGAATGGGACTTAATTTAGAAATTTTATATTTTAAATTGTGTTGCATTTTTGTTTTAGCCAAAAAAAATAAAAGTGATTTCAGTAGTTGAAATCACTTTTATAAAGGTAGATTAGAAGCAATTATCTCGCGTCACTGCCTTGGCCATAGCTTAGTATAGCCATAGTACGTGCTCTTTTTACTGCAAGTGTTAATGCTCTTTGTTGTTGAGCACTTGCACCGCTGATGCGACGAGGTACAATTTTTCCGTGTTCTGTTACGAAACGGCGTAGCAACTGAGTGTCTTTATAATCAAATGTAATTTGTGGATCAAGCGTACGCTTTGGTCTAGAATAGCGACGTTTTTTCTTTACTGTGGATACTGCCATGGAAAAACTCCTAATGAAGTTCAATAACAAATATGCAGGCAGCAGCGTTGGGCTTTTACATACCGACGCAGCGACTCAACAAAACTAAGAATTGACAAATAAGCACAGCTAGCTTCTATCGTCAAGTTAAAAGAGAGTTTGTTCCGGCAGACGTGAGACTTCTTTGCTTTTTTTTCCATTGTGATTTTGCTTCAAAAGGTTTTTTAAGTACTCTTTTCCTGCAATTAAAGACTTAGTCCCCTCATTTTTTTCAATAATTTCTTTTAGTTGATATAGAAGAAAAAGTGAATCTTTCGGAGTTATCTCATTAATATCTATTTTTTTAATGATTTCAGTGATATATGTGGCATTGGAAGGTTGTTCTAATTCACCACTTGTTAATTCCTGTTCTTTTATTGAATTATCTGGAGTTTCAACTGACTTAGGAGACTTATTTTGAATTTCAAATTGCGAGGATGAATTTTCATTTGTTTTCTCCAAGCTATTAAGAACTTTTTCTGCTCTTGAGATAACAGTTTGGGGTAAGCCAGCTAAAGCGGCAACATGGATACCATAGCTTTTTCCTGCTCTTCCTTGCAGATAACGTCTTGTAAATATTATTTTATTTTCTTCAATTAATTCAGAAACTTCCATGAACATTGATTGTATATTAGGCTTTTCTTTTGTGACTTCATAAAGTTCGTGATAGTGAGTAGAGAATAAAGTTCTTGCTCTTACAGTATCATGCAAATATTCTAAAATAGACCAAGCAAGTGATAGCCCATCAAAAGTTGATGTTCCACGCCCAATTTCATCTAATAGAAGTAAACTTTTAGGTGTGGCAAATTTCAACATATTTGCCGTTTCTAGCATTTCAACCATAAACGTAGATTGATTTTTTAATGCATGGTCTGCTGAACCTATCCGGGTAAAAATTCTATCAACAATTCCTATTATTGCTTCTGTAGCTGGAACAAAGCAGCCCATTTGACACAAAACTTGGGTTAGAGCAACTTGTCGCATTAAAGTACTTTTTCCAGCCATATTGGGGCCAGTTATAAGATGTAATAGGGGTTGGGTTTGATCATTTTCACTTAATTTCTCTCCCAAGAAAATATCATTTGAGATGAAGGGTTCTGCTGAAGATGAATTTTGTGCTAATATTGGGTGAGAGCTATTTTTTAGATAAATATAATTTTCAGAAGATATTATTGGTTTACACCATTGATAAGTGTTCGCTAATTTTGCAAAATTTAAGCAAAGATCTATTTCTGCGATAATTGCTGCTGTTTGTGTTAATTCAGAAGAGTATTCTAAGCATTTTTTGCGTATATCTTCAAATAAATCTTTTTCTAAAATAATTCTTTTTTCACCAGCACTAAGGGCTTGTTCTTCCAGTTCTTTTAGTTCAGGTGTAATATATCTTTCACAATTTGTCAAGGTTTGTTTTCGTATAAAATGTTTTGGTGCCTGCGCTGTTTTTCCTTTTGAAATCTCAAAATAATATCCAAAAGCTCCTGTATAGCCAATTTTTAGAGTTTGAATTTGGGAAGATTCTTTTTCTTTTTTTTCAAGTTCTTCTAACATATTATTAAAATTAATTGTCAAATTAATAGCTTTATCTAATTCATTTGAATATCCAAGCTTAAAAATGTCTCCTCCTTTGCCTAAAATACTTGAGGGCTCTGGTACAAATGCTTTCTCTAATAAGTTAGTCAAAGGATATAATGATTTTAATAAATTATCATTAGAAAAAATCTTCCCAAGAAATTTTAAATTACTTTTTTTTGCTAAAAGCATATGTAGATCTGGTAATATTTGCAGAGTATGGCGCAACCAAGCTAAACCTTTAGGGTCTATATTTTTTTGTGCAATTTTGGCTAATAAGCGTTCTATATCTGCGGTCTGTCTTAATATTTCTGTTAAATCGTGTATTAAATTTTCTGTTTCTAATATTTCGCTGACTTTATCCAAGGATTCATTAATTTCACTTTCTTTTTTAAAAGGATATTTTAATCGTGATAATAATAATCTACTGCCAGAAGCAGTTGTACATTTGTTTAAAAAATGGAATAGACTTCCTTTTTTTTCGCCTGTTGAAGTGTAAAAAAAATCTAAATGCTTTTTTGTAGCATCGTCAATTATTAAATGATTATTTAATTCGTAAATATTTATGACTTGTATGTTTTTGAGAATATTTTTTTGAGTACTTTTTAAATAATGTAAAATAGCTGCTATCGCTTGTAAACTATTTGTTACTGTATTTAAACCAAATCTATTAAAATCACTCTTTTGGAAAAATTCAGAAAATAAATCTAGACAGCTTTCATTTGATTTAATTAACCATGACTCTATAAAATTAATTGAAATTTGGTTTTTTAATTGCAATGATTTTTGAATTTTATGAATTACTTCTTTGAGTGCTTGTGGAATTAATATTTCTTTGGGAGAAATAGTTGCGATTTCTTCTGCTAAAAGAAGAAAATCCAAATTATGTGTTACTTTAAATTCTCCGGTAGAAACATCTATATACGCTAAAGTATATTTTTTTTTGCTTTCAAGAATACTCGCTAAATAGCATCCAAATTTTGTATCGCTATTTAAATCATCATCATCTAAATCCCCTGGAACGGCTGGAGTTGCAATGCGCGTAATTTCTCTTTTAACAATTCCTTTTGCTTGTCTTGGATCTTCGACTTGATCGCAAACTGCGACTTTAAAACCAGCAGCAACGCATTTTTTTAAAGCATTTCTATAACCAACTACAGGTACCCCTGCCATTGGAACAGGATTTTCACTACTTTTATCCCGAGAAGTTAATGTTAAAGAGCATAAATCTGAAGCTATAATTGCATCGATACCAAACAATTCATAAAAATCCCCCATCCGAAAAAATAATAAAGCATCGGGAAATTCATCTTTCGCAGCTTTAAATTGTTTCATCATGGGAGAATCTAATTGTTTAATGGCAATACCAGAACAATGTTCGCTACTCAAACGCTCTAAAGCAGGTTTCAAATGGGGAGGAAATTCTTTGCCAATTGCTTGCCATTGTGAAAGAAGAAGGTGTTGTTTTTGAAAGTCGTTGCTAGTTTGTTCGGTCATTTACTTGCCCTTTTCGAACTGAAAATACGATAGAGCAAAACTATAAGATATAAAAAAATCAGAGTAAAACTTACTCTGATTTTTCTCTTCTGGAAACGCTACGTTGATTCGCCGCTAAAATTCGCTTTCTAATGCGAATGTTTTTTGGTGTGATTTCAATCCAGTCATCATCTTCAATCCAATCTAGCGTAGTTTCTAGGCTAGGTTTGGTTATTGGAGACAATTTTGTAGAGTCATCAGATCCAGCAGCACGCATATTTGTAAGTTTTTTCTCTCTAACAGGATTTACATCTAAGTTAGAGTCACGGCTGTGCTCTCCAATAACCATACCTTCGTAAACTTCTTCTCCGGAACTTACAAAAAGACGACCTCTTTCTTCAAGTCCAAATAAAGCATATTCAGTAGTTTTGCCTGAACGATCAGAGATAAGTGCACCATTTACTCTAGATAAAAAGTTTCCACGGCTTGTTTCCCAGCCCTCAAAGTAACTGGACATAAGACCTTCACCTTTAGTATCAGTTAAGAAGGTGCTCCTGTATCCAAGAAGTCCGCGAGTAGGAATGCTAAATTCAATTCTTGTTCTACCGTTGTTAAATGCTTGCATATTTTCTAAACGACCTTTGCGAATAGAAAGTTTTTCAGTAACAGCCCCAACACTGTTATCAGGAACGTCTAAAACAACTCTTTCAACAGGCTCTAATTCTACTCCACCTTCCATTTTAGTTATTACTTTAGGACGGCCAACCATACATTCGCCTCCAGAACGACGGAGATTTTCCATCACAATGGCAATTTGAAGTTCGCCTCTCGCTTTTAATATGAAAACTTCAGGTGAATTTGTATTTTCAATTTTTAAAGCAACGTTATTCATTGCTTCTTTATATAAAAATTCAGAAAGTTTGTTACTTGTTAGATAAGTTCCTTCTCTACCTGCCATTGGTGAAGTGTTTACACTCACTTCAACACCCACAGTTGGTGGGTCAACTTCAATTCTTGGTAAAGCTTCAGGATTAGAAGCGTCTGCAATAGTGTCACCAATTGCTAAATCATTTAAGCCAGTTGCGACTATGGCAATATCTCCAGCTGAAACTGAGTCAACATCAACTTGTTCTAGGCCTCTATAAGCTCTTACTTTGATTACTTTAGCTTGTTGGTTTTTACCTTCTTTATTAATCAAAACAATACTTTGATTTGCTTGAAGAGAACCTCTTTCAACTCTCCCAATCGCCAAGCGACCTAAAAAGTTATTGTAACTTAAATTGTTTATTAACATTTGCGCTCCGCCTTCAAGAGAAACCTTTGGCGGTGGAACGTGTTCTAAAATGGTATCGAATAAATCTTGTAAGTTTTCTTTTTGAGTGTCTTTTTCTTTACTTGCCCAACCATTTCTGCCAGATGCATACAATATTGGGAAATCAAGATGATGATCTTCCGAGGATAATTCGAGGAATAAATCTTGAACCATATTAGATACTTCATCTATTCTGGCATCAGGTCTATCTACCTTATTGATGATTAAAATCATTTTTAAGTTACGTTGTAAGGCTTTTTGTAAAACGAAACGGGTTTGGGGTAACGGTCCTTCAGCAGCATCGACCAATAAAATTGCGCCATCAACCATCATGAGAGTTCTTTCAACTTCTCCACCAAAGTCAGCGTGGCCTGGGGTATCAACAATATTAATGCGCACATCTTTGTACACCATGGAGGCATTTTTTGCCGCAATTGTGATTCCACGTTCACGTTCTAGATCCATGCTATCCATGACACGTTCTGCAACGGTTTGATGTGCTGCAAATGTTCCAGATTGTTGAAGTAATTTATCAACCAATGTTGTCTTTCCATGGTCAACATGGGCGATGATTGCGATGTTACGCAAATTTCCGTTGATCGTTGTCATACATAACCTTTCATAAAAGAAGCTTGGATCGTTACCAAACCTTTATCCGCTAAGTTGGTATTCATATTTTGTTTAAAAAGCAAATCAAATTATTGTAAGTTATCATAAATGTGAAGAGTTTCTTTAGCCATTTCTAACCAAGAATATTTCTGAATCCAAGTGAAACCATTTTTGACTATAGCCTGAACCTCTGTTGACTCTGTTTGGAGCCCAAACTCCATTCCAGCTTGAATTTCGTTTAATTTTAAAGGATCAACGTAAATAGCATTATTTCCCATAATCTCCGGCAGAGATGTTGTATTGCTAACAATACTTGGGACGCCGCATGCAGCAGCTTCTATAGGAGGGAGTCCAAATCCTTCATATAAAGAAACATAAATAAAAATTTTGCTTAAACCATATATTATAGGAAAATCTTCTTCAGCAACATAAGTTAAAGTCTTTATTTGTTTATTACAGTTGTAGTTTTGTTTTAAATCTTCTATTTGTTCTTTAATATTAGTTAAAATAACTAAAGGTAAATTAAAGTTTCCTAAGCAGTAACTTTCAAGAACTTTTGCCAAATTTTTGTGAGGTTTGCTATTGCCTAAGGTGAATATATATTTTTCTGGAAGATCGTATTTTTTTAATACACTAATTATTTTTTCTTGTGAGAAAAAATTTAGTGGTTTAAAATTATTTTGAACTCCATTGTAAATTACATGAATTAATTCGGGTTTTATTTTAAAGTATTTAATAATTTCTTGTTTTGAGAAATTTGAAACAGTGATAATTGCTTTTGCTTTTTTTAATTTTTTTTGGAGAAAAAATTGATAATAAAATCTTTTGATAAAAGAATAATTATTTCCTAAAGCTAAATGATTCATGTCGTGGATTGTGGCAATTAAAGGAACGGTGCTAAGTAACGGAACGATAAATTGTGGTGAATGGAAAATATCTGGTTTATATTTTTTTATCACAAAAAATAATTCTATTTGACTTTTTAAAGAAAAAACAGAGTTTTTTAAGATAATTAGTTTAAAATTAGAGGGTAATACTTCATCTAGAAATACATTATCATTATTCACTAGTATGAAATAAGTTTTATTATTTCCGGAGGCAATTTTGAATAAGTTAAATAAAAGTTCTTTGACATGCCTTGCTATACCGTGTTCGGAACCTCTTTTAGCTATTCTGGCATCAATCATAACAACTTGTTTATTTCTCATTCTCACCTCTTTAAATTATAAAACCCTTTTTTGAATAAAGTAACATTTAAGATAATCTGATGAATCTGGTAAAGCAAGACGTGTGTGACAAGGAGATTGTTCTCCTTTGTGGAGAAAGAGCCAATTCCCATTATCAAATCCCTTTGCGATAGATTCAAGAAATAATTCATCGCTTACATGTCTACTACAACTACATATTACTAAAATTCCATTATCAGTTAATAATCTTGAAGCCAGCTTTGCTAAACGTGAATATGCTCTTGCAGCTTCAGAAATATGTTTTTTAGCTTTGGCAAAGGCAGGAGGATCGGCTATTATTAAATCAAATTTTGAATTTTCTTTGTTAAGTTTTTGCAGATGTTCAAATAAATCTCCATGCAATGTTGTTACCAGACAATCTTTTGAACTATTAAGCAGAATATTCTCTTTTGCTAAATTTAATGCCCACACATCTTGATCAATTAATGTTAAATTTTCTACACCTAATTTGGCTGCTGTAGCACTCCAAGCCCCTGCATAGCTGCAAATATCTAAACTTTTTTTAATTTTAGTGTGTGGAATTATTTTTTCTAAATATTTTAAATTATTTCTTTGATCTAAAAATAATCCAGTTTTTTGAGCTTTATTTAAAAAGAATTTAAGGCTTAAATTAGCAAAATTACAATCTACTTGGAAATTATTAGATATATTTGGCTCTCTAATCCAACGAGTTCGTTCTGGTAAATTTTCTAATTTTCTTATTTGACCCGTGCTTCTTTCGAATAATGGTAAAGTTGTGAATTTTAGTAGAGCTTCTATTACAAAGGGAAGTAAAAATTCACCTACAATTGATGAGATTTGAATTACATATACAGTATTATAGAAGTCGATTGCTATTGAAGGGAAAAAATCATTATCTCCATGCGACACTCTATATGCTTCGTTGCTTGTAAAGTCATAAAGTTTTTTGATAGCTACTATTCTATTCAAATGATTAAAAAAGAATTCAACAAAATGTTCTTTTGTAATTATATTATTTTGTATATAATTTTGAAAATAATCAGAAAAAAAGCGAACTGAAATTAAACTATTTTTATGATAAATACCATACTTATTTGTTTCTTTAATACGCACTATAGCAATTTTCTGTTCATTTAATGCTGTATCATCTAAGTGCATAACTTGATTGCTAAAAAGCCAAGGGCTTGTGAAGGATTTTACATTTATTCCTTTAGTTTCTAATTCTTGAATAGAAATCAAGGGAGACTCCCAATTGCGAAATTATTTATAATTGATGTCCTTTCCATTTACATGGAATAAATGATATAATCCTCTTTATCTTTTTTTGTAAAATATTTGAACAGGAATTTTGCTTGATGTAAATAAGCGCCTGCTTTCTAAAAACAAGAGAAAGCGAGCTTTCATTTTTGAGGTGCTTCATGAAAAAAGTGATACGAAATGTATCAGAACTTACTATTTCAAAGGAATCCCTTTCTTCCATGCCATATGCAAATCGTGTGATGATGGTTTCACCCGCATTTTTTAATGTGGAAAATCCTATAAATGCACATATGCGTCAGTCGGATGGTTCGTTGCACAAATTAGATAAAAACTTGGCTGTTGAGCAATGGAAAAACTTAAAAGCAACTTATGAAAAGTTGGGATTTAATGTGTTTGTTGTTGATCCTGTTGATGAGCTGCCAGATATGGTATTTTGCGCAAATCAAAGTTTTCCCTATTTAGATTCCTGCGGAAATTTTAATGCTGTTTTGTCCAACATGTTCAATGATACTAGAAATGAAGAAGTATCCTACATTAATTCATTTTTAATCGGTCAGGGCTATCAAACACATCGGATAGCATCAAGAACTTTGGGTTATTATTTTGAATCCATGGGTGATGCATTATGGCTGCCAGGATTTCGATTTATTCTTGGTGGTTATGGTTTTAGAACGGATAAACGAATTTATCAATTTTTATCAGAAACAACAAATTCTCCTATTGCAATTTTTGAATTAAAACATCCAAAATTTTATCACTTAGATACTTGCCTAAGTATTTTAGATGATAAAACTGCATTGGCTTGTAAAGATGCTTTTACAGATGATGGTTGGCAGTTGTTAAATAAAATATTCCCAAAAATAATTCATGTTCCATTGCACGAAGCAGATTCCCCCAGTTTTGCATGCAATGCGCATTGCCCCGATCGTAAACATGTTATTATTCAAAAAAATTGCAAACAAACCAATTCTAATCTAATAGCGGCTGGATTTATTCCTGTAGAAGTTGATACTTCTGAGTTTATAAAATCAGGAGGTTCCGTATTTTGTATGAAACTCATGTTTTTTTAAATA
Organism: Pigmentibacter ruber; assembly: GCF_009792895.1. Lineage (NCBI taxonomy): Bacteria > Pseudomonadati > Bdellovibrionota > Oligoflexia > Silvanigrellales > Silvanigrellaceae > Pigmentibacter > Pigmentibacter ruber. Next base: position 746,530 of record NZ_WSSC01000001.1, read on the forward strand.
TATAAATTTAATTAAGTTTTTTTTATTTCCTATCCATGAATCTATTGTATAGCGATTTAAATTCAATCTATTTGGTTTGACACTTTCTTGCAGTATAGATTTTTATGGCATAGCTTAACCTTTGCATTTGTTTGAGTGCCAAACTCAAACTTATCTTATTAGAAGATTCTTTAAAAATTGTTTTTTTCGATACTTTATTTGGAGAGTTGATAAATGGCTCAAAAATTATCAAATCAGCTTTTGGTAGCTTTTTATAAAGAAATGCTACTAGGGCGTCGCATTGAAGAGCGAGTTGGACAACTTTATGTTCAACAAAAATTTAGTGGATTTTGTCATTTGTATATTGGCCAAGAGGCAGTTGGTACTGGTTGTTTAAATGCAATTAGGAAGGGAGAAGATTATGTGATTACAGGATATCGTGATCACTTTCTACCAATTGTATTAGGGATGGATCCTGGAGTGATGCTGGCAGAGTTACTTGGTAAAGTAACGGGCTGTGCAAGAGGTAAGGGTGGTTCCATGCACATGTTCTCTGAAAAATTACGTTTTATGGGAGGACATGGAATTGTTGGAGGACAAGTTCCTCTTGCTGTTGGCGCTGGATGGAGAATAAAATACAAAAAAGAAGATAATGTTGCGCTTTGTTTTCTAGGCGATGCTGCAATTAATCAAGGTCAATTTCATGAAGCATTAAATATGGCTGCTATTTGGGATTTACCTTGTATTTTTATTGTCGAAAATAATATGTACGGAATGGGTACAGCAATATCTAGAACTTGTACTTTAGAACATTTAGCAGACAGAGCTAAGGGTTATAACATGCGCCAAGCAATTGTAGATGGACGAAATGTTATTAACACTTATACTCAAATGAAAGAAATTGTAGAAGAAACACGTAAAACTTCAAAACCAATTCTTGTAGAAGCACAAACTTATCGTTTCCGCGGTCACTCTGTATCTGACCCAGGCAACTATAGAACAAAAGAAGAAGTGGAAAAAGAACGCAGTCGTGATTGTTTGGTATTACTAAAAGATGCTATTTTGCATCAAAAAGCAGCAAAAGAAGATGATTTTGAAAAATTTGAAGAAGAAATTGCTGATAGAGTTGAACAAGCAGTGACGTTTGCTGATGAGTCTCCAGAACCTGGACTCGAAGAAATTTATGAACACGTTCTTGTATAATTTTTTAAAAGTTTGAGGTTTATAATATGGCAGTATTAACTTTACGTGAAGCTTTGAATCAAGCTTTAACAGAAGAAATGGAAAGAGACCCAAATGTTTTTATTATGGGTGAAGAAGTTGCACAATATGATGGCGCTTATAAAGTAACAAAAGGAATGCTCGCAAAATTTGGTCCCATGCGAGTTGTTGACTCACCAATTTCCGAAGCAGGTATTGCTGGTCTTGGTGTAGGTGCTGCTATGTGTGGTTTGCGTCCTGTCATTGAAATGATGACTTGGAATTTTGCAATTCAAGCATTTGATCAAATTATCAATCATGCAGCAAAAATGTTGTATATGAGTGGTGGCCAATACAAAGTACCAATGGTAATTCGTGGACCTCATGGAGCTGCGCATATGCTCAGTGCACAACACAGTCAATGTGTTGATCATATGTTGGTAAATTGTCCAGGCTTAAAAATAGTCAGTACAGTCATTCCAGCAGAAGCAAAAGGTTTAATGAAATCAGCCATCCGTGATGATAATACCGTTTTATTTTTAGAAAGTGAAATGATGTATGGTCGCACAGGAGAAGTGCCTGAAGGTGAATATACTATTCCACTAGGTGTAGGAGATATTAAACGTGAAGGAACCGATGTTACTTTAGTGGCATGGAATAAAATGGTTTATGTGGCTCAAGATGTTGCTGCTGAACTTGAAAAAGAAGGAATTAGTGTAGAGATTATCGATCCACGAACATTAATGCCTTTAGATGAAGATATGATTTTTAATTCTGTGAAAAAAACTAACAGATTAGTTGTTTTAGAAGAAGGTTGGGGTGTGGCTTCCTTTGGTTGTCACATAGTGGATAGAGTTGTAAAAGAATGTTTTGATTATCTTGACGCTCCGCCTGAAAGAGTTACTAATTTGTTCGTTCCAATGCCATATAATGAAAGACTTGAGCATGAAGTCATGCCAACTGTGGAAAGAACGATTTCCGCAATTAAAGCTGTATTATATAAATAATAAATGAAACTTTGGAGAATTAAATTATGGCAACTGTAATGGAAATGCCAAAACTTTCAGATACCATGTCCGAAGGTTCTGTCGCGCGTTGGTTAAAAAAAGAAGGCGAGAAAGTTTCTGCGGGAATTCCTATCATTGAAATTGAAACAGACAAAGCTACTATGGAGTATGAATCCCCGGCAGGTGGAATTCTTTTAAAAATTCTTGTTGGTGATGGACAAAAGTGTCCCCTACAAGCTCCTATCGCAGTCATTGGTAAGGATGGAGAAAAATGGGAAGAAGCATTAGAAAAGTATAATGCTAAAAAAGGTGGATCTTCCGCAACTGCAGCTTCTAGTGCACCTAAAAAAGAAGAAAAGGCAGCTCCTAGCCAAAGTTCTGCAAGTAAAACATCTGTAACACCTCAAAATAATGATTTAGTAAAAGCAAGTCCTTTAGCTAAAAAAATAGCTGAAGACAAAGGAATTGATTTAAAATCAATTCAAGGTAGTGGACCTAATGGGCGAATTGTTCAACGTGATCTTGCACAAATTTCTTCTTCTGGTGGTAGCACATCAACTGGTGTAACAAGTTTTGCTTTTGGAGCTGCTGAAGTTGAAAAAATTCCTCACACAAATATGCGCAAAACAATTGCGAAACGTTTGACGGAAAGTCTGCAAACTTCACCGCATTTTTACTTAACAGTAAGTATTAATATGACAAATTTACTTGCTTGGAGAAAAGATGTAATTGCAAAATTATCAGAAGCAGAAAAATTTAGTGTAAATGACTTAGTTATTTTTCTCACTTCTAGAGCTTTAAAGCGTCATCCAGAGATCAATTCTTCTTGGCAAGAAGATCATGTTGCAAGATATCGTGATGTACATATGAGTGTTGCTGTTGCATTACCAAATGGATTAATGACACCAGTTGTAAGACATGCAGATAAATTAACAGTAGTGCAAATTGCTCAAGAGACAAAACGTCTTGTAAAACTTGCTAAAGATGGAAAATTGCAGCCAAATGACTATGCTGGAGGCACTTTTTCTGTTAGTAATTTAGGTATGGCTGGGATAGAAAGTTTCACTGCGATTATTAATCCACCGCAAGCAGCTATTTTAGCTGTAGGGGCTACTGTCCCTACACCTGTTGTGTTGGCAAATGGGTCGGTTGGTGTAGAACAAAGAATGAAAGTTACTTTAAGTTGCGACCATAGAGTAATCGATGGAGCTTTAGGAGCAGAATTCTTAAAAACTCTACGTCAATTTTTTGAAGATCCTGTGTCTGCATTATTTTTAGGTTAAATAATATTTTTATATAAACAAACTCATTACTGGCCTATTGTTAGTAATGAGTTTTTTTCATGTTGGGAAACATTAAAATGGTTAAAGAAACAAAGATTGAGTTGGTTAGATTAAACGTTCTTTTGCAAGAGTATGGAGTCTCATCAAGAAGAAAAGCTGATGAGTTAATTGAATCGGGCAATGTACAAGTAAACGGTAAAATAGTTAAAACTTTAGGAGTAAAAGTAGAGAAAAATTCTTCTATTAGTGTTAACGGGAAAATATTAAAATCAATCCCAACCAAAGTAACATATTTATTTAATAAACCTTTTATGACTATTACTAGCAGGAAAGATGAAAAAGAAAGAACAACTATATTCGACCTTCCTGAGTTAAAAAAGTTACCTTTAAATGTTCAGTCTGTTGGAAGATTGGACTATCGTAGCGAAGGTTTACTTATCTTAACAAATGATGGCGACTTATCTCTTGCTCTATCACATCCCAAATATTCAGTTGAAAAAACTTATGCCGTTCTTGTTTCTTCTCCGTTTACTATTGAAGATTCAGAAAAACTAAAAAAAGGTGTTGAACTAGAGGATGGTATAGCTAAAGCTATTTCAGTAAAAATTGGTTCAAAAGAAAAGTTAGGTAATAGTTTAGGACAATGGATTGAATTAGTTGTAACGGAAGGTCGCAATCGTTTAGTTAGAAGGATGTTAGAAGCCATAGGGTTAAGTGTTGTTCGTTTAATCCGTGTTGCTATTGGAGATATTCGTTTACCATCAAAACTTGAAGCTGGTAAAATGCGTGTTGTTACTGATATTGAAGGTAAGTATTTATCCAATCTTAAAAAGAATATGTTACAAGAAATTAATGAAAAATCAAAATTTACTCTAAGTAAAGATATTCTAGAAAAAAGAAAACTAAAGAAAAAAGTAACTTTAAATGATATAGAATATGCGAAAGAAGCTGAACGTAGAGAAAAACGAGCTACACTAATATCTAAATTAAGAAAAAAAGAACTTGCACAAAATGAACAAAAAAGACATACTTGGAAAGTGAAAGATTCTAATAATTCTTTCACTGAAAAAAGGTTAGAAACCAAAGAAAATATCTATAAAACAGATAAAAAAGAAAAGAGGTTTAATAAAACTAAATTAGAGTTTAAACCTAAAGAACAAATAAATTCTAATATTGATCCTAAAAAAGCTATTTTTAAAGGAAAAGAGACTAGAAAATTAACTGATTTAGATAAAAAAGAATTTGAATTAAAGAAAAAGAGAAAAACTACTAATGATAAAAATAATTCTCGTAGTAGTGAAAGAAAAACAAATCAAAGGAAAAAATAATGGATTATGATTTATATTGGTTATATCTAATTATTGGAATATCTTTTCTTTTAGTAGAAATTTTTTCATTAACTTTTTATTTTTTACCTATCGGTTTAGCAGCTATACTAACTGGTATTTTTGCTATTTTTACAAATAATGTTTATTTTCATGTTGGATTATTTAGCATTCTAGGTATATTTTTGTTTTTCTTTATATCTAAATGGAAAAAATCACGATTTTTAAAACCAAAGGGTTCTCAACATATTGCAGGTTTGGTTGGGCAGCAAGGTATTGTTGTTGAAAACTATCAATCCCCGCAAATATCTGGAAAAGTAAAAATATTTTCTGATGTATGGGAAATATATTGGGACATTCACCAAGAAAATAGCTTACGCCAACTGAAAGAAGGTGATGTTGTTAAGGTAATCTCAGTAGAAGGAAATAAAATTAAAGTTGAAAAGTTAAGTTAAGTTTTTAATTTGGAGATATTTATGCAAGAAATGAATTTGATGCCAATGTTATTACTCATTGGTATTGTTGTGTTAGTTGTGTATATTTTTTCTCGTTACATTATTGTTATTAGGCAACAAGAATGTGTCATTATCGAAAGGTTAGGTAAATTTCACACAATTCTGAATTCGGGCCTTAATATTTTAATTCCTTTTGTCGACCAATCAAGACAGATATTATGGAGTCGCAATGGTGTTATTACAAATGTTGATAGAATAGATATGCGCGAAGTTGTTATAGATATTCCAGAACAAAAAGTAATTACCAAAGATAATGTTGGAATTATTGTTGATGCTATTATTTATGTCCAAATAACAGACGTAAAACGCGCTGCATATGAAATCCAATCTTTGCCATGGGCTGTTGCTCAGCTTACACAAACGACTTTAAGAAGTTTAGTAGGTGAAATGGATCTTGATCATACTTTAAGCAGTCGAGATACCATAAATTCCAGACTTAAAATAGTATTAGATGAAGCCACTGATAAATGGGGATTAAAAGTAAACAGAGTAGAATTAAAAAATGTTTCTCCACCACCAGATGTGCAGATGGCAATGGAAAAACAAATGCAAGCGGAAAGAGAGAGAAGAGCTAATGTACTTGCTGCTGAGGGCTCAAAACAAAGTCAGATTTTGAATGCTGAAGGTGAAAAAAGAGCTAGAATAGAACATTCAGAGGGCGAAAAACAAGAAAAAATTAATCAAGCCTTAGGCGATAAAGAGGCAATGATAGCTCGAGCGATAGGTCAAGCAAAAGCTATTGAAGATGTAGCTGCAGCACAAGCAAAAGCTATAGAATTTGTAAAAGATGCTTTTGGTTCATCAGATGTAGCAGCAAACTATCTTATTGCAATGGAATATTTAAAACGTTTTGGTGAAATGACTCAAAAAAATACAGATAAGGTTTTTATCCCATATGAAGCTACTTCTGTACTTTCTTCAGTTGGTGCAATTGGAGATATTTTAAATAAAGTTTCTCAAGATTCAGCAAAACTACCTCACCTAAAAAAATAAATTTTTGCTAGGAAAAAAAATATAAGGCAAAAAATTCTTATCTGTTCCTTTTCTTTTTCTTTAACATAGAAGAGGAGGAACTGCATTGAACTCACATAGCAAGTCTAATATTTGGATGACAGAGCATGTCTCAACAACTGAAATGTATCTTTCAGAGGTTGAAGAGGTTGTTTTTCAAGGAAAATCTAATTATCAAGAAATTACAATTGTTAAGTTAGTTAATGGATTTAAAGCATTGTATTTGGATGATCAATTACAATCTACAACCTATGATGAACAAATTTATCATGAATTATTAGTTCATCTTCCCTTTACAATTCATGGAAATCCTAAAAATGTTTTAATTATAGGAGCTGGAGAAGGAGCAAGTGCTAGAGAAGCTCTAAAGTGGAAAACATTAAATTCATTAACATTAATTGAATTAGATCCTGAAGTCGTAAATTGTTGTAACAAATTTTTACCTGAAATGAATGCTGGTGCATATTATAATGAAAAAGTAAAATTAATTTTTACTGATGCGGTAGAATATTTACAAAATTGTAAAGAAAAATTTGATGTTATAATTTGTGATTTATGCGATCAAGATCTTGATAGAAATGAAATAATAAATGAAAAATTTTTATTTCTTTGTAAAAAAATTCTAAATAAAAAAGGAAATATTTTAATTCAATCAGGTGAGTTACCTTACAAAAAAGATGATACTTTTATAAAATATATAAGTATGTTAAAAGATAATTTTAAACATTTAAAATTATTTACTACATGGATACCTTCTTATTGTAGAAATTGGGCTTTTATTGTTTTGCAAAACGAACCAATTAATTGTTTAAGTTTAGAAAAAGTAGATAAAATAATTAATAAAAATATACTAAAAGAACTTGTTTTTTTTAACGCTCAAACATACTTAGGAATATTTAACCCTCCCAAGTATGTGCAAGAATTTGAAAAGTAACTGGCATTTATAAAGAAAAAGTAAATGGGTTATTGAATGATTAATCGTAAAATTATATTTTTTTGTATATTAGCCTATTTATTTCAATTTGTTATTGAAGTAATAAATATTTCTGCAAACTCGTTTTTTATAGATACATTAGGAGCAGAAGAACTCCCAAAAGCTCTAATAATTTCATCTTTACTAACTCCAGTAACAATTTTATTATTAGCTCAGTTTGAGAAAATTAAAAATTCTAGACAATATAAAATAATTGTTTTTTTAATATTATCTTTAACATACTTAGGTATTAATTTTTATTATACTGCAACACCAAATTTTTATGAAAAAACTGTATGGATGTACCAAATTTTTGGTAATTTATTTTCCTTAATAAGTATAATCCTTTACTGGAATTTAATTAATTCTTATTTTTATGTATTTGAATCAAAATTGTTTTTTTCATATTTTATAATTTCAGAGGAATTTGGCGCGATTACTTCAGATATTCTAATTAATAAAGTTTTTTATAGTTTAAGTCTTTTCCAGTATTTTTTACTAGATATTTTTATTATTTCAATACTATTTCTTTCTTATTTATATGTATTTAGAATTAAAAAAATTAATAATGACGATACTAATGAAGAAAATCAAGTTACTGATAATGATGAAAAGATATTAAAAAATAAACATTTGTTTAATTTAGTATTCTTATATATAGTTGTAATTTGTTTATTCCATTTTATTACAGCTTTTATAACTTACCAATTTAATGTTGCTGCAGGTATTAGATTTGGAAATACAGAGGATCTCAATAAGTTTTTTTCTGAATTTCAATTATTTTCAAGTATAATGATTATTTTAAGTAGTTATTTATTAAGTAGATTTCTCTTTACTAAATCAAAAATAATTATCCAACATATTATTTATGGATGTTGTTTGCTTTCTTTGGTTTATTTGATGAATTTGGAATATACTTTTTATATTATAGCTGCTGTGGAGTTAGTAAAAGTTGTTTTAGAACACTCTTTATTTCAAACTTCTTATGAGCATTTTACTTCTTCTTTTACAGAGGTTGTTAGTGAAAAAATTCGCAATTATACCGAAGGTTTTTTTGTGCCTATGATTATTGTTGTTTCTGGGTTTTGCATGAATTTGTTTCCGACTAAATTTAGTTTTTATTATTTAAATTTTAATCTTTTAATATGTATTTCGATAGTAATATTTTTAGCATTTCTAATTAAAAAATATTACTATATTTATCACTTGAATATTGCAAAAAATAAAATAAGTAATATCCGCTCTGTCCAAGCATTAGGTGAAAAAAATAATATTAAAGCACTTGAAATACTGCAAAATAACTATAATAAAACAGATGATAAATTTATCAAAAAAAATATAGTTATCTCAATTGGCAAGATAAATAGTGAGAAATCAATTGATTACATATTTTCAGTGTTATCTTCAGGGGATGAATTTTTGCAAGCTGCTGCAGTAGACGCTCTGTTTGAGTATAAATCTTATAAAGTAGATTATTTACTCGTACAATTTATCATTGGACAACAAAATAAAAGCCTTTACATTAGACATAAAATAATTTCATTTATAAATAAAGTTTATAAAAATGCAATTGTCCCTTTTTTTATGCATTTACTGTATAGCGATGATCAAAGAGTTGTGGCCAATGCGGTAGAAAATTTTTGGGACATTAGAGATAAAAAAATAATTCCGTTTATGCTGAAATTTTTAACGCATAAAAGTAATAGAGTTAGAGCCAATGTTATTATCTTAATATATAAATTTGATATTTCTTATTATAATAAATCTTGTATAATAGCTTTACTTGCCTTAAAAAATTCAAAAGAATTAAATGATAATTTGTCTTTTGTTTTTGTTGTTGGATTTTTACGTTTGCAAAAATATTCAGATTCAGTCGAAAAAATATATGAGAGATTGAAAAATACTCCGTTATTTAAAGAAAGATTGGTAGAAAATTTTGCCTTTTCTTTTTCAGCCTTAGATAATCCAATTGGAGATGATCTTTTCCAGTTTTTATTTATGGATGCCCAAAAATTTCCTCAAACTTTACTCTATAAATTTCGTTTGCTTGATTTGGCAAATAGAATTAGAATTTTAAATACATTTATGCTTGGAGGATTTGGGCAAATTGTTGAACAAAATTTATTAGAAAATTTTAAAAATTCTATTTATGATTTCAGTTTTGAACTTGAAATGCTTGAAGAAATTATCAGTAAAAATGTGAAAGAATAATTTGAAATTATTTACATTTCTCCAGTAATAATTAAAGCAAATTGGTTTGTTGTCCATGATACGGAAGGATTTTTACCACTATTTGCGAATGCATCTTCTAGTTGATATTGCGCACCAGGTTTGCTTTGTTGATGCATCCATGTGAAACCATAAGTAGAATTCTTATTAATATATGATATTCCTATTGTATAACCGATGAAATTAACGTTTATGAATTGATCTTTTACTTTGGGATCACCACTCCAATTATTTGTAAAATAGCCAAGCCTTAAAGCTACTTTTTCAAAAAAAATGGTTTCTGAACCTAAAAAATAGTCGTATACTTCTTTGGTTTGATAAAAGGGGTTATTAGCTTGATTTGCTGAATAATATGCTATATCGGCAGTAAAAGTTTGAAATTCTAATGGATACAAAGCAATACCTAGACGAATCATATATGGTAATTCACCAAAGGGTTTAGTATCTTGTTTTACGGTAGTGAGATTTAAATATTGATCGTAAGGATATGTGCTATCTGGGCCTAAGGGAACAAAATTAGTGTCAGTTATTACTTGATTATCTACAAAAGTAGTATCTGCATCTTGCACCATGATAAATTTATATTTTCCAGACAAACCAAAAGAAATATAATCATTAGGTTTGTAAGCAATTCCAAGTCCACCTTCTATTCCCCGCACAAAAAAAGAACTCGTGTAGTTCCACATTTCATAAGTATAAAGTTGACTCCCCGGATTGTCAGGATCATCAAAAGGACCTCCAACAATATTTGCATTTTGAACTTCGGAATATTTTATATCAAAAAATGCAATACTCCCGCCAATACTCCATTTAGGAGTAAAGCGCACAGCTGCACCAAATGCATATTCATTTTCTGTAGAATTGGTCTTTTGGACAAAGCGGGTGCTTCTTTTTCCGTCATTGCTATAAGAATTTACTACGTTATCTATATTTACATAGTCTTTATTGTAAATTGCAAAAGCAAGAAAAATGGGTGTTTCTGTATCTAGGCGAAAAATACCTCCAAAATAACCATTTAATAAATCAGCATCTCCTAATTCAAATCCTGTACTACTGTCACTCAAATAACCTTGCTGTTTAATAGTAGATATATAATAGTTGGTTGTAGAAACACTTAATTGTAAATCTGGTGAAAAGCCCATTCCGCCAGGATTATAATAAATCCCTGCAGCACCAGTAGCTATGCCTGTATAGGCTCCTCCCATACCAGCAGGTCTTCCACCCATAATAAAACTATTGTTATGCCACCAGTCAGCATAGCTTGGAAAATGAAACAGAATATGCAAACAAAATAATATAATGTTTGTAAAAAAGAATTTCTTGCAACTTTTATTTTGCATAGTTCCTTTAATTTTCATACCTACTTCATAAAAAAAAGTTAGTACATTTTTTTATTTCATTCCCCTTTTTATGCTCAAAAAAATCTTTTAAATAGAAACTTAATTTTATATTTATTTTAGCCTGTAATGACAAGAATATGTGTGAAAAATTGTAGTAGTGAAAATATTTAATTGAGTAGTTACTTTTTTCCTAGTATGTACCCTAAATTAAAATTTTAAAAATACTAATTATGATTTTAATTTTGAATTTAAAATTATTAAAGAAGTAATTATTAAAAAGAGTTATAGAATAAATTCAATTTTTTACATTTCTCCTGTTATAATTATAGCAAATTGGTTTGTAGTCCAAGTTACAGAAGGGTTATTACTGCTACTAGCTAGAGATTCTTCAAGTTGATATTGAGCTCCCGGTTTACTTTGTTGATGCATCCAGATAAAACCATAAGAGGAATTCTTATTGAGATATGATATACCAACTGTGTAACCTATGAAATTAACATTTATTATTTGATCTTTTACACTTGGATCTCCACTCCAATTATTTGTAAAATAGCCAAGCCTTAAAGCAACTTTTTCATAAATAATGGTTTCTGAACCTAAAAAGTAATCAAATACTTCTTTGGTTTGATAAAAGGGGTTATTAGCTTGATTTGCAGAATAGTAAGCTATATCCGCTGTTATAGTTTGAAATTCTAATGGATATAAACCAATACCGAAACGAAGCATAGAAGGTAACTTACCAAAGGGTCTATCATCTTCTTTTATTGTTGATTTATTTAAATATTGATTAAAAGGATAAGTACTACTTGAACCTAAAGGGACAAAATTAGAATTAGTGATTACTTGATTATCAACATAAGTGCTATCAGCACCTTGAGCCATTATAAATTTATATTTTCCAGATAGACCAAATGAAATATAATCATTAGGTTTGTATGCAACTCCAAGTCCACCTTCTATTCCCCGCACAAAAAAAGAACTCGTGTAGTTCCACATTTCATAAGTATAAAGTTGATTCCCAGGATTGTCAGGATCATCAAAAGGTCCCCCAACAATATTTGCATTTTGAACTTCGGAATATTTTATATCAAAAAATGCAATACTAGCACCAATGCTCCATTGAGGATTAATACGCACCGCGCCACCAAATGCGTATTCATTTTCAGTTGAACTGGTTTTTTGAACGTAGCGCGTTTTATTTTTCCCATCGCTGCTGTAAGATGCTACAACATTATCAATATTTACATAGTCTTTATTGTAAATAGCAAAAGCAAGAAAAATAGGTGTTTCTGTATCTAGGCGAAAAATTCCCCCAAAATAACCATTTAATAAATCAGCATCTCCTAATTCAAATCCTGTACTACTATCACTTAAATATCCTTGCTGTTTAATAGTAGATGTATAATAGTTGGTTGTAGATACACTTAATTGTAAATCTGGTGAAAAGCCCATTCCGCCAGGATTATAATAAATTCCTGCAGCACCAGTAGCTATGCCTGTATAGGCTCCTCCCATACCAGCTGGTCTTCCACCCATAATAAAACTATTGTTATGCCACCAGTCAGCATAGCTTGGGAAACAAAACAGAATATGCAAACAAAATAATATAATGTTTGTAAAAAAGAATTTCTTGCAACTTTTATTTTGCATAGTTCCTTTAATTTTCATACCTACTTCATAAAAAAAGTTAGTACATTTTTTTTATTCCAATCTCCTTTTTATGTCATAGAAAATCATTTAAAATAAAAAATTATTATTCGCGTCTAATTTGTTTGTAATGACAAAAATCTTGGGAAAAAATATCGCATTGGAAAATTTAATTAAGTAGTTACTTTTTCCTAGGCAGTACCTTTAATTAAAACTTCAACATTTTTAGCTGTGGAGTCTAACTTTTCACTTTGCGATACTAAATTAATAGAAGACTCTTTTGTATTTGCAACTGCTAATTGACTTTTTTGTGTTGCTTTATCTATGTTTGCCATTGCTGTAGAAATTTGTCTAACTCCAATTTCCTGTTCTCTTGTGGCTTCAGAAATTTGCTGAATAACGTTTGCCATCGTTGAGATATCCTCAGAAATTTGATGGAATGAATCTTTTGCTTCAGCTGTTACTTTTTTACCCTCATCCACACGTTCTTTTGTCAATCCTAAAATTTTGTTAACTTGTTCCTGACTAGAAGTAATTAATTCCTGAATATCTTGCGCTGATTTTCCACTTATTTTTGCTAAATTACCAACTTCTTCTGCAACTACGGCAAAACCTTTTCCATATTCTCCTGCTCGAGCTGATTCAATGGAAGCATTTAACGAAAGAAGTTCTGTTTTGGAAACGATGTCATTAATTACGGCTGTTTTTGTATTTATTTGATTAATAATTTCAGCTATATTTTGCAATTGACTATTAGATTCTTGAATAGTTTCCATAGCGGCAACAAGTCTTTGCATAGTTTTTTGTGCTGTTTCTGTTTTTTCTGAAGCTGCAGTGGCAACGCTAGATGATTCTTTTGCGTTTTCAGCGGTTCTATTTACCATACTGGTTATTTCATTTATTGCAGCACTTGTTTCATGAATAGCAGCGGCTTGTTCAGTTACTGAATCAGATAAAACATTTGAACCTTGCTTTAAGCTATTTGCTATTTCACTTGCTGCTATACTCTGATTTTTTAAATTATCAATTGCCATATTTAATGAATTGCTTGTAGTACGAATTAAATTAATAATAAATAAACCAATAATTATTGATAATCCAATTACAATACTCATAGTGATTAATGTTAAGGATGTTAAACTTGCTCCCTGTTCTGTGGAAAGAACACCATTTTTGTAATTAAATTTACCTAACTCCCCAATTGCTTCCTCAAATTCAGCTGCATCTTTGCGAGCTTCTTTTAAGATAAATTTAACTGAACCTGGTTTATCACCATTTTTATTTATTTCGATAGCTTTTAAGCATGCTTTTTGGTAAGAATCCCATTTGTCATTAATATTTTTTAAAAGCCTTTTTTCTTCTTCACTATCAGCAAATTTTTTATGACTTTCCAAATTTTCTTCTATTGCCTTTGCATATTTATTAAGAGCATTTAAGTCTGATTCCAGTACTTTTGCTCCTTCATCACCTGAATAAATCATCGTATTAGATAATAAACCAATAATTCTTCTAGAATATTTACTCATTCCTTCACTCATTTTGCTACTCGATAAAATACTTGGCATCCAGTTTGTTCCCGTATCTTGAGCAAATTTCTGAGTCTTATTAATCATCATACTTGCATAAATTGCAGAAAATAAAATTAAAGTTAGAAGTACTAAAACAGATATGTTTAGTTTAAAGGAAAGACTTCTTTTTTTCATACAAACCTCAACAGTAACATATTAAATACTTCCCTGAATCAGTGAGTCAATTTCATTTGCAGTAAAATCAAGAGTTTTTGTTTGATTTAAGAGAATTTCAGCTGCTTCAGAGGTCGTCTTGACTGCCGCGTTACTTGTTTGAGTAGCTCTGTCAATATTTGTCATTGCAGTTGAAATTTGTCGTACGCCGATTTCCTGCTCTCTAGTAGCATCGGAAATTTGCACAATAACAGAAGACATATTTGAGATATCTTCTGAAATTTGTTGAAAGGCGTCTTGGGCTTCAGCTGTTACTTTTTTTCCTTCTTCAACCCTTTCTTTAGTTAATTCAAGAATTTTATTAACTTGTTCTTGGCTAGAGGTAATCAGTTCTTGAATTTCATTTGCTGATTTCCCGCTAATTTTTGCTAAATTACCAACTTCTTCGGCAACAACTGCAAAGCCTTTTCCATATTCTCCTGCGCGGGCTGATTCAATTGAAGCATTTAAAGAAAGAAGTTCTGTTTTAGATACAATATCATTAATTACTGCAGTTTTCGTATTAATTTGATTGATGATAGTTGCTATATTTTGCAATTGTGCATTGGAATCTTGAATGGTTTCCATTGCAGTTACTAATTTACGCATAGTAACTTGCCCATCTTCTGCTTTATTGGAAGCATTTGATGCAACTTCTGTGGATTCTTTTGCATTTTCGGCAGTACGATTCACCATGCTTGTAATTTCTTCTATAGAAGAACTGGTTTCATGAACTGAATTAGCTTGCTCTGTAGCTGATTTAGACAATTTTTGCGAATCATCATTTAACACATGCGCAATTTTATTTGTTTCTTTTGATTGTGATTTTAAATCTGCGACTGACTTTGAAATTGACTTCAATGATTTTAAATTAATTGTAAAAATAGTTAAAGTTACAATTGCAGAAAATATTAAAATTAATGTCATTGAAATATTTGTTAACTTTGTTAAATATGCTCCTGACTTTGTTGAATCATAAGCTCCTTTAGCGTTATAATTAGTAAGTTCTTCTAAGGCTTTTGTCGTTTGTACAAATAAGTTTAAAGTTTTTGAATTATAAGTTTCAAAAACAAGAGACGCTTTTCCTTCATCTAGATCTTTTAAGTCTTTGATTATTTCTTCATTTGTAGCTTTCCAAGCATTGCTTAAAGTATTAAATAAATTTTTTTCTTCTGCATCAGAAATAAAATTTGGATACTCTCCCATTTTTTTCTCTAATGCTGAAATAAATTCATTTAATTTTGCCTTATCACTTTCAATTTTTTCTTTCTCTTGATTTGTTAGATAGTTCCCAATAATAGTTACATGTCTTCTTGAAATTTGTCCAATATTTTCTGAAATTCCAGCGAGTAAGTTAACACTTGGCAACCAATTTATACCTGTTTCATGAGCGTATTCTTGCGACTTATTTATCATTAAAATTGAGTACAAACCTGAAATTAAAATTGAAGATAAGAGAATTATAGTGGCAATATTTAGTTTAAATGCAAAACTTCTTTTCATAAGTTACTTAGTTACCTCATCCCTATAATAATCATACTAATATTTCCAGCTGTATTATCTAATTTGTCACTTTGCTCTACTAATTCTTCAGAAGATTTTGCTGTTGATTTTACTGCAAGGCTACTATTTTGCGTTGCTTTATCAATAGCTGACATAGCATCAGATATTTTTCTAACACCAATTTCTTGTTCACGTGTTGCTTCAAATATTTGTTGAATAACATCTGACATTTTTACAATATCAGCGGAAATTTTAATGAAAGAGTCTTGTGCTTCACTAGTTACTTTTTTTCCATCATCTACTCTAGCTTTAGTTAGTTCAAGTATTTTATTTACTTGTTCTTGGCTTGCAGTAATGAGTTCTTGTATTTCATTTGCAGATTTTCCACTTATTTTTGCTAAGTTTCCAACTTCTTCAGCAACAACTGCAAATCCTTTTCCATATTCCCCTGCTCTTGCTGATTCAATTGAAGCATTTAATGATAATAATTCTGTTTTAGAAACAATATCGTTAATAACTGCAGTTTTTGAATTAATTTGGTTAATAATAACTGCAATATTTTGTAATTGAACATTAGATTCCTGAATGGTTTCCATTGCTTTTACAAGTTTAGTCATAGTACTTTGACCAATTTCCGATTTTTCAGAAGCTTTTTTTGCAACTTCTGTAGATTCTCTAGCATTTTCAGCAGTTCTATTTACCATACTAGTAATTTCATTGATTGCAGCTGTAGTTTCATGAATTGCAGCAGACTGTTCAGTAACAGAATTTTCAAGCTTTTTAGATCCACCTTTTAATTCATTTGCAATTCTATGATTCTCAACACTTTGCTCTTTTAATTTTTTTATAGCCTTTTCTATTAGTCCTGTTGATTTTTTAATAATAAGAAAAATTATTGAGCCAATTATCATTGATATTATAATAGTGATACCCATAGAAATATTTGTTAAACTAGTTAAGTAAGCTCCATCATTTGTAGAACTAACTCCACCTTTATAATTATATTCAGAGATTTTATTGAGTTCTTCATCTAAACTAGTGACTTGTGGAATCATTTTTTCTCGATAATAATTAAATCCAGCATTTGGACTTTTATTATCTTCAATAACTTTTTTTATTTCTTGGATACTATCATTTAGAGTTTTCCAATTAGAAAGTGCTTTTTCATAAATTTCCTTTTCTTCAGGTTCAACGACAAATTGTGCATAATTTTTTAAATGATCTTCAAATTTTTTAAAGTTTCCATTAAATTCTTCAAGACCTTTACTTTTTATTGCTGGAGAGGAATTTGTTGCCCAATCTAAGGAATATAAAATTAATCCCCTTGGACCTGCAATAAGATCCCTTTTTAACTCTCCGATTGCCACAATACTTGGTAACCAGTTTTCTCCGGTATTTTGTGAGTAAGAGTTTGTTTTATTAATCATTAATATAGAATAAATTGAGATACATAAAATAAGAAAAAATAAAATACCTAGTGATAAATTTAATTTAAAACTAAGACTTATTTTTTTCATTCAAAAATCTCCAAAAAATTCCTATAAACTTTTCATGCTTCGGAGGTTTTGAATAATTTATTAACTAGTAAAGAAATCGGGTGTTAAATTTTTGAACATAGATGAAACTTTTAACTACTATGAATAAAGTAAACAATAAAGGTACAAAAACCGTTTTAAGTTTTTTTGCTTTTGTTTAACTTTTCAGTTATGAAGTTTTTGAAATCTTGTTTGAATATTGTTAGGAGTCAGCTTATGCAAAATCATTCTTTCAATCCATTGACACATTTAAAAGAAGAAGAATCAATGTTTTTTCAATCAGTGGTTGAATTTGCAAAAAAAGAAATTCAACCACAAATAGCTGAAATGGATGAAAAGGAACTTTTGTCGCCAGAAATAATAAAAAAGATTTTTGATCTTGGTTTGATGGCAATTGAAGTACCTGAGAAATATGGCGGTGCAGGAGGGTCTTTTTTTCAAGCCATTCTCGCAATACAGGCCTTAGCTCAAGTAGATCCAAGCGTTAGTGTTTTTGTGGATGTGCAAAATACTTTGGTTGCAAATGCTCTTTTAAAATGGGGACCTGAGCATTTAAAAAATAAATATTTTCCACAAATGGCAAAAACTAGAGTTGGTAGTTATTGTTTAACAGAATCAAATAGCGGATCAGATGCTTTTGCATTAAAAACAATAGCAAAAGATAAAGGTTCGTATTACGAATTAAGTGGAAAAAAAATATTTATTACCAATGCAAAGGAAGCTTCAGTATTTCTTGTATTTGCAAATATAAATCCTGAATTAGGCTATAAAGGAATTACCGCTTTTTTTGTTGACAAAGATATGGGTGGTGTTACTTTAGGCAGAAAAGAATCAAAACTTGGAATTCGAGCTAGTAGTACCTGTGAAGTTATTTTTGAGAATGCTAAAGTACCAAAAGAAAACATAATTGGCGAAGTTGGTAAAGGATATAAGATTGCTATAGAAACCTTAAACGAAGGTAGAATTGGAATTGCAGCTCAAATGTTAGGTCTTGCAGAAGGTGCTTATTTTGCGGCAGTTCAATATGCAAAGCAAAGAGAACAATTTGGCAAAGCAATTTCTCAGTTTCAAGGAATTCAATTTCAAATTGCAGATATGGCAATCAAGATTGAAGCTACAAAGCTAATGGTTTATAATGCTGCACGGTTGAAAGATGCTGGTCTTAGTTTTGTGAAAGAAGCAGCTATGGCAAAACGTTTTGCAAGTGAGGTTGCTGAAACTGTAGCTAGTACAGCACTCGAGATATTTGGAGGCTATGGATTTATCAAAGAATTTCCAGTTGAAAAATTTTATCGTGATGCAAAAATTGGCAAAATATATGAAGGAACAACAAACATGCAGTTGCAAACTATCGCAAAGATGATACTAGATTAATCTTGTTGTTTTTTGGATTAATTGGAGTGATAAATACATGAATTTTAAATTAGCGACATTGAAATTGAGTGCTATAGTAATATCTTCTAGTTTTGGTAGTGCGGTCATGGCTCAAACTGCTGCGACTGCTCCGCAGCAAGCACCAGCTGGAGCTGCTTCTGCAGGAGCTCCGCAGGGAGGACCAATGTGGGTTAATTTAGCTCTCATGGGTGGAATTATTCTCTTTATGTGGTTGTTTGTGTTTCGTCCTCAATCGAAAAGAGCAAAGGAACAAAAAGAGTTTTTAAATTCTTTAACTCCTGGAGTCGAAGTGATCACTGCAGGCGGAATTATTGGGACAGTTGTTGAAGTGAAAGATAATATTGTCTCATTAAATGTTGGAAACTCAACACTGCGCGTTATAAAATCCTCTATTTCTGGAAGATTAGAAGCGGCGGCTGCTACTTCTGCAAAGTAAAGTTAGGTTTTGCTTTTGAAAAATGAAACCGCCCGCTCATTCTGGGCGGGCGGTTTCATTTTAAGTTTTTTTTATAGCAACACATCAGGTGATTTATGCCAAACAAAGTTCCTATGCCCGCGCTGTGGTGGATTAAAACGGTTATTATTTTTTGTGCTCTTATTTTTGGAATTTTATATACTTTACCTACAATGATTGGAAACCCCTCAGATTGGAAGCGTGATCAAAACGGTCAACCTGAGAAGTGGTACCAAAAAGCTGCTGAGAACTTTTTACCTTCCTCTAGGGTAAATTTAGGACTAGATCTGCGTGGCGGACTTTCCCTAACTTTAAATGTAGAAGTTGAAAAGGCTCTTCAAGACTCTATCATTCGTGCAATGTCAAGAGCGAAAGATCTCATTGCAGTTGAGGGAGTAAAAACTGGTGCAATTAAGGTTAATGATGATCTTTCAGCAACAATTGAAATAGAAAATCAATCTCAAGCGCAACAACTTCAAAAGAAAATTAATGAACAAACTTTACTCTTATTGTTTGATAAAACAGTAGGAAACAC
Organism: Pigmentibacter ruber; assembly: GCF_009792895.1. Lineage (NCBI taxonomy): Bacteria > Pseudomonadati > Bdellovibrionota > Oligoflexia > Silvanigrellales > Silvanigrellaceae > Pigmentibacter > Pigmentibacter ruber. The sequence goes on from NZ_WSSC01000001.1 coordinate 766,182, forward strand.
GTTACATTTTTATCCTAATAAAACAAATGTAGCTGAGTTTGAAAAGCAGTTGATGCAACAAGCAATTAATACAATTAGAAATCGTATTGATCAATTTGGTGTATCTGAACCAAATATTTTTCAAGCTGGTACAACAAGAGTTGTTGTTGAATTACCAGGAATGTCTGATACAGAAAGAGCAAAACAGTTATTGGGTAATACAGCGCAACTTGATTTTAGATTGGTTCTTAATACTGTCACTCAAGAACAGTTGTTACCTTTACTTGGTGAAGCTCGCAAAGCTCTAAAAATTTCTGATGAAGACCAACAACCATCAACTATTGAAGATCTTTCAAGATGGTTAAGGGACAATAATAAATTACCCAAAAATGCAACAATTGTTCTAAAAAGAATTTATGGACAAGGAACCCAAGTTGGGAAAGTTGTATCAGCACTACCTTATTTAGTAGAAGCTCACGCTAAATTAACTGGAGATCTGATTGAAGATGCTCAAGCTGTGCAAACTGCAGAAAATTATATTCCTCAATACAGTGTTTCCTTAAAGTTTAAGCCACAGGGAGCAAAGTTATTTGGTGAATTGACAACAACTGCTGCAGATCCCAAAAATGCCCCACACGAAGTTGCCATTATTCTTGATGGAAATCTTCAAAGCGCGCCATATGTTCGTTCGCCAATTACGGGTGGAAATGCTTCCATAACTATGGGTAGCAACATCAATATGGCGGAGCAAATGAAACAATCGCAAGATTTAGCACTCGTTTTACGTGCAGGTGCTTTACCTGCCTCAGTAAAAGTTGTTGAAGAACGGCAAATTGGCCCAACTGAGGGTGCACAGAATATTCATGCCGGAGTCATTTCAACATTAATTGCAGCAGTTTTAGTTATTGTTGTTATGTTATTTATCTACGGTTTATCTGGTTTTGTAGCTAATTTAGCCATGGTTTTTAATGTTCTTCTTATTTTAGCATTTATGGCCTTATTCGGTGCGACATTAACGTTGCCTGGTATTGCCGGAATTGTATTAACTATGGCTATTGCTGTTGATGGTAACGTAGTTATTAATGAACGTATTAGAGAAGAAATACGTTCAGGTTTTTCTCAAAAACAAGCTTTTTATAAAGGTTATAGTACGAGCTTTCGCACACTAATTGATGCACATATTACTTCAGCTGTAGCAGGGATTGTTCTTTTAATTTATGGTAATCCTACAGTTAAAGGGTTTGCTGTTACTTTATTATGTGGAATTATATGCACGCTTTTTACTTCCTATTATGTCACAGAAGTTATTGGACAATGGCTTGTTGAAAGAACAAAAATTAAAAGGTTTGGCTAAAAAAGAGGAAAACTATTATGGCGTTTAAATTAGGAAATATTCAAGTTTTCCCACACAATTATTATTTTGATTTCATGAAGTGGCGAAAGTTTACTGTGGGAATTTCGCTATTGCTTGTTCTTTTATCACTAGCAATTGTTGCAGTTAAAGGTCTTAATTATAGTATTGACTTTTTAGGTGGAGCAGAAATTCAAGTTAATGTAATGGATCGTTCTATTACACGTGAAAAACTGCAAGAAGCAATAAAAAGTATTGGTATTGACCATGCTGAAGTAACAGCATATGGAAATGTTGCAGTCAGGAAAGACAACTCTGAGTCTTTTTTAATCAGAATTCAAAGAGAAAAAGGCAAAGATGAAAATGCAACAACGGGTAGAGCTTCTGAATTAAAAGAAAAACTGAATGCTCAATTTGGGGCACAGAAACTTGTTTTTGCATCTACTACTAATATTTCTGGTAAAGTTGGAAAAGAAGATGAATACAAAGGTTATATGGCTTTATTGCTTTCTTGTATTGGAATTCTTATTTATATTGCCTTTCGTTTCGATGCGCGCTTCTCTCCCGGTGCAGTTTTGTGTTTAATTCACAATGTTATTATTGCGCTTGGTTTTATGACTTTACTTGGTCGTCCTTTTAACACCACATCTATAGCAGCTTTTTTAACAATTGTTGGTTACTCTATAAATGATACAGTAATTGTTTATGACAGAATTCGTGAAACAAGACTTTTGCAACCTAAAATGTCTATGATAGATGTGGTTAATAAGAGTATTAGTCAAACGATGAATCGTACTATATTAACATCAGTAACTGCAATTTTAGCTTTGTTGGTCTTATCTGTTTTAGGCGGTGGTTCAATCGAAGATTTTGCAATTACCATGTTGGTTGGTGTTATCGTTGGTACTTATTCATCAATTTATGTAGCTGCCCCTTTAACATTAATGATGGATGGTTACTTTACAAAATTGGGTTGGAAACAAAAAGAATATAAGGATAAAGCTGTAGTAGAAAAACCGAAAGACTATGCTCCTCCAATTCATGTTAGAAAAAAACAGTCGCAGGAAAAAAAGTAAATGGTTTTGTCAGCAAACCAAGATGTATTTACTAGTGAATATTTGTGTACTACAGAAAGATATGCTTGGAAGTTAAAAGATATATTTGCTAAAAATTCAGAGTCATTTACCGAGTATTTTTTTCAAAAAAAGAAATTTTTGCTAAATGGGCAAATAGCCGAAGATGATGGAACACTGCTGCGACTATTGCCTGATCCTTGGTTACTAAAAGATCTTAAAATAGCTTGTGAGCGCATCATTCAAGCTATTCAGAAAAAAGAAAAAATTACAATATTTGGTGATTATGACGTAGATGGAACAACTTCATGCGCCATGTTGCAACAGTTTTTTTCTGAAATAAATTATCCTGTAGATATTTATATTCCTGATAGGTTGTTAGAAGGATATGGACTGAATAGTACAGGTCTAAAAAAACTTGCTACACAACAAACCAAATTGGTTATTACTGTTGATAATGGAATATCAGCTGTTGCTGCTTGTGAAGAAAGCAAACTTCTTGGAATAGATGTTATTATAACTGATCATCATGATATTCCGCCGATATTGCCAAATGCTTTTGCAATCTTGAATCCTAAACAGGAAAATTGTTACTTTCCTGAAAAGATGATTGCAGGAGTTGGAGTCGCTTTTTATTTATTAATTGGATTACGACAAAAATTAAAGGAAAATGCATTTAAGTGTGAAGTTAATTTGAAAAACTACCTCGATTTTGTTGCCATAGGGACAATTGCAGATATGGCTCCGTTAGTTGGAGCAAATTATATATTATGTAAAATTGGTTTAGAAGTTCTATTACAAAATATAAATTTGGGGAATCGTTTGGGAATTCAAGAGTTGTTACTTTGTGCAGGATGGAAATTAGGACAAAAAGTAACAGCAAGTGATATAGGTTTTAAAATTGGCCCGCGTTTAAATGCGGCAGGACGATTAGGAAATGCTTTAAGAAGTGTTGAATTATTAAGGACAAATGACTTAAGTTCAGCTAAAGAAATGGCGTTTCATTTGCATCAGGAAAATTCAGAGCGCCAACTTTTGGAAAAGCAATTTACTGAGGAAGCTTTTCAGCTTGTGCATAAGATGAGTTCCATACCCGACGCTCTTGTTTTGCATCAACCACACTGGCATCCTGGAGTAGTGGGTTTAGTAGCCACGCGTGTACTAGAAAAATTTTATAGACCAGTTCTCGTTTTTGGAACTGTGGATGGTAAATTAAAAGGCAGTGGTCGTTCTACCCATGCGTTTAACTTATTTGCAATGTTAAATGCTGTGCGTGAACAGTTTCTCTCTTTTGGCGGACACTTTCATGCAGTAGGATTGACAATTGCTCCTGAAAAGTTTGAATGGCTCACAGAGTATCTCCACTTACAAGCTAAAATGAATATTCAGATTCAAGATAAGACTCCATTATTAAAGGTTGATGGATTGCTTTCTTTAAACAGTTTAACACTTTCCTTGGTTGAAAAACTTGAAGAATTAGAACCATATGGGGTTGAAAATCCTAGGACTCGTTGGTTGCTGGGGCCTGTTCAAGTAAGACATGTTAAAAGAATAGGCAAAGACATTTCCCAAAATCATGCTAAAGTTCTATTCTACGATGGAGGTTCTGAAGCTTGGTTAACTGCTTTCGGGTTAGCTGAAGTTTTTGAGCAATTTTTAGAAACAGGAATAGGTGTCCAGTTAGTTGTTGAGGCAAAACTGACTGTTTGGAATGGGCGTCTTACGACAGATGTGCGTGTGATAGATTATGCGCCTGTTTTATCATCTTCCTCCTTCTAATAAACTTTGCCTATTCAAATCCTATGCAGTAGAATTGGTTTTCATAAGCCATATTTTATTTATTAATTTTAATTGAAGTGGACGCGCCTATGATCCAGTCACATAGAAATGATATTGAACCATGGTATGTTCGAAAGAAAAAGTATCAGCCGCAAAATTTCTTGCATAAGCCTTCGAAACCAGGTTTAAATGAAGAGTTAGATAAAAAACAACAAATTAAAAGAAGTGTTTTTTTATTTGTCTGTATTTTTTTTATCATGATAACAGCAATATCGTCAGGGGTATTTATAACTCTTGCTATTTTTGAGAAATCAATTCTTTCAAATACTACCATCTTTATTGCATGTGCACTTGCTCTTTTTTTTGTATCTATTGGTTTGATGATATTATTAATAGGTTTTGTTTGTGCAAATATTCTTAAGAACAACAGTATAAATAAATTTTCTTATGCCGTTCAATTTTTAAAAGGACAATTGCATATTGAAGAACCACGCAAAGGAATTCCCGCTCCAGAAATGGCTTTATATCAATTCATTCAGCAAGTAAGAGCATATGCAATGGAAAAGTCATTTTTAAAACAAAAGCAAGATAGACAACAAGATGCATTTATTGGATTGAATGGAGTTGATCCTAATTCACTTTTAAAACGTCGTTGGAATGATGTTGTAGATAGTTTGAACGAATTTGAAATTTATTTAGCAAATGATCCAAAAGGCATGATTGAAAAGCTTGTTGTGAAATCTCCTCCGCAAAATATGGATGTTTCTCAAATTTTTAGAGATGTGGCAGAAACATTTGATACAACGTGGAGAAGAAAAGGCATAAATATAGAACATGCTATTGTAACTCCTTTAAAAGCAAATACGAATGAAGCATTATTAAGACGATTGCTTGTTGGTCCTTGGAGAAGCTGTGTTTATTTTGCTCGCAGAGGAAATGGAGTTGTGTTCTCAGCTAAAAGCATTGATGGAAAAATTATCACACGTTGGGAATGTGAAGGAATGGCTTTTCCAGAAGAGTTTTTTGCATTAGTAAAAAACAACGAACTTGATGTGAATGATAGAATAGAAAAAGGCATGGCTATGATTGCTTTAGACCCTAATAGTCCTAATACGTTATTTGCGCTTATTAGTTTTGTTACATGGATAGATTTAGTACATGTTGCACAATGTGATTATGAAATAAAACAGGGTTCAGAAGGGCTAATCATTGAATTAAGGTTATAGTATTTTATCTTTTATGATAATTTATTAAAACTTATTTTTTCTAACTTTCTTTTTTATAAAACAGTATTTAAACTTAAAAAATAATATCTAATATCCTCAATTATTTTTATTTTCTTTGCTACTCATTCTATATTATTGAAGTTTTTTAAGATTTCTTGACTATTTTTTCATAATATATTAACAAATAAATAAAGTTAACTAATTGTTTTAATATATTAAATTATAAAATCGATTTTGTAATGAATTGATATAAAATACAATATTTTTAAATTTAATAAAGTAAGGAATTATTCATGAAGCATTATCAGCTTGCTATCTTGAATTTATTTGTATTAGTTGCTTCTGCATGTGGAGAAAATAAAAATTCACTTATAGATCAACAAACAATTCAAAATCCTTTTTCTTCAGAAGTATATCAAAAGCAAAGTGATAATAATTCGTCTATTATTGGAAAAGGATTTAGTTCTATAGAAAATATGACCAAAAATAATTGTTTAGATAATACTTCATATGAATTTATCCCAGATGGTAGATCGCAAATATCATTTTACAATAATATTTCTTCTTCTGAATTAAATGAAATATTAAATATAAATACAAATGGAAAAATAAATTCATTACAAGGAAATATTTTTTTTGATAGTGGGTATTTAAGCAACTTGAAAGCAAGTGAACTTTCTTCTACAGTAACTTTAATTTCAAGTGTTACAAAAGGAGTAAATTCACTTATCAAAAATAATAATAGTGAAAACGGTTTTAAAATAAATAAATTTTATTCCTCAATTTTTGAGAAAAATAAATCTGAGTTTATAAAAATATGTGGAGATACTGTAGTTGAAAAACAAAAACTATCAGCATATTTAATTATTACTGCTAAACTTGATTTTAAAAATAAAGAATCTAAAATTTCTTTTGAAAATAAAATAAATGTGGATAAAAATATATTCAATGAAATAAATTCTTTTTCTGATTTTAAATACATTAGTAGCAAGGATAAAATAAATAATGATATTAAAATAACAATTTCAGGAATGCAGTTGGGAGGTGATTTTATTCAACTGCAAAAAATTTTAAAGAAAAATGTTTGTAATTTAAATCAAATTGAGCAGTGTAATCAAATGTTTGAAACAATAAATGAATATTTTTCAAATGAGTTTCAAAATCAGCTAGATCTTAATGATAATTCATCATGGATTACATCATCAATTAAAACCATTCCTTATTCACAGGTAATTATTGTAGACGAAAGTGGAGAATATTTTAGTGATAAATTTAATTTCGGATTAGATTATGCAAATTTTTCTGATAAATTAAAAATAGTAAAAGAAGAAAATAAAAAATTAAATTCTGCAGTTAAAAATATATTAGCGCATAATAGTCATGTGCATTTATCTAATGAGCAAGTAAATTATTATAATAAAAATTTAATTAATTCAGAAATAAATTTAAATGTAATAGATGATTACTTCTCCGACTGTCAAAGTTTGAAATCACTAGATAATTGCTTAGTGAAGTATTTAAAAGAAGTGAAAGAAGCATTTTTACCAATTGATAGCCGCTTGATGAACGAAACAATTGGTAAACATGTGAGAAGTTATCATGTTGGTTTAACTGATATTGTAATTAATAAAGAGATTTACAAAAAAAGAGATATTGATGAAAGGCTATTTAGTAATGAAAAAAATTTAAAATTTGTATTATTAGATCCTAATAGAAATGAAGTAAGAAATGAAAAAATTTCAATTTATTGTCAAAAAAGATATGTAAAAAAATTAGAAAATGTAAATAAAGGATTTTGGCTAACTTTTATTTTAAATGCATGGCCTACAATTTATACTATCATTAGTAAGGCAGTAAATGAAGAATATTACTTGCTTGATAATATAACTAATATGAAGAAATCAGATATTATTTTACATGATATTAAAAGTTACTGTGGAAAAGAAGCAAAAATATTTTTTGCAAGTAAACCTGATAGTTTAATTAGTAAAATTGAAATTTGGGAGCAAAATATATGAATAAATTTAAGGTTTTATTCCAAATAATAATAGCATTTTTTTTTCTTAGTCCGGTTATGGCATATGATTTTAAAAATGTGATTCAAATTTCATCTGGAAAAAGACATACATGTGCTTTACAAAATAATGGCGAAGTATATTGTTGGGGAGATAACTTAAATTACCAGTTAGGAAGCTTAGGGAATGATAGTGGAATTCCTAAACTTGTCCCAAATTTAAATAATGTAATATCTATTTCGGCAGGTGGACAGCATACATGTGCCTTAAAAAAAAATGGCAGCGTTCAATGTTGGGGTCTTAATACCTTTGGGCAATTAGGAATTCCTATACAAGTAAATCAACCAAGAATTGCATCATTAAAAGAAATAAAAGAACTAAAAAACATAAAAAGCATTTCTTTAGGTGAAAATCACTCTTGTGCTTTAGATAACTTAGGAGATATTTACTGTTGGGGAGATAATAGTGAAGGTCAGTTATTGACAAATCAAATATCGGAATCAGCATTACCTATAAAAAATAATTACATTTCAAAAATATCTATGATTAGCTCAGGTAATCAACATATATGTGCTTTACACTTAAAAGGAGAAGTTTTTTGCTGGGGAGATAATAGAAGTGGGCAAATTGGAAATAGAAAAATTCAAAATAAAACAATCGTTAATTTAGTTCAGAATTTAAAAAATATTAAAAGTATTTATGCAGGTGGATCTTCAACATGTGCTTTGAGTAATTCAAATAGTATATACTGCTGGGGTGATAATACATTTTCTCAACTTGGAGTGGAGAATACGATAGAAAATAAAAATGCTAAACTACCTGTTCCATTTAAGGTTGACCATTTACTAGAAATTAAAGAATTAAGTATTGGTGATAATCATGTATGTGGATTAACTAAGAATAGCACTGTTATTTGTTGGGGGAGTAATTCCAAAAATAATTTTCAGTTAGGAACTGTAACAAAAAATTCAATTCATTATTTGCCTTTAGAAGTTCCAAATTTATTGGATATCAATTCAATATCAGCAGGAGGGTTACACACATGCGCATTAAAAAATAATGGAACGGTATATTGTTGGGGAAATAATTTTCAAGGTCAATTGGGAAATGGAGAATTTTCTGCTTCTTATGGTAGACCTTACAAAGTTTCAATCCTAAATTATCATGAAAAAAAACAAAATCAATATTCACTTGCTTGTTACTACTATGAAATAAATAATTCGCAATCTGATAGTGGAGTAAATCAAACAATTTATAATAATTCAAACATTTCCTATTATTGGGGAGTAGAATCCAAAACAGATGAAACTAATTATGCTTCATTAAATGGGCATATTGAAGATGGATTTTTTATAGAAACAAAGTTAACTTATCAGAATGCTTTAGAATATTGTAATAATATAATTTATCTTAAGAATAAATCAGCAAAAAATTTAAATGTTTTAAAATTATATGATATTAAAGCAATTTTACAAGCTGAAATACAAGATTTTGTATATCCAATTTATTTCATAAATCCATTACGAAATGAACAAATTAAAAGAATTGTCGTATTTGGTGATAGTTTGTCTGATAATGGAAACTTAAAAGAATTTACTCACTACCTCCCAAGTGATCCTTATTTTAAAGGGAGATTTAGTAATGGTTTAGTTTGGGGTGATTATTATAGCATTATTAATCAAATCCCAATTTTGAATTTTGCATATGGTGGTGCTAAAACTAAATCAGAAATTAATAAACCAATGTATAAAATAGTTTCTTTTTTAAAGTCTGGCGTTAGAAATTTAATAACTGGTGGGATGACTGATTACATTAATAAATATTTAAAAAACTATTTAAATGGAAATTCTTTTAAAGGAAATTTAACAATTCAATCTCCAGATGAAACACTTTATGTGATTTGGATTGGAGGCAATGATTATTTAGAAATAATGAATAGTAAAACTGATTATACTAGAATGATTGATAATGATAGTTATAAAACAAGTGAAGGAATTGTTAATAATATAATGAATAGTATTTATCAGCTGCAATATGCTGGAGCTAGACATATTTTATTATTGAGTTTACCAAATATAAGAATGACTCCTGAGGCTATTTTGAATGATAATTATAATTTCTCTTCAGGAAAATTTAAAAATAAAGAGCAGGTTTATTACCGTTTATCTGAAATAGTCCAAATACATAATTCAATTTTGAAGCAAAAAGTTGAGGAAAGAAATTCAAAACCGTTAAATTCTCTTATCTATTATATTGATATAAACCCTTATTTATCTAAATTTATAAACAATGAAAATTTTCTTGATGGAAGTAAATTTTCTTATGACTTAATGTATTTAAATAGCACTTATCCATTTAAAGATTTTGAAACTAATACTATTCAGCTTCCATGTTACAAAGGAGAATTTAAACGAAATCCTGTTGCAATGCCGTTTCAGGCACAGAAAAATTTGTTCTGCACAGATAAAAAAGAGATTGCCAATGTTCGGACTCTGTTTTGGGATTCTGTACATCCAACGAGTTATACTCACTGTCTTATAGCATATGTAATTCAACATAATTTAGGGAAACAGCAACTGGTTAATATTCCAAATAATTCAATATTCGAATATAAAAATTATTGTTTAGCAAATTTTTATGAAAGAAAAATATACGACTAGAAAATAGTTTATTCAATTCCAATAATTTACGAATCAAAATTTCATTCGTTACCATAACCAAACAATAATATATTCATAAATGCAGAATAGTTTAATATTCAAGATTTGAAAGCTAAATTTGAGTTTATAAAAGTTGTGACACTTGTGATTGAATTTTAAAAAGTTTCTCTTATATAATATATTAAGAAAAATCATTAAGGAAAATTTCATATGAAAAGCTTTCTAAATTTTGATCCTAAAAGAATATTAAATGAATTAGATTTTTCTGAAATAACAAAAACATTATCAATTATTTGTAAAACAAATATAGCTGCACTTTCTATTAAACATGATAATGAATTATTTTTTATGTCAGCTAAAGGGTTAAAGGTGAAAAAAATTTCATATTCTGAATCTTTATGTAAGTATTCCATCGAAAATAAAAAATTACTTATAATAGAAAATTTAGGAAAAGATAAAAAAAATCTTTATAATTTATACTTAAGGAAGAAATTTAAAATTGTTTTTTATGCTTCATTTCCTTTAATTTTAAAAAATGGCATTGTTATAGGAAACATTCTTGTAATGCATAGAAAGACAAAAATTTTAAATAAAAATCAAATTACTATTTTAAAAAATTACGCGAAAATAGTGACAAATATAATAGATTTGTTTCAAAAAAATATTGAATTAGAAACTATTAATTATAACTATATTAAAGAATCTAGAGTTAATTCTATTTCTATGCTTTCTTCTGGAATTTCCCATGAAATTAATACACCTCTAGCAATAATTAGTGGGAAGATAGCTATTGTCGATGAGAAGATAAAAGAATTTGTAAGTAAAGAAATTAACTCTAAAATAGAAAAAGATTTTGATACAATAAAAACTGGAATTGAAAGGATTAGAAAAATTATAATATCATTAAGAAAATTTTCAGAAATCTCTGATGATGAGCCTTATACTGAAAATAAATTAATTGATATTTTTAAAGCAATATTTTTTCTTTTGGAAAAAAAATTGCAAAATAATAAAATAAAAATTATTTTAAATATAGATCAAGATTTTAAATTGAAATGTAGATTAATTAATTTATCACATGTCTTTTTTAATTTAATAATAAACTCATATGAAAGTTTGCTAAATTCCCTTAATGAAGACAAATGGATTAAAATTGAGTCAAATGTAAATGACGATGATCTAGTTATTAAATTTATAGATAATGGTATTGGTTTGAGAAAAGTTGACATAGATAAAATAATGGAACCATTTTTTTCTACAAAAAATATTTGCAATATACCTAAAGGATTAGGATTATCAATTGCAAAAGGTATTATCATGGCACAAAAGGGCAACTTATATTATGATAATACCGCTAATTTTACTACTTTTATTGTTTTTTTTCCTTTAAAAAAGTAATTCTAAGTTTAGATAAAGAATTCTTATATCATTTACATGTAAAAGAATGGAATTAATTAGAATAGAAGAATCTTTAAAAATAGTGGTAGTTACAACTGATAGAGCAAAAAAGTAGCTTATTTATTAATCAATAAACTCGATTACTGAACTACTAGATTCTCTTGTTTGTGGTGGTTGTTGATTTACCCTATAACCGAAAGCAACAATTGCAACTAAATCTAATTCGTTCCAATCAACAATTTTATCTAAAACAGGATGAACTTTTTCAATTTCAAATCCTTCCATAGGGCATGAATCAATGCCTAAAGATGCTGCACCTGTCATCATATTAGCTAAAGGTATATAAACTTGGCGTTTTGCCCATTCTTGAGTGTTTTGCATTGCTAAATAACTGATAATCATATTTAAATAATTATCAAGCATTTCGCCAGAAGATTTTCTTCCAACTCTTTGTTTTAAAAATTCTGTTTTACCTCTGAAATGATGTGGCATATACGAAAGACATAAAACTATAAATGAAGAAGTGGTAATTTGATTTTGATTCCAGCATGCAGATTTAAGTTTTTCACGTAATTCTTTATTTGATATTGCGATAAATTTCCAAGGTTCTATTCCAAAAGAAGATGGAGATAGACGGGCATATTCAAGTATATTTTTTTTATCTTCTATAGATACACTTTTGCTAGAGTCAAATTGTTTACAAGCGTGTCTAAATTTTAAAAAATCAGTAAATGTCATAGATGCTCCTAATAAAAACATTTAAAGTATTAATAGCATATTTTTTTTATCAAGTTAAGTTCTCTTAACAACAATACATGTAATGTCTTCGCTAATAGATTTTGAATCATAATGGCGAAAGGCATCTGTTGAAATTGCGTCTAATACTAGTAGTGCATTTTTGTCTTTAAAATTATTTTTTTCAAAAATCTTTTTTAAGTTTCTTTCGCTATATTCTTTGTCAAATTTATCTTTATTTGTTATTAATCCTGATGTATAAAGAAAAATTAAAGATTTATCTTTAAACTCATATTCAACAATTTTTAATTCTTCTTCAGGCAATGAAAGATTATTTTGCTTAATTCCAAGGCTATGTCCTTTAGTTTTAAATCTAGAAATTTTAATTTCATCTTTTTCACTATATTCTACTAAATATGGAAAATTATGTCCCGCATTAATAAATTTCACTCTGCTTAAATTGTTATCAAGAATTAATATTGACATTGTTAATGTAAGTTGATTTTGCATTCCTAATTCTTGAATTTTTTCGTTAAGAAGTTTGAAAACATCTAAAAAATTAATTTTATCTAGAGCTTTTTTATCAATAGCATCTTCAAAAAATTTAGTTATAGTGTCAATTACAATAATTGTTCCTTTATCATGGCCATAAACATCACCAATTAATATTACTTTTATTTTTCCAAACTCATAAATCCCCCACCAGTCTTTCCCTATTTCTTTCGCACTCTGTGAAAATGCTGCAAGTGAAACTAAGTCAGTATTAAATGAAGGATTATATTCGACTCTTGGATAAAGTTCTTTCAAGCATTTTTCAGCAAACTTGCTTTCAATTTCTAACATTATACTTTTTATATCTTTATCATGATATTTTTTTTCAAGATTTAAATATAAACTAGAGATATGATTTGCTAAAGGTTTGAAGATAAAAAATATTGAAATGAAAGAAACAACTAAATAACAAATTATCATTATTATTGATAAAGCATTAATTTTTCTTGATTGTAAATCGCTTTCATTTGAATAAAGTTTTGATAACTTTTCTAAATCTAGTAGTAGACTATTCATTTTATAGATATTATATTCTAACAAAAATCCACTATAATCATTTTTTTTTGCATTTTCTTCCGCTAATTCTGTATACTCATTTATTCTCTTGTATAAATTTACTTTATTATTTAATATTCGCTCTATTTCACTATTGGTTATTTTTAAGATATTTTCTTTAGGACTCCCATTCATGATAATATCATTTGCTTTTTTCATTTCTTGGATACTGGAGAATAAATCACTTTTTATGATAGTTGCACTGTCTAAGTTTTTAGAATTTACTGATTGAATGAGTAACATAATTTTCTGAATAAGCATTCTTTGCTTACCGGTAGTATTTATTAATTTAGCAATTGATGATTCTGTTTCATTAAATTCATCTAAAAAATTTTTTGTTACAAAAGCTATTGTTATTACAAAAATTAATGAAATAATTGCAGAAATAAAAATTTTAAGTTTTATTTTACTGCCTTCATTTCTTTTTTTCATTAATTTCCTCAAAGATACATAAATTTGATTGTAGAAATTGGGAATTAATTTGAAAAAATACTATTTTTTACCGAGTTTTTTTCTGCGCAAATTCTCCTTCAGATTTAGCGATTAGAACAGTTCCAATAGTATTCCCTATAATATTAGTAACAACTCTAGCATCGGACATAAACCTATCAATTCCTAGAAGCAATGCTAACCCTTCAATTGGAATAATATGATTAGGCATTGCAGCTAATATCGCTGATAACGTTACAAAACCTGCTCCTGTAATTCCTGCTGCTCCTTTTGAAACTATTAAAATAGTAACTAAAAGAATAAAAAATTCATTTAAACCAAAAGGTATATTGTATGCTTGCTGAATAAATAGGGCACCTGCTGTTACATAAATTGCTGTTCCATCTAAATTAAAAGCATAGCCAGTAGGAAGGACAAAACTTACAACTTTCTTAGAACAGCCAAATGATTCTAGTTTGTTCATAAGTTGTGGAAACACTGATTCAGATGAAGAAGTACCGAATGCAATCGACATTTCTTCTTTGATATGTCTCATAAGTTTAAGTGGATCAAAGCCATATACTCTACCCACAATATAGAGAATTATCCAAAAAGCGACCATACTTATGCCTAATACTATTATAAAGTAACCAAGCATAACTAATGATTGTACTCCTTGTTGTCCAACTGTAGCTGCAATGGCGCCAAAGGCTGCAATTGGAGATATTCTTGAAATCATTCCAATCATCTTAAAAAATACATCATTGGACATTTGAAAAAATTGAAGAATTTTATCATTATTTTTCATTTGTAAAATTGCGATTGAAAATACGACTGCTAAGACAATCACGGCTAATAAATTATCACCTGCTAAAGTAGCAAATACATTTTCAGGAACCATATGAGTTATAAATTCAGTAAAACCGCCTTTTGATCCTTCCTTTGGTTTAAATTTGGAAATATCAACGCCTTGAAATGCTGTAATATTAAATCCAACTCCAGGTTGGAAGAAAAGCATAAAGGCAAAAGTTAATACAACTGCAATAATTGACATAATTTCAAAATAAACAATTGTTTTAAATGCTAATTTACCCACTCCTCCATGTTTACTGTGTGAGCAAACACCAAGAATAATTGATACAAACACAACAGGTGAAATAACCATTTTTATAAAACGAATAAAAATTGTTGCAATCAGGCGGAGGTCAACCGCAAATTTGGGAGCTAATATACCAACTAAAATTCCTAAAGCTACTGCTATGACAACTTGAAGGAATAAATGAAATTTTAAAAAAGTAAGTATTTCACTAAGTTTTTTTTTATAAGACATTTTGCCCTCATAATATAATTTTATTCTATTATAAGTATTCTTATATTTTTTTAAAGGGTGTTTATTTAGGTAATTTTGGAAGGCTTGTCAAATTTGCCTTAACTCGGGTGATGTTTTAAATATTTCTGGCTTTTCATTTATAAGTTCTTGAATAAACCAATTTTCTTTAATATGAGTACCTGATAACGTACCCATTTTTAATTTTTTACTTAACAGAGACCCTATTTTTTCACCAACTGCTCTATAAGTTGTATATTTCCCTCCATAGATACAAAAAAGTCCACTAATAGGTTCATCAATTACAGTTTCTCTGGAAAGACCTGAAATATTTTTATCAAGTTTATTTAGATAAAATGGAGATTCATAGGGATTATCTACCCAATTAGCTTTTAAATTAGAAAATTTAGTTTTTTGATTTAAGGGCATGCACCTTACACCGCAAAATATTTCGGAGATATTTTGTTCAGCGTCAGACAAGTTTAAAACCTCACTTGCGGTGTGCATAAGATATTGTTTGTCTTCCTGTGGATATTTAATTTGTGAAGGTCTGCTGTTTAAGATGGATTCTGTAGTTCCAAATAACCATTTATCGAACCAAGGTATGAAAAAAACAATTCTTCCATCAGGCTCTTGGATAAGAGTAGCGAATGAATTTTCAACCTTCCCATTTTTAACAACCTCAGGGCGAAAAATAATATGAGTTCCTAAATTAAGCAAACAAGGTATATTAGGAATAATATCCCATTTTAATAAATTCTCATTACACCAAGCACCTGCTGCATTTATAATATACTTTGTTGTTAATGTTCTTTCTTCCTGACTTGATTTTATTGTTACTCTAAATCCACCCTCTATTTTTTGAACACGAGTGACTTCTGAATCTTCTTCGTATGAAGCACCTAATTTTACTGATGCTTCAACAACCAATTTTGCTATTACGTCATCAAGCATTTGTGCATCATAATAAAGAAAAGCACTAATCATTTCACTTTCTATTTTTTTTACATTTAAATAAGGAGCGTAATGAATAATTTCATCTTTACTTATTTTAGTTGCAGATGGTAATCCACAATCTCCTGCTAGTAAGTCGTAAAAAAATAATCCAAGACGAACCATCCATGGTGGCCGTTTATCACCATGAAAATTGGGTAGAACAAAAGGAAGAGGTTTTACAATTCCATTTAGAAGTTTTAGTAGTAAACTTCTTTCTTTTAGTGCTTCTTTTACAAGGCTCCATTGGTTTATGTGCTCTAAATATCTTAAGCCTCCATGAACTAATTTCGTACTTCGACTCGAAGTTCCAGAAGCAATTTTATTTTTTTCGACAAGATGTATCCCATGTATTTTACGGGTTGCTAGATCATGTAATAAACCAACACCGTGAATTCCTCCGCCGACAATTAATACATTCAAGTCCATAATCAACATCCTATTATTTTAGAGTTGCAGATTCGTTTTTTAATTTTATTGCTGTTTTGGCCAAACGTTTAGCCGCTTCTTTGACTTCAGCCTCGGAATTTGTCAAACCAAAACTAATGCGAAAACTTGATAGCGCATTTTCTAAGGGAACACCCATAGCCAGTAATACATGACTAGATGTTGCTTGCAGAGTTTTACAAGCACTTCCCACACTAGCACAAACGGATTTTGTTTCTTCAAGAAGTTTCATTGCATTCACTCCAGCAATACATAAAGTTAATATTCCTTTTACTTTATTTTCCTCTTTGCCATAATAAATAGGTTGTATTTGCTTTGAAATTTCTTTTTTAAAAGCTATTTCTAATTTTTCACAATATTCACTTCTTTCAGATGCTTCTATGAACTGTAGCTCACAAGCTTTTGCAAAGCCAATGATTGCCGCTGTATTAGGTGTACTTGAACGCAAAAGAAATTCATGACCACCTCCTGTTAGTTGCGGCTCTAGCTTTATTTTAGGCTTTCTTTTTTTTATAATGAGTGCGGCAGCTCCTTTTGGACCATATATTTTAGAAGATGATATTGTTGCTGTATCAAAATTTAAAAATAAATTTTCCATTTTACAGCGTGCAAATCCTTGCGCCATATCAACATGTAAAATAGTATTCACTTTCTCACATAATTCTTTTAAATATGGAATATTTTTTTGTATTATTCCTGTTTCATTGTTTACATCCATCACGCAGACACATAGTGTATTTTTATCGATTAATTTTTCAGCATCTGCTAAAATAATTTGCCCATTTTGATCTATTGGAAGTTCTTTAAAAATAATTTTTTCGCCGTATTTTTCTACTAAATCTTTTATTGTTGCAATAATACTTGAGTGTTCAGTTGGGCTATACAATATTTTATTTTTTTTTCGAAATGGACTGGTTATCAGACCTCGAAGAAATAAATTGTTACTTTCAGTGGCGCTTGAAGTAAATACAATTTCATCATAGTCAACTTTAAAAATGTTAGCAATTTTTAATCTTGCCTCTGCAATTGCGTGATCTGTTATTTCCCCCATTGGATGTGTTCTATTGGCAGCATTTGCAAAATAACCGAGCATCCAGGGTGTCATTTCATTTAAGACGCGTTTATCTAAAGGCGTGCTGGCAGCAAAGTCTAGATAAATAGTTTTTTTAGGAAGTTCAATGCCTCCAAATTTAATATTAGGGACATTTTTTTTGGAAGTATTATATAATTGAGATGGGAGAATAAAGTTTTTTATAAATATATTTTTAAGCATAGATAAAGTCCAAGTTTGTTGTAACCAAGATCATTAACTTAGACTGAAGTCTTAAAACTTGCAAATGATCTCGTTTGAAATAAAGAATCTAAAGTATATTTTTGATTTAATTGATTGATTATCCAATCACAATAATTTAATTTCGTAAGAAAAGTTAAGATATTCTTTTATAAATTAAAAAAATAATATATTGTTACTTTAAGGGGTATGGTGCTTTTAGAGAAGGCTAATACTTCAAGGGTATAACTCAAAATCTTAGTTTTGATTTATGCTAGATATGAAAGGAAGGGATATGCCAAATTTATTACGACTGAAATTAATTTTCCAAATTCTTTACTTCTTTACCAACATTCTTTACTTAAATATAGTTTGGGAAAATAGAAAACTATTACCAACAGAAGGAATATCCTCTTGAATAAAACGAGAATAATTCTAAAAATAAATTATAAGGTAGTTTTATAAGGTTCTAATATGGTTTTTAATGTTATTGATTATTCAGGTTCTTTTGCTTTTTGCATTAGTGGCGCTTCGATTGCTGTTGCTAAAAAAATGGATATTTTTGGAATTTTTGTAATGGCTGTTGTTGCTGGATTTGGTGGCGGATGTCTTAGGGATATTATTCTTGGCAACACTCCACCTGCAGTTTTCAACACTCCAATCTATTGGTTAATTGCGTTGTTAGCAACAATAGTTGTATTAGCATTTAAAAAACAGCACCGTTATTTTGATAAAATGATTTTAATATTTGATGCCCTAGGCTTAGCTTTTTTTACCTTAGCTGGAATTAAGGTTGCTCTAAAATCAGGACTATTAAATTATCAATGTATATTGATGGGCGTAATAACCGCATGTTTTGGTGGTGTTATTCGCGATGTGATAGTCAATCGGGTTCCATACTTATTTCAGAAAGAAATTTATGGAGCTTTTGCTGTTATGGGGGGAATAATCTATTTTGTTTTAGATGACTATCTGCCACCATTAATGCTTGATATTATTGTTATTTTATTTATTTTTGTGTCACGTATGATCTCTATATGGAAAAATTGGCATTTGCCAAAAGCAAGAAAAGATACAATACATAACCGTAAATTAAAGTTTTTGCGGAGAAAGAAAAGAGTTCCAAATCTTGAATAATTAATTAATTTCAACAGGTTATGAAATGAGTGCATTAATTTTTTAATTCAAAATTTAGAATAAGTCTAATAATTTCTTGCTATTTTCTTTAGATACTTATAACATCTCTTTATGAGGGTATTTTTATGATTCCAACACCAATAAATGAAAAAAATCCATGCTTAAGTGTTGCTGAGATAGAAGAAAGACTGAAAAAGTCTGGTGTGGCCGCGACTGCACAAAGAATTGCAATTTGTAAGTATGTTCTTTGTGAAGCAGATCATCCTACAGCAGAAGATATAAAAAATTGGACTGATGCTAACTTTCCAAAATTAAGCAGAGCAACCGTATACAATACCTTAGATGTTCTTGTGCACGCAGGTATGTTGAAAGAATTTAAATTACCACATACTGGTAAAGTAGTTTACGATACAAACGTAAACGAACATTTCCACTTTTTTGATAACAATACTGGAAAGCTATTTGATATTTCAGAAGAGCAATGTAAACTTATATTAGACCTACCTAAAAATATTAACGTAGTGGAGGTAGACGTATTTTTGCGGGGAACAATGACTTAAATTCTAATCACAATTTATTTATCATTGATTCGCATTTTCATTTGAATTATCTACCTAATTTAAAGCAAACAATTCTAAACTCCATCCATTCAAAAGTTAAAGTTGGAGTTGCCGCAGGTGTGTGGAATGAAGATACACTTGAAAATATTGCCATCCTAACCAATTCTGATTTTAATGATATTCTTGAGTTTTTAAATCGAGAAAATTATCTAAATTCCAACTTTCAAATAAGTAGCAATAAATTTTCTTGTTTCCTAACCCATGGTTTGCATCCAATGCATATCCATGAAAAGTGGTTAAATACTGATGGAAGTGAAAATATCAAGCAAATTACAAAAGATTTTGAATTATTTAATACTATTTTGAAAAATCATTTATCTAATATTTGGGCAATTGGTGAAGCAGGGTTTGATCTTTCTAAAGATGTTATGCAACATTCAAAGTGCAAAGGATTAGCAAAAAAACAGGTACTTGAATTGCAAAATATCGCATTTGAATTTTTAGTTGAAAGTGCAGTAAAATATAATTTACCTATGATTTTACATTTGCGCGCTCCGTGGCAATATTGCTATGAAAGAATTCAATGGGCATTAGAAAAAGGGGTGCAAAAAATTATGATCCATTGCTATAGTGGATCTGTTGAAGAATTAAAAAAACTTTCTAAGCACTCTATATTTTTTTCTTTTGGTGGTGTTCCTACTTGGAAACAAGCTTTAAAAAATAGAGAAGCTTTTATTCAATGCCCTACGCATTTAAGATTGCTTGAAACCGATTCTCCCGATCTTCCCCCAGAAATACCTGAAATTGGAAAATTACCTTATAACGAACCTGCAATGTTGAATAATATTGCAAATATTTTAGCAAAATACGTTGATTTATCTCCTAGTGAATTAGTAGATCAAACAAATAAAAATATTTTAAAATTTTTAGGAATAATTTAGGATGTTTCTTTAAATTTAATGTTACTTTATTTAGTATGGATTTTTTTTCTAGTTGAGAAATTTTTATGATGGGAAGTGAAAATCAAAAAATATTAAAATAAGTTTTAATATTTTTTGAGAGAATATTTTTTAATACTTAATAATATAATTTACATAAGCATTTTTTGGTCTTGTTTCACTACCGCCTTGATTTGCAGTTGTTCCGCTTATTGTTTGTGCTGGAATTGATGTATTAATGGAAAAAGAATAATTTGGAAGTCTTATTGAAAAAGAATGGCTATGTGATCCAGCGCTTTGAGTACTTTTATTATATTGACTTATTGATGGGTCAGCTTGGATAACTGCAAAACCATTTCCTGGATGTAGGTGCTGTCTTGTATAATGAGTTGGATGATTATGTGAGTGATCGCCATCAGGTTGTGTTGTCCCACTTACATATCTGCTATCAGGAGTACCGCTACCATTATAACTTAAATAACTACTAGAATTCCTCAAGTTCCCAGAATTATGACTGTGCTCACCAAAAGAATCTCCTTGGTAAGAACCAACTTTATTTCCAGTGTTACCTCCTGTATTCATTGAGCCACGTGTAGTTGCAGAAGGATCCATTAAACCACTTCTGTCATTTAATACTCCACGCAAAAATAATCCACGATAATCTGGTAAGTGAAAGGTAGTGGAACCATCGCCTTGTCCGTGGGCGGTGCCGATGGTGTTAAATAATTCAGAATATTTGTCTTTGCGTGAAATTACTTTTCCATCACACAATACCCAACCTTCAGGAATTTTATTTATGTCGCCTGCAAATGCAACAACTGTTCCCGCTGGTACTTTTGCTGCATCATTAATTTTATTGTTAAGGGTAGAATTAATTTGCATTAATGTTTCAAGCTTTCTATTTAAGCAATTTACCTTTTCAGTCAATCCTCCTTCTTGACAAGGTAATCCGTATATAAATGATGATGATAATAATAATGGTACTAGGGAAACAATGTAACTAGCTTTCATAGAGGTCTCAATTTTGTTAATAAGTTAACTCGCACTTAACGGAGTTTCGTCAAGTAAAAATATTTTTATTATAATTAAATCAAAAATACAAATTTTATAATTGACATTTTAAATTTTTGTTAATATCTAAAATTAACATTTTTAAATATTTAAAATTGTTCAGTTGAATAATTTTTTAAAAGGTTTTGATATGAAAATAAATTACAATAAAAATAATGAAATATTATTTTTATCACTGGTATTTGTCCATCTAGTCTCTTGTGGCAAAAAAAATAATCAAAGCGAAAGTTATGGTAATCTAAATAAAAATTTTGCATCAGTAATAAATTTGGTGCCAGAGTATAAATTTTATGAAGTTGTAAATTCTTCGCAAAATTTATGTGCAATTGAAAAAAAATTTAACGCAATTTATTGTTGGAATAAGTACTCAGATAGTGACAGCAGTGGTATACCATCAGAACATTTTATAATTAACGATAAAAAATATCAAAAAATTGTTATTAGTGAAAATATTTTATGCGCTAAAAATGATGAAAATAAATGGGTTTGTGGCAAAAATCCAACTAAAAAATTAGATTTCCAAAATCCAAAAGAATTAAATTTACCGATTAATGCAAATTTTATGACTTTGACTTTATCAGAAGAAAAAATTTGTGGAATTAATAAAAATGATGAGCTAGTTTATTGCTGGGATTTTGATGTAGAAAATAAGAAAATATCAGAAAATCCTTATTTACTTTCAACGACTAAATTTTTAGATTTTAAGATAAATGGAAGTAAAGTTTTAAATACTGAATTTTCTTGCGGCATAGATAAAGATAAATTTTTACATTGTATGGGAAATAATAATTTTGGACAACTAGGTTTAGGTAATAAAAAAAATTCGTCGCAATTTAAAAAGATAGAAAATAATTTAAAATGGAAGCAAGTTGAGTTAGGCAATTCGCACACATGTGCGCTATCAGAGCAAAATGAAATGTATTGTTGGGGTTCAAATAATAAAGCTCAACTTGGAATAAATGCGTTTAGCAAAAAATATGAAAATAATATTGAGAAAAAAGTCTGCAATAATATTCAAAATAATTGTCTTGAAAGTGCGACTTTACCACAAAAAATTGAAAACTTTAATAATATAAGTAAAATTTTTGTTAATTCTGATACAAGCTGTTTTAAAGACAGTAGTAACAAATTGTATTGTTTTGGCGATAATACATATGGACAATTAAATAATAATTCTGACACATTAATACAACAAAACATTGAAAGCAATTTAGGATCAAAATATTCTGTTTTATC
Organism: Pigmentibacter ruber; assembly: GCF_009792895.1. NCBI lineage: Bacteria > Pseudomonadati > Bdellovibrionota > Oligoflexia > Silvanigrellales > Silvanigrellaceae > Pigmentibacter > Pigmentibacter ruber. The sequence continues at coordinate 788,913 of NZ_WSSC01000001.1, forward strand.
AAAGGCATTAAAAATTTCAAATTTGGAATTTACTAATATCAGTATATCAAATTCTAGTCTATGTGGCATTAGTGCAAATAATGAAAAACTACAATGTTACGGTTTTTTATTCAAAAACCGTTTTAGTAAAATATCCGTTGGTTTAGATACTGCTTGTGGCCTTACTTCAAGCGAAAACGGAAATCATTTATTGTGTTTAAATACAAATTTGAAAGAACCTAATTCTTTAGAGGCTTCTCCTTGGAACACATCGCAATTGATGCCTTGGACCTCACAATTATCTTATATAGATATCCAGCAATCAAAAGAGTATAGTTGTGCTATTCGCAAAGATAATCAATCAATTGATTGCTGGAGTAAAAGTGAAAATACATTAATAAATAAAATTTCAAATTCAATTAATAAAGTCCTTCCAATTAATTATGAATTCAAGAATGAAAAAGGAATTAAATTAGAATTTGTTAAAATATCTACCGGTGTTAATCATATCTGTGGAATTGATAAATTAAATACTGCGTATTGTTGGGGTAATAATAGTTCAGGCCAGCTAGGTGATGGTTCTTACCAATTTTCAAAATTACCAGTTAAAGTAATCACAGAAGATCAAGAAAATATCTTTTTTAAAGACATAAGTGTTGGTGATTTTCACACTTGTGCTGTTTCTTTAAATGATAAGTTGTATTGCTGGGGCGAAAATAAGCAAAATCAGTTAGGAGATCCCAGTATTCCTCTTTCATACGAATATCCAAATTTAATTGATTTAATAAATGTATCCTTTAAAAAAGTCTTAGCTGATGGAAATTACTCATGTGCAGAATCAAATTCAAATGATCTTTATTGTTGGGGAAATAGCTTTGAAGGAATATTTGTCAACCCTGACAATACACTAATACCAAATCAAAAAATTCCTAAAAAAATAGATCTAAATCAAAAATTTATCTCTTTTTCTACAAGAGATGGGACAATTTGTATTGTTAATCAAAAGAATGAATTATTTTGTAAAGGAAAAAGTTTAAATCAAAAAAATAAGCAATTTATTAAAATAGAAAGACCTTATGCCCAAAATTTTTATAGCGTTTCAGTAGGATATAAAAACATCTGTGGCATTAGAAAAATTGATGAAAATTTAACAATAGAAAATCCATACGTTTTTGATGCAAGTATAGATTGTTGGAAAAATTAAAAATTAGAAGGATTCTTATGAAAAATAATTTAAAATTAAAAAGTATATTTTTATTATCTATAATTTCATCTTGTAATCAAATTAAAGATGCTAATCATTCAAATAATACAGAGAATGGCTTTTACCCTTATTCTTCAAAATCAAATATAATAAATAATCACAGTTCTGTCTTTGGTGCCGATCTCCTTTTAGATCAGGATAATATAAAAAATATAGATAAGCCTATCAATGAAGAGTATATGGTAGAACGCGAAAAAAAATGTAATTTAAAAACTGGTTTATCAAATGAATATATTAATAAATTATTTTTAAATAATGAAAGTGTTTTTATCTCAAATAATAATGAGTTTGATTATAAATATGAAAAAATATTAAAAGAAAATTCTGAAATTATTGATAATGGATGTTTCTACCCTCAGTTGTATTTATTAAATGCTAGTATTTTATTAAAAATTTCAGAAATTCCAAATAATGTTATTAATTCTGAATCTAAATATATTCTTTCACAAAATAAAGATTTCTTTGGTAATAAATTTGTCAATAATGAAAACTCTACTCTGAAATTTAGCAAATTTGCAAAATTAAATTCATCTATCCGTGAGGCGCATACTGCTCTTAGTATAATTGAAAAAGAAGTAAATTTAGATAAAAAAATCATAGAAATAAAAGGAAAAGATAAAAATAAAGAAGATATTAAGCTTTTCGATACCAAATTCGATCCTAGTATTTCTTATAATGACTTTTTAGATGAAACTAGAACATTTTCTTATTATATTTTAACTAGAGCCCATTATGAAAGAGCAATGTATAGGTGGAAAGGTGTTATTACTAGTGAGGATCTTTATCATAAGACTAAAGCTCCAAATGAAAATTTGGCTTCACAATATGAAAACTCTCAAAATGAATATTCAGTCAGAGAAATTATTTTACAAGATTTAAGATTAGCAAAACTATACGCTAAAAGAATATATTCTAATAAGTATTGTTTATTAAATTCTTCAGTAAGTGCACCTGCTCACTTAGCGACCATGTGTGGTGAGTTGCAAAAAATATTTGGTAATTTATCAGAAATAGCTTTACCCGTGATTAATAAAAATTATTTTGATAATACTTTTAATAAAAAACAAGCTTATTTAGCTTGTACTGCAGATTCTCGCTATAGTATAGCAAAAAGTGAGAAAAAGTTGTGTGAAGAATATTTGAAAAAAGATCCTAGCAATGCACAAAAAAACTTAAATTTTAATGGAAATTCTCATAATTCATTGATTGAAAATTCTTTGAGTTTAGCAAATTCATCAAAATACATTTCATCAATTGAAAAGGAAATAAATACAGTAGTCGCTGACTTTAATAAAAATAAAGAATTTACTTATAAATTAGATGATTTAGGTAAGAAAAGAACCGAATTAGAATTACAAAAAACTATTCTTTTAGATCAAAAGTCTACAGCTGAAAATAAGGTAAAAATATCAGAGAAAAATATAGTGAGTAAAAAAACAGCATTATCTTCTGCAGAAGCGGCTTTATCAAGCTATGAAATTCAATTGCAGCAAGTAAAGCAACAACAAGGAAATTTACTAAGGCAATATTTCAATTCATTAAAAAAACTTTATTTTAATGAACAATTGTTAAATTCAGTTTCTTTGTCTGACTCTCAACAAGCAATTACTGATTACAAAAAAGCAGTTTTTGAAAATTCATCTTTAATTGACAAGGCTCTTAACAGTCAAATGGCTGCAATTAAAAAAGAATTTTTAAGCCAATGTGTTTCATCAATTAAAACATATAATAATAATATAGATTTGTTAAAAAATCATCAATGTATTGTTAGTTTAAATCCAAAGGATTTATGGGGAGATAAAACAAAATGGCAGGATATATCTTTTGAAGACTTTAATAATAATGATCATATTTCTGAAGTAGAAAAAAAAGTAACACCAGGGTGTATGGCAGAAGCTGCTAGTGCTGCATTAGCAAGATCTGCTCAATTAAGTTATTATCAACTTAAAGAAAATGCATCTCGAGTTAATGCTAGTCAATTCGATGTTAGAACTCCACATTGGTCTAGTTATGCCTCTAATTTAATGAATTTAGGCTCCCATAAACAAAACTCAATAGAAACAATTGCAAGTATCTATGCAATTCAAAGTCAGTTTGCTATAAGATTCAATATAACTGACACAAAACAGAAATTTCCTATTGAAAATCAATCTGATGAAAGTATTTTAGCTGAGTGTAATAAATATATTAATGATAATGATTTATCAGGCGATAATGATTTTTCAGGATATGCAGCACTAAAAGCGCAAATTGCACAAAATAATATTTACACTAAGGCGCAAAAATTCTCTGCAATAATAGCAGAACATAATATAGAGCAAGAAAAAATAAATTTAATCAATTCAATAAACGAAATTAAATTACAAATTTCAAATGATGCAACAACTCTAGCGTTGACATCATCATTTAGAAATAAGTATGAAAGAAATTTAAGATATTATTTTGCATTTGACGAAGTGCAAATTGAAAATGAAATTTCTAATTTTGTTAATAATGAAGTTAATTTAACTCTTGCAACTAAATTAATTAAAAATCAAATTTTATCTGCTAAGAATGAAATTGAACAAGCAAAAATAAATTTAGAAATAGCTAATATTGATCATGATAATTCTAAAATTTCACTAAATTCAGCTATTACAGCTATAAGTAATTTAGATAAACAGATAATAGTTTGGGATCACTCAAAAAAATTATTTGAAATGACTTCACTTTTTCCATTCATGAAAAGTTACTATGACAAAGAATATTTAATTAATAATACACATGAATATGCAAATTCTCTTCTTAAATATTTTGCTTATAGAGCGTTAACTCATAGAATTGGTTTAAGTTGGAATCCAAATTTTGAAGAATTCCTTCGTTTACTAAATGAGGCGCAGAAATTTTGTAGATATATTTCTTCATTTCATGATGCATCAGCTTGTATAACAGAACTCAAAAAAATTACTGATTCTAAGTTAAACATAGGATTTTTTGGGAACAACGTAAGTATCTTTAAAGTTAAATTATATTCTCAAGAATATTATGCAAATTATCCAAATATAAAACATAGAAAAACAGAAGAAGAACGTAGAATTGAAAATGATTTTATAAAAGGGCTTAGAGATAATGGGTATTCTAGTTTAAATTTAAATCCAGAGGCAATTGCTCTAATTATTTCAGGGCAAACAAATACAAAAGCAATTGATAGTGCAATACGCAACTACTCATCAAGTAGAGTGGTTGGTATGTCAATGCATTTAACAAGATCGAAAGAGGAGGAATTTCAAGATTCATCATCACTTACTAGTTATTCGCAGTCAGATAACAAATTAATCACAATTAGGGATGGCTTGTCACATGACAATAAGGATTCAACTTATCAACAAATTCTTAGTTATGCTAAACAACAAGAAAAGTCTTTAAAAGAGTTTTTATTGACAAAAAATATAAAAGATTCTTATTTATTGAATTTATTCAATCCCGAAATTTTTATGGATTTATACTATAGCAAAATACATTGGTTAAAAGATAATCATAATTATATTTCAAGTACACATAAAAATAAAAGTTATGCAAGTACAGCATGGACTCAAGAAATATATGACAATTATATTAGGCATGATAATTTACCTGAAATAGATTCTTCTTTTGGTGATTGGACTAGATTAGCAGGAACAGTATCATATAAAGAAAATACAAATTTACATAACTATGTTCAAGCAATGCAAGTTTGTGTAAATAATAATTTAAATGGCAATCAAGCAACACAATTAAATGACATTCCTTGTCAAAGTAACTATGTAAATAGTTCGATGAATTTCCAACATATTGCTGGAAAACCTTTAATGGGAAATTGGGTCTTTGGTTACGAAGAGTTCTATGCTGATTTATATGACAGAAAAAATTTAATGTCTGATGAAAATAATATTAAAGCAAATTTTGAACTTCCTCAAATTATTGCTGCAGAACTTTACTTTTATACCGTCTCTAACTAAACAAGGATGTTGTAAAGAATGAAACTTCTATTTTTCTCATTTTTTTTTTGAATCTTATTTTTACTAATTCAATAGCATATGCTCAGCAACAGTTTGTTGCTCCTTATACTCCTCCTACAATTAATGTACCAAAAACTCCTGGTACATATGGTGCTCGAGAACTTGATTGGAATGTTTCTGATTCGGGAAGTATTAGTTGGAATATTCCATTTTCTATTCCAGCTTCCCGCCAGATGCAAATTAGTTTAGCATTAAATTATTTTCCTGTTTCTTCAATTGGCGAAGGTGGAAATTTTTGGAGTTTAAATATTCCAAAAATTCAAATAGATAAAAAAAGAGGGAAAACAAATTATCTAACAGCAACAAATTGTAGTCAGTCACTTGCGGATAATATTTTTATCTCAAGTACTCAAATGATACCCTTAGGAAATGGAACTTGGGTAAGTCAAGGAAATTCTGGTCAAGATGTTCTAAAATGTGGAGAAAATGGTTCTTTTGTTCTTTATTTAAATGATGGTAATATCCATGAGTATGGGACAACAAATGAAGCTAAAATTCAAACTCCAGATGGAAAAATAAATACTTGGTACTTAACTAAAGTTAGAACTTTTGCAGGGAAGGGAGAAATAAACTACAATTATATTAAGCCTCAATTTACTGCCGTTGAATTAAATTTAGCCAACACAAAAGAACATAGAGAGGGATTTTTAGGAAAACCTATTTTTTATTCCTTACCATTATTAAATTTAGTACAATCCGATGATGTTTCTGTTCAATTAAATTATGAATATAATAATTTTATTCAACCAGATTTTTCCTTTGGAATACCTCAAGTATCTGCGCAAAGAATTTCTAAAGTTACTGTTTATAAAAATTTAAAACAATTAAATAAATATGTTTTTGAATATGAAAAATCAGACTTAGCAGGTAGATTAATTTCAGTTGTAATGTATGGACAAACCGACAATGCAAAACATCCAAAAACTGTTTTTAAATATAATGCAAAATCTTTTTTCAAAGACAGCAAGTTAAGTTTAAATAAATTTTCCCAATATTCTTTCAAAAATCGTTCTAATTATCATGAAATTGGAAAAGATTCTTTGTTCTTAGATATTCATGGGAAAGGTTATCCTTCTTTAATTTCGCGCGAATATTTTAGTGGAAAATTATATTTAACATATAAAGACTATGATTTTAAAAATTTGTTTCAAGAAGAAACTATGAAACAAAAATCTTTACCAGAAACAAAAACTGGAAAAATAATACTTTCAGAAGGTGTAGCGAAATGGCAAAAATGGTTTTATATAAGTAAAGTTAAATTTGCTGATATGGATGGACATGGGGCTCAAGATTGGGTTGATTTTAATGACTATAACCATATTCCACTTGTATATTTTAATGACTATAAAAAAGATAAAGATGATAATGTTGTTATACAACGTGTAGCAAAATTTAAGGCAGAAGATATTCGATTTTTAACACAATGCGACTATGCAAATATTCAATTAATGCATATTAATAATGATGGTAAAAGTGATTTATTTTGTATCCGTTCAGGAGCTGGAAAAGCATATATTTTATTGAATAAAGGTATGACTCCATATACTGGATCAGATGCAAAACCAGGTCAATTTATTATGGAATTTGAAAAAATTGTTTTAACTTTACCGCTAGAAAGTAGTATTTATTTTAATCCTGATAAAATGCGGATTGTTGATTGGAATAATGATGGTTTATCTGACATATTAAATGACTCTTCCGGCGATTTGGTTGTTTATTTAAACAATGGTAAATTTTCACAAGGTATTTATACTGAAGCTGCATTTACTCCCACTACTTTAGGAAGAATAAGAAATTTAGAACCCTCTAATTTAAAAAATATAAATATTGTAGATATTTTTGGTAATGGGTTGCCAAGCTTAATTGCACCAAAAAGTTATGGGTTTAAAATTTTAGTAAACAACGGAGTTAGTAATAAGTTAACAGAGGTAGATGTTTATACTGGAAGAGGTTATGTAAATACAGAAAATTTTCAAGTAATTGATTTGATTGGTTCTGGAAAACCAATTGTAGTATCTCAATATCCAGACTCATTAAAATATACTTTTTTAAATTTAGATTTACCTTCCTTCCCAAATTTACTATCTTCAGTTTTAACAGAAGATGGACGTTACATTAAAATTAATTATTCTACACCTTTAAAAGAATTACATGAAACTTTAACGTTTGAAACCGATCCTGAAATCATCAATCAAGCACAAAATAATTTTATTTTACCTGTGATTTTTCCATTGGTAAAACAAATTTCAACTAGTGATGGTTTTAATCCTGTTCAAATTACACGATATGCGTATAGGTCTCCTGCATATGATAAAAAATTAGCTAAATTTCTTGCGTTTGGTTTAACTCGATCATTAAAAGTAGGAGATGAAACACAAGCTGGACAACTAACTGAAAATAGATTTTTATCTGGCAGAAGATATTTAAGTGAATCAACTCAATATTATCATGAATTATTAAAAACCAATTCGTCTGTTTTTTCTTCAGAAATAAATGCTTTAGATCAGAATACAGCTGTTAAATGCAATGTCTCTACTCAGAATGAGAAAGAAAATGAATGGTGTACACAATTAGCAGGGTATAAATATTCAACAAAAGTTGGAGCTGCATTAAATGCAAATTCAGCATTTAGTGGTGATTTTTCTGAAAAAGAAAATATTTTTATCGCACAAAAAACAGTTTCAGCAAAACAGATGGAATCACACTTACTACGTGGATTAGGTGTGATTCCAATAAATCAATATTTCTTAGCCTCAATTTTGACAATGAGTGAAACAGAAAAAATAATTGGGAAAAATTATTTAGGGAATAATGCTGAGTCTTTGAAAATAAAATACAATACTTATGATGAATTTAATAGATTACATACTGTTACAGATTTAAGTAATACAAGCCAAGGGGAAAAATCATCTACCACAACTCTTGAATACTTTTGTCCTGCTACACATAGTGAAAATTTAGCAATCTTTTGTAATAAAGTGAGTAAAGTAACTTTATCTAGTACTTCACACGCACCACAAATGAGCTATCAATATCATTATCAGACACAAACAGGACTTTTATATCAACATGACAAAACTAATCATTTAGGCGTATCAACAAAACAATGGGCAATTCAAGAATTTGATTTTTATGGGCGTCCTAAAGTTTATCAATCTACAACAGGGGATAAACAAATTTTTACATGGTCAGAAACAGGAATAGAATTATTATCTGTAACTGATAGATATGGAATTAAAAACTCTGCAACTTATGATGAGCTTGGCAATCTTACTCGGCTGGAGAGCACAAGGGGCACCATTAAAGGATTTGAGTATGATGAATTTTCACGATTAGTAAAATTATATAAAAATAAGACTACTCCCGGAACTATAATTAAAACAAATTCGGCGGAAAGTGAAAATTTAATTAAAAAAGTAACAACTTTTATTTCAGATTTTGTAAAAAGTAAAAATAATGAAAAAAAATATTTTCATATTAAAATTCCCAATCTTAACTATGATAAAGAATTATTAGAAACTGAAAGTTATGAATATAGTTTTCCAAAACTTTCTACTGTTGTTGGTAAATCAACGCTTGATATTCAACAATTTATGGATTCATTGGAGGAAAATCAAAATAAATCAGCAGAGTTTTCAATTTTAAATGATTACAATTTAGAAAAACTACCATCTTTAAATGGTCAAAATATTAACTTTGGGTTTGTTTCTATTTATAATAGAAATCGTGCAGATGAAAAATTAACTCTAAACAAAAAAATATGGCTTTCTGGGAAAGATGAAGCTATTTTCGAGGCTTCTCGTTTAGATGCCAATCGATTTAGTTTAGGAAATAAATCAGCTAGAAATAGCCTTGGTAGCGTTTTTAAAGATTATGTAAATTCAGAAATTTCAGAAGAACAAGTATTAAATAATATTTTGCCAAGAATTCAATTTGGATTAAATCAAACTTTAAATCATGAAAAAGCGATATTAAAAAATAAAACTACTTTTTTCTTTGATGGCTCTATAAAAACAGTTGAGTTTCCCGATGGACAAATTTTAGAAAATAAGGTTGGAGCAAATTTTAGAGAAGTTATATCGCCTGAAGGTAGAAAAACTCGTTCAGTTTACAATGAAGTCGGTGAGTTAGTTAGAATTGAGAAAGGTTTAACTTCACAAGGTAACACGACAGAGATAACTCATATTTTAGATATGGAATATGATGCTTTTCATCGATTAATAAAAGTAGCAGATAATGATGGTTTAGTAGCGGAACAGCAATTTTTAGCAAATGGTTTTCCCTCTTATATTGCAAATACTCGCCTAGGTATCATAAAACATTTTTATGATGATTATGACAGAATTATACAAACAAATACTTGTGAACGAAACACTGTTCCTGAAGAATGTATTAAAACTTCTGCAAATCTATTAGCAGAGAAAAATACAATATACGATACGTATGACAGAATTTCAGAAATAGTCTCTACTAAATATAATAAATTAAATAAAACTAATGCGGTTGATAAAATATTGTATTCTTACGGAGAAGAAATTAGTCAACCTGCCAGTTTAGGTTTATTAAAATCGACCTCAGTTATTGCAAAGAGTCAACTTGGAACAAGTAAAAATATACAACAATATTTTTTAAATGAAGAAGGAGTTGTAAATTCACAAATTCTTGATTTATATTTTGGTCAAGATAGCAATGAAGTAAATATTAGCCAGTATATTGTAGATAAAGAATTTAATTTAGCCGGAAATATTGAAAAAGTTTCTAGCATTGGTGGATTTCCTAATGAAAAAAATATACAATTATTAGCCAAAAATGTTTCTGGTTATGAATTAAAATATATACTTGGTAATAACAATTTAAGTAATTTAAAATTTATCAATCAAGATAAAGTTATTTCAACACCTGTTGAAAATATTTATTTTAATAATCAGGGTTACTTGACGCAAATTCAGTTTGAAAATAATTTAAAATTGCAAACAGAATGGCATTTACAAAAACAAATACCAACAGCAATTTGGTTAGGTGAATCCCAAAATATTCCCCAAAAATTATCTGATATTTCTAGTGCAAACTCCTTATTTCATCATGGCTGGGAATATGATAAAGACTATTTAATTACGACAAGTAAAGACTTATCAGCAAACAAATATGATAATATTTATCATCCTTCAAGTACTTTTAAATATGACTTCTTTGGTCGTTTGAGCGAAACAAAAGGCCTTTGGGGAGAAATAAATTATCAATACTCCGCAAGCGGTAAAATTAAAAAGGTTACAAGAAGCGGAAATTTTATTGCAAGTAGAGTTTCTGCAAATTTAAATCAATTAATTGATAATTATGAGTATTCTAATTCGGAAAGTTCGTCACTTGATGGACTTTTAGTTTCCATTATTTCAACTGATGGAAAAGAAAGCATAAAGCAGTTTTATAATCATGATAGTTCTGGATATCGTGAATTTGGAGTTGCTCCTACATTAGCAGTTTTAAATAAACAGAGCTCTGAAAGTTGGAAAACCCCAGATAGTATTCCCATGCAAAAGTATATATGGAATGGGAATGGACAATTACAAGCGGTTTATTCAGCAAAACATGTGGATAAAAATGTAATTTACAATGAATTGCTTTCTTATCGCATGTTTAATGATAAAGGACATTTAATTGCAGAATTTGACTCCGTTGAATTAGAAGAAGTAATAAATGCCAGTAAAGGAACGGTAGAAAAACCGCAAGTAAAAACTTTAACACATCCACGGTTTGTTAAAGTAACGGATAATATTTATTTTGAACGAGATGAATTACATTTTAATATTAATTTAGGCGAATTTGCAACTTTATCTTTAATTACAAGAAATCCAATATTAAATGCAACATCACCTGAAACTATATCTGATACCTCAGCCCAGTTTCGAAAAGAATTAAGAATAAAAGATGTAGTGGGATCGATAGCTGCAGTTATCGATATTGATACAAAAAAAGTTGTTGAAAAAAACGTAACAGAACCTTTTGGTTTGGCTAGAGATTTACCTTTACTAAGCAATGCAAATTTTGAAAATACTCAAAATAGTACCCAAAGAATTGATTCTCAGTTTTTTACAAGTATTCAAAATAATAGTCGTGCAACTTGGCCTAAAAAATCATTTGAAATGTTTAATGCCAGCTCTGAAAGTAACAGTCAGGGAATGCGGGCTACTGAGCAATTTGCTACTGGTAAATTTTCTGCGCAATCGGGTTTACATACAATGGGGGTCCGCTCCTATGATCCTGCACGTGGATTATGGCTTTCACCAGATGTCTATATTGGGCAAAGCCTTGAGCGGATGTTGCAGAATCCGGATGATTCAAATTTATTTCAGTATTCCGGAAATAACCCTGTAATAATGAATGACCCTTCTGGGGAAAATATCATTATTAAAACAGCGATTAAAGTTGTAAGAACAGGGAATTTAATTCAATCAACATATGATTCGGTCGATTCCGTTCGTAGACATGCCACTACAATCATAGATCCTAATACAAATTTAACAGAAAAAATGCAGGCTACTTCGGATCTTATTGGTGATTTTTTACCTGTAAATGCAGATGATCTGTATGCAGCCGCAGATTTCATTCAATCCGTTTTAGCAGTTGATCAAAGTGTTCCAGTTAATACTGTTCTTCCTGAAAGCAAAATTGAAACTGCTACGGAAGTGGAGGCTAAAAGCAAACAAAAAGATCCAGAGCACCATATTTGTACAAACAAAAATGATAAGTCACCTAGAGCAGGTGGTCCTTGGACACCAAGGTTTAGAGCTATGTTTGAAAAAGCTGGATTAGATATGGATAAAGGACCTGAAAATACGGTAAGAGTACCTGGGCATAAGGGGCCTCATACTTTTGAATATCATAATGAGATTTATACTAGGCTTAAAGAGGTTACAAAAGGTTTAGATGGTGAAGAATATACTAAAGCTTTCACAAAAGAATTAGAAAATATAAAAAAAGAGATAGTTACACCAGGAACAAATTTAAACAATTTAGTGACTAAAAAAGATAGCAATGGGAATTCGACAGTTAAGTCAAAGGAAAATTCAGGTGGCCCTAAGATTGATAGGACTAAAAGATAAAAGAGGTAAATAATGAGTGAGTTTTATAAAATAATAGATCCTTCACCAAAATTTAAATATTTGTTGTTTAATCAGGTTGTAGAGAAAGATTCAGAAAATCGTTATGAAGATGATATTTTTAATGAAGGTAAATCTGTAGCGATAACTAAAGATCTTTATACAACTCAATTGTGGGGAAAAAAATATACAGATTTTCATTATGGTGTAGCATTTGCAATATATATAAATGAAAAAATTATATCTTGTTTAAAAGCTGTTGGAGAAACAAATTTTCAGCTTATTCCAATCGTTGTTTACCCAGGTGAAAGACCCTATTATATATTAAATATTTTAAATATAATTGATTGTGTTGATAGAGAAAATTCAAAATTTCGATTATTTACTGAAGAGTACGGAAGACCGGATCTTTTAGGTAAGTTTTATACATTTGATAAAATGGTTCTTGATAGATCTAAAGTACCTAAAGATGTGCATATTTTTAGATTAAAAGGATATGATTTGCCAGTTTTTATAACTAAAGAACTGGCTGAGGAATTTAAAAAACAGAATATTCAAGGATTTACATTGAAGCCTATGGAGTGAATAAAAGGGGGAATAATTTTTATCCTTGGAACAAACCCTAATTAAATTTTAATTTTTTATTCTGATTAATTTCATTATTGAAAAATATTTATACATGCTAAAATATTAATTTACTTTCTAAAATGTACCTGAAATTCTATTCTAAAGTACTTGGCTTCCCATAATTATTTATAAATTTATCGCCTGGAAGTATGCAATAGAATAGAATTATTAATGAAAGTATTGGAATAAAACATAAAATTATGTTCCAGCCGCTTTTATTGATATCATGAAGTCTTCTTATGGTTATAATTAAGTATAAAAATGCGTGAATTAACAAAAAAATAAATATCATTATAATTGAGATATTTTTTAAAGTATCAGTATTAAAAATAAAAATAGATAATATTTTTGATACGAAAAAAATAGAAAAAAAGATTAAAATAATATTAACAAGCCCTAAAAATATAACAAAATACCAATATTCAGCTCTACCGCTTCGGATTTTGGTATTGTTGAAGTTTAGTAAGCCTAATCTAATTGCAGATATAATTCTCATATAACGTAATCCTATACTATAAGAAAAAATTCAAGTAAATAACTTCCTTAATATTTACTTGAATGAAAACTCTAATAAATATATACTAAAATATCAATTATTGATTTGGAAGAAACAAATTTTAAATAATATAATTGCATTAAAGATTATTGCCAAGAAAATTTTAATAATGTTAATTTAGGAGAAAAATCATGTGCTTAATGAGACTGATGAAGTATCTATCAAAACTCTTTAAATACTTTACTAAAAGAAACCTTACAAAGCAGTTTATGTTTATTAAGAATATCCATAAATCCATCTCAAAACAATATCTGCCTTTAATTGATGAATTAATGTTACTTTATTTGAAAAACTGATTTTCCAATAAAGGCTTTTCTAAAATTTCCTCTATTCAAAGATGGTTTTCTGTCGGAATTCTAAGGTAAAATACAGGTACGGGAAATAATTTGTTTTTAAATTTCTGCTAATATTAAAAAAATTGTGATTTCTATGCAATCATTTTCATGCATTAATTTCGATTCACAAAATTGTAATTAACAAGGAAGAACCCCTTTTCTCTTTTTTTAACAAAACTGCTGCTTTTTTGTTCTAATTTTTAAATCCATTCATTATGATTTAAACAAAAAATTATTAATATTCTATTGATTATTTTTGATTTTATTATAATTTGCAAAAAGACTTTTCAAGTCTTTTTGTTTTAAGATATTTCCTATGGAGGAAAAATGAAAGCTAAGAATATTATTCCATTTCTTTTACCTTTTACATTATTATTTAATAGTTGTGGAAAAAGCGCTTCTAAAAATAGCAATAGTAGTGAATCAAATTCAAATCCTAATGAACAATTTAAATTAGTAAACGCTATTCATAATTTTACCCAGATAAAAGGAATGTATCTTGATGAAAATAAAGATCTTCCTGATAAAAAGGCAATTTATACTTTAAATGCAGACAACAGTATTTCTGAACTTGGAATTTTTGAAATCACAGATGTCAAAACGGGTAAAAAAATTACAAAATCATCTCATGTGTTATACTCACCAAGATATATATTTGATACAAAATATTATGTCCTTCTTTATTTCGAAAATTCACATTACATGATAAAAAGATGTCCTTTTATCACCATTCGTAAAAGTGATGCTCATTTAGCTTGTTTAGAAACAAAAGAAGATTTTTTCGTTTATGAAGATGCAGTCAATTTTAATTCCGAAAAAACATTTATAGTATTTAGAGATTCAGATATATTATATAAATTAGATTTATCCACTGATCAGTTTGAAAAAAATAGCTTAAAAAGAATTATAGAAAAGACCTCTAAAGAAAGTGTCTTTAAATTCCAACCCAACTCCTTAGGTGACATCATCACATATTCTCGTTCAGGAGGAGGAGACCTTGACCTTGTTAAAATCATTAATCACAATGATAAAATACAACCCCTTAATCCTAATTTACATGGTTATGAGTATTTAGATGGTTCCAGTGGATTTGGTCAGAACTTTTATTTTTTAAAATATTATAATAACTTTGGAAAAGTACATTGTAAATTAGAAAGTTTAGAAAAGTTCGGAGATTCATTTAATCATAAAATCATTCATTCAACTTTACCAGAAGTAAATAAATTAGTAAAAACCAACCGTTCTATGTTTGCTTATAATGAAGAAATATTAATTGATGCAATGAATTCTAGTAATTCTCAAATACTCAAACCAGTTCAAATTACAAAAATTGCACAAATTCAAGGTTCTCATCATGCATTATTTATTTTGGGAACCAATACATCAGGACAAACATTAATAGAAAAATATGATATCAATAGTAAAACCTTTACGACTTTAATTCAACCAGATAAATTTAGTATTACATATATGAATGTTAATGATAACGGAGATCTCAATTTCATTGCTAACCGTTATGCTGATAATGTTCAAATATTTGCCTTATTAAAAGATGGAAAAAATGAAAACGACTTGCTAATTCAAAAAGTAACTAGTAAAGAAAAAATTAGCTTTGTCAGCTTAAATTAAGCTGACCATGCATTATTAGTTACTCTTTCCTCAAAATTTGAAATAAAATTGTAAGTTCTTATAAAATACTCAAATTCATAAATTAATTTTATAAATAAATATTTAAGGAAATCAGAGCTATTTCATTTAAAATACTTTTGTATTTTAATTTTTAGACAAATACTAAAATACTGCCTCTAAATCAAACTTTAATCAGTTAATAATTCTATTACAGATACAACATAAATATTACAACTACAAACTTAAAAGTGAAGTAACTCCATTGCTATTTTGATTCAAAAAAAATAAGAATTCAATTTGTAACTATTTATTCAATTGAATTACTCAAATCATAACTGCCAATTAAATGATACTTTATTAATATAAATATTTGAAAAACGTTTTTAATGTACCGCATGCCAAAAATATTTTGCATGACCTTCCTTCTTTATAAAAAATATATTTAATAATAGAAAATAAATACAAGAATTTCTGAGTAATAAAATGAAGTATTTAATAGAATTCATCTAAAAAAAATGAATTATGGAAGTTTACCTAGGAAAACTTTACTTGACGAAAAATAAAAATAGTTGTAAAAAAATATTAAATTTGACAGAGATCTTGATATCCTTTAATTTAGTTGAGTCGCTTAAAATAAAATGTTAGCCCACTACTACTTATAGTGGTAAAACGTTTCTAATTCTGAGGTTTCTATTGAAAAAGTCATCATTTGATTTGTACTTATTTATAGCGTTTTTTATTTTCTTGCTGCATTTTTGTCTTTGGCTATATCTTTTACAATTTAAACCGCATTTAACACCTGCAAATAATTTGATTGAACTTCTAAATCACTGGGATTCTGGATGGTATACAAAAATAATTCAAAACAGCTATGTCATTGAACAAAGTAGAGCATTTTTTCCATTATATCCAACTCTTGTAAAGTTAATTGATTTTCAATTTAACCCTCTATCAACTGCTGTAACGGGAACTATTTTTTCAAGTGTATTATTTTTTTCATTTTTATATTATATAAGAAATCTAGGAATAAAAGATAATGATTTACCAGTATGGTTATACCCAAAAAATTTATTATGTTTCTTATTTTTTATATTATCTCCGGGTAGTTACATTTTTCATACGCACCATACGGAATCCTTATTTTTATTTCTTTCCTATTTAGCTTTATATTTTTCATATAAAAAGAAATTTTTATGGGCAACAATTTTTGCTGGACTTTGTAGTATAACAAAAAATCAGGGAGTATTATTGGCAATTGCTGTTGCTATTCTTTTATGCCAAAATGAATCTAATTTGTTTCAAAAATTAAAGAAATTTATCATCTCTGGAATTATTTCCGGAAGTTTCTTTATTTCTTATCTTTTATATCAATATTTAGTTTTTTCAAATCCTTTTGAATTCATGAAAGCACAAAAAAATTGGCATCATATTGAATATTTTAGTGATTATTTTAAAGTATTTATTCTACAAGGAAATCATCAAGATAAATCTTTAGGCGCTATAAAGCATCAATTATTTTTTTATTTAATTTTATTTTATTCAATAAAGCTTTGGAATTATTCAAAAGCAATAAGTTTTTATTGTGTCATCTCTGTACTGCTATTGCCATTTCAAGGGGAAACAATCAATTCATTTAGATTTTTTAGTTATCTATTTCCTGTGTTTTTTATTTTGGGAATTTATAATAGTAAAAAAGAATTATATATTAAATTAGGTATCTTATTTATTTTTCTTTTTCTAAATTTTCAAACTACATATAATTATGGAATTTTAAAGTGGGCATATTAATTTCTAGAGAATATTTATAAAATATCAATAACAATTAACAAATTTAGTAATCTAAATAGTAAAAAATATAAAAATAAAAGTAAATTTAGACTTAGGGAATATTTTGAAGAAATATTCTTATCTTTTATTTCAAAATTATTACATATAATTTTGAAATAAAATAGAGAAACTAACTATTCTTTAGCTTTTCTATCTCAGAAATAGGTAGGTCAGTTATTTTACTGATCATTTCAATTGGAAAATGATTTGTTAAAAGATTTTTTGCTATTCCTATTTTTCCTTTTGTAAACCCTATTTGAACTCCTTCATTTTTTCCTTTAGCAAAACCCTCTTCCCTAGCCCCATCCATATCAGTGTTGTAGTCCAGTTCATATTTTCTTCTGGCTTCGTATTTTGCTCTAGCAACGGGATCTTGGCTGATATATTCTAGGGTAATAAATGCTTTTCCAATTTCAGGGGTTTGCATAGCCATAACAGTCTCCTTTGAAGCGCCTTTAAAAAAGTGCATCCATTTATCGAGTTCATTATAATAATGATCTGTGATTTTGGGAACTTCTAAAAAGTACAGTTGGAAATCGTGGGAAAAAACTTTTCTTGTTTCAGTATCTAATGCTTTAATTTTCGTCATAAAATAATCTTTATCCTTAAAGAAATTAAAGTTCAAGATATGGATGCAGATAGCAGGTTTTAAAGTTTTGTATTTCTTTCCGCTTGTTAATTGTTGTTCATAAAGCTTCGCCCAGTAATACAAACAACGTTTTTCGTACTCATAGGTATTTTGCACCTGAATTTCAATATTCACAAAGCTTTCATTATTGAGTTTAGCCAAGACATTTAACCTAGTTTCTTTATCGTTTTCTTGGTCTTTATTAATTTTAGTATTTAAATATGTTAAGGAAATAATTTTTTCATCTTCTGGATAATTTAATACACTATTTAAAAAATGAATTAAAACATCTTCTTTCTCTCCAAAAATGCGTTTAAAGACATAATTATTTTTAATATCAAGTAATTTAAATTCCATAAAAACTCCTTTCAAGTAAATAAAAAAGGAGCATAAATAAAAAATAATGAAAAGTGTGATGCTGCCCAGAAAGTAAACAAAGTTAACAATAAATTGGATAATGTGAAATTCTATTGATTTTTATTTTATGTTATTTAGTGATAAAGAATAAATCTATTTATAGCTATTTCAAAGTCTTCATAGCACTATGTATTGTGATAAAGATTTTCTAAAATATCTATAATTTTTTTTAAATTTATATTACATCAAACGCTTAGTAATTCCCATTTAGCGTAACAATTATCTAATTCATTTTGCATAGCAAGAATTTCTTTTGCTAAAATTTCGCTTTCTTTGTGATTAGTAGCTTTACTATAAAGTTCTTCTAATTTTTTATTACATTCGGAAATTTTTTCTTCTAGTTCAAATATTCTTTTTTCCATGTTTTCTAATTCTTTTTGTTCTTTAAATGAAAGCTTTCTTTTTTTAGATACTTCTTGTTTTTTTTCTGAATTATCCTCAGTTTTATTAAACTCTTTCTTTGCAACTGGTTCAGAAAACTTTTCCATCTCAGATAAGGCTTGATCTAAATCTGGTAACAAAAGCCATTGTCCTGTAATGTTATCAGCTGTTTCATTATTTCCTAAAAATGTTAAAATATTTGTTGCTACTTTTTGAACAAAGTAACGATCATGACTTGTAAATAAAACGCCTCCTTGATAGTCCATTAAATTTCTTTCTAAAATTTGCAGGGTTGGAATATCTAAGTCATTTGTAGGCTCATCTAAAATAAGTAAATTACCCTGTTCTAACATTAATTTAGCAAGCAATAAACGGGCTTGTTCACCGCCAGATAATTCTGTTACTTTTCTATTTGCATCAAATTTATAAAATAAAAATTTATCCAAATAGCCCATAATATGAATGAATTTGCCACCAAAATGAACATATTCTCCTTCAGGAGAAAGTGTTGTTTTTACTGTTTGGGTTGGGTCTAATTTTTGTCTTTGTTGATCAAAATATGTAATATTGACTAATTCATGATATTTAATTTCACCTTGCTGGGCGGGGAGATGATTTGCAATAAGATTCATTAATGTAGATTTTCCACAGCCATTAGGACCTAGAATTGCAATTCGCATTTTTGGCTTTATAATTAAGTTTAAATTTTTAAAAATAAAATGATTTTGTTTACCGTTTGGATGTAATATTGAAATGTTTTTTAAGTTTACAAGTTCTTGATCACCCAAATTTCTTACAACAGCAACAATATTATCTTCTGAGTTTCTTTGTTCATCATTCATACTTGCAGCAAAATTTATATCTGTGGTTTTTTTACTTAGAATAGATTTTTGTTCTTTTTGATTTAGTTCTTTGTCAAGTGCATGAGCTCTATCTATGCGTGATTTTTGTTTTGTGGTTCTGGCTTTTGCACCAGTTCTTAACCAAGCAAGTTCTCTACGCATTAAGTTAGCCATTTTTGCTTTCGTTTTTTCAGCTGTAAGAGTATTTTCTATTTTTACTTGACTATAGTCTTCATAATTTCCTTCATATTGAGTAGCAGAACCTCCTTCTATTTCAAGAATTTTATTTACCAATGTGTCTAGCAGGGCTCTATCGTGCGAAATAATTGCAAAGGCAATTCGTTCCATATTTTCTTGGTTATTTTTTAATCCAAACAAATTTGAACCTTGTTCTACGACTTCTAAAAGCAGTTCTTCAAGCCAATCAACTGTTTGAACATCTAAATGATTTGTAGGTTCATCCAATAAAATAAGCTGTGGATTTTTTAATAAAGCGGTTAATATTTGAACTCTTTTTTGCTGCCCACCAGATAAATTTTTAAATTTAGAATTGGAAATCTCAGTTAATTTACCAGCTTTTAATGCGCTCATTAAGATGTTTTCTGTTCCAGCTCCTGTGAACTGCGATAATTCATCTTGCAGTTTAGTAAGGTCTCCATTCCATTTTGTATCATTTGCTAGGTTAGAGTTTGTAGATAGTAATTCAGTATGTGCTTGTATTTTTTGCAAAATAATTTCTTGCTGGGAATCGATATCATATTCTATGGGTAAGGATTCTTTTAGAATTTCAAACACTGTCTTTTCGGGGTCAAATTCATATTTTTGAGTTAAAATAGATACTTTTAAATTATTGCGAAAGGAAATAGTTCCTGTATCTGGAGCTTGTTTTCCTTCTAAGAGTCTGAACAAAGTCGATTTTCCTGCCCCATTTGGGCCCACAATTCCCCATCTTTCCCCAGGATGAATTGTAAAAGATAAGTTTTCAAACAGTTTGGTAGCTCCATAACTTGTTGAAATGTTGTGGATAGATAAGTAGGGAGCTGAGGACATAATAATCTCCTAATTAGAAAATGACATAGGCATTTCTGTTTAAAACTTAACATTGCTGAAATTTCAATAGTTAAAAAATCTAGCTGCTTATTTTTAATGAATTGAAAAAAAATATAAAAAACCGATAAAAAAATACGATATTAGCTTAAGGAGGGGGAATGCCGCAGAAAACAAAACTCCTTGACTTGTGGTTTTCAGAAAACTTGTCTGATGGTGAAATATATAAGTATTTAATTACTAAAACACGGGTTCAAAAGGAAACTAAGAAGCATACTTTATATTTAACAGAATTTGAAAATAGAGGTGTAGGTTATATCCTTGATAACAAATTAAAGTTTACAGCATCTGATGAATTTATGTTTTATGAACCTTTAATACACGTTCCATTTATCCAATCTCAGCAAGTAAAAAATGTTTTAATAATTGGTTTTGGTTGTGGAGCAAGTATAAGAGAATGTTTAAAATGGAAAGATATTGAAAAAATTACTGTACTGGAGGAAGATAAAGAATTTTATTTAACAAATGCAGAGTATCTTGCAGATATCCATCAAAATACTTATATGAACAAAAAAGTAGATATTATCTTTCTAAATTTAGAAGAATATTTGAAAAAATTTAAGAATAAATATGATTTGATTATTCTTGATATAAATTGCTCATTTTTAAATATCGAGGATAATTCATTACTTGATAAAGATTTCTTTTCAAATTGTTATTCTTTATTAAAGAAAGATGGAAATTTATCATTTTATATCAGTGAATTGCATATTGATAAAGACGAAGTTTTAAGAAAAAAAATTAAAATATTAAAATCTATATTCAAAGAAGTTATTTTGTACACTTCATGGATTCCATCGATATGCAAAAATTTAACATTTATTTTATTATCTAAAAATAGCAAAGGAAAAAAATATACAATTGAAGAAATTAGTAAATTTATTAAAACCAAAAATATTGGGAAATTATATTTTATAAATGAACATAGTTTTATTGGTCTTATGAATCCACCTATATATTTACAAAAATATGATTTAGCCTCTTAAAATTTACATTTACTATTTTTTAGGGGTATAACTAACCCAATTTTCATTTGGCAAATTTACTATGTCTTTCATTATTAATAAACTTTCAAAAAGTTGGAGATCTTTATCTGCAAGAATTTTATTACTTTCTTCATCTGAGTCATCACCAATGTCTTTTGTATTAATGTAATCTTCAATTGTTTTTAAATTGGTGCTTAATATAGGGATTAAAGTGCTTTTTCCTAAATTAAAATGTTTAATTTTATTTAAAATTAAATTATATTTTTCATTTATAGATATTCTTTTACTACTTAATATTTTTAATTTATCTATTAAAGAAGAGTTGTTTTTTATGGGTTTGAAATCTGGAACCGGTTGAATGCTATCAAATGGTAAAGCATAGTCTTGGTTTTCCTCTCCAGTATCAAATGTTTCTTGAATACTTGGTAAATTTATATTTGTCTCAACTCCAAGCATTTGATTACTTTTTCCTGTGACTCTATAAAATTTACTTTGTGTTACCTTCAAAGCACCATCGGTTTTTCTTCCAAAAGTACCAGGTATTTCTTGGACTATTTGAATAGTTCCTTTACCATACGTTTTTTTATCCCCAACTATAATTCCTCTGCCATAGTCTTGAATTGCAGCGGAAAATATTTCTGAAGCAGAAGCACTAAAATGATTTACTAAAACAATCAATGGACCTTTATATATCCATGGGTTTTGTTCTACATTGTATTTTTTTAAGTTGTGATATTTATCTAAAGTTTGAACAATTGTTCCTTTAGGAATAAATAATCCTGTTAACTTTATGCTTTCAGGAAAATCTCCTCCCCCATTATTTCTTAAATCTATCACTACACCTTTTGCGCCATTATCAATTAATTTTGTTAATTCTTTTTCTGTATCATAGGCAACGCCTTTACAGGTTTCCAATAATCTAATTTTGCATTTAATATCTGTATAAAAGGTTGATATTTTTATCACACCAATTTTTGTACTTTGTAAATCTATCAAGGCACTTTTTACTTTATCATCTTTTAATTCAATTTCATCTCTCTGTAATGAAACTGTAAATTTTTCAGATCCTTTTGTTGTAGATCTTTGCAAATAAATTTTTAAAGAAGAACCTTTTTTTCCTCGAATGAGACTAACGGCTTTTTCTACATCAGCATCTGATAGTTCTTGTAAACCAATTCCATTGCCCGGATCTACAGCTAATATTTTATCATTAGGTTTAATTCTTCCATCTTTTTGAGCAACACCTCCATTGATTAATGATTTAATATAAATTTCACCATCTTTTTCAATTAATTGTGCACCAATCCCTTCTAATTTATTGCTTATATGTATTACGAAAGAATCATGTTCATTTGGAAGTAAATGTGCGGAATGTGGGTCTAAAGAAAGTGCAAAACTATTTAAAAATGAACCGAAAAGTTTATCATTATCAATTGTTAATTTTTCTTTTTCAAGTTTTAAATATTTTTTTGCTATTATATTTTTAGCATCAATATTTTTATTAGTATTTAATTCTTTCAAATATTGATATTTTAATCTTCTTTTTAAATTACTATAAAGCTCTGTATAGTTTTTAGCCCAGCTATTTTTTTTTATACTGAAGTATTCTACTTCATTTTTTTTATCAATATTAGTTAAAACTTTATTTATGATGTTATTTCTTTCTTGCACTTTTTTTAAAAATAATTTATAAAAATCAGTTATAAAATTACAATTATTGTTGCTAAAACTAGATAAATAATATTTTGATTTATTTGAAAAATATTCTATATCTGATTTAAGTAAATAAATTCTATTTTGATCTAATGACTCGCTAAATTTATTCATTGTCCTAGAAAATAGTTCATCAGTAAAATGATCATATTGATAATGTAATTCCAACATAGTGTTAATTCGGTTTTTTACTTCTTCACAGTTTAATATGGATAGATTTGTTCTTGCAATATTTAAGTTCTCTTCGTAAGCTAGGCATAGGGAGAATGAACCTCCAAAGATGAAACTGATTATAAATACCAGCAAAGACTTTGCTTTTGGTCGCATCATGTTTATCCTCTATTCATCTTAAAGCTTTATTATCCTTTCAACTTTTTATTGTATAGTCAATTTGTTATTTGTGAGATTTTATGACGACATCCAGAAGATCTATTGATAATTTACCTAAAAGATCACACTTACATAAAGTTTTTGATGATTATCTTAATAAATTGGGCCTACGCCAAACTCGACAACGCAAAATAATTTTAGATGCGGTACTTTCTTCTGGTAGACATGTTGATGCTGAAACAATTTCTAATGAAGTAAAAAAAATTGATAGCTCGATTGGGCTTGCTACTGTTTATCGTACTCTTAAAATGATGACTGATTCTAAAATTCTTGTGGAACGTCACTTTAGCGGTGATAGAGCCAGCTTTGAGTTTGCTGATCAAGATAATGAACACCACGATCATTTAATCTGCAATCAATGTGGTGAAATAGTTGAGTTCTATGATGAAGAACTTGAGCGATATCAGGATATTGTTGCTAAAAATCTTGGATTTCAATTAAAAACTCATAAAATGGAGCTTTTTGCAGATTGTCTTAGTGTTGAGTCCTGTAAACGGAAAAATATAAAGTAATGAATTGATCTTTATTCATGCAAGTTCTATTTTCCCATTGAAATTGATTAGGATAAGTATTGGTCTTGAAAACTTATCTTATAAAAATGTTAATTAGGAAAGAACAGCATTATGAATAAAAAATCGAAGGCAAAGTTGATATGGACTGTAACAAATAAAGGTTGCGAAAAGCTTGGGATACAAAATATTGCAGCAACCATAACTCAATATCGTCTTGATGCTGTCCGCATGTCTTATTCCTCAAGTGCTTTGCCTAATATATTAAAATTAAGGGAAGAAATTTCTCGTCAATTAGCTAGTGAAGATGTAGCGCAAAGTGATGGCTATGTACCATTTTTATTAAGTTTTATAGGCCGCAGAGCATTATTATCTGTCCCAAATGGACAATTAGAAGTTGGAGATGGAACTTCTATAGATATTACTTTTTTAGTTGATTTTAATTACTGCGCTTCCCTGAGACCATCAACAACAGCTACAAAAAATGTTGAAGTTATTGTCTCAAGTGAAGATCAATTAGTTAATATTAAAGTTGGCAGCAAATTTAGCATTTCTTATGGTGCCGTTGAATTGAAGGTGGTTTCCATACCCTCTTCTTTAACTTCTGGTTGTACAATTCGTTGTATTGTTGAAAATGGAGGTCTGTTGATATCAGGAGTGGATGTCCATTCAACTGATATGTCAAGGGATTTATTTCCTTTATTACCTGAAGATGAAAAAACATTAAATTCTGGTTTTTCAGGACTTGCAGACTACGTTATTATTGATGGATTAAAATCAGAAGAAGAATTATTAGCTATTAAGACAGGGATTCTTGGAGAAAATGTCAAAGTATCTGAAAGACATCCAAGTATTCCAATTTCAAAAAATGTGCATGAGCTAGAAGCTGTATTGCCTCCACGTTTTTTATTGAAAGTAGACTCTAAACGTTCACTAGAATTATTGCCAAAGCTTTTAAAACTTGTTGATGGTGTGTTTTTAAGCAGATCTGAACTTGGAATTGATGAGCATCCACATAATCTACCTATTATTCAAAAAGAGCTCATAACACGTTGTAATAAGCTGTCAAAAACTGTTATTGTTGCTTCTGAACTTATGCACTCAATGTTTGTCAATGCAAATCCAACGCGCGCTGAAGTTTCAGATATGGCAAATGCAGCTGCAGATGGTGCCGATGCTTTGGTACTATCGCACGAAGTTACGGAAGGACCTAATTCTTCACTTGTTGCAGAAGTTTCTCAAGAAACTTTAGTGAATAGCGAAGCTTGGTTTGAAAAGAAATGGCATCCTTTTGAAATGGACGAAATTCCATCTGATGATGATGCAGTAACATATGGTGCCATTCGAATAGCTCAACAAGCAAATGTTAGAGCCATAGTTTGTTTCACAGAAGGTGGTTATACTGCAATGAAACTTTCATCAATGCGTACTCCTACTGAAATTATTGCTATTACATGCAATAAAAAAATTATGCGACAAATGAATTTATTACGATCTGTTTCTGCAGTTGTTTTAGAATCAAGAAGTAAAGTTGAAAGAATATTAAACGAGATAAAAGAAATTTTAGTGAATAAATATAGTTTTAAAAAAGGCGATAAATTTGTTTTTGTTTCTTTAACGGCATCAAGTGTGTCTGAAAGAAATTCAAATTTATTTACGGTGCAGGAAATTGACTAAAAATGTTACCGAGTATTTTTTTTATAGTGAATCCTAAATCTAGATCGGGAAATACAGAAAAAATTTGGGATAAAAAAATATTGCCAGAAGTTTTATCTGTTTTTCCAAACGCTAATTGGAGTTTTACTAATTCTCCTTTAGCAGCTTCTATTTATGCTAACTATGCTAAAAATATTGGGTACGAAATTGTTGTCGCTGTTGGTGGTGATGGAACTATCAATGAAATTGTAAATGGACTTTTGGGAAATATTTTAAATCCAGAAATATTGGCAACAGAAAATATAAAAATATTTGGAAAACAATTAGAGCTATCATTTAAAAAAAATAATTCAACACCTTTATTAGCCTGTATGCCTTTAGGCACGGGCTGTGATTTTGTTAAAACTATTGGCATACCCAAAAATATTAAAAAATCATTAGAAATAATATTAAGACAAAATAGTATAAGTTGTGATGTTGGATTAATTGAATTTAACCAAGAAAGTATTCCAAAAAAAAGATATTTTGTTAATATTGGTGGTTGTGGTGCAAATGGACAAACGATCGAAATAATTAAAGATAGAAAAAATAAAATACTAGGTCGAAAAGGTTCTTTTTTAATAGCTGCTATAAGAACATTATTAAGAAATAAATCTTTTCCTGTTGAAATTTGTTATGATAATAATGAAGTAATTTCAACAGATTTAACAGTATTATTTGTTTGTAATGGTAAGTTTTGTGGAGGAGGAATGAAAGTATCTCCTGAAGCTTCTTTGCAAAATGGGAAATTCAAAATAGTTCAAGTTAATAAAATGAACTATTTAAAATCTATTTTTATGATGAATCGACTGTACAAAGGCAATTATTCTGGTTTAGAATATGCAATTACTGAAAAAGAAGTTTCTTCTGTTACAATTAAACCGCAAAATAATGATTTAATTCCTACTGAGTGCGATGGTGAGTTACCAGGATATTTACCAGCAACATTTTCAATTATGCCAAATAGAATTTCAATTATTGCAAATATTACTTAATTTTTAAATTTTTATTAAATATATTTGTAGTATAGAAAATATTATTCTTTTATTTTACCCATTAAACCTTTTAATCTTTTATCTTCAATTTTTTTTAGTTTTATTTGCACAGCTTCTTCTAAGTCTAAATTTCTAGCATTACAGTAATTCATTAGAGCTATAAAGACATCAGCGGCCTCATCAGGAATTGTTTCATGCGGAGTCAAATTAGAAGGATCTCTCCAAATTTTTTTTTCTAAATTTGCAAGTTCTCCTGCTTCACCACAAAGTTCAAGACTAAAAAAATTAGGTGGTCTTTCACAAAAAGCATGATTTTGATAAGCATTAAACTCATTTTGAATTAATTTTAAGCCATTTACCTTAGGTTCAATTAAACGTTTCAAAGCTTACTCCTTATTCCTGTCAAGAAAATATTTCATAGGATACTTTTGCCTATCTTAAATTTCTTTATAATCTTAGATTTCCGATGAATCTTAAGCCAAAGCAAAATGTCTTGCTATGGGTAAGAAAGATAATAAAATGTTATTCTTTTTGCAAAGAATTTCTGCAAAAAATAAACTATGGATAGCAACAATTATTCACATTTTAGTTTGTGCTAGTTTATCCATAGGAATAATATACTTTGATAAATTTACAGGTAACAATCTATATATAGCTATTTCTATAGTTTGCTTTATTACATTAATATTTATAATATTAAGTAAATATTTGCTTTATAAATTTGTTAAATCAATAAAAAATGGATTAACTTATACATCAACCCATTGTGTTCAAGGTGATCAACAATTAAATGATTTAAAAAATAATTTATCACAATTTATTTCTGTTACTGGAAGTGAATTGGATGAATTAACTACAAATGCAAAACTTATGCAAGATATTGCTCTAATGTTTGTTGAAACAACAAGAAATTCAGAAGTTTGTAAAGAAATGTCAGATAAGGTTACTAGAGATGTAAATGAAGGAAATGAAATTATGGAAAAAATGGTTGAATCCATTTTAACTATTGAAAAAGCGAAAGACGGTTTAAGTGAAATATCTAATTTAATTCAACAGATCAGTAATGATACTTCTACCATCCATACCATTGTTTCTACTACAGAACTATTGTCATTAAATGCATCGATTGAAGCTGCTAAAGCAGGACAAACAGGAAAAGGATTCTCTGTTGTAGCTGAAGAGGTAGGTAATTTAGCAAAGCATAGCGGAGTCGAAGCTAATGAAATAGAAAATATTGTAGTAAAAAGTCAAAAACAAATTCAAGAAATTATTCAAGCAAATCAATCACGAGTTGAGGTAGGTAAAGTATCTAGTAATAATGCTTTGACTTTATTTTCTGAAATTAAAAAGGAAATGTTTGGTATTTCGAGTCGTTCAGAAAATATACGGGCAGCTACTTGGGAACAAAAGGTAGGACTTGATCATATGACTGAATCTAATGTGGAAATTAGAAATATATTAAAGAAAAATATAACAGATACAGTTAATTTAATAAGAATTCATGATGTTAATTATAAAAACTTTCAAAATATAAAAGAAGTAGCAAAAGTTTTGAGTGAATATTGGACCGGAGAAAAAGTAAATGAAAACTAGTGAAGAAGAAAAAAATTATGATTATTCAGGTTTGAAAAGTAAGCTATTATATCTTCATTTTTTTTCTATTTTTTTTCTATTTTTAGGAACTTTAGCAATTGTATATTTTTTTGGGACAGGGAAATTAAATTTAATTAAGTATGCTATTTTTATGTGTATTGTATTAGTGTTTTTTCAAACAACAATTTCTATGTATTTAAGAATGATTGAAAAAAAATCTTTTATGGTGGGATTGCTTTTTCAAAAATATATAGAAAAAAGTCAAGAAACAATTGATGAATTTATTTATCCAAAAAAAAATATCTTGAATTCTTTTAATAAGCAGTATGACATGACAAATCAAAATGCTGCAGCTTTAGCTCAAATTATTCAAATGATTAGTAAAACAATTGAACAAATTAATGATTGTAAAGCTATTACACAGGTAACAGAAAATAGATTACAAAATGGTGCTTCCATAATGGAAAAATTAGGAGATTCCATCGAAATTATTAAAAGTGTAACAGCTGATATGGATAAAATGTTAGAAATTATTAATCAAATAATTCTAAAATCTATTGTAATTACAGATATTGTAGCAAAAACTGAATTACTAGCTATGAATGCTTCTATAGAAGCAGCACGAGCTGGTGATCATGGAAAGGGTTTTTCTGTTGTTTCTGAAGAAGTAGAATCTTTAGCCAGAACGAGTGGTAAATCAGCTAAACAAATTAAAGATCTGTTAAATGAAAGTTCAATTAAAGTGACACTAATGATTCGGGCTATGAATGAAAGAATTAAAGAAGGTGAAATTGTTAGTAAACGTGCACTTGATGCTTTTAAAAGAATTACAGAAGGTGTGAATTTACTAAAAGAACAAATAAATATTATTTCTGAAGGGACAGAAATGCAAAGAGGACATATTAAAAATATGGAAGATACAATGCTAAAAATCAAAAATGACACTGCAAATAATAAGAATACTATTGAAAATGGAAATGAAATAATAAATAAATTAACAGAAATTAATCGGCTTTTAATGGAATGTTCTGTTAATTCTCAAAAGGCTTTTTCAGGAGATACAGGTATAATATTTATGGAGAGTAATAAAGGAAATGAAGTTAGGAGAACTTTAAAAAGTATGGGATTTTAAATTGTTACTTTCCAAACCAAATTTTTAAGTAAGCACGTTCATATCCTAAATTTTTATCAATTTCTTCTTCCGCATATTTATCTAACAATTCTTTGGTAACTAAAATTGGTTTTGTAATAAAACCACTTGGATTTTTTCCGGCAAATGCTCTGTTCAATTCATCAGCCAATTGCCACGCTTGTAATCCAATAGGCTCTGCTACAGTAGCTACTTGACAAGAATGCCCTGAACGAATTCGACTAAATGCTTTTGTAGAGCCATCACCTGCCGAAATATTTATTATATCTTTCCGATTTAATTCTTTTAAAGGAATAATAATATGATCAAAATAAAGGTCATTAATTGCTAGAGTATAATTCCATTTTTTTCCGTATTTTTTTTGTAGTTGATAAGCGACTTCAGAAATTCTAAGATCAGCATCACTAAGGGGAAGATTTTCATAAGCCAATAATGAGCAAGTTGAACATTTTGATAAAACTTCCCGCATTTTTTCAGCTTTAGAAACTGAGATAGTAGAAAGCTTATCATATAAGATAACAACTCCAGCTTTTTGATTGCTTTTTTTAACTACAAAATCAGCAGCAATTGTGGCAACGTCTGAAGGATTGGTCGTTATATTTACAAATAAATTTTTGTCCCTTAATTCTGGTCCAGAATGCCATCCAGCAAAGACTATTCTATTTTTAAATCTATCAATAATTTCTTTATATGGTTCAGGATGAAATCCTCCTAAAATAATCGCATCGGGATTTTGAATAATTGCTTGGAGGAATTCTTTTTCTATATTTTCAAATCCTTTCCCATCAATAAAATCAATCTCCCATTTCAGATGTTTTCCTGCTTTTTGAAAATCTTTAAAAACTTCTGCTATACTTGAATTTTTAAAATCATGTGAAATGAAAATTATTTTTTTGTTTGTTTGCGCTTTAGGTCCAGTAGTAGGCCCTTCCCAAGAGAAAATTGTTGTTTGATAAAGAAAAATGAGAATAAAAAAGAATAATTTAAATAATTTAAATAATTTAAATATTTTAAAAGAAGATTTATAATTTGGCATAAAATTTCCTTTATCGTCATTCTTGTTCTTCTAATTGAATTTAGATAATAAGAAAGTGACTTACTCTAAATAGTATAGAAAATTATAAAGCTTTTTGCCAAGGATAAGGAAAGGTTTATAATGCGGCTTCTTTTTTATTCTTCATTTCAACTAAAGGAATATCTTCAGCTGACTCCATGGATTCAACAACTTTCATTTTAAATCCATCTTCCATTTCAAAACTTTCTGCCATTAAATCGAGGATTTTTTGAGTTGCTTCTTTACTTATTTTTGCAGCATTTTCATCATAACAAGAAATAATTTCAATTTGCGCACCTTCTGGAGATTCGCACAAAAGAGTAAATTTTTTTCTAACAACGCCAGTGAAAAAACTAGACATAATAAAAACTCCTTTTAATTATTTTTTCTTTTTAAAAAATCCACCTGATTTTTTACTTGTTGAGGATGAGTCACTTCCGCCAGAGAAAAAACCTTTTTTCTTTGGTTTAGAGTCATCGGTTTGAGCAGTAGAACGTGAGGAAAAAAATCCTTTTTTTGTTGGAGATTGTTTGTATTGGCTTTCATATTTTTTATTTAGTTCATCTGGAGTTTTTCCGGAAACTCCGCCAGTGACTAATCCACCTGAGCTGTTTGAAGCTGGAGGAGGCAAATAGTATGCAGGAGGAGCATATCTAGGCTGCATAGCATTTGAAACCGCGTTTCCAACTAAGGCTCCCATTAAAAAAGGCGCCCAAGAACTTCCACCACTGGCACTGCTTCCAGAAGAAGATTCGCCGCCTCCTGAATTTTGATTAGTGGATGCAACTAAATCTATTTTATATCCCTGAGTCATTTCTAAAACAGGGGTGCAATTTCCATCTGCTTTATTAAAATTGAGTTTAGCAGATTCTCCTGAGCTTCCTTGTGCATTAGCAACTTGTGCCATTTGAATATTTTTTACATTCAATGGATTTGGTAGATTTTTGTTATCATTTCCTGCACCATGAAAAATTGTATATTTACCCTGATTTTCATTGTATGAAACCTTAAAAACACTAACAGCTGCAGTTGGACATGAAGCTGCAGAGAGTACATTTTTATCTGGTGGTGTGGAATGATCTATACAACTAGTAACTATAAAAGAAGAAAATGCTATTAATGGAATAACTTGTTTCATGGAATTTCCTTTTCATTTTAAACCAAATCTATTTGAAAATAAAAAGTTTCACAATGATTTGGTATATTTGAACGAAAAAAAGGAAAAATTAATCTCTCTTTTAACTCATTCAAGTTTCCTAACATCGCATCATAATATGGGTTTCTTTTTTTTATTGTCAATCTTTTAATAGAAAATTTTACGGAATTCATTAGAGAAAAAATAACTTGTTTTTATTTTTAGCTATTTATAAATAACTCGTTATATATTTAAATATTTACATTTGGGGTAACAAATTATTTTACTACCCCAATAAAGTATTAATTAATACTATTTAAAGCTATTTTTCTAACTTCTAGGTAAGCTGTGTGGGCTGCTTTTAATGCAGCATTTTCTTCTGGAGAAAGATCAATTTCAAATACTTTTTCAGCACCTTTATTTGTTAACTTAACAGGTACACATAAACAAGCACCTTCAGAAATTCCATATTCACCTTTTAGTTCGACAGAACATGGGAGAATTCTTCCTTGATTTAATACTATACTTTCGATCATAGCTGTTACACCAAAACCTGGAGCGACCCATGCTGAAGTACCAATAAGTTCTGTTAACTCAGCACCACCACGTTTTGTGCGACTTACAATATCAGAAATTTGATCTGCAGTTAATAATTTATTTAAAGGTACACCACCAACTGTTGCAGTGCTAGTTACAGGTACCATATCCTTATCTGTATGCGCGCCAATTACGATAGCAGAAACATCTTTAATATGAACATTAAGTGCACGAGAAATATTACTTCTAAAACGAGATGAATCTAATACACCAGACATTCCAATAACTCTTTCGCGAGGGAAGTTTGTTACTTTTTGTGCCACAGTCAGCATAGCATCAAGAGGATTTGAAACTAAAATTAACACACAATTTGGAGCATATTTTTTTACATTTTCACAAACTGATTTTACAATTCCAGCGTTGATACCAACGAGTTCTTCTCTTGTTTGTCCTGGTTTGCGTGGAACTCCTGCCGTAACAACTACAATGTCAGAATCTTGCATAAAAGAAGAATCATCTGTTGCAGTAAAGGACGCATTAAAACCTGCAAATGCACCGCCTTGTGCTAAATCTAAAGCTCTACCTTGTGCCACATTGGGTTTTAAATCAATTAAAACAAGGTCTCCAAGTTCTTTCTGTGCACACCATTGAACAACCGCAGCTCCAACATTTCCACCCGAACCAACAACAGTAATCTTAGGTCTTTTTAGCATATTAAAACTCCCCTAATAAAGAAACAACAATAACTTAATAACAGAATAACATGTAAAAGGATCATGCTTGTTTTTGTATTATAAAACAAGAAGACAGAGTTCTTTTAACTTTTTTTAGTCGCTTTGAAAAGTCTTGTCGCACCACCTAACCATTTTGTTTGTTCAATGGACTCAAAGCCAGCATCGGTCAGCATTTTTCTAAAATTTTCAGCTGAAGGCATTGTTGAAACACTATTAGGTAAATACTCATATGCTGATCTGTCTGAAAAAATTCCACCAATTTTTGGTAAAATTTTCTTAAAATAAAAATCAAACAATTTAGCAAATAAAGTATTATCTGCAGGGAAAAATTCTAAAATAAATAAAGTACCAGAAGTTTTTAGAACTCTGTTAAATTCATTTAATGCTATTTCTCTATTATCTACGTTACGAAAACCAAAGGAAATTGTTAGACAGTCAGCAGAATTATTTTCTACGGGTAAGGACTCAGCAGAAGCTTGAATAAAATTTATATGGCTATTAATATTATTTTTTCTAGATCTTATTTTTGCTTGTTCCAACATACCTGCAGAAATATCAAAACCATAAAATGTTTTAAAGTCTATTCTTTTGTCAATTGCTTGAAAAACAACATCTCCGGTGCCACAGGCCACATCATATAAAATACCTGAATGACATTTTGGAAAAGAACATATCATTTTATTTCGCCATTTTGTATCTTGTCCTGCTGATAAAAGTCTATTGAGAAAATCATATTTATTTGATATTTTATCAAACATTTTTTGTATTTTAACAGATTTTTCGCTCAGTACTAATTGATTATTTTCTTGTTTATTTAAATTCATATTATCTCCTGAATTTACTTCTTTTTTAACTCGGAGTAAATATAATCTTCATTTACCAGTCCTATAGAAGCAAAGCCATTATTTAATACTAAATTGGGAGATTTTAGCAACAAAGTTTGACCAGCAACACTAAATGTTACACATTGTGCTTTTTCTGCTAAAGCAAGGTTCATTGCTCCTAGGGCTTCACGAAAAATACGCCCACTTTCGTTCCCAGGAATAACACCTTCTCCTACTTCATTAGAAACAACAAGTATGGGACAATTGAGAGTTGATAACTGCTTTATAAAATATAGAGATTCTGTTTCTAAATGTTTCAGTAATTGCAGCTGTGAATAGTTTTGAATATTTTGAGATATTTGCCATCCCATCCATAAAGTTAAGCAATCAATTAATAACACATCAAAATTTTCTTGCTCACAAATTTTTATAACTTCTTCTAATCCAATTGGATATTCAACTGTTGACCAATGTTCTGGTCTTCTATCTTTATGTTTTTTTATTCTTAAATTCCATTCAGGGGAATTTTCAATTTGTCCACCAGTAGCATAAAACAAAACTTTATCCCATTTTTTCGCGCATTTTTCGGCAAAAAAACTTTTTCCAGATTGGCCACCACCTAAAAAAAGAGCTATTTTTTCTGAAAAATGGTTTGTTTCCATTTTGCTACTTCCTTTCTGACATTAAAAAATATTTTATTGAATTACCTAAATTTTTTATTTTCTCAAAAGAAATAATATCTATTGTATCATTACTAGTGTGCCATTCATCAAGATTTTTCCAATCTATTATGTGAAGAAATGGTATTCCTTCTTGTGCAAAAGAGATATGATCATCCTCTATTTGATAAGGAAAATTTGAAATGTCTAAATCTTTTGCATGCTGAATAAATGTATCAGCATATTTTGTATCTGAACCTTTCGTAAAGAATAATTTTTGGTTTTTATGTCCAACCATATCTAAAATAATTACAAGATTAATCTTTTTATTGGCATAAAATTTTATTCCGTTTTTGTTTTTTACTTGTTTTTTTACGAATTCTTTTGATCCGTAAGTATTATCTTGAATTCCCAAGTAATTTAATCCATCATTCCAGTCGTTTAAAAAAGCTTCTTCTCCATCAAAAAAAATAAAATGAATATCACATTTTTGTAAATAAGATTCTTTTTTTGCTTTTGTTTTTTGTAATATTCTTGCTAATTCTAAAAGAAGTACCGTAGAAGACCCGCCATCATTTGCTCCAACAAATTTAAATTGGGAAAAATATTTTGTGTCATAGTGTCCACCTAAAATGATACTGCAATTATCAGTTCCTTTTTTCGTAGCAATGATATTTATTCCAGTTACTTTTTTAGTCAGAGTTGCCATCGCAACTTTTCCCCCAAATTTTGAGGAATCAAGATTTGGAACATCAACATCAAATTTCATTTCACTAACTTTTAAGTTCATTTTCTTTAAGGTTGCATGCAAATCATTCGCAATTTTAACTTGCTCTTTACTACCCATAGGATGAGGTGAATAAGTAAACCAATCCATGAATTTCTTCAGATTTTCTATTGATAAATGCTCAGAATTTTGAAATGAAATAGAGTGAGCGCTCATTGCTTGAAAGCAAGCAAAAAGCCAGATCAGTATTTTAAACCATGGATAAGAAGGACGTTTCACTATGCATTTACTCCTTTGTAATGATGATGGCTATAAAGCAAAAGGAATTCAAATTTTAGCAAAATATTTAAATTCTTTAGGCCACAAAATAACAGTAGTTGCTCCGAATGGCGAACGTAGTGCGCAGTCCCATGCTATGACATTCTACCAACCTGTTAAAATAACAGAAATTTCATCAAATGAATACGCAGTCGATGGGACACCAGCTGATTGTGTTGCTTTGGGTTTAAGCAAGTTGTTAAAGGAAAATCCTCCAGATTTTGTTATTTCTGGTATTAATCATGGTTTGAATGTTGGAATTGACGTGAATTACAGCGGTACTGTAGGAGCTGCCACTGAAGCAGCATTGATGGGTTACAAAGCTATAGCGGTTTCGGCTGATATTGAGGGATTAAAGGGAGAGCAGCAAGAAGGCTTATTCCTGCAAGCAGCAAAAATAGTAGGGCAAGTTCTTGAAAATGCCAAAACTCTAGATTGGCCTAGATTAGAAGTGCTAAATATTAATGTTCCACAGAAAGCTGTGCAAATTTGTATAGCTGAATGTGGTGGAGAGTCTTTGTATGTACCACATATCGAAGAGTTATCCGTACAATCCAAAAAAAATATAGGGGTTTATTTAATTGGCGGACTATCTCGCTATGAACCGCATGATATGTCACAAGATGTATCCTTAATTTCAACTGGAAATGTTACATTAAGTTTTGTTAGAACGAAACAAAGCAGTACAGTAAGTAATCAAAAATTAGGTAAAATAGTTGGTTCTTTAAAAATATGAAATCTATTGAAAAAAATTGGGCAAAAGATTTAGCAAAAGGTCTTATAACTTCAGAGCAGCTTTTGCAAAGACAATTTATCGCAACAAATGAAGTTAAAGAAATTGAATTGGCCAAAGATAATTTTGATATTAGAGTGCCAAATATATTTTTAGAAGATATTGAGAAAAATATTATTGAAATAAAAAAACAATTTGTCCCTTCTGGAAATGAACTCAATTTTCTTCCTGAAGAACTTGAAGATCCAATAGGAGATGAACGTTGGACTCCTGTCACTGGAATTACTCATAGATATCCAGATAGAGTGCTTTTAAAGTTAACATATATGTGTGCATCTTATTGTCGTTTTTGTTTTAGACGTTATAAGGTATCTGATTCAGACTTTAACTTAACAACAGATGAATATTGTAAAGCAATTAAATATATTGAGAGTAATAAAGACATTTGGGAAGTTATATTAACTGGTGGAGATCCTCTCACTTTAACGGATCAAAAATTAAAAAATGTTTTGGAAGATTTAGACAAAATAAGTCATGTTAAAATAATTAGATTTCATACAAGAATACCTTCTGTATTACCAGCAAGAATTAATGATAGTTTAATAAAAATTTTAAAAAGTATAAAGAAACAAATTGTTTTTGTTATCCATATTAATTCACATCTTGAATTTAATTATGAATCTATTTATGCTGTAAAGAAATTACGTGAAGAGGGATTTTCTTTATTAATGCAGTCAGTTTTATTAAAAGATATTAATGATAATCAAGAAAAATTAGTTAAACTTTTAAAAATTGCTACAGAAAATGGAATCAAGCCTTACTATTTACATTATTTAGATTTAGCTAAAGGAACAGATCATTTTCGAGTCCCATTAAAAAAAGCTATAAATTTATACAATAGTTTGAGAGGATTTATTTCAGGTATTTGCATACCTGAATTTATTCTTGATATTCCTGGCGGAAAAGGAAAAATATCATTGAATAGTTCTTCGGTATTAGAATTGGAAAATAATTGCTGGCAATTTGTTAGTCCAATTGATGGTTCAAAAATAGTCGTTCAATATCCAAAGGAAGGTTAAAGTTATATGCAATTAACAAAAGAAATATTTAACAATAGTGACGAAATAAATTTAATTGGAAAAACAGCTGTAATAACCGGTGCGAGTTCAGGAATTGGTTTGGCAACAGCTTGTTGGCTTGCAAGAGAAGGAATGAATTTAATTTTAATCGCCAGAAGAATAGATAAATTGGATTTATTAAAAAAAGAATTAAATGAATTGTTTCCTAAAGTATCTATTAAAAACTTGCAAATAGATCTCCAAGAAAAAAATCTTCTAGAAAAGTTAACAAATGAAAATGTTTTTAATTGCGATCTTTTTATTAATAATGCAGGTTTAGCACTAACTAGAGATTTAGTAGAAAATAGTAATGAAGAAGATATTGAAATTATGGTGAATACAAATATCACAGCTTTATTTAAATTATGCTCTGTAGCAGCAAAGAATATGGTTAAACTTGGGGGTGGACACATTATAAATTTAGGAAGCGTTGCCGGACATTATAGCTATCCAGGTGGTGCAGTTTATTGTGCTACAAAATCTGCTGTAAAAGCTTTTTCAGAAGCATTACGCCAAGAATTGCATGAAAAAAATGTCAGAGTTTCTTTAATATCTCCAGGTATGGTGCGCACCGATTTTAGTCTGGTACGATTTAAAGGTGACAAATCTACCGCTGAGAATGTATATGCACATGTTGATTGTTTAGAAGCAAAAGATATAGCAAGAATAATAGTTAAAACAGCAAAAGAACCTTTCCACGTAAATATAGATGAAGTCCTTGTTTTTCCTACAGTTCAAGCGCCTGTTTCTTTAAAAGCAATTAAAAATAAATAATAAAAAAATAATCGAATAAATTTTTTATGTTTCAAAATAATAAAATTTGATAAATATTAATTTAATAACAAGCAGCTTGCTTTTGCTCCAGTATTAACTTCTTTTAATTCTGGAATAATACTTGCACATTTACTTTGTGCTAAAGGGCAGCGTGTTCGAAAGCGACATCCACTTGGTGGATATATTGGGGAAGGCAAATCGCCCTGTAAAATTTGTATTACTTTATTCTTTTCTAGTTCAGGATCGGGTATAGGCACTGAAGATAATAAAGCTTTTGTATAAGGATGTTGAGGAGATTTATAAATTTGTTCCCTTGTTCCAATTTCAACAGGTTTACCTAAATACATAACCATAATTCTATCACTGATGTGTTTAACAACACTGAGATCATGTGCAATAAATACTAAAGTTAATCCTAATTCACGTTGTAATTTTTTTAATAAATTAACAATTTGCGCTTGAATAGATACATCTAGTGCACTAACAGGTTCATCGCAAACTATTATTTTTGGATTTAGTATTAATGCTCTTGCAATTCCAATTCTTTGGCATTGTCCACCTGAAAATTCATGTGGATAGCGATTGATATGTTCTGGAATAAGTCCTACAAGATCCATTAAACTTGTTACTTTTTCTTTTATTTCTATATTAGACATTTTTGGGAAAAAAGTTTTTAAAGGTTCAGCAATAATTTGTCCAGCAGTCATTCTTGGATTTAAAGAGGCTAAAGGATCTTGAAATATCATTTGAATATCTTTACGAGCTTCACGCATTTCATTTTTATCAAGTTCTAATAAATTTTTTTCTAATAAAGTAACTTTACCTTCTGTTGCAGGTAATAAACGCATAATGGCTCTAGCTAATGTTGATTTTCCACAACCAGATTCACCAACAACACCCAATGTTTCACCGGCGTGGAGATCGAAACTGACACCATCTACAGCTTTTAATGTTACTTTTTTAAACCATGAACCTTTTTTTTGGACTGGAAAATAAACTTTTAAGTTTTCAACCGAAAGAATTTTTTGATTCATGCTAAGAATTCCTTATAGCAAGCCTTTTTCGTTTTCTGATTAATAGCAACTAAAGGAGGAGGCGTTTTTCCACATTTTTCAGTTGCATATTGGCAACGTTCATGAAAAGCGCATCCAGATGGTAAGTTTAATAAACTAGGAGGATTTCCTGGAATTGTAGGTAAATCTCCATAAGATTCATCATTTAATTTTGGAATTGATTTTAAAAGGCCTTGAGTATAGGGATGTTGAGGTTGATAAAAAATATGCTCAACAGAGCCATATTCCATCGTTCTTCCTGCATACATAACCATCACATTATCGCAAATACCTGCTACAACACCCAAGTCGTGAGTAATAATAATAATAGCAGTACCTAAATCTTTTTTTAGATCTCTTAAAAGAGCAACAATTTGCGCTTGAACTGTAACATCTAAAGCGGTTGTAGGTTCATCAGCAATCAACAAATCTGGCTTGCAAAGTAGGCTCATTGCAATCATAACCCGTTGGCGCATACCTCCCGAAAATTCGTGCGGATACATGTCGATACGGTTTTTCGCATCTGGAATTTTAACTAAATCAAGCATTTTTATAGATTCTTGTTTAGCTTCCTGTTGTGACATGTTCTTATGAAACATTAAAACTTCTGTCATTTGTGTAGATATTTTTAAATAAGGATTTAAAGATGTCATGGGATCTTGGAAGATCATGGATATTTTATCGCCTCTGATCTTGTTAAGTTGCTGTTGATTTAAGCCAATTAATTCATTATCATTAAATTTTACACTTCCAGTAGTTTTACCATTTTGAGCAAGTAATCCCATAATTCCTAAAACAAGTTGGCTTTTTCCTGAACCAGATTCACCTACAATTCCTAATGCTTCACTTGAATTTAAAGAAAAACTAATTCCATTTACGGCTTTTACATTGCCGTCATGCGTGGAAAAAGAGATATTGAGATCGTTAACGCTTAATAAAGTCATCGGATAATTCCTTTTTTAACGGTCTTTAGGATCGAGAGCATCTCTGAGTCCATCACCAATAAAATTGAAGCAAAATAAAGTAACAACTAGAAAGGCAGCTGGAAAAACTAATCTCCACCAAGCAACTGTCACATTTTGAGCACCATCATTAATTAAAACTCCCCAGCTCGTAGCAGGTTCTTGCACTCCAAGTCCTAGAAAGCTTAAAAATGATTCTGTAAGAATTACTTGAGGAATTGTTAAAGTAACATAAACAATTACAATTCCTAAAACATTAGGAACAATATGTCGTAAAATTATAATAGGTGAACTAACTCCGCTTGCATGAGCCGCTTCAATAAATTCTTTTCCTTTTAAGGAAAGTGTTTGTCCTCTAACTATACGAGCCATATCAAGCCAATTTACAGCACCTATTGCAATAAAAATAAGAAAGATATTTCTGCCAAAAAAAGTCATTAATAAGATTACAAAAAACATAAATGGAAGTGAATATATGATATCTACAACACGCATCATAAAGCCATCAATTTTTCCACCTAAAAAACCAGCTGTTGCTCCATAAGCAATACCAATAACTACACTGACAATACTGGAAATAATACCGATTAACAGAGACATTCTTCCACCGTAAAGAGTTCTTGAAAAAACATCTCTCCCTAAATCATCTGTCCCAAAAAAATGTTTGGTACTAAAATCAGGAGCTAATCCAATTGAATTCCAATCAGTATCTTGCATCTCATAATGCGAAAAATAAGGAGCAAAGATGACTAATAAAGTAATGATAAAAAGAATACCAAGACTAACAACTGCTGCTTTATTTAAAGTTAACCGGCGAAAAGCATCTTTCCAAAGGCTTCTTCCTTTGATCTCTTTTTTCTGCACTATTTTTTCAAGAATGATAGCCTTTTTATTCACATTTGTTACATTCTGTATTGAAGTCATAAATCTAAGCCTCTTTAGTATTTTATTTTTGGATCTATCACAGCATATAAAACATCAACTATAAAATTAAATGCAATTATGAGAGCTCCTACTAAAATTACAGAGCCTAAAACTAAAGTATAATCACGGTTCAGTGCTCCTTTAACAAGATAACTTCCTAATCCAGGCAAACTAAATATCTGCTCAACAACAACTGAACCCGTTATTATTCCTGCTGTTGCTGGTCCTAAATAAGAAATAACAGGTAATAATGCTGGTCTTAAAGCATGGCGAAATAAAATTATTCTTGTAGGAATTCCTTTAGCTTTTGCAGTACGAATATAATTACTTTTTAAAACTTCAATCATACTCCCTCGCATAATTCTACTGATAATTGCAATTTGCGGTAAAGCAAGTGAGGTAACAGGGAGAATCATATTTTGGAAAGAGCCATCATTCCAACCACCAGCTGGAAGCCAGCCAAGAAATACAGCGAATAGTAAAGTAAACATTGGAGCTGTTACAAAACTTGGTATAGAAATGCCTGTCATAGACATACCTGTTGCTAGATAATCAACAAAAGTATTTTGTTTAAATGCAGCAAAAGAACCTACAAGTATTCCTACAACTACTGCAATAAACATTGCCCAGGCACCTAGCCATAATGAAACGGGAAATCCTTGATAAATAAGTTGATTAACGGTCCAGTCCGGATATTTAAAAGAAGGTCCAAAGTCGCCTTTAGCAAGTGACCATAAATAGTCTAGATATTGAATAAATATGGGATCATTTAAATGGTACTTAGCATTTAAATTAGCTTGTACCGCGGGACTTAATACTTTTTCTCCCGAAAAAGGGCCGCCTGGTGCAATTCGCATAAGAAAAAAAGATAAGGTAATAAGTATGATTAGTGTAGGCCATGCGCCTAAAAATCTTTTTATAGTATATGAAATCATATTAACTATGCCTCAAAATAAGTAAATTAAATTTTTATTACCTTAAAATCTTTCAATTAAAATGAAATTACAAAAGAATAACTATATTTTTTTATCGTATAGCAGAATTGGAACTATCAACAATATAGAAGTTCTTAGTATACATGTGATCCAAAGGATTTTCTCCACTATAACCTCCAACATGATTTTTGACAAGGTGCGTTGTTACATAAGTGTATAAGGAGATAATTGGGTAATCATTTAGCATCACAGATGAAGCTTGTTGCAATATTTCAGATCTTTTTGTTGGATTTGTTTCTAATGAAGCTTTTTGAATGAGTTCATCGTATTTTGGATTTTTATATTTTGGATTATTTTGCGGATTATGTGAAATAAAGAGATCCAAATATGTGCTAGGATCATTATAATCAGCTGACCATCCATCTCTTGCTGTTATAAAACGGCCTTCGTTTCTTTCAGTGAGAAATACTTTCCATTCTTGATTTACTAAATTCATTTTTAAACCGAGATTTTGTTCCCACATTGCTGCTAATGCAATTGCAACTTTTTTATGAAGAGCATTTGTATTGTACGTATAAGTTAACACTAATGGTTTTTCTTTAGAATAACCAGCTTCTTTATAAAGACGTTGTGCCTCAGCTATTCTTTGGGAAGCAGGAAATTTCTCCCAACTATAGGACTGTTGTTTATAAGAGGCCATACCAAATGGAACTATGTCGTATGATGGAAGTTCACCTCTTCCTGTTACTTTTTCAGTGAGGACTTTTCTATCTACTGCCATAGATAAAGCTTGTCTTAACTTAACATTATTTTTAAAAGGTTCTACATTTGTATTTAAGGAAACATAATATGTTGATAAAAAGGGATTCGCTTTTAGTTGTTTTCCAAGAGATTTTTTAAGATCTTTAAATTTGTCAGAAGGAATATCATATGTAATATCTAATTGACCAGTTTGATACATTTGCAATTCAGTATTTACATCTGAAATTGGAAAATAATTAGCACTTTCTATAACAGTTTTTGCATTATTCCAATACATTTTATTGCGTTCAGTTGTTATTTTATCGCCAATTTTCCAATACTTTAGTTTATATGCCCCAGAAGAAACCAAATTACCTGGTTGACTAAATTGATCTCCAAATTTTTCTACATTAGCTTTTTGAACGATTGATAAATTTTGGAAAGCTACAATTTTTAAAAAATAGGGACATGGTTTATTTAAAGAGAATTGAACAGTACTTTTATCTAGGGCTTTAACCCCTAATTCTTCTGGTTTCTTTTTTCCTGTAGTTATTTCTGGTGCATTTTTTATCATCAGAATTAATTCAGCATAAGCGGAGGCTAATTTAGGGTCTACTAAACGCCGGACAGAAAAAACAGCGTCATCAGCGGTAATTGGTGAACCGTCTGAGAATTTAGCTTCAGGTCGTATATGAAATGTATATGTTAATCCATCTTTGCTTATTTCCCACTTGTTAGCCACTCCAGGATTAATTTCTCCTTTTTCATTTTCTACCAGTAGACCTTCAAACAGATCGTATAAAACACGTGCACTGACAGTATCCTGAGCTTTTTGTGGATCTAATGAAGGAACTTCAGCACCTATTCCTACATTAAGAACTTGTTTAGAAGAAAGTTTAACACCAGCAGGTACTTCTGCAGCAAAGGCATTGGGAACAAATGATGTCCATGCAAATAATGAGGAAAAAAGAATGGCAGAAAAATTTGGTGTTTTTTTCAAAAGCATAGGATCTCCAGCAAGGAAAAAGTAGAGATGAAAATATTTTTTATCTATTGACTATTTAGCCGAATTTTATTCTTGTGTCAATTAAAAATATAAAATAAGTTTGAAATTCCTTGTTATCTCTAATATTAAATCATTTTTAATTTGTTCTTAATTAAGATAAATAGTTTAATTTATTTCTTTTCATTTTAATGAGATAAAGTTTACTTTCCTTCTTCTCTTGGTATTTCTATAATTTAAATGTAAATCTAAAATTTAATTGCTGAAAAGCTTTTCCTAAATAATACTCGACATGATCTTTGTAAAAAAAACTAAAATTTAAAAAAAAATTTAAATATTATAAAATTAATTTAAATTTAATGAATTATTAATTATGATGTAAAAATTTTTCTATGTTGAAAAATATCTTGCTTGAGGATGCCAACTTACTAATGCGCTAGTAGTTAGCTCAGGATGCATTTGAAAAGCTTCTGAAATAAATACACCTATTCTACTTGAGTCTAAAAGATTTAGTAAAGTTGCATTTCCTTCCATACTTGGGCAAGCAGGATAACCAAATGAATAACGTGATCCTTGATATCCTTGGCTAAAAAGTTGGCGCATATTTGTTGCATCTTTACTTACTATTCCCAATTCAGTTCTTATTCTTTTATGCAATAATTCAGCGAAAGCCTCGGTCAATTCTGTTCCAATTCCATGCATATAGTAGTAATCTGTTACGTTACCAGAATCATATAATTTTTTTGTTTGATTAGAAAACTCTTCACCTAAAGTAACAATTTGGATTCCTAAAGTATCAAATTCACCACTTCTTATGT
This sequence comes from Pigmentibacter ruber, assembly GCF_009792895.1. Taxonomy (NCBI): domain Bacteria; kingdom Pseudomonadati; phylum Bdellovibrionota; class Oligoflexia; order Silvanigrellales; family Silvanigrellaceae; genus Pigmentibacter; species Pigmentibacter ruber. Next base: position 833,718 of record NZ_WSSC01000001.1, read on the forward strand.
TTCTAAACAAGTCTGATATACATAAAAGTTTCCCTGAGCTTTGGCGAGGAAATTCAAATTCAGCAATAATTTTATTTTTGTCAGAAGGATTAAATTTATTTTTATCATTAGGTTCATAAACAAATAATTTATTTTGATAAGAACATACTGGAAAATATCCGTAAATAGCTTTAGGTTGAAAAACTTTTTCAACAATTACTTTAGTCTTCCATTTATGAAATAAAGGATATGCTTTTTCTTGAAGGAGTTGATTGAAATCTAAATCACTTTTGGTACCTTGTGTAAATCCCCAGCGGCTACGAATTAATGCAAATTCATCAATAAAATTAAATAAATTTTTAATACTTTCTTCTATTACTTTTGTTCCCCAAAAAGGGGGATTTGGTATTTTTTCATTTTTTCTAATCCAAGGGCTTTGACCATTTTCATCTAGTTGAATAGAAGGAGATCCTTTTCTTATTATTTTAATTTTCTGTTCTTGTGGCTCTGAAGGAGTGGAATTATCCTGCGCTCGAGCATATTTTCTTATTGCATTTGCCTGTTCTAAAGTAAGTTCACCAGAAATTTCAGACAATTTTTCCATTATTTTTAAGCTTTCAAAAGCATCAAAAGCATAAAATACTTGCCCTTTATAAACAGCTTGGCAGTCTTTTTCGACGAATTCTCTTGTTAATGCCGCACCTCCAAGGATTACTGGTATAGTGTAGCCATGCATTGACATGTATTCAAGATTTTCTTTCATAATTGCGGTTGATTTAACTAATAATCCACTCATACCAATTGCATTTGCCCCAGAATTTTTATATTTTTCAAGAATAGATTCAATTGGTTGTTTTATTCCTAAATTTAGAATTTCAAACCCATTATTCGACAGAATAACATCCACCAAATTTTTACCAATATCATGGACATCTCCTTTCACTGTTGCGATGATCATTTTGCCTTTACTATAGCCTGTTTTTTTCTCCATATATGGCTCAATTACACTCACAGCAGCTTTCATCGCCTCAGCACTTTCTAAGACGAAAGGTAATTGCATTTCTCCTGCACCAAAACGTTCTCCAACTATTTTCATTCCGGAAAGTAAAATTTCATTAATTATTGTGAGGGGAGGATAAGATTTTAAAGCTTCTTTACAGTCTTCAACAATAAGCTGTTTTTCTCCATCTATAATATCTAGTTTTAATTTTTCTTCGATAGAAAGAGTGTTTCGTTTTATATTTTCAGAGGATGAATCTTTTTTCAAGTCAGAAAATTTTTGCAATATTACTTTTAATGGATCATAATTTTCTTTTCTGCGATCAAAAAGAAGATCTTCAAAAATATTTCTAACATCAGGCTCAATTTTTGCAACAGGAATAATTTTTGAAGCGTTTAATATAGCTAAATCTAGTCCATTTTTTACAGCATGATAAAGCATTAATGAATTTAAAATTTGTCTTGTGTAAGGAGTTAAGCCAAAACTTACATTTGATAGACCAAGAATAGTTTTTACACCCGGTAAACTTTCCTTAATTAATTTAATTCCATCCAGTGTAGCAATTGCAGATTTTCTGAACTCTTCATCACCACTACCAAGGGTAAAAGTCAAAGGATCAAATATAAGATCCCCAGGGTGAATGTGAAATTCATCAACAACTAAATTATAAATTCTTTTAGCTATTGCAAGCTTTTTTTCTGTGGTTTTTGCCATTCCTTCTTCATCTATTGTAAGAGCTACAACAGCAGCACCATATTCTTTGCAATATTTTAAAATTTCTCTTGCTTTTTCTTCGCCGTCTTCAAAATTAATGGAATTGATTATACATTTTCCAGGAGCAATTTGTAAGGCTTTTTCAATTACGGGCAATTCTGTTGAATCAATCATTATCGGAATATTTACTTGTGTTACAATTTTCTTAAGTAAATTTTCCATATCTTCTGTTTCGTTACGTGAAACATAAGCCACGCAAACATCTAAGATATGTGCGCCCTCTTTTAATTGACTTTTTGCAATTTGCACAAGGCCATCATAATCATTTATTGCCAATAGTTCTTTAAATTTTTTAGAACCATTTGCATTCGTTCTTTCGCCAACATACAAAGGTTTTGGTTCTAAATTTAATGGAACACTATTATATAAACTACTTACACTCTTTTCATATTTTCCTTTTCTAAAACCAGGATTAAGACTGCTTGCAAGATTTGCAAGTTCTTTAATGTGTTCTGGAGTTGTACCGCAACAACCACCAATAATATTTAAGGAAAAATCTTTAGCCATTAAGTTTACTTTATTAGCAAAATCTTTCGGTCCAAGGGGATAAACAGTTTTTCCTCCCACATTTTGTGGAAGACCAGCATTAGGAAGAACACTTAATGCAAAAGGCGAGGCTTCTGCTAAATAAGCAATATGCTGACGCATTTCATCGGGTCCTGTTGCACAATTCATTCCTAAAACGTCGATTTCAAGTGTTTCGATTGATGTTAATGCAGTTTGAATATCACTGCCAACAAGCATGGTGCCAGAAGTTTCTATTGTAACTTGAGACCATATAGGAATTTTTTTGTTTAGTTCTTTCATAGCAGATTTTGCTGCTCTAATAGCAACTTTAACCTGATTAATATCTTGTGAAGTTTCAATTAATATTGCATCTACTCCACCTTTAATTAAGCCTAGCATTTGTTTTTTGTAACTTTGAAATAAGGTTTGATAATCAATTTGCAAAAGAGAAATCAGTTTTGTTCCTGGTCCTACACTGCCAATAACGTATTTATTATCATGAAAGCTAGTTGCAACTTCTCTAGCTAATTTTGCTGCAATAATATTTAATTCTTCAGTTCTATGTGATAAATTAAATTCACTTAACACAATTTCATTACAGCCAAATGTGTTAGTTTCGACTGCATCAGATCCATTTATAAAGTAATTATGATGGATTTCTTGAATCCATTTTGTTCTTCTTTCGTTTAATAATTCTACACAACCATCATATTCTAACCCACCATAATCTTCAATAGTTGGGTTAAAATTAAAAATTTGTGTACCCATAGCTCCATCAAGTACTAATACTTTTTCTTTAATTAAATCAGAAATTTTTTTTTTCATTTCATAAACCTATATAATTGATTGAGCAATTACCATTTATTTTTATCTGACAACCTAAGCGTTCATCTTTATTTGCAGAAATAGATTCAAGGAAATCTTTTTCTTCTCTTTCCATCGTTGAGATATTTTCTATTCCTTCTTCAATTTTTATTCGACAAGTTCCACAAGTACCTGTTCTGCATCCAAAAGTAACATCGGCACCACAAGAATCAACAATTTCTTGAAAAGTAGTTCCAATAGGGGCTTCTACTTCCATATCTTCCAATACAAAATAAATGATTGGTTTTGTCATGCTATTTCCTATTTTATGATAAATAATTTAAAGTAAACGAAGTGCAAATTCTACATTTCCTAAAGGAGCACTTATTTGTAAACCTTGTACAGATGATTTAATTTCATCAATAAGCTCCTTAGCAATTGCTATTCCTTCATCCATTTGTTCTTCTGAAGTTTTACATCTCCGCATGCGATCTAAAATTGCATTTGGGACATACACTCCAGGAACTTCATTAGCCATAAATTCGGCATTACGTAGACTTTTTAATGGCCATATTCCTGCTATAATTGGTATTTTAAATTTTGAAGAAAATTCTAAAAATTTGAATAAAGAAACAGAATCAAAAACAGGTTGAGTAATTGCCCATTCAGCACCAGCTTCTACTTTATATTTAAATCGTGATTTTTCTTTCTCCAAGTCCGAGGCTACAGGATTCGCTCCTACTCCGACACTCATGCAAGTCGGTCTGCCAATACTGGAACCACCTAGGTCAAGTCCAGAATTTAATCTTGTTACCATATTTACTAATCCAATAGCATCGATGTCAAAAACAGCTGTAGCATTTGGATAAGGTCCCATTTTGGGAGGATCGCCAGTGATGCATAAAATATTTTTTATACCTAACCCTGCAGCACCTAAAAGATCGCTTTGAATGCCTAGAAGATTTCTATCTCTGCAGGCATAATGTAATACAGTTTCAATACCAATTTCTCGCTCAATAATACACGCAGTTGCTAATGAACTCATTCTAGCAGATGCTCTCGGACCATCTGGTATATTTATGGCATCTATTTTATTTTCTTTACAAATTTTTGCACGTTCAAGAATTTTTTCAATTTCTAATCCCTTTGGAGGAAGTAATTCAACACTGGTAACAAATTTTCCATCAATTATTTTTTGTGCCCAATTACTTTGTAAAACTCTTGGTACATTTGTGATGTGAACATGAATTTTATTTTCTTCTTTTGTTTCAACATTTTTTATTTGCTCGGTTAAATCAAACGCCTTTGCTTGACGAATGGCTCCAGACATTATTTTAGTGTGTGCTGGAGAAGTTCCACTACTACCACCAAGAAGTCTCGCTCCTCTGAGTAAAGCTTGGCGAGCAAATTCTCCCATATATTCAGGGCTTGCCATATAAATGAGGCGTCCATCAACCATCCGTGGTTGGCCTGCGTTTGGATAAAGTATAATTGGTTTTTGTGTTGATTGTTTGAGTTTTTTTAATATTTCTAACATGGGAGCAGGACCATTTCCGCCATCTATGCCAACGACATCTGCACCCCATTCATCCAGTTTTTGTGTAAACCAAGCTGGTTCTGTACCAAATAAACTATTACCATCTTCATTTACACTCATCATAGCAATGATTGGATAATCACCTAATTCTTTAATTGCTAAAATAGCTTGATGAATTTCGGATAAATCTGGAAATCCTTCAAGAATAAATAAATCAACAGCACCATTTATCAATGCATTTGCTTGCTCTTTAAAAGTATTTTTTGCTTCATCTAAAGAAGTTGGTCCCCATGGCTCGATTCTGACTCCTAGAGGTCCTATGCTTCCAGCAACCCAGCAGTTTGTTGATGCTGCTTTGCGGGCTATTTCTGCCCCTTTAAAGTTTATTTCCTCAGCTTTTTTTTCTAGACCAAAGGATTTTAATTTATAATAATTAGCTCCCCATGTATTTGTACTAATAATTTGAGCGCCCGCATTAATAAATTCTGAATGAATTTGAAAAACGAGTTCTGGTTGTGAGAGATTTACTTCTTCAAAGGATTTATTTATAAATATTCCTTTTTCATAGAGAAGAGTTCCAGTGGAACCTCCCAATAAAATACACTCTCCTTTTTTTAAACAGGAACGAAAAGAACGCAAACATTTTTGCTTAGAATTAGCAGAAAAAGAATTAGGCATATTTTGACCCACTCCAGAAAATTTTGTCTCACAGTGGAAACCACACAACACAGCCAAATGGCGAGAGAACAAAAGAGTTTAGGTAAACAAAAATGAAAATTTTTGTGCAATGTAGAACATTGTGATAAAAATTATGACATGAAATTTTTCTAGGAGCAAGTATAGTTATACTTCTTTAAGTGGAATGTAGGTGTAACCAACACCTCTTACAGAATGAATGAATTCTGGTTTAGCAGGATTTTTTTCAATATATTTTCTTAATTTTCCTACAAATACATCGACAGTTCTTGTTTCTATTATTGCATCGTACTGCCAAACTTTATGTAGTAAATCATTTCTTGTTAGAATCTTATTTGCATTTTCTAAAAATACTTGCACCAATAAACCCTCAGTTGGGGAAATTCTATGAACTATTCCATCATTTCTAGTAATAGTAAGGCGTTCCATATCAAAAATTGTATTACCAAAAGCTCTTGGAGTTAGTGCAATTTCAGTTTTATACCATTTTTTTCTTTGAACTAATCTTTTTACCCGTAAGATTATTTCTGATAAGTTAAAGGGTTTTGTTACATAATCATCAGCTCCTAGTTCAAACGCTTTTATTCTGTCATTTTCAAGGCTTTTTGCGCTTAAAACTAATATAGGAATTCTTTCAGCAAGTATTCTTGTTTTTTTTAAAATTTCATAACCATCTAATTGAGGTAACATTAAATCCAAAATAATAGTGGAGATTTTTTCAAAATTTATTTTTATAAACTCTAATGCTTCATATCCATTAGAAAGTAAAATAACTTCAAAACCTTCTGCTTCAAAATTATATAATAATCCTTCACCAATTGCTTCTTCATCCTCAACTATGAGAAGAAAGTCTTTGGAGTTCGACATAAAATGTACATCCTTTGTTTAAACCATCACTGACTGCAAATATTTTTCCGTGATGTTCTTTTACGATTGATAAACAAACAAAAAGTCCAAGACCTGATCCTTGAATTTTTACTTTCAAATTTCGTTCAATTCTATAAAATTTCTTGAATATTTTTTTTAAATGATTTTTCTCAATACCAACACCGTTGTCTTTTATAAATACTTGAATAAAATCTTTTTTCAAAAGAACCCCTGCTTGAATCATACCACCTTTTTCTGTGTATTTAACTGCATTATCAAGGAGATTATCAAATAGCATAGTTAAATGATAGGGATTTCCCCAAATAAAAAAAGCATTTTCCATATCAGCAGATAAATTTTGAAATTCAAAAGTACGTAATTCACTAAACCTATCTTTAACTCTATTGAAACAAGTGTTAAGTAATTCACTTAAATTAACCTTACTATGTATTAATGCGCTTTTATCCGACTCTAAGCGGGCGGAGATTAATACGGTATCAATCAATTTTTGTAACCTTTCAGTTTCTTTTAGGGTTCTTGTTAGAAATTTTTTTCTTTCATCCTCTGTCACGTTGCGCAGTAGCATTGTTTCAGCATAAAGCCTTATACTGGCGAGAGGGGTTTTTAATTCGTGGGTGACATTGCTTAAAATGGCATCTTGCATTTTTGTAATTCTTGAAAGTCGCCTTTGACTGACAAAAATCATGTATAATGCAATAAGGATAAAACCCATTAATATGCAACCTTGAGATAAAATAACCCACTGACCCGAATTCGTAGCTGCAACAGGAAATTTTTCTATGAAGGTATTTATTTCTTGGCTTCTTAAGATGTACCATCTGATCCAGACAAACATAAGTAAGCCCCAACAAATTTGGGCGCCGATGAGGATTGAGATGGGATGTAAAAGCCATTTTAGTTTTTTCAACATATTTTACCCTTTAGCAATTGCAATAGCAGGTTGCCTAAGCAGTATACCTGAAATATACGGTTTAGAAAGCTCGAATTCAGAAGTAATAGGTAAAAAATATATTACCTTTTATCAAGATTTTTTGCGAAATAAAAAACAAGAGGAAATTAAACATTTAGATGAAATAAAAAAACAAATTGGCAAGGAAAAAAATGGGCAAGAAAAAATATTTCTTTTTTTGGGGCTACTCAATAATGCAGGAGATATTTTACAAGATGATTATGTTGAATTTGCTAGAAAAAGTATTCAACAATCTAAAATAAAAATGACTGATATACAAAATCATCTTTATCGTATCTATTATGCAAATTATTTATATTTGAAGAAAGATTATGCAGGAGCAATTTTATTATTAAAACCAATAGCAAAACAAAATAAACTGGTTGTTTTTCAAATGATAGCCCCATTATATTTAGATGCATTATTAGATGCAGGACTTAAAGCAGAGGCAATTGATTATTATAAATCTTATGGAAATATTATTGAGCAATATACAAATTGGGAAAAAATGAATGAAGTGTTAGTTAAGTTATCGCAAGCTTCATTGTTTTTTAGTCAATTTAACCAAGCGCTCGCTTTTTTAAAAAAACCACTTCTTTTCTATCCGTTAGAAAAATCTGGTAGAGATGCTATGGATATTGTTTCAAAAATTGAATGTTCAGGAGGAAGTTTAGGAAGTCTTTATTTTCGTGAAGAAAATCTTCAATATCTTTCAAAAGAAGTGTATAAACGTATAGGGAAACAACCTGATTCTCGGAACTATATTTTAGCATTAGTAGGAATAAATCCCTTCAATCCAGTGCCATCAAGACCTTTTGAGCAACTTTCTAGTCAAGAAAAAGATAAAATATTAGGAAATACTGAATTGTTACTTTCCGCAAGGGAATATAGTTTAGCTGATCATGTCTTAAATTATCTTTCTGAAAATGGGAATTATTCAGATTTAAATATCAAAGATCGTATTTTAGATATGCGAGGAAGAGTATTTAATGCTTTAAATCAACCAATTAAAGCATCTCAAGTTTACTTTAAATTATTCACAGAAATTCCAAATTCGAAGTTTGCTGAGATTGCTAAAATGAAGTACGCAGTATCTCTTCATTACGCAAGAAATCATATTGAGGCAGCTGAATTTGCTAAGAAAAATTATATATTCTCAACTATTGAAGAACAAAATTGGTTTATTTTATGGGAATATATCTTAGCAAAAAAATATGATGAAGCTGAAAGTGTTGCAATAAATTTTTTAAATCAAAGTAAAAAAGAATCTGTAAATATTAAATTCCAGTATTGGCTTTCAGTAATTCAGTATGAAAAAGGTATGAGAGAAGAAGCAAAAAAAACATATCAATCTATTGCAAAGAGAACAACAGAATATCCTTATTCCATATTTTCAAGATGGAAATTAAATAATTACAATTATAAAAACCAAAATATCAGTGAAAATTTAGGAATTAAAGATTATTACTCAAGAAAATCAAATCCATTTTTGAAAAGAAAAATAAAAGACAAAAACTTAGAAGAAATTAGAAAACTTATATTAAGTGATTTAGAAGATGTAGCAATTATATATATTAAAAAAATTAACACAAAAAAGATGAAGAAAAATCAGGTAGTGCTATTAGCAAATTTAGCTTATGCTGCAAAAGACTTTAAAATGTCTTCGGATTTAGCAAGAAATAATTTTGTCAATACTTTAGAAGAATATGGAGTTGACGAATTATGGACTGAAAAAACTAACTTCTGGAAGTTAAATTACCCTTTAGCATATTGGAAAGATATCCAAAATGCAGCAAAATTAGCTGATATTGATCCGTTATGGTTACTTTCAATTATGCGTGCCGAATCTCTTTACTATCCAACTGCTGAGAGTTCAGTTGGAGCAATAGGATTAATGCAAATCATGCCTTATACCGGCATGAACATTTCTAAACATATTGGTAAAGAAAATTTTAATATAAGCTTGTTAAAGGAACCTTCACAATCAATTGCTTATGCTGCATGGTATTTACGAATGTTATTAAAAATCTATAAAGGTAATTATTTATTGGCTACTGCAGCATATAATGGAGGTCCTGAAGCAGTAAATCGATGGATAGGACAAAACAATTCTTTAACAATTGATGAATTTTATGAAAATATTCCATTTCAAGAAACAAAAAAATACGTGGCAAAAGTGTTGGGATATCTTGACATTTATTATAGAGTGCAACTAGGAAATAGTGATGGTTATAATTTGGATTTTGGGGATTCTCTCCCAGATCCTTTTACAAAACTAAATATTTTTTAGCCGCTTTATAAAGGGGTTCCCTTGTGACTTTGCAGCAAATGCAAAATAATGATTTTATTTTGCAAGTAGATAATATTGTAAAAACTTATCCAAATGGAACAAAAGCATTAAAAGGAATATCTTTTCAGGTACCAAAAGGAGCTTTCCTTTCAGTCATAGGTCTTTCAGGTTCAGGCAAATCTACCCTTCTTAGATGTATAAATCGTATACATGAACCCACTGCAGGAACAGTTTATTTTGAAGGCCAAGATATTACTCATGTTAAAGAACGTGAGCTCAGAGAAATAAGAAAAAAAATAGGAATGGTTTTTCAACATTTTAACTTAATAAATAGAAGAAATGTTTTAAACAATGTCCTTATGGGTAAATTAGGAGATTTGAACAACCACTTTTTAGGAGGAATTTTTAAAAAGTGGCCATCTGAATGGGTCGATGAAGCTTATTCTGCTTTAAAAATAGTTGGTATAGCTGACAAAGCGTTAGTTCGAGCGGACGGGTTATCTGGTGGGCAAAAACAAAGGGTCGCCATTGCTAGAACATTAATTCAAAATCCGCATCTTTTATTAGCAGATGAGCCAGTAGCTTCTTTAGACCCTACGACCAGTTATTCTGTTATGAATTATTTAAAAGATTTGAATACTAAAAGAAATATAACTGTTGTTTGTAACTTACATTTTTTAAGTTTAGTTAGGGATTACTCAACCCATGTAATTGCATTAAAAAATGGAGAAAAAGTATTTGAAGGAAAGCCATCAGATATTTCTGAAAAATGGTTTAAAGATATTTATGGTGCTGATGCGAAAGAAGTGGAGATACATTAATGAAATTCCCTTCGTTTATACCAATGATTGAATCAAAACGGAAAAAAAGAGAATTAGCAGGCTTACTAATTGAAATGTTAGTTTGGGCTTATTTCTTAATTTTTATTTTTAAAATATTAGTATTTTCAATCATACTTCCTATCTTAGAAAATTTTGCTTATGCAGAAAAATCAAATCAATTTGCTTTAAATATTATCCAAAAATTAAATTTTGACAGCAGATACTTTGAATTTCCTTGGAGTTGGTTTTTAGGTTTATCTTTTATAGGTTTTGGTATCGGTGTTTTAGTTTCTTTAAAATGTAAGGGTTTTGGATCATGGGTAGCAAGCTTATCAAAATTGCAAGTAACAGATCCAAACGATTATTTAAAAATTCAGAAACATTGGAAATTTGCGAAATTTGAGGCGTATTTTTTAGTATTCATTACATTAATAACAGGAATTGTAATTGTAAATGTAAGTTTTTTGAAAATAGTTCAAATAGATGGTTTATTAGGTGCTGGCAGACTCACTTTGCAACTTACTTGCGGCATTCCTGGAGTAGGTGAGCATTTTTTATTTGGTTCTTTTTACGATTTATTACAATCTTTTTTTAATTTACTGTTACGTTTGCATAATTCTATTTTTGCCAATCATGTGGAGTATTTTAATATTCCATGTGTACCGAATGATTTAACTTACTTTGGCAAAGCATTAAGTAAATTAGCAGAATCTATTTATTTAGCATTTTTAGCAACATTTTTTAGTATTCCTATAGCGTTTGTCTTATCTTTTTTTGCTTCTAGAAATTTAACACGCCATAGTTATGCTATGCGTTCTCTTTATTTCTTGATTCGCTCTTATATGAATATCACAAGGTCGATTGAACCTTTAATTTGGGCTATTTTATTTTCAGTATGGATTGGGATTGGTCCTTTTGCGGGTGCATTAGCTTTGATGGTTCATAGTGTTTCCAGTCTTGTGAAACAATATTCAGAAGCAATTGAAACTGTTGATGAAGGCCCAATAGAAGCCTTGCAAGTGACAGGTGCAAGTCGTATTGCAGTTGTTTGGTTTTCCGTTGTACCGCAAGTTATTCTTCCATTTCTTGCATTTACAATTTATAGATGGGATATCAATGTAAGAATGGCTACCGTGATAGGACTTGTAGGCGGTGGTGGAATTGGTAGTATTTTGATCCAGGAACAAATGCTAGCACGTTGGACACAGGTGGGAAGTCTTGCTTTTCTTATCTTCTTAGTTGTCTGGTGCATGGATTTCTTATCTGCAAGGATTCGCGAGGCAATACAATAAGTGCAAATAAAATATTTAGGACTTTTACCATACTCAGATACTTTAGGAATAATGGAGTCCATCCATTCAGAAATTGTTAATAATCCTTCACAAGAAGGAATTATTCTTGTTGTGCAACATCCGCCAACAGTTACTATGGGAAAACGTGAGTTATACACAGATATGCTCGTACCACCTGAACAATTAAAGTATAAAGGCGTAGCTTTTCATAAAATAGATCGGGGTGGTAGTGTTACTGTTCATGAACCTGGGCAAATTGTAATTTATCCAATTTTTCAAATTCATGAATATCAACAAACTGTGCGTTCTTATGTAAATTTATTAGAAGAAGCAATGATAGAAACAGCTGCTTTATATGGGGTAAAAGTACAAAGAGATGAAATAAATCCAGGGGTATGGGTAGGAAAAAATAAAATAGGTGCAATAGGGATTCGAATTAAAGATAAAGTGACAAAACATGGAATTGCTTTCAATGTTGTAAATTCTCTTGAAACTTTTTCAAATATTATTCCTTGTGGATTACATGGCAGAGGAGTAATAAATCTGCAACAAGCTATTAAAGATCTACCCACAAATAATAGAAAAATCCCTTTATTGGATTATCATGATGTGGAAAAATATCTGGCACAAACCATAAATAATAAATTAACTATGTTAAATTAAAAAAAATAATACAACAAAATTATTCTTTCAAAGCAGCAAGTATTTTTTCCTTTCTTTCCTCTATTGTAGGATGAGTTGAAAATATTTCTAATAGGTAAAATATTATTTTTTCACTTTGAGTTTGGGGAGCATTATTTTCAATATTTTTTAATGCATAAATGAGTAATTCAGGGGATAATTTAGCGGATTGTAAATTTTTTGCAGCAAAAATATCTGCTTGATGTTCAAATTTTTTTGAATATTTGTTTTCTAAAATAGCTCCATAAAATGAAGTTAATGTTGATGAAAAATCTCCTAGTATTGCCGAAATAAAAAAGCCAATAAAAGTAGATCTTATCGCTTGTGCAATTGAATGTTTATATTTAAGATGTCCAATTTCGTGGAGTAAAACAGCAGTTATTTCATCATGGTCACAAAGATTTATTAATTCGTCAGTTATAATTACATTTTCTGAGGTTAATGCAAAGGCATTAGGACCAAGTTCTTTACTTGAAAAAAAATGAAGTTTAAAATTGGGTAAGTTATTTTTTTCTTTAATGTTATTTATTCTTTCTAAAATAGATTCTTTTTTTTCTTTTGAAATTTTACTTTCAACTAAAAAATTTGAATTTTGAAAATATTCAAGAACATTATTATCAATTTTTTGTAAGTAAACAGAAGGAACATTCTGGGATAAAATATATGAAAGCCCGGGGATAAAAAAATTGTAAGAAACAATTAAAAAGCTTATTAAAAGTAAAGTTAATAAAAAAATTTTAGAGAAACTTTTTTCAAAGCTAAATGCATTTGCAATTTTTTTAATGGAATTTTTTCTAATCCATTGTTCTATCATCATATCATTTTTAAAATGGCATTGACTTCCATTTGTAAAGAAAAAATATCTATTCCCATCAGCAACTTGTGTTGTATATTTAATATTTGAACTAGTATTGACAATGTATAAGGTATCATTTTGGATATTAAGTTCATTATTTTGAATTTTAATTTTTACAAAATGAGTTTTTGATGACCGCCCATCATAATACTTGCCATCAAATTCTCTTTCCATAAAATTATACTCCTATATCAATTCCAAATAAACTACTTGTTATTTCTGATGATTGAGAAAGAATTTCATTGCTATTATTTATAGCTTCAATGTTGAAAGAAATTTCTTCATATACTTCTAAATTTAGATTATTTAGAAGAAATTTTTTTAAATTTATTTCTGCAAATGGTAAATATAACCCAAAAGTTATTACTATTAAAATTGTGTTAATGATATTAATAAAAAAATATTTTTTAAAACTTATATTTGTAAAAAATCTATTATTGCTGATTGAGAGATTATTTATAACTAATTTATAAAAAGCTAAAGTTATATATACAAAATTAACTATAAATGTAATTGCTGTTGCAAAATTAAATATGGAACTTCTTGAGTTTTCAGAACCGAAAAGAAGATAAAAAATACCAAAAATAGAAAAAATTAATACTGATATTCCAATAATTTTTAGATATACAAAATAGAAGTCTCTTGTTCTTGCTTTAATTTTAAAAAAAGTATCGCCAATTTTAATATTATTATATATTATTTCATTATATTTTTTCAGAGTATATGGAAAAAAAATAAAAATTGTGATTATATTAAGAAAGATATGGGAAAAAAAGAAGATATAAAACTTTTTTAGATTGCTTGAATAACTAAAATGAATTCCTTTGTAGCTTGTATTAGCTAAATGGTATTGCATAGATTTAGTAATTAAGAACGGGAAGAAAAGAAATGCTATTATAAATAATAGTGCAGCAACATTTGTGGATATATTTGATATTATAAAATATAATATAAAAAATATTAAAACAAAAATGTTTCCTTTTAAAATACCAATTGGATTTGCATGATAATTAAAGTGACTACCTTGGATGAAACTATTTTGCATAAAATATTGGGTTTTTCTGACTTTTGCCCAAGCATAATAAATGCCTAAAGTAAAAATAATTAAAATTGTATTCGTAATCCAAATCTTAAAATAATCTAAGCCAATTCCTGTAAAATTAAACTTTTCAATTTTTTTTTCTTCCATAACCATATCCATTTAAAATAAATTAACTACAAGCATCAAAATTTAATTATTTGGAGTTGATTTATTTGTCAATAAATATGTTTTTTTTATATAAATAAGAGCTTTAATATCTATAATTAATGTTTTTCTTCTTGATCGCAATTGACTCTTTCAAATTGAATAGTAACATGCGTAATTTTATGTTTTTCAGCTAATATTTTTTTTATTTCAAAAAGGAGTTCTTCTGAATTACTAATTTGGTTATTTACAATATGGCAGGTAAAATTAATTTTTCCAGAAGTGATAGCCCAGATATGTAAGTCATGTACGTCAGTAATTCCAGGAATTTTCTTAATTTCTTGTTTGATTGCTTCAATATCTGTTCCTTTTGGAACACCTTCTAACAATATATTAAAACTATCAGTAAGTAGGCTCCAAGTTCTTGGAAAAATCCAAAGCGCAATTAAAATTGCAATTATTGAATCCACCCATTTTATATTTGTGAAATGAATAATAATGGCAGCTATGATTACACCTACAGAACTAAGCATATCACTAAAAACTTCTAAATAAGCACCTTTTAAATTTAAGCTATGCTCTTTTCCATCACTTAAAATTTTCATACAAATAATATTAATAAGAAGACCTGCAATGGCCACCCAGAACATAATACCTGTTTTTATTGCAAAATTATCTTGATTAAAAAAGCGATTAAATGATTCATATAAAATATAAATACCAACAAAAATAAGCAAAAAAGAATTAAAAGAAGAAGCAAGTATTTCAAACCGGTAGTAACCAAAAGTTCTTTTGAGATCTGCTGGCTTTTTTGCTATTTTTATTGAGATGTAAGCAATTGCAATTCCTATTACGTCGGTTAGCATGTGTGCAGCATCAGAGATTAGGGCTAGACTGCCAGAAAGTATTCCTGCAAAAAGTTCAATACAAAAAAACAATCCAGTCAATACTAAAGCAAAGAAAAGAGGTTTTTCTTTAGAAACATGTGAATGATGATGCCCCTCATGAAACAAAGTATTCTTTTTCTTAAACATAAAACTCCCATTCTAAATTGTATTAATAAAATAAAATTTTATAGGATAAAATTCAATTTAAAACTGGGAAAAGATAACAAGTAATTTTTAAATCAATTGGCTATTTTAACTTCGTTTGGAGGAAGTGAAGTTTCATTTTTATTTTTATCACTTTTTTTCTTGAAAAAGTTAGAGCTAATTATTGCGAATGCTCCATTGCCTAATACATTACCTGCTGTATTTATAGGATCAAGAAGGATATAAATTGCTGTAATTAACCCACACATTTCACTTGAAAATCCAAGATATTTTTCTAAAATTGGTATCATTACTATAATTCCACCCCCCGGAATACCAGCAACACCAAATTTATTAAAAACAAACAAGATAGAAAAAATAAAAAAAGTGTACAAACTAGGAAAAGGGAGACCAAATGTTGCCATGATTGCAATTGCTATCATAGGTACAGCAATACTATCACCCACTAAATGAACATTGACTGTGGCTGGAACAATAGTACGTGAAATGTCAACTTGCCCTGTATTTTTTTCTGCTGCCTGTAAACTTAAAGGGAGGGCGGCCATACTAGACATAGTACTAAAACCCATCATTCCTGCAGGCAAAGCATTACGCATAAAAAAGAGAAATTTTTGAGGATTAAAACCAGCAGCTGCAAAATATAAGAAAGAAATATAAAGAACTTCAGCAATTAAAATAGCAATTACTAATGGAAAATAAGACTTAATGATAACGCCTAAAATTCCATCGCTTTCTAATTTAATAACAAAACCTAAGGCAAATAAAGGGAGTACTGGCACAAATAGTTTATTTAAAAATATGGTAACAGATGACCTCAATTTAATAGCAATTCTTTCAGCTTTTGCACTTTTGATGATTGAAAAAATAACTCCTGCTATAAATCCAGCAAATAATGAAGTATTATTTGATACTAGAGAGGGAAAATTGATTTCCCATAGAGGAGTTAAACTCCCACTAATATTTTGTGTTTCTTTTAAATCATGGAAATTGGTTAGAGCGTATTTTGAAACTCCATAACCTATAAATGTTGCAATAAAACCAGAAATACAAATAAAAATAAGTAATATAGAAATAAATTTAAGAACATTGGTTTTAAAAGATAATAGACATGAAAAAATACAACTAAATATGATAAATGGAAGAATAAATACGAGAATGCTTTTTAAAGTTAGGCTTATAGAATATAATGCTTGCTGAACAATTTCTGGAAGGGACGTCCCAAAAAAGAAGCCAAATAATAGAGTTATAATGAGTTTAAAAATAATACTGTTCAGTAATTTTTTGATAAGCATAAGCATATTATAACCTTAAGCAAAACGTGGAAAATATTGTCAGAATGACTGTTTGTAATTCTGTCCTAGATTATGGCCAGTCATCCTGTTTAACGAAATGGAAAATTGGAGTCAACAAATCATGCTATTGAATGTGTATTCCTGGAATTTAAATGGTATACGTGCGGCAAAAAAACAAGGATTTTTATCTTGGTTGCAAAATTCTGAAGCGGATTTTGTGTTTCTTCAGGAGGTAAGAGCAACACCGCAACAGCTTGAAGAGGACTTAATTTCCCCTAATCATTATCAAAGTTACTGGCACCCAGCAGAAAAAAAAGGGTACAGTGGAGTAGGTTTTTATTCAAAGATACCATTGAATGAAAGCGACATAGTTTATGGTATTGGGGACCCAGACATTGATAGAGAAGGGCGTTTTATAGGTGTTTTTTACAATAATATTTTTTTTGCTCATGCTTATTTTCCAAATAGTCAGCCTGAAGGCAAACGTCTAGACTACAAACTTAAATTTTGCCGTTGTATTGAAAATAAGTTGCAAGAAATAAGAAAAAAAGGTTTTTCAATAGTTTTAGGTGGAGATATCAATATAGCACATACAGAAATAGATTTAGCGAATCCAAAACAAAATATAAAAAATCCCGGTTTTTTACCTGAAGAAAGAAACTGGCTATCACATTTTTTGAAACTGGGTTATTTAGATGCATTTAGAATTTTTGAAAAAAGAGGAGGTTATTATACTTGGTGGAGTCAACGACCTGGTGTGCGAGAGAAGAATATAGGTTGGCGAATAGACGCACACTTTATTAGTGAATGCTTAAAAGATAAAGTATCGAATGCAATCATTCATGATAAAATTTATGGCTCTGATCATTGTCCTATTTCTCTTCAAATCAAGGTATAATTCTGTTAAAAAATTAGTTTTAACAGCAACCTATTAATATGACTAATTTTATGTTATTGCTAAATGCTTTTTAATTTAAGCAGGGAGGTTGTATGCATAAATTTTTACGTTTTATATTTTGTGGATTGTTTTTTTTAAGCTGTTCCTTTGCTGTAGCAAAAGATTTTTTATCTATAAGTGATATCCATTTTAATCCATTAGAAATATGCGATGACCATACGAACCCAAATTGTAATTCTTTAATAGAGGAATTACATAAATCTGAAGGAAATTCTTGGGGGATAATATTTAAGAAATATTATCAAAAAAATAAGATAACTGTATATGGGAAAAATACTAATTATATTTTACTAAACAGCTTTTTAGAAGAAATTAAAAAGCAAAGTTCGAAAAAAAAATTTGAATTTGTGATAGTTTTGGGAGACTTTCTAGCGCATTATTTTATTCAAAATTATAATGCATATACAAAAAATATGCCAAAAAATAAATATGATAGTGTGGAATTATTTGTAAGTAAAACAATGCAATATATTGCATATGAATTAAGAAATTCTATTGGAAATAATATTGAAATATTTCCAGTTTTAGGAAATAATGATTCTTCTGTCGATAATTATAATGTAGATAATCCGAAAAAGAGTAACTTTTATAAAAATTTGCAAATAACTTGGGGAAATTTGAATAAAGGTGTATTGAATTCATCGTCTTTTCTTGAAGGAGGTTATTATATAGCTGATACAGGTTTAAATAATTTAAAAATCATCGCCTTAAATACAAATATTTTTTCGATAAATGGAAAAAGTCAAGATAATTTAAATCTAAAAAATATGTCGATAAATCAATTGGATTGGTTAGAGAATATTTTGAAGAAAAATAAAAAAGATAATTTTTTAATTATATCGCATATCCCAAGTGGAGTAGATGCTTACACTACTGCTATAAGAATTGAGAAAAGTAAAGATAAAGTCTCATTTTGGAGTTCTAAAAATTATAATATTGAAAATAATTATCTTAAAATATTAAGTAATTATTCAAATAATATAAATGGAATTTTTGTAGGTCATACTCACCATGACGGGTTTCAAATTTTAAATCAAGAATTAGGATTATATACCGTTTCTGTTCCTTCAGTTAGTCCCGTTCATTTCAATAATCCTTCGTTCAAAATATTTAGTATGAATGATGCAAATAATTTAGAAAATTCAGTAACAAATTACTTTGATTTAAAAGAAAAAAAGTGGATTCAGGGAAATAGTTTTAATGAAATTTTTGAGTGTAAAAATATTTTTATTGGTATCCAAGGTTTAGTTGGAAAGTGGCTTAAAAATTTATCTGAACCTGATGAAAAATTTATGAAGTATTTTTTTGTGAATTCTCCATTTGCAAATCAAATTAGTAGTAAATGGAAATACTATGCTTGTGCAATGAGCGATAATTTAGAAAGTAGTGATTATTTAAATTGTATCAAACAAGAGAATTAATTACTTGCTCATTTTTTTATTTCTACTTAAGCCAAAAAGAATTAAATTAACTAGATCTTCTGTTGGCATTGGTAGCAAATGCATAGAAAATTTGAGTCTATTAATATATCCTCTTAAACTCCAAAGTAAACCTTCTAGTAACAAAGTTTTCATCCGAAAAAAACTACTATATGCCATATTAGCCAACAATACATCACCAAATTTATTTTTTTGGGAAACTAAATAACTTTGTTTTGAACTCTCTTTCCAAGATTCAACACGCATTAAAAATCGCCAGATAATTTTTGAACTTAAGGGTAATCCAGAAAATGAGGTTTCCCAAATATTAGCGAAGCGTAGAGAATACAATTTCCTAGCGGCAATTTGTACTTCTCCAATTAATTGAGTTTCATCAATGGTTCTAAGGTAACTATACTTGCTCCAAGATTCAACTATTTTCCAGTAATCATCTAATGAATTTCTGCGAAGTTGTTCTAAACATTCTATGGTACAAAAACTTCTAGCAATACTTGCAAGCTTTACAAATTCTTGTCTTTCTTTAAGCCATTTTTTAGTTGGGGTCTCAATGACGTATCGAACAGTAGCAGGCCTCACTTTATCAACAATTTCAATATAAAGATCGCTAGTAATTAATAAAGTTTGTCCATCTTGACTCATTTTTAAATTTGGATGATCTTCTGGAGATACTCGCCGAAAATGAATATTACAAACATTTGCTTTAGCAAGATCTCTTACATAAGAATTTAGTGTCTCTAAATCTCTTTCATCGAGTACTGGGCCTATGTCAAATTCAGGTAATTGGCGTGTAAATTCAAAAAGAGTTGATAAAATAACTTTTGAAACTCGCAGTATTCCGACATCCCAAACTGTTCCTATAAGCTCTTTTAATGTAAATTGATTTCGGAGAATTAAGCCAAAATTATTTCTTACAGAAATCGAAGAAGTTGTTAATGCTATTTGACTTAATCCCCGTAAAGCAGCTTGAACTTGGACTTTTAAATCAATTTGGTTTTCACTTAAAGTTTTAATAAATTCGCCAACAAATCTTGTTAAACTTGTGCTACCCATAGATAAATTTAAAAATTTACTCAAATCTTCAACTATAGCATTTGATTGTAAAGTTTCAGGGTACTCAACTAAATGATGTAGAGTTTTATAAACTCCTTCGGCATCTCTTAATAATAATCTATATATTAAATGCTTAAATTCTTGTCTTGTCTTAAGATCCCATAAAAAACATGGATTCAAATCAATCATTGAAGTTTGATTTGTAATATCATCAAATAAAATGTTACCTGGATGTGGATCTGCCCAAACAACTCCTTTAGTAAATACAAGATCTATATATGATGAAGCAATAGAGTCTGCAATTTCTCTCCGCTCAAGGTATTTTGCTTGAACAATTTTAGTTACTTTAATTCCTGGCATTTTTTCCATAAAAACTATATTTTGAGATGATAAAAAATATCTTGGTACCTTTATGAAATCAAGGCTGTCTAAAGCATTTCGAACTTTTTCTGCATTTTGTTCTTCTTTGGTGAAATCAAGTTCCTCTTGACTTTGCTTATGGTAATTAAGAACAGATCTGCGTAATGTAGAAACAATTCCTAGTAATTCTGAAGCTGTGTCTTTATTAATAGAATTGTCTGTTAAAATTAGTTTATTAGCTTCATCTGTTAATTTTAAAATATGTTCGCATTGAGTTGCAAATATTTCTTTTAAATTCGGTCTTTGAATTTTAATTAAAATATTTTCAACATTAAATTTTTCTTTACCAAGTGGAGTCAATTGGAATAAATAAAGTGCTCCTACGCTAGCGCTTGCAAAATGTTTAATTGGAATTTGTGGAATTTGAAGATAGGCTTTCCATTCAATAAATTGAGGTTGATTTAATGTTTCTATTAAAAACTCCCATGATTTTTCAATACTTGGAAATATTCCTCCAGCTTCATCTTGAGTAGTTCTCAGTTCTCTTGCCAAACTTGGCGGGCAAAGTTCTGAAATAACTTGGGATATTTTTACATATAATCCACCCATTTCTTGAATTGCAATTGCAATAACTCTGCCGTTTGAAAACTCATTATGTGGTGTACAGGCAATAGATAAAATTGCATTAATACAGCTTTCTCCAGGAATTGCCTCAATAGC
The DNA here is from genome assembly GCF_009792895.1 of Pigmentibacter ruber. Classification (NCBI taxonomy): domain Bacteria; kingdom Pseudomonadati; phylum Bdellovibrionota; class Oligoflexia; order Silvanigrellales; family Silvanigrellaceae; genus Pigmentibacter; species Pigmentibacter ruber. The sequence goes on from NZ_WSSC01000001.1 coordinate 854,849, forward strand.
TCCTGCTAAAATAGGAGCTAATACTTTTCCTCTGGTGTCAGTTGACAAAGTTTTGTTCAATAGAGGTAACACTTTTTCTTGATAAACAGAATCTAAAATCTCTTCAGCTAAAATATAAATTTCTTTACGTTCTTCTTTTTTTAATTGAAAAAGAGCATTAAAAAAAGTCTCTTTCAAGTTGGGAAATCTTTCTGCAGCATGAGAAGACAATGCCGGTATAATTTCAATAATTCCCGCAATTCTTTCTCCTAAAGGTCCAAAAGCAGCTTTTAAAATTTGTGGTTGATTAAATAATGCAATTAATTGAGGATTCTTTTCAATTGTTAAGCAAACCATTTCAATAAAAGGAGCTAAAAGTTCTTGAGTCACATCAGTATCTGTCAATATTTCTGTTGATAATTCACCAATGTTTTCTTGCAGAGCTTTTATTGACTTTTCAATTTGAGTAAGTAATGAATCACTCTGAGGAAAAAGAGCTTTCGTAATTCCTTTTATCAAACTAAAACGTCCATATTGTGTTTTTGCAGAAGATATTGGAGTTATGGCAATTTCAGCAAATACAAATGAAAGAAATTTTGAAATTACTACTGATTTTATTCTTATTTTTTGACTTAAAGGAATGACCCAACGATAATCTAAAGATGCTACTTTTTCTAAGCTTTCTTTATAATTATTTTTTTTGTGTTCAATTTTTTGTTTTTTCTTTTTGTTTTTTCCAAATTGCATTTATCTGAATCCTTTATTAGGGATATGGCTGTGCTAGTCAGTCATACCTCTTCAATAGAATTGTTGACATCATTTAAGCATTTTGCGACCCCTGTGTCAGATAAATTTTGGAGGCTGAAATTTCACTGCCAACCAAAGGAAGGAATGAAATGTTTGCAAAAGTTCTAGGCGCTCAAATTCGGAAAGAATTCCCAATTTTCAAAAATAACGAAAAAAAAGTGAATGGACAAATTTTACCTTTTGTTTATCTTGATTCCGCTGTTTCTAGTCAAAAACCAACGGCTGTTATTCAAGCAATGGTTCAGCATATGGAGTCTGATTATGGCTCAGTTCACAGGGGAGCATATGGTGTTTCCATTCGCTCTTCTCAGCAATTTGAGGAAACACGAAGTATTGTAGCATCTTTTCTAGGTTCTTCAGTTCGGGCAGAGCAAATCATTTTTACTAAGAGTACAACTGAAAGCTTAAATATTATTGCAAATGGAATAGCCGAGGTTTATCTCGATGAGAAAAGTAGAATTGTTACAACAGCAATTGAACATCATGCAAATTTAATTCCTTGGCAGCAGGCCGCATTAAGAAAAGATTGCGAATTAGCCTATATTTCTTTGGAAGGAATAAATTCTGAGAAATTGAAATTAAATCTACTTGAAGCAAAAAAATTAATAACAGCTAATACGAAAGTCGTTTCTTTAGCGTATGTGGGAAATGTTTTAGGTCAAATCAATCCCATTGAAGAGATCATAGGGCTAGCTAAAAAGGTGGGAGCCTTAGTTGTTCTAGATTGTGCGCAAAGTATGAGCACTCATTCTGAAGATTTATTTGCTCTTGGCGCTGATGCTATCGTATTTAGCCCGCACAAAATATACGGTCCTTCAGGTATTGGTGTTCTTGCTATGAGTAAAAAACTAATAGCTGAAATTCCTCCTTTATTGTTTGGTGGTGGGATGATTTCTTCAGTTACTTTAGAAGAAAGTTTATGGACAACTGGTCCTGCAAAATTTGAAGCAGGCACCCCTCCAATCACAGAAGCAATAGGATTAAAGGCCGCTATCGAATGGCTAGAGCAATGCGGAAGGCAAAGAATTCAGGAGCATGCCCAAAAATTGGCAATGCAGTTTGCAGAAGGACTGCAAAAAATCCCAGACATTGAGATATTTAGCCCTTTAACTGGTCGGGAAACAATTATTCCTTTTCGCCATAAAAAAGTTCATGCTCATGATCTTGCTACTATTTTAGACTATAGCAATGTTGCCATGCGTGCGGGGCATCACTGTGCCTGGCCCCTTATTCGCAGTTTAGGAGTAGACGCGCTTGTCAGAAGTAGTTTTGCTGTCTATTCGGATAGTGATGATGTGGAAATTGCCCTCGAAGCTATAAAAAAATCTTATAAATAGAGCGTGATTTATTGTAAATATTTATAATATGTTGATCTAGCGTCGCAATTGTCGATCTTATGTATATGAAGTGCTATCCCTTATTATAGGTTGCATTTTGACCTAAAGTGATAAGAATTTTGGAGTTTTGGAAGTATGTCGGAAAACCTGCAAGCATCACAGGCTATAGAATTAAATTCATTGTATCAGGAAGTAATTGTTGACCATTCAAAACGACCGCGTTTTAAATCTAAACAATTTCCTTGCCAATTTTGCCAAGAGGGGAAAAACCCTTTGTGTGGTGATATGATAACGGTCTTTTGCAATATTCAAGCCAAAGAAAATTCCTTACCACTTCTTTCTATTGGTTTTGATGGTTCCGGATGCTCAATTAGTCAGGCCAGTGCAAGTATTATGTGTGAAAAACTCCAAAATGTTACCTTAATTCAAGCTCAACAAGCTATACAATTTGCTGAGCAAATATATACTGGTAAGGTAACTATTAATTCTAATGATTTGGATGAGGATATAGAGGCCCTAAATGGTGTAAGTAAATTTCCTGTCAGAATAAAATGTGCTGCGTTACCTTGGAAAACTTTGGATCTTCTTCTAAGCGAAAGCTTTGATGAAAAAGGTATGCCAAAAAGTGTCTGTGATAAAAACGAGAATTGCGCAAAATCTAATAATAATAAACGTAAATTAAAAATTGTAACAACAGAAGCTTAGAATTTGTTATTTTAGGAGATCGTTCCAAATGTTATCCATTAAAGACTTAAAAGCATCAGTAGGTGAAAAAGAAATTCTTAAAGGAATAAACCTTGATATTCCTAAAGGTGAAGTACACGTCATTATGGGCCCCAATGGTGTAGGTAAATCTACTTTGGCACATGTTTTGATGGGATCAAAAGCATATCAATTATCCAATGGATATATTTATTTGGATTCCGAAGATATTAGTCAACTGGACACTGCAGAGAGAGCTAAAAAAGGTGTATTTCTCGCATTTCAATATCCTGTTGCGGTACCTGGACTTCGATTATCAGAATATCTCAGAAATTTATATAATATTCGTCACGAAAAACAATTAAGCGTTTCTGAGTTTAGAAAAGTACTAAAAGACAAACTTCAACTTTTAGAAATCGACAGAGTCACTTTACAAAGATATTTAAACGATGGCTTTTCAGGCGGTGAAATGAAGCGTTTTGAAATGCTGCAACTTCTATTATTAGAACCAAAATTAGCCATTCTTGATGAAATTGACTCTGGAGTAGATGTTGATGCGCAAAAAATTGTGGCTAATTGTATCAATCATGTTGCTAAAGAAACTAAAACAAGTTTCTTGATCGTTACACATTATCAACGTCTTCTAAGTTTTATAAAACCTGATAAAGTACATGTTGTTTTAGATGGAATTATCCATCGCTCTGGTGACATGTCTTTGGTAGATGAATTAGAACGTAAGGGCTATGATCATATTCGTCAAAATCATCCTACAGTGACTTTATAAACTTAAAGTTTGCGAGGAATAGTTATGCAGAAGAAAAAAATGAGCGAACAAGATCCAAATTTAGAAGCTAAATCTCAGTTAAATATTCTTGATGATTACAAATATGGATTTCATGTTAAAGAAAATTATGTATTTAAAGGTGCTAAATCAGATAAAGGCTTAACTAAAGAAATTGTAACTGAAATTTCTAAGTTTAAAAATGAACCTGATTGGATGTTAGAATTTAGATTAAATGCCCTTAATATTTTCCATGAAAAACCAATGCCTACTTGGGGTGACACCAAAGCTCTGAATGAAATTGATTTTACAAATATTCACTACTTCGTTAGGCCTACTGAGAGAGTTGGAACCAGTTGGGATGAAGTACCTACTGAAATTAAAGACACATTTGACCGTCTAGGAATTCCAGAAGCAGAACGAAAGTTTTTGGCAGGAGTTTCTGCACAGTTTGAATCAGAAGTTGTTTATCATAGCATGCAAAAACAACTGGAAGAAAAAGGCGTACTTTTCTTTGATATGGATACAGGTCTCAGACTTTATCCAGATATAGTTAAGAAATATTTTGGGTCTGTTATTCCATCACATGATAATAAATTTGCGGCATTAAACTCAGCAGTTTGGAGTGGTGGTAGTTTTATTTATGTACCAAAAGGGGTACATGTAGATATCCCATTACAAGCATATTTTAGAATTAATACTGAAAATATGGGACAGTTTGAAAGAACTTTAATAATCGCTGATGAAGGTTCCTCAGTGCATTATATTGAAGGTTGCACTGCTCCTGTTTATCGTTCTGATTCATTGCATTCCGCGGTAGTAGAATTAATCGCAATGAAGGGTGCAAAAATTCGTTATACAACAATACAAAATTGGTCAAAAAATATTTTTAATTTGGTGACTAAAAGAGCTTATGCTTATGAAGATGCGTTGGTCGAATGGGTTGATGGAAATATTGGTTCTAAGTTAACAATGAAATATCCTGCAGTTTACTTAATGGGACCTCGAGCAAGAGGTGAAATTTTATCTGTTGCTTTTGGTGGTAAAGGAATGCATCAGGATGCTGGAGCAAAAATTATTCACGCAGCGCCTAACACTACAAGTGTAATTACTTCAAAATCTATTTCAAAAGATGGTGGATGTACAACTTACCGAGGACTTGTAAAAATACCGAAAGGTATTGTTGGTTGTAAAAGTAAAGTGCAATGTGATGCTTTGCTAATGGATGAAAAATCTTCTTCTGTAACATATCCAACTATGGAAATTGAAGAGCAAATTGGTACAGAAGTGGGGCACGAAGCAAGTGTAAGTCGTGTCAGTGATGAACAAATTTATTATTTAACAAGCCGTGGTTTTTCTGAACGTCAAGCTACTTTAATGGTTGTAAATGGATTTATTGAAGCTTTTGTTAAGGAACTACCTATGGAATATGCAGTTGAATTAAATCGATTGATTGAAATTGAATTCGAAGGAGTAGGTTAAAAATCATGACATTAGATTATTTTGAAGGAAAAAAATTATCTTTGTGTCCAACTTACCCTGAAGAAAGTTGGCGAAAAACTAACCCTGAAATATTCTTTTTACCAGAGGATGAAGTCTTAAATTTTGAAGGCAATAATACTTTAGAAAATTTGCAAAATCATTTTCTTCCTTGGAAAGTAGCTTTTAGAAGTGCTAGTTTATTAACAGATAAAATAAATGATTTGACATTATTTTTAGGTACTAACAGTATAGAAACCATCAAAAATGAACTCTCTAGAATTGTTTTTGTTGAAATATTTAATGGTAAAGTTGAAATATATTCGGCAGATTCTTTGAAATCTATAATAGAATATTCTTCTAAACCAGCAGAAATTGAGTCTATAGCTCCTAATAGTGATATTGGTTTCGCTTTAGCAAGTCGATTGAAAGCTTCTTCTCCCCATGAATTTTGTATTTCAATAAATAATACTAGCTGTAATGAAGTTCCTTTATTAATCGTTAAAAATAATACTTCTCCTGATTTTTCTCAGTCTTATTCAGCAATAAAAATTGAAGTAGACAAAAGAAGCAAAGCAGATTTATTATTAATTGATGGGCGAGCGCAATTTAATTATCATAGACATACTTTAGTTATTCATGAGCATGGTATTGTAAATCAGTTTTGGTTACAATATTCCAGTATAGAAATGAATAAGTCGGTTTCATTATATGAACGGTTAGTAAAGTTATCAGAAAATGCAACATTAAATGATGCCCAAATATTTTTGCCTGAAGGAAATTCTAGAGTAACATCAAATATTCTTTTTAAAGGCGAAAAAGCTCAAGCAAATTCTGGTGGAACAGTTGTTTCACTGAAAGGAAAATTTGATTATGAGCCCATTCAGCACCATAAAAAACCCCAATGTCAATCAACATTAAATTTAAAAATGATTTTAGCCTCCAGAGCAAGAAGTGTATTTCAAGGTTTAGTTAAGATTGATAAAAATGCTGGAAAAACGAAGGCTGTTCAATTAAATAAAAATCTTTTGCTTAGTAAACAAGCTAGAGTTGATGCTTCACCAAGATTAGAAATCTTACCAAATGATGTGGTTTGTAAGCATGGTAGTGCTACTGGGGAAGTTGATCAAAAACAATTATATTATATGGCTACCCGAGGTTTTTCTCCTGCTGAAGCAAAAAAGCTTATCATCCATAGTTTTGCTAGAGAAACATTAAATAATTTATCAGAAGCTTCTGTATTGCTACCTATTGCAGAAGCAACTTTAGAACATGTGCTTGTAAATACAATTGATAAGGTTTAGGCATCATGTCCTTTTTTAGAGTTTGTTTGCTTAGTGAATTATCGGATTCTAAACCAAAAAAATTTGAAATTGATGGCATTGAGATGTTATTTGTCAAATCTATTTCTCAATTTGGTAAAGTTTGGGCTTTTGATAATAATTGTAACCATGCTGATAAGCCATTAGAAAATGGAAGATGGAATGCTGAAAAAGCTGAAATAACCTGTCCATTTCATAAAGCAATTTTTTCAATCAAAGATGGGGGAGCAGTTCAGGCTCCCCCAGCCTGTGTTCCTTTATCCGTTTACGAAACAGAAATAAGAGAAGAAAATTCTATCCATGTTGTTTTTGTAAAATTAGATTAATTTATTAATAAAAGGGGAATCCTTATGCCTAGCTTTGATATTGTTTCAGAAGTTAGTATCCAAGAAGTAGATAATGCAGTGAATCAAGCACAAAAAGAATTAGCATCTCGCTATGATTTTAAAGGCAAAAAGTATGAATTGGTTTTGGATAAGCAAAAAGCTGAAATGAAATTAACAGCAGACTCCGAATCACATGTAATTGCAATGGCAGATATTGTAAATTCAAAGTTACTTAAACGTGGAATAGATTTAGTTTCTTTAGATGTCGATAAAATAAAACCTGTTGGTGGAATGCAATTGTCTCAAAGTATTAAAATAAAACAAGGAATTGAGACAGATATTGCAAAAAAAATAACTAAAGCAATTAAAGATGCAAAATTAAAAGTTGATACCCAAATTCAAGATAAACAAATTCGTGTTTCTGGAAAAAAAATTGATGATTTACAACTTGTAATTGCAATGTTAAAAGAAAAACAACAAGAATTCAAAATCCCAATGCAATTTGTTAATATGAAAAGTTAAGTTTTATTTTCCCCATTTGCTTCTTTTCTTGTTAATTCATTACTTATAAAGTTCGAAGATCTTATAAAAATTGTATTTACTGTACTTGCCTTTTTTATTTTAAAATAATATTACTCCTGAATAATATTTTAAGGTGAAAAAATGCTTCTTCATTATTTGGATTATTTTCTAGTATTTATTTCAGCACTTATCTTTTTTTATTTATTTTATATGATGTTTTTTTCTAAGGAATAGAATATGTCATATTTTGACTTTGAGTTTTTTCTTTTTTTTCTTTTTCTTTTAATTTTATCATCTTATTTTTTAGGAAAATATATTTATTATGTATTTCAAGCGGATTTTTTATTTAAAAAAAGTTTATTTGGTAAATTAGAAAATACTATTTTTCGATTTTGTAAAATTGATCCAAAAGAAAACATGTCTTGGAAGAAATACTCGTTAGTTTTAGTTTTTTTTAATGTTTTTCTTTTTTTTATTACCTTTATTATCTTAAAATCTCAAGAAAATCTACCTTTAAATTTTTTACAAGCAAAAAATATGTCAACAGAACTTGCAGTTAATACTGCAATTAGTTTTGTAACAAATACAAATTGGCAAGCTTATTCAGCTGAGACAGAAGTTAGTTACTTAACGCAAATGCTTGGTTTAACACCACTAAATTTTTTATCAGCAGCAACAGGAATTGCCGCGTGTGTTGCAATATTAAGGGGATTTACTCAATTTCAACTAAAAGGTATTGGTAATTTTTGGTATGATTTATTTAAAACGGTTTTTTATATTCTACTTCCAATTTCTTTTATCTTTGCTGTTTTTTATATTTCACAAGGAGTTATTCAAAATTTTTTACCACCACAAGAATTTATTACTTTAGAAGGTATTAAACAAATAATACCACAAGGTCCAGCAGCCTCTCAAGTCGCCATTACTTTACTTGGTACTAATGGTGGAGGTTTTTTTAATGCAAATATGGCTCATCCATATTTAAATCCAAATGCATTAACTAATTTTGTTCAAATTCTTTCAATCATTTTAATACCAAGCTCTCTTGTATTTACTTTTGGAAAAATGAGTAAAAATATGAAACATGCTTGGACAATTTGGATTACAATGTTTATTTTTTTCGCAGTTTTAACATTTATTTTTAATTTCTTAGAACGTTCTGGAAATCCTCTTTTATTTAATTCAATTTCAAATTTAAATTGGGAAGGGAAAGAAACTCGTTTTGGATTATTTGGTAGTACTTTGTTTAGCATAGTAACAACAATTACTTCGTGTGGAGCTGTTAATTCTGCCTTAAGTAGTTTGTCACCTTTAGCTGGTGGAATAGCATTATTTAATATGCTATTAGGTGAAATTATTTTTGGTGGCGTTGGTTCTGGTCTCTATGGAATGTTACTTTTAATAGTGATTACAATATTTCTGTCAGGTTTAATGATAGGAAGAACACCAGAATATTTAGGAAAAAAAATAGACGCAAAAATCATTAGAATTGCCACAATACCAATAGTAGGTATTAGTATAGTTTTATTAATTTCTGTTTCTATTTCATTGACATCTGAAGTAGCAAAATCTGCAATAGGGAATCCTGGTGTCCATGGTTTTACTGAAATATTTTATGCTATAACATCCACAATACAGAATAATGGAAGTTCTTTTGGTTCATTAAATGCAAATACTACTTATTGGAACTATTTAACATCTATATTAATGCTTATTGGGCGTTATTTAAGTGTAATTCCTGTTTTAGCGATTGCCGGAATACTAATTCAATCTAAAAAGAAAGAAAATAATTTAAATCCTTTTCCAATAGTTGGTGGAATATTTATTATATTGCTTTCAGCAACTATTTTAATTGTGGGAGCTCTTACTTATTTACCTGCTTTTGCCTTAGGTCCAGTATTAGAACATTTGCAAATAATTTCACATTCAAATTTAATACATGGAGTGAAGTGATATGCAAAATTCAACATTACTAAATTATTCAATAATAATTCCAGCAATTAAAGATTCATTTAAGAAGCTTAATCCAATTAAATTGTATCATAATCCTGTCATGTTTGTAGTCGAAGTAACTTCCATAATAGTAACTATAGTATTTTTAAATTCGCTCTTTTTTTCTCGCTCTGAAAATATTTCTTTTCAGTTACAAATTACAATTTGGCTTTGGTTTACTATTTTATTTGCGAATTTTTCAGAAGCAATAGCAGAAGGAAGAGGAAAAGCACAAGCTGAAAGTCTGAAAAAAACAAGGAAACAAACTGTAGCAAATGTTTATGATGTGAAATCAAAAACTGTCCAGAAAATTAATGCAAGTCAATTGACAAAAGGCTCACTTGTGAAGGTTTCTGAAGGCGAGCTTATTCCATGTGACGGAACTGTAATTGAAGGGATGGCTACAGTCGATGAGTCTGCTATAACAGGTGAATCAGCACCTGTTATCCGAGAATCTGGAGGAGATCGTTCAGCTGTTACAGGAGGAACTACTGTATTATCTGATGAAATAATTGTTGAAGTAACTGCTGAACCAGGAAAAACATTTTTAGATAAAATGATTGCTTTAGTAGAAGGAGCAGAAAGAAAAAAATCTCCAAATGAAGTAGCTTTAAATATTTTATTATGTGGTCTAACCATAATATTTCTAATCGTAGTTGTTACTTTAAAGCCGATTGCATTGTTTCATACTTCAAATATATCGCTTATTGGATTAATTGCTTTATTAGTTTGCTTAATTCCAACAACAATTGGTGGACTTTTAGCTGCAATTGGTATTGCCGGGATGGATAGAGTACTGCAACGAAATGTGATTGCCATGTCAGGAAAAGCGGTTGAAGTTTCAGGAGATATTGATGTTTTACTTCTTGATAAAACAGGAACCATTACAATCGGCAATAGAATGGCTTCCGAATTTTTACCAAGTTTAGGTGTAAATGTAGAAGAATTAGCACAAGCAGCATATGCGTCCTCATATTTTGATCAAACTCCAGAAGGAAGATCAATAGTAAAATTAGCTACTGAAATGAATTGCATTTTTAATTTAGCAGGTGAAGCAAAAGCAATCCCATTTTCTGCAGAAACTCGAATGAGTGGGCTTGATACTTTAACTGATTCTTTTCGCAAAGGTTCGAAAGATGCCATTGCAAAATGGTTACAACATTTTCAAGGAAAAATTCCAGAAGAAATAAATAAACATGTAAATGATATTGCTAAAATGGGTGGAACACCATTGGTTGTAGTAAAAGGTTCAAGAGTACTGGGAGTAATTTATTTAAAAGATGTAGTAAAACCAGGAATTAAAGAAAGATTTGTGCGCATACGAGCTATGGGTATTAAAACAATTATGATCACAGGTGATAATAAATTAACAGCACAATCAATAGCTCAAGAAGCAGGTGTTGATGATTTCTTAGCAGAAGCAAAACCTGAAGATAAATTAAACCTAATAAAGTCTTTAAAAAATGAAGGATTTATGGTTGCAATGACGGGTGATGGAACAAACGATGCTCCTGCATTGGCGCAGGCTGATGTTGGTCTTGCCATGAATACAGGTACTCAAGCTGCAAGAGAAGCTGGAAATATGATTGATCTTGATTCAGATCCAACAAAAGTAATTGAAGTAGTGGAAATTGGAAAACAGTTGCTTATTACAAGGGGAGCTCTAACAACTTTTAGTATTGCAAACGATATTGCTAAGTATTTTGCAATTATTCCTTCATTATTTTTAACAAGTATTCCAAGTTTAAAAATATTTAATATTATGAATTTAGCAAGCCCTGAAAGTGCAATACTATCTGCAGTTATTTTTAATGCGCTTATAATTATAATACTTATTCCACTTGCTTTAAAAGGTGTAAAATATAGACCTCAGTCAGCAAGTAAATTATTGAGATATAATATTGTAGTGTATGGTTTAGGTGGTATTATATTTCCATTTATTGGAATTAAATTAATAGATATTATTTTAGTAAGTTTAAACTTAATATAGGAAATTAAAATGTTAAGAATAATTTATAATACTTTTATGATTTCTATTTTGTTTTATATTGTTATAGGTGTTATTTATCCTTCATCTATTTATTTAATAGGTAATGTTTTATTTGAAAAAAAAGCAAATGGTAGCATTGTGTATTTAAATTCTAAACCAATTGGTTCTAAATTAATTGGACAAAATTTTACTAGTGATAAATATTTTTGGGGCAGGCCTTCAGCAGCAGGAGAAAAAGGTTATGATGCTTTGAGCTCTGGAGCATCAAATTATGCTTTTTATAATGAAAAACTTTTAAAAAGAATCAATGATCAAGTTATTTTTATTAAACAAAAAAATTTATTGCCTGATTCTCAAGAAATTCCTAGCAATTTAATTATGGCTTCTGCAAGTGGATTGGATCCGCATATTACTGTTGATAGTGCGAAACTCCAAATAAAACGTATTGCTTTAGCAAGAAATATTAGTGAAGAAAAGGTAAATGATTTAATCAAAAAAAATACTGAAAAACCATATTTAACATTTATGGGTCAAGAATTAGTAAATGTATTACAATTAAATGTTTCATTGGATACTTTATAAAATAATATTCTATGAAAAATATAAAGGAATTTCTTTTGAATGAGATCTTTTGAAGAAATTATTAAGAGTAAAAATAAAGGTTCTTTAAAAATAATTTTAGGTTATGCAGCTGGCGTAGGCAAAACTTTTTCTATGTTGTCTGAAGCCCAAAACCTAAAAAAAAGAGGATTTGATATTGTAATAGGATACGTTGAACCTCATAATAGGGCAGATACAACATCTCTTTTAGAAGGCTTAGAAAAAATACCATTAAAATCTTTTCAAATTGCAAATCAAATTTTTCATGAAATGGATGTTGAAGAAGTGATCCAAAGAAAACCTGAAATTGTTCTTGTTGATGAGCTTGCACATACAAATATTAACGGAAGTCGAAATGAAAAAAGATATTTAGATGTCTTAGAAATACTTGATAGCGGTATTAATGTTATTTCTACTTTAAATATTCAACACCTCGAATCAATAGCAGATAGAGTTTCCGCAGCAACAAAAGTAAGAATTTTAGAAAGAATTCCTGATAAAGTTCTTCAAGTAGCACATCAAATAATAATGATAGATATAAGTATGGAAGATTTACGTGAGCGACTTAGATCTGGTAAAATTTATGAAAAAAGTAAAATTGATAGTGCTTTAACTAATTTTTTCTCTTATGATAATTTAACTTTTTTACGAGAAATATGCCTGAGAGAAGCTGCAGGTAATTTGTTTCAAAAAATGCAGGAATCTATTCAAGATAAAAATAAATTTAATGCAGAAGAAGCTGTAATGATTGCATTAAGTTCTGATCCAACAAATGCACCAAATTTAATTCGAAAAGGAACTAAAATGGCAGCAAGACTTTCAAGCAGAGTTTTTGTTGTTTACGTTCAAAAAAAAGCTGAAGATTCAGTTCATATAGACTCACAACTGCAAAGAAAAATTCAAAAAAATTTTGATTTAGCCGTAAGATTAGGTGCTGAAGTAGTAATATTACAAGGTGAAAAAATTTCTGATACGTTAGTAAATTTTGCTATAGAAAATAAGGTATATCATGCTGTTTTTGGTAAATCTCGTTTATCTCCTATTAAAGAAAGAATAAGAGGATCTATTATTTTAGAATTTATTCATGATGCAGTTGGAGTTGATGTTCATATTGTCAATGTTGAATGAGGTTATTATGAGCGTTTTACCACCGATGCGTAGAGGAATTGCTATAGAAGTTTTAAAAATTTTACTTCTATCTAATCTATCCTCATTGATTTTAATTTTTATTGTTTACTTTATTGGGAAAAACCCTAAGAACTATATTGCATTAAATACTCAAAATCTTCAATCACTTTTATATGTTTCAACTCAATTTGACAATATATTTTCTTCAAATTCTCGTTATATGTTTTCTAAAGATGAATTGCAAAAATTAAATGATTCTTTCTATACTCTTGAAAAAAGAAATATTGAAAATATTAAAATTATTGAGCTAAAAAAAATTATTAATAATTATATTAAGTATCAAAAAATGACGAATAAAGATTACGTATTTTCAAGAGAAATTTTGAATTATTTAATAAATAATAATTATGAAAATATGAGTAAAGAAATTTTAGAAAAAGAAAATTTTTCTACCTATATTTTGGGACTATGCTGCGCTTTATTTTTTATTTCTTTATTTATTTCCATTTATTATTCAGAAAGACTTTCTGAAAAAATTGCAACTCCTATTAAGAAAATTTCTGAAATCTTAAAATTTAAACCTGACTTAGGGCAGAAACTAAAATTTCCAGAAGCTGAAAATGTTGAAATGAAAACTCTTATTTTAGAATTTTCTGAATTATGGAATAGATTAAGTGATCTTAATAGATTTAATATTAGAAATTTACGTTACAAAGAATGGGAAATTAATGAAATTATAAATTTTTATTCGAATGGAATATTTGTCTTAAATCATTTAAATAAAGTAATTTATTATAATCATATATTAAGAAAAATTATCGGTGCAGAAAATTATGAAATTAAAGGAAATAATTGGTATGATTTATCAATTTCCTCTAATAATTACATTATTATTCGTGATTTAATAAGAAAAGGGGCTTTTGATAAAAAAGAAACAGATTTGGTTTTTGAAAATATAAAAAAGCCTTATATAATAAGAAAAAGTGAAATTAAGGATCAGCATGGAAATCTAGACTTTATTATTTATGAGTTAGTTCAAGACTTTTGAAATAAAATTAATATAAATTAATTTTGTGAAATCAAAAAATTCCTCTATTATTCTACAAACAATATAGTAAAGGAGGTTTTTGTTGAAAAATATTCTAAGTTTTATATTTTTTTTAATTTTTCTTTTGCAATATAATTCTGCATTTGGGTCTAGAGGTTTAATATTGAGTGCAGATAATTCTATTAATTACTATGAAAATGGATATTTAATTCGGCAAGTATTAATATTACCCAGCATTAATTATTCCATTTCATATACCGGAGATAACTTTTTTTATGCAAAGTATTTTAAAGAAGATAAGAAATATTCTTTGCATTCTTGCAATCTACTTACTTCCAAATGTAATCCAATAGAAACGCCAAAAGAAACAGCAGAAATTATAGATATATCATTTACTGATTATGGCTATGGGTTAATAGCAAGAAAAGATAATAAAATTGACATTTATTTGGAAGGTAATTATTCAAATACTATGTTTATAGAAGGCAGAGAAATAAAAGGAGTTTCATTTGTAGGGGACTATTTTTATGTATTGCAGGTGAAAGAAAATAGATATAATTGGATTTCATCTAGTATTAAAAAGTGTAGTTTGTTGAATTTGGTTTGCATCGATTATATTCAGCTAAATCAGCAAATTACCTCAATTTCAAGCAATGATCAAAATGAAATTTTTGCACTTAGTAAAGATGGTTATGTTTTTTATTTTTTCAATGGTGAATTTCAATGGCAAAAAAAATTACTAAATTATTATGCAGATAATTTATTTTATACAGACCAAGGATTTTTTATCCGCCAACAATATAATGAAAGAATTAATAACATATTACAACCGAGTCGTTATACTGCTAGTTTTTTTCTCTGTACTGTGGAAGAAAAGTATTGTGAAAAAATTCAGACGTTGAATTCTATTCCTGTAAAAGGATCTTTTAAGTAATATCAAAATCAACGAAAAATCCTTCATGCTTTCTGACATTGAATACATGATTTTTAAAAATTAAATATTGCCCTTTAATTCCTAATATTTCATCTTCAAAAATACTGTTTTTTTCTAAATTAATAGATTGATATTTATTTACTTGATCTGGAAAAGGATATTCAATATTTAAGATAGTAGGTTTTTCAAATAATAAAATTTCATTCTTTAGGTTTAAATGTGAAGGTAATTTTGCCTTGAAATCATTAGACTCAAGAAGTGAATTACTTTTAATCCAATCTGATATTTTGTAATATGTTTCATGAAAGAGCGAAGTAGTTGGTCTTTCATTTCCAGATTTTAACATATTTAGCCAATGACTTTTATCATGAATAATTTCTTTCAATTTATGCTCTAATATTCCAGCTTGATTTCTTGATGATACTTTTGCGAGTAATGCTGCACTTGTTGCTCCTTGATCTATCCATCTTGTGGGAACTTGAGTTTCTCTAGTTATTCCAACTTTAAATTTATCTGTAAAAGAAAGATAGACATAGTGTGGCTGATAGCAGTATGCATCCCCCCAAGCAGGTTCACGACAAGTACCATTCATGTAGTGACATAAATGTGGACTCATAATACATTTATCAGCACATGCTTTGTATTTAAAACAAGGAAAACAAAAACCATCAAATAGTTTTTTCACAACCTTAGTACAAGAATTGCATTTGTAATTGCCTAAATGTGATAATTTTATTGTATTTTGTTTGTTAATAGGAAGGTCTTTTTCTTTATCAAGAAAATATGAAATACTTATGTCTACTGTTTCTTTGGAATTATGTTCATTGTTTTCAAGTAGTGCTAATGAAAAAGTTGTATTTCTTGAAATAATTTCATAATTCATTTTCACCAATGGATAATTTCTTTTTTGGAGGATATAATTCAAGATTGACACCCTTTTCGTCAAAGTCTAAACATGATGTAACAATGTGTTGATTTCAACACCCGAGCATTTTTTGTAACATATAAAATATAAAGCAGTCATGCCGATAACACTAAAGTGTCTGTCATGAAGTGGAGCCAAGAAGGTGAAATTTAATAATATCAGTATCTTAGATAAAAATGTAACCTCTAAAAAAAAGAAAGCAACTCTTTCTGCTTGTAAATTTCTAACAACATTATGTTTTTTGCCATTGCTAGTAAGCTGCCAAAGTTCTTTAAAACAATCCAATTTATATTTATCCTCTGAAAATTCAGAAATATACAGTAAAAACAATATTTTAGATGAAAAACTAACTAGCTCTGAAAATCAACAAGCAAATCAAAATACTTCTAGATTTGATGTGAAAAAAGAAAATAGAAAGCAGGTTAGAGCTAAATCTGAAAAACCCCAGGTAGCTTATGCTCCTCCTAAAAAAACAAAACCAGAAGAAGATTTGGAGTTATCTTCGGATAACAATATTGTTCCAAGTTCTGAAGAAACGGAAGATCTAAACGATAATCTTTATTTAACAACTTCTGATGAAGCCATATCCCTTGAAAAACTTGATAGCTCAGAATTAGGTGGATTTACACAAAATTATTCGTTAGGTGAGGGGGCTGAAAACACTCTTATATGTGATGACAACATTTATTATGACTCTTGGAAAGAACAATTTGATTCGCAGTGGTTAGCTGCACATGGACATGAATATTCTTCTGTAGCACAAAAAAACAAAGCTTTAGCGCTCGCTAGAACAAATGAGTACATAAAAATAGTTTATCCTTCAATTGAAAAAACAGGATTTGATTTTCCTGTTGTTATCAATCAACAAGTTTTGCAATGGATAAATTATTTTACAAATTCAGGACGAAATTATTTTGTTGTTTGGCTAAAACGTGGAAGGGCGTTAATGCCGCAGATGGAAAAGATATTAGAAGAATATGGTCTTCCTAAAGATTTAAAATATTTATCTATGATAGAGTCAGGCTATAATCCAAAAGCCCTTAGTTATGTTGGAGCTGTTGGTTTGTGGCAATTCATGCCTGCAACCGCTAGAGAAAATGGACTTGTTATTAATGATTATTTGGATGAACGGCGTGATTTAGTTAAATCGACAAAAGCGGCTGCCAATTATTTATCTCGTCTATACTCAACATTTGGTTCATGGCATTTATCAGCTGCAAGTTACAACGGTGGGCCTGGTTTGGTCAGAAAGACTTTACGAAATTATGGAACAGATTCCTCATTTTTTGAATTAACTTCAATGGGAGTTGTTAATAAAGAAACGGCTGATTATGTTCCAAAATTAATAGCAGCCATGATCATAGCAAAAAATCAAGAGAAATTTGGCTTTGATACAACCGATGCTCCCCTTCCTGCACCTTCAAAAATAATAGAAGTAAAGCGTTCTATTGCTCTCTCTGATTTAGCGCATAATTTGAAAATTGATAAAAATATTTTAGAAGCAATGAATCCAGAACTTAGATTGGGGATTACTCCTCCCCCTAGTGCCACGTCTGAAGGGAAATTTGATTTAGAAGTACCAGCTAGTCATTATGACAATGCTCTATTAGCAATTAATCAATTACCAGAGGCTTCAAATAAATACATTATCGCTGCAAGAATTCATAGACGCGAGTCCTTGGCCTCTTTTGCCGCACGTTATAAAGTATCTCAATCTGCTTTATTGCATGCTAATAGTAAGTTAAAATCCAATGCACTTTTGCGGAAGGGTCAAGTGGTATATATTCCAATATCTTTAGGAAATGGCATGTATGATAAACTCACTTCGCAAAAGTTTTTGTCCAAAAGAAATGCATCTAAAAAGCAACAATTACACCATGTTTCTTCTAAAAATAACAAAATGGTAGCGCAAAATGAGCATATTGGTAAGAATAAAAAACTTAAATCATCATCAAACCATAAAAGTAAGAAAAAAATAAAAAGTCTTGCTGCTCAACAAAAAAATAGTAAAACTAAGAAAGTTGCTACTTCAGGAAATCGGAAAACTTCTCGCTAGACCCATTTGCCTTTCTAAAATATGTTGTGATAGTCAATAGAAGTCAGGAATTGGAGAGCTGGCAGAGTGGTTGAATGTACCTGATTCGAAATCAGGCGTGCTCATTTTAGGGTACCGAGGGTTCGAATCCCTCGCTCTCCGCCATTTTAGTTATATTTAAGAAATTCATTCTGATATATTTTATAACTTAATTAAGTGATAAAAGCTAATAATTAAATAACTATTAAATCTAACAATTTTTCAAAAACCTTGTCTTATAAATTAACTGAAATATCTGTGTTTAAAAAATATTTTATATTTATAAATCATTAGTTTATTTTTTAAATTTGAAGAAAAATTTTATCAATCTATTTCCTTCAAAAAACCAACACTCAAAAATTTTCTTTTAATAGTATTATTATTTAAGAAGATTTGAAAAGAGATCTTTGTATTGGAGGAGATGTGAAAAATTTTGTCTTTTGCATTTTTATTTTGATTAATAGTAAGTATATTTTTGCAAATAATTATATTTTACGTGTCCCAACATTTGAAAGTAAGCCTAAGTTTTATAAAGAAAATGGTAAGGTTAAGGGATTATGTATAGATGTTTTGTCTGAAATTGAAAAAATAGAACCTAAGTTAAAATTTACGGGTATGGATGAACAAAGCTCAATTATTCAAATAGAGAAAAAAGTAACAGATGGTGAGGCAGATATCTTCCTTTGTAATGGGGAAACAGAAAGAAGAAATATTCAATTAAAAAAAATAAATATTCCAATTTTTCAAGCACAGTCTGTTTTGGTTGCAAGAGCTGAAGATTCTGTTGAAATTAAAAATTTACAAGATTTGCAGAAACTCTATCCTAATAATTTAGTTCTTTCATGGAAAGGAACGGAACAAAATAGTTGGATAATAACAAAGTCAAAAGTCATGACTGATAGCGGAATTTCTGGTACTAATAATATGGAGCGTTTATTTCAAATGTTATTAACAAATAGAGGACGTTTCTTATTTGTTCAAAAATATACTGCTTTAAATAGTATTAAAGAATTAAACTTGGAAAAAAAAGTTAAAATTCTTTTTCCACCTCTCTCTGTTTCAAATAGATATTTTTGGATTTCAAGAAAGGTACCAGAAGAAGTTTTTCAATTAATAGAAAAAGCATTATCTAAACTAAAATCTAAAAAAGTACTAAGTCAATTAGCAAAAAAATATAATATTAATTAATACTTTGTGATGTTACTTTTTTATTTCTTTTGGGTTTAAATTAATATGAGATAATATACAAAATACGATGCATAAAATAGCGCCTAGCATAAGGGTATAAAAACCAGCGTGCCAGCCAAATTTATCCACTAAAAATCCAAATAAAGATGTTCCTAGTGTTGCTCCTAAAATGTAGCTCATGAAACCTCTTAATCCTACAGCAGATCCAACTGCAAATTTAGGAACAACTTCCATAGTTTGAACTGAGGCTAAAAATTGCGGGACATAAATAAGGCATCCAACAATGGATGCAAATATTGTGACTGTGTGAACGGATTCACTTTGCCAATAACCAATAATACAAACAAAAATTAATGACATACAGATAATTGCGAGAGGCATAGGTCTGCCTTTAAATAATTTATCTGAAATGTAGCCAGCTAATAGAGTAGAAGGGATAGCAGCCCATTCAAAAAATAAAAAAGCAATGCTCATTTCATTTTTGGTGAAATCTTTTTCTTTCAAGAGATAGATTGGTAGCCAACTTAACATCCCAAAACGCACCATATAGACAAAAACATCAACAAATGCGACATACCAAGCATTTTTATTTTTTAGGACATATTTAACAAAAATTTGATAAGCAGACATGTTTTCTGGTGCTTGCTGTTCATTATTTTGATTCAAACCCATTTTTTCAGGAATTATTTCTTTTAATTCAGGTAGCCCTTCCTGTGTTGGAGAACCTTTTCCTAAATAGATAACTAAAAAAGCTATTCCAATTGAGATTCCTGCAGGTATTATAAAACTAGATATTTGCCATTTATCTTGACCTAGTAGTGCAAGAGAACCACCGATAATAGGCGAAACAACTCCTCCACCTATATTATGTGAAATATTCCAAATGGAACCCACACGTCCTCTTTCTGAGCTTGGGAACCAATTTGCAATGGTAATAAATGAGGGAGCGACTCCCATTCCTTGAAATATTCCATTTAAAACGACAAAACCAGCAAAGACCCAAAAAAGAGAGCTAAACCCAAGCCCTATATTAACAATTGCGCAAAGAATTAAGCCTAAGGCCATGTACATTTTTGGATTTGCTTTATCTGCTAAACTACTCATAACTCCTTTACTAATTCCATAAGAAATGAGCATACAACTACTTAAAAATCCTATTTGAGTATTTGTTAATTGCAATTCATGTTGTAAGTATGGTGTAGAAAGGGTAAAATTATTGCGAACAAGATAATATGATAAGTAGCCAACAAAAACACTAGAAAGAGCCATAATACGAAAACGATTATAAGTTTCTTTTATGTTTTCATTTGGAACTTTTACAGAAGATGTTTTGGGTTTTAATATTGAAAACATTTGAACCACCAAAATAAAATTATTTTTAATTATATTTTATATTATATGAAATAGTATAAAATATTCAATCTTATAATTCTTTTTATCTTTGATTATCAAGTTTATTTTGATTTATTTTTATTATTTAAATACTTGCATGAGTTATATAATGTTTTATTTTATTTTGAGAGAATTAAAAAATTTTCTTCATAAGTAATAAATATCTCATTATTACTTATGAATAATGGGCTATTGTATTTTTTTTAAATTTGTTAAATAGAGAATAAATTTGTTGTTTTAATATCTCATGATTATAATTTTTAAATATATAATTAATTCTTAACAACTCTTAATTATAAATTAAGCGGCTTTGTTTTTTAAAATTTTGTTTAACTGACTTGATAACTCGTCAAGATGATGAGCTTTTTCAAGTAATTTATGGGATTGTTCTTCAGTTTGATAGACAATTTCATTCATTTTTTGACTTGTTTGTTCCATTAGTCGAAGAGCTTTTGTTGCTTCTTCGCTTCCTTTTGATTGTTCTGCATTTGCCGCGCTAATTTCGTGCGCCATTTCGCTAGAACGAGTTGCAATTTCAACGACCTTTGCCAACATATCTAAAGACTTTTGACTATTTCTTAAACCTAATTCAACTGATGTGCTGACTTCTTCCATTGCAGAGGAAAAATTCTCTCTAAAAGATGAAATAAGCTCACTTACTCTTTGATTAGAGTTTGAGACAATACTTAAAATTTCAACCGAAGCACTCCCGCTCATTTGTGCTAAATTACCCACTTCTTCTGCAACAACAGCAAATCCTTTTCCAGCTTCACCAGCCCTTGCAGCTTCAACTGAAGCATTAAAGGAAAGAAGTTTAGTCTGAAATACGATATCATCAATTATACTTGTTTTGTCTGATATTTGATTCATAATTTGAATCACTTCTTGCATTTTTTCTAAATTTTGCAATGTTGTTTTCTGCATGGTTTCTTGAGATTGGGTAATTGAATTCATAGTTTGATTTAAAACTTGTAGCGATTTTAAACTTTGTTCAACAATTTTTCTTGTTTCTCCTGATAATTGGGAGGATTCAGTTGCTGATTGGGACGTTTTTCCTATCATTTCATTCATTTGAGTCATTGCCGCAGCTGTTTCATGAATGGAAGAAGATTGTGTCTGGCCAGCGGAATTAAGCTCTTGTGATGTTTTATTCAGTATTTCTGAAGTTGTCATCAGAGAATTTGTTTGTGATTTTAATGATTCGATAACATCTTTTACAGGAAGTACGACTTTTAGCAATTGTTGTAAACCACCAAAAATAGAGATTGCAAAAGTAATACATCCGGCAAGAAACATGATAGCTAAGTTTTCGTTTCGAACTTTTGTTGTTTCTGCTGCTATATCATCTGTATAAACTCCGTTTCCTATCATCCAATCCCAAGGCTTAAAAATTTTTACATAAGATATTTTTGGTTGTGGATCTGTTTTTCCTGGTTTTGGCCACATATAATTCACAAAACCAGCTTCTTCATTTTTTACAAGTGAGACCATTTCTTGGAAAAACTTTTTACCAGTGGGATCTTTGTATTCTGAAATGTCTTTTCCGTTTAATTCAGGTTTAAAAGGATGCATAAGCATTGTAGGATGAAGATCATTAATCCAAAAATATTCATTATCATTATATCTCAGTAATTTAATCTCTTCCATAGCTTCTAGTTGGGCTTGTTGCCGGCTCATAGCTCCAGATTTTTCTTTATTATGGTAAAAAGTCAAAATTTGAAAGACAGATTCAATAGCAATTTGAACTGAGTTTTTTTTTGCTAATTCAATTCTGTCTTGATAATTTGGTAAAGTAAAAAATAAAAAAACTAGAATTAAAGGAACAGATGCGAGAATGGCACTACTGATACTAAGTTTCAATGATTGAATATTTTTTATTAATAATTTCCAGATTTGCATAGCTTTCTCTTTTTTGTATGTCATTTAAAATATCGAGAAAGCTTGAAAAAACTTAAATTAACAGTAATTAATTTTCTTCTTAAATGCTAAAACTTTGACTTTTTAATTTTTTATCAACAACTTGAGTAACACAAGAATCTGACCAAACATTTAATGAAGTCTCAATCATGTCAATAATGCTATAAAAAGGTAGGATAATCATTAGTAATACAATCGAAACATCCATGCTGGCAAGTAAACTTGCGCTAAGGAAGAAACAGCCCATAGGTACACCAGCATTACCAACTGCAGCTATTGTAGAGATAAAAACCCATAACAGCATTGTTGCTAGAGAAATTTCAATTCCTTGATTTTGCATTAAATATATTACAGTAGCAAAAATAAAAGCAGCACAACCATTCATATTGATACTTGTGCAAAGAGGAAGAACAAACCTACTAACTGCAGGAGAAATATTTAAGTTTTTTTCAGCTGTACTTATTGTTACAGGCAATGTACCAGCGGACGATTTAGAAAAGAATGCTAAAGATAAAGCTGGTAACATTCCTTTTAATGCATTTAAAGGTTGAATTCCATTAGACTTGAGCCAGAGTGGTAATATTACCAGACCTTGAATTAAATTTGCTAAAATGATTACAGCCAAATATAAACTGAGTCCTTTTAAATCCATTCCTTTTTTTAAAGAGAGAACAGTAACTGTCATAAAACCAAATAACCCAATTGGAATAATTTTTATAATCCATTGAGTGATTGTGAGAAAAAGGCTATGCGCTCCTAGGAAAAAATTTTGAATGGTTTCTTTTGCTTGAGGATGTGGGATGTTGCGAATTGCAAGACCAAAAATGATCGCTATGATCATAATAGAAAGAACTTGGTGTTCAATAAATGGAGAGAATAAATTATTTGGTATAATGTTGGTGATATGTTGAAGATAACTCTTTTCTGATTTAATTAAATGCTCTTGGTTTGATAATTGTACTTGAATATTACCTGGGGAAATTATCAAATAAAGCAAAAAACTTATGAATGCTGCTACTAACGTTGTTGTTAATGTATATAGAATTGTTTTTTTCCATATGAATTTTGAGGAGTTTTCAGAATTGTAATTTGTAAGAGTTACAATTAAAGAAAGGCCAATTATTGGTAAGCTGATAAATTTAAAAATTTTAATAAATAATTCGGAAATAAAATTACCTAAATTATGGAGAAAAGAAATATCACTTAATCCTGAAATTATCCCTAATAATATCATCAGAAAATATGCTAAGGGTTTTAAGTAACGATTATTATTTTTAATGGCATGATTAGCACACATTTTTTATTATACCTTATTTTGTTATTATAAAAGAAAAATTATGGGTAAAATAGAAGATTTAGCAACAACAACAGCAGAAAGATTTTTTTGGTAAGAATGATGGTAAGAAAGACATTTCGTAAACCTATCGTTAGAAAAAGCTTTAGATCATACTAAAGAAGGTTCAAAATATATTGATTGTTTTTAAATGTCAAATACAATTCGTGATTGATTGTTATTATGAAATATAAAAATTAATAATATTAATAAGTTATATTAAGAGGCAAGCTTTTCTTTGATATGGGCTGTCTGATTTAACTTTATTTTAATTAAATTGATATAATTTTTCATTTTAGATACATTTCCGCTAAAGACATGTAAATCATTAGCTACTTTATTTGTCTCAGTGAGTATATTAGCAATATTCTCTTTATTAGTTAAAATAAACTGATGAATGTCTAGTATTTGATTGTCAAAATATCCTTCAATACTAGGGTTCCGTGAAATTTCAATTTTGGACAAGTCTTTTGTTATTTCTAAACTAAAAATTTTTCCTTTTAATGAGTTTGATATTTCTAGTAAGTTTTTGCAAAGATATTGAGACTTATCTAGTGACCTAATTAATTTATTATTTGAATTGTCAATGAACAATGAAAAAAGAATATTAACGTTTTGAGCTAAATTATTAATATTATTATCACTTGAAGAAAAGTTTTCAAAATAATCAATCAAATAATTTTCTATAGTTTGAATTTGCAAAAAGGAGAGACAGCCTTCTAATTCTATCATTTCTAAAAGAGTTCGCAATTCTTTTGATATATCTTGAAATTTTTTGACTTGCGTTCTGATAGTAGAAACCATAATTTGAAATTCTCTAGAAATAATTGAAACTGAGGCTGTTTGCTGACCAAGATTTCCTGAATTAATAGACATATTCAAAGAAATATAGTCTAATTTATTGCAAGATAATAAAATTTGGTCGGTCTTTTCTTTTAACAATGGTGCAAATAAAATTAATAATTTCATTTTTTCAATTATTATAGAAAATTCTTTTTTATTATTTAAAAAATTTCTATTAACTTCTGTATATATTTCAGTATTTACTTTTTTTGAAAAAATATTTTCTTTTTGTACTAAGAACTTTTTATTTAAAAATAGCTCTGAAGATAATACTCTTGTCATAAATGATTCATAACTATCAAACCCAATTTCACTTATCTTTTTTAAGAATAAATCATAAGAAGAATTTATATTTGAATTTTTTTCAGTAATAAATAATTCTGAATATAACTCCTTAATCTTTAAAAATAATGGGCTTTGAGGTTTGATTCTTATTGATAAATAACCATTCTGAATAGGCATAAAACAGGAAAGTACCCAGTAAAAATTGCCTTTTGCATCTTTATTTTTTATAAAAGCAACAATGCTTTTTTCTTCTTTTAATTTTTCCCAAAGCAATTTGTAAACACATTTTGGCATGTCAGGATGTCTAACGATATTATGTGGTTTATTAATAAGTTCATCTTTTTGAAAACCACTTACTCTAGTAAAAACTTTATTTCCATCAAGGATAATGCCGCGCTTATCAGTGATAGAAAATAAAATTTCATCAAAGTCAAAATCAACTTCTTTACTTTGAGTATTTTGATTAGTGCTATTCATCGAACCCTCTCGGTGGGATTTTCGGTGAATTTGTAAAAAATTTAATTTTCTATTGAGCCTATTAGTCAATCTTTTGTGAACAATTTATACCTAAGAGCTTTAAATATTTGCCTTTAGGGATGTAATGTGCTAAATGAGCAGGGAAAGGATCCATTAAAATTTAATAAGAAAAAATGTTCTCAAAATTAGAATTTGCTACATAAAAGCAAAAATAAGCTGATTTTTTGTTTTTATCATGAATAAATTAGTTTATTGTAATAATAAATTGGAGTTAACAATTTACAATGAAATTTTCTAAAAAAAATATTATTTTATTTTTCGTAGTTATTTTTACTTCAATATTAGCTGTCTATTTTATATATGATAATTATATTTATTTATCCACAGATAATGCCCAAATTGAGGGACATTCGACAATATTATCAGCAAAAGTTGGTGGTTACATAACTAAAGTAAATGTCATACAAGGTCAAAAAGTAAAAAAAGGTGAAATCTTAGTTGAGATTGATGATAGAGATTATGTTAATGCATTGAAACAAGCAAAATATAATTTATCCTCACTATCTGCAAAATTAAGAGACGCTGAATCTATCTTTAAACGAACGGAAAGTCTTTTTAATACTGGAGCTTCTACAAAACAACAATATGATACAAATTTTGCTAATGTATCAGATTTACGCGCGCAAAAAGAAAGTTTAGAAACAATCATTTCTCAAGCTGAATTAAATTTAGAATGTACAAAAATTATAGCACCAACAAATGGAATTATATCAAAAAAATCTGCAGAAGTAGGGCAGTTAGCTTCGCTTGGTACGTCATTAATTGGATTTGTAGATACTAATGAAAGATGGGTCACAGCAAATTTTAAAGAAACAGAAATAGAATATTTAAAATTAGGGCAAGAAGTTGATATTGAGGTCGATGCTTATACAAATAAAAAGTATAAAGGAAATGTATCTTCAATTAGTTCTGCAACTGGTGCAACTTTTAGTTTACTTCCGCCAGACAATGCGACAGGAAATTTTACGAAAGTTGTGCAAAGAGTTCCTGTTAGAATAAATTTAAATTCATTGTCAGAAAATGATATTGAATTATTAAAAAATGGTTTATCAGCATTTGTAAAATTAAAAAAACACCGGAATTAACAATATGAATGCAAATTCAAAATTAATAATTTTTGTTGCAATCATGGCCTCATTGCTAGAAATTATTGATACATCAATTGTTAACGTTGCTATACCAACCATGATGGGAAATTTAGGTGCTACATTAGAAGATGTAAGTATGGTCATAACTGGCTATACTGTTGCAAATGCTATTGTTTTACCTATTTCTGCTTGGTTTGGTGAGCGCTTTGGAAGAAGGCAATACTATCTAAGTTGTATTTTTATTTTTACACTCACTTCTGTGGCTTGTGGACTAGCTCCTAATTTAACTTCCTTAATCATTTTTAGAATATTACAAGGAATTGCAGGAGGGGCTTTGTTGCCTACATCTCAAGCTTTGATTTATGAGCAATTTCCACCAGAAAAAGCAGGAATTGCAGGAGCGATATTTGGTATGAGTGTCATGATTGGTCCTACCTTAGGACCAGTAATGGGCGGATATCTTACGGATAATTATGGATGGCGTTCAATATTTAATATTAATTTACCTTTAGGTTTGTTGACGCTTGCAATTGGATTTGTTTGCATAAAAAATAGAGAAAATCAAGGTAACAATAAAGTTAGATTAGATATACTAGGATTTATTTTACTTGTTTTGGGAATTGGTTGTTTACAGTTTATGCTGGAAAGAGGTCAAGCTGATGAATGGTTTGATTCTAAAATAATATTAACCTGTGCGATTGTATCCTGTATTAGTATAATATCTTTTATTTTTTGGGAATTTAAAGTTAAAAATCCAATACTTAATCTTCATTTATTTAAAGAACCAATTGTCATTAGTGGTATTACTCTTATGGCATGTCTTGGATTTTACTTGTATGGAATTGTTTTTATTTTACCAGTATTTTTGAATAGAGCATATAATTATGATGCTGTACAAGTTGGCGCAATGTTCATCCCAGGATCAATATTAACGGCTTTTTGTATGCCATTTATAGGAAAACAAGTTCAAAAAATTTCAGATCCCCGTAGGTTAATTTTTATTGGTCTGGTATTTGTTGAACTTTCTTTATTGATGATGACGTTTTTTTCATCTTTTACCTCTAAAGTATCTGTTTTGTATATGTTATTTATTCGTGGAATTGCTTTAGCTTTTTTATTTGTGCCAATAAATTCCACAATATTAAGCCAATTTAAAGGATATGAGTTAGGACAAGTATCAGGCTTTTTAAATTTATTTAGGCAAATAGGTGGAAGTATGGGTATCGCACTGATTGATACTATGTTAGCAAGGAAGCTTAGTATTAATTATAATGAATTATTACCAAGTCTAAGTTCTTTAAATATAAATATGACAACTGAATTAAATGGAAATATCCATGGTCTTGCAACTAAATTTTCAAATCAAGTTGGTTTAACAGATTATATGACTGCTAGTATTGCAAGTATTTATCATAGAGTACAGCAGCAAATATTTATGTTAAGTTTCTTACAGTTAGTTGGAATTATGATGATAATATTTTCTGTTTCTTTCATTCCATTATTTTTGATTAAATTAAAAAAGAAAGTAGTAGCAGTTACAGATGTACATTAGAATATAGATGTTAAATTGTTTTAAATATTACGAAAAAAAATGTTTCACCATTTTTAGATAATTTTATTATTTGCATTTAAATTTTCTGAATTTATAAAGTAGTAACACCTGCTCTGTGTTCGGTATTTGAAGTATCAGAAATTTTTTGTGTCTGTAATTCCATATAGTAGCGTATGATATTTTGCTGTATTTGATTAGTTTGTAATGAAGGGCAGGGTATTCTCACAATTAAATTTATTTGCTTTGGAGAGTGTATGACTATTTGAACTCTTGGTTCAATATTTACTGGACCTAAGACAAAAAAGTGTTCTTCACTAGCATAAAATTCTTTGGCATCATCATAAAAGTTTCTACATGCATTTTGAGCAGCTGTTAGTAAATTTTTTTCAGCAATTTGCCAATTAGAATTGTTTTCAATTGGAACTATAAAAGAATAAAGAGTAAATTTTTCATGATGGCTTTCTTTGGCTATCGTATGAATTAGAAATAAGCTATTTGGAATGATGAGCATTCTTCCAGTGTATTGCGAATGATCTTTGCCAGGACCGATTTCTATTATTTTTGTACTTAAAAATTTAAAATCAATTACTTCGCCTCTAAATGAAAATATTTCAATTCTATCACCAACGGAAAAGGGTTTTGCTAGCCAATAATAAATTCCACCGATAAAGCATAAAATAAACTCTTTGGTAGCAATTGCTACTGCTGCTGCAATGGCGACAAAAGAGAGTGCCATCGTTTTTATTTCATCTGACCATATTGTAATGATAGAAAGAAATATAATAATTATAAATAAATTGTTAACTTTAACAATAATACTTCTTTTAGTTTCAGCAGAAGAAATTTTTAAATTAGATATTTGTTTGATGACTAAATATCTAAGACCCAGAAATGTTAAGAAGAAAATAAAGGTTGTAACAACATGTTGTAAATAAAAATCTTTTAAGTCTAAAGAGAACATTTTCTTCCTATAATATTATAATAATTATTATTTTTGATCTTTAGCGGCCTCGTTGGCAATTTTGATCATTTTTGGGCGAGCAATAAAATAAACTACGCCACTAGTTAATATGACAATACTCACAATCATAAAAGTTTCAAATGGAGCATGCAAAGAATGACTGCCAATTTTTGCTGCTAATAAGCTCGTCAGTCCAAAAGAAGCTAAATAGAATGACTGAAATAATGATTTAAATCTTAATGGAGCCATAATACTTATAGCAGACATCATCACAGGAGAAATAATCGTTTCGCTAATAGAAAGTAAAATTATAAATGCCATAATTTGATAATGTTCAAAAGGTCGTGCACCATCAGAAATATCTTTAGCTATATAAGACAAATAAGTTAAATAAAATATGGCTAAAACAGAAACAAAGACAGCAAAATTCATTTGAGTAAAAAAGTGGGGATATTTATTTTTAAGTGCTAATTTAGCTAATGTAAAAGTAATGATTGGTGTAACAACGATAATTGTAAAACTTTCTAATGACATAAAAAAAGTTGTAGGTATCTCATAATTAAGTATAGTACGGTTGGTGAATTTTTCAATATATAAACTTAAAGTTCCTGAAACTGCAAGGTTATATACAGTTGTCCAAATTGCAAAAAAGACAAAAGCTAGAACTAAACAATAAAGAGCCTTTTTTTGAATTTTGGTCATATGTTTTTTTTGCACTTCTTTGACTCGTTTAGACTTTTTAGTAAATTCAAGAACTAAATGTTTTTTTCCTAAAAAGAAAACTAACATTCCCAAGGTCATTCCTACTCCAGCAGAAGCAAGAGCAATAGGATACCCAAATTCTTTTGTTAAAAGACCACCGCTTATCCCTGCTACCATGGCACCAATATTTATTCCTAAGTAATACCAATTAAAACCAGATTCTCTTCGGTTATCATTTGTTTTATACAAATCACCGAGCAGTGAGGGCATACATGGTTTAAAGAAACCCGTTCCAAGAGCAACGCAGCTTAGAGCCAAATAAAACATGCTCTCATTTTTTGAGAAAAGCATGAAAAAATGCCCTAAAATTATAGTAAAGCCCCCAAAAATAACTGCCTTTCCTTTTCCAATATAGTCATCTGCTATATATGATCCAATAATAGGAAAGGTGTATGCAGCTAAAGTGTAAATACCAACTAATTCAAGCGCTCTTTCATTACTCCACCCAAGCCCTCCAGAACTTATTGGTGAAGATGCATAAAGAACTAACAAAAAAGAAAGAGTGTAATAGCTAAATCTTTCAAATACTTCTGTAAACGCTAAGACATACATACCTTTCGGCTGACGTATTTTAGTGGTCATGTTTTTTATCTTCCTGATTCCAGAGAGGGTGAATATATAATTTTTCCAATCTTAATCTTTAGAAGATAGCTTGACAACATTTGTTTTAGTAATAAGCAAACTTTATTTTAAAGTAAAAAGTAACTAAAATTTTTAAATTATTGAATGAATTTAATAAAATAAAAAATGAATTAATTTTAAAATACAAATTATAAAATTAATTTTTGATATTTTTTAATGTTTATTTTGTATGAAGAGGAATAATTTTTCCAAACTCAAATGAATTTGGTATTGTATTTTTTACAGCCTGAACATGTTCAGGAGAAACAACAATACAAAAACCCAATCCCATATTCCAAACATTGTATGCTTCATCATCAGAAATTTTTCCAAGATCCTTAAAAAATTTCATTATTGGAGGAGTAGGTATTTTACTTTTATCGGCATCAAAAACAAATCTTTCTGGAAGTACTCTACTAATATTTGTGAGTCCACCACCAGTTATATGTGCCATTGCTTTAATAGGAACAATTGTTTTTAGGTTTAATATTTCTTTTACATATAATTTAGTTGGTTCAGTTAAAAATTCACCTAATGTTTTGCCTTCAAAAGGAGTTTCTAAGGAAAGTTTATGATCACCCATAATTTTTCTAATTAGGGAATATCCATTTGCATGAAAGCCGCTGCTAGGTAATCCTATTAAACAGTCTCCCGCAACAATTTTTCTACCATCAATTAGATCTTTTTGATAAACTTCACCAACAGCAAAACCAGCTAAATCAAATTTATTATTGTCATAAAATCCTGGCATTTCTGCAGTTTCACCTCCTAGCAAAATGCAATTGCATTCTTGGCAAGCTTTAACTATTCCTTTAATTACTCTGTGAGCAACATCTACATCAAGCTTTCCAGTAGCATAATAATCTAAGAAAAATAGAGGTCTGGCACCACAAACAATTAAATCGTTTAAGCTCATTGCTACGAGATCTTGACCTAAGTATTCATAGCGTTGCATTTTTATTCCAAGTTCTAATTTTGTTCCCACGCCATCCGTACATGCGACTAAAAATCTATCCGCATCAAGTTGATAAAGACCTGCAAATCCACCAATATTTGGATTAATTTTCTTAATTTTATCAACAAGAGATTCTCCTGCATGAATACTCACACCTGCTTTTTCGTATTCTTTACTTGTCATTGCTATTTATCTCCTAAGATTGAGTGGATGGTATCTATGAGAATTTGATGTTCCAAAGGGCGTACTCTTTTAATTAAATCTTGAACATTTTCATAAGGAAACAAAGGAAAAGATATAAAATTTAAAATTTCACCTGAATCTAATTCAGGAATAACTTTGTGGACACTTAAACCCCAGTGTGAAAATTTATTACTTACCGCATACTCATAGGCATGTGCCCCTTTATAAAGTTGAAGGGGAGCTGGGTGTAAATTTATAATAAGCGGTGCAGAATGAATAAAATTAGCATGCAATTCAGAAAAAAAAGTAGAAGTTAAAACTCGCATATAGCCAGCTAGAACAATAAGTTTAACTTCACGATATTTCCGAATACATTCAATAATTTTTCTTTCATGTTCTTCTCTTGAAGAAAAGTTTTTATGTGCTATGACATGCACATTTATGTTTAGATTATGTGCTTTTTCAATCACTTTAGCTTCAGGATTATTACAAATTAATCCAGATACTTTATCTTTGAATTCTTTTGCAATAGCCGCAAAATTTGTTCCACTACCACTTGCTAGTACTAATATCATTTTTAATCCAACTCATATAAGCTGCACATTTATTCAAACTCTTGACCAATATCCGTTCTATAATGCGGATTAACTAAAGAATTATCTATATTTTTTAGTTTAATTTTTTCAATTTGTGAGTAAATATTTTTTCGTGCAATTGGTATACTTTTACCTGAACTTAAAAGGCCAAAAGCCCTTCCGCCACTTGTAGATTGATCTGGTTCAATTGCAGTTGGAATAAATTGACATTCTTTTGAAAGGTTTTCAGAAAAAACTATTTTTCTTTTAGGAGCACTGTTTTCAGGATATTCAGGAGAAGCTCCCACTACAAAAACTCTCTTTAAAGAATCACTCAAAAAAGGAGTTGCATTTTTTTCAGGAAATAAAAATGCTTGTTTCTTTGCTGTTCTATATAATTCAATATAAAATTCTCTTTGTAATCCTGGTAAAATAACCTGAGTTTCTGGATCACCTAGACGACAATTAAATTCTAGTAACCAAGCATTTTGTTCCTTATCAAGCATAAATCCAGCAAATAAAAATCCATAGTACGGTGTTTTTCTATGATTTAATTCTTTTAATATTTTTGTAAAAGTTTCTTTTACTTGCGTCATAATACGATCAGATAGTTCAACAGGAGCTATTGTACCCATTCCACCAGTATTAGGACCTGTTTGATTATTGTTACGTCTTTTATAGTCTCTAGCTATTGGTAAAAGTCTAAATTGTTCATTATTGCATAATGCAATTACAGAAATCTCCTCTCCTATTAACGTTTCTTCTATTAAGAAATAGGGTTCACCTTTATTGTTACTGTATGTAGGAGCTTCTACCGATTTTGTCATAATTTCCCATTCAGGTAAATTACTTTCAATAGACTCTAAAGCTTGTTTTATATCTTCATGATTTGATAGAACAAAAACACCTTTGCCAGCAGCCAGACTATCATACTTCAAAACACATGGTAATGAAAAATCAGGAATACTAGGGTTTTCTAAGAAATTTAAAAGAAGTAATTTCAATTTTTTCCAGGAAATAATTTTAGATTTAGCTGTTTTTATATTAGCTGCTTCAACTATTTCTTTACAAATTATTTTGCTTGCTTCTAAAGATGCACACGCTAAAGATGGTGCCAAAATTGGAATATTAAATTTTTCGCAGGCCGGAGCAATACCATTTGCAATAGGTAATTCAGGACCAGCAATAACAAGACCCACTTTTTGATTTGCGGCAAATTGAGCAATTTCATTAACATTACTAACCGGACAAGATGCAAATTTTGGTGAATCCCAAAGCCTTTTTCCGGCAGCACAGAAAACAGTACTTACTTCTGGCAGTTTCTGAAATGAAGAATAAATAGAATAATCTCTACCACCATTTCCAATGACTAAAACATTTTTAGGCATGATTGCTGCATTGATAATTTCTTTAAAAGTGTCAGGGAATATAGGCCAAACAACTTTTTGCTCATTTGCAATTTGCAATGGAGTTTTTTCTGAGCCAATGAAAGTTTGATACAATTCTTGGTACCTAATAGTTACTTTTTCAATCAGATCATGAACTATTTTTTCATCTTTAAAAAATGGATGATTGGCAGGATTATCTTTGATATTTTCAGGATTTCCAAAAAGTTTTATTAATTCTTCACGAAGGAATTCTTTTGACATTTGTTTTGGGTTAGATAAATCTAAATTATCTGCAATCCAATATCTTGAAGAATCAGGTGTGTGCACTTCATCTACAAGTATTATTCTACCATCGTATTCTCCCATTTCGTATTTTGTATCTACAAGAATGAGATTTTTAGCGAGAGCTTCTTGTGTTCCAAATTGAAATAATTCTATAGATTTTTTTGCAATAAAATTCCATTTATCTGCACCAATTAAGTTTTTAGCTATTTCTGCAGTAATAGGCATATCGTGTCCCATTTCTGCTTTAGTAGTTGGTGTGATTATTGGTTCAGGAAATTTTTGGTTTTGTTGCATTCCATTTGGGAGCAGAATACCGTATTGATGATTAATTTCTTGTGGGCCTTTTTCTTTATATAAACGCCATAAACTTCCCGATAAATAACCTCTCACAACAATTTCAATAGGAAAAACATTGGCTTCTTTTACTAAAACATGTGTTGTATCAAGAGATCCAATTAAATGATTTTCAATAATATGGTTTGTCTTTTTAAAGTACCAGGTCGAAATTGCTTGTAAAATTTCAGCTTTATTATTTATTTCAAATGGAAAAATAAAGTCAAAAGCAGATATTCTATTGCTTGTCTGAAGAATTCTTAACTTATTTGCTAAAGATATACTATTTCGAACTTTTCCAATATAAATATTTTGAATTAATGTCATGTTAAGATCCTTGAAAATATTTATTAATATTGACTATATTTTCATACATTTGTTCTATTTCAATATTACCACCAGAAAATATAGCTCTACTGAATGGGAAAATCATTTCATTAGATATTTTTTTACTTTTAGAAATAACGTTCCAATCCGCACCTTGAGCTCCTATTCCTGGACACAAAGCACTCAATTGACTAGTTATAAATTCTTGAGAAAACAAAATTTCTTCTCTATTCGCAGCAATAACTACTCCTGTTACTTGCGAATACATTGGATCATTTGCTAAAATATTTTCTTGGACTTTTTTACAAGAAGTTACTATATTTCTCCAATTATCTTGAATATACGATAAATCAGAGTGACTATTTTCGCTTGTAGCACATAGAACGTACACTCTTCCTTTTTTACCTACGTGTTCAACACACTGCTCAACAGCAATTTCTATGGATTTTTCACCTAAAAAAGGACTGATAGTTATTCCATGAACACCTAAGGTTACAAAAGCAAAGTCTAAATAAGCTTTTAAAGTAGTGGAAATATCATTAAATTTTCCATCAAGTATTATTGTATAATCTTTCTGAAATTTAGCTACTAATTCTTCCAGCAATAATAATCCTTTGCTACCATGCAATAAAAAATAAGCAAGTTGTGGTTTTATAATATAATTATTTAATTTTCCACAGCTAAAACTAAGTATTTCCATATGTTTATAGACAGAATCTTTAAAGGATTCAAAATCTTTTCCAGTAGGATTTGGATCTATTCCTAAACACATTTTTGTATTAATCGGATTCATTTAAATCCTTTCTAAAATTTTCAGAAAATTTATTACAATCATGAATATTATCAGCATGACAAACAAAATGTCCCATTTTTCTCTGTTCAGTTGGAGATTCTTTTCCATATAAAGTTAAAGAAACAATATTAGGATGATCTTTCCAGCAACTTAAATTTAGGTTTTTTCCTTGCTTTTGTTTTATCCAAGTAGAACCTAACAAGTTACCCATACAAAAGTATCCTGGATATAATTTAGGTGTATGTAATGGTAAGTCTAATAATACTCTCGCAAATAAATCATACTGGTTTATAGAACAGGCAACTCGAGAAATATGTCCAGAATTATGTGGTCGAGGTGCAAATTCATTTATATATATTTGAAATTCATCTACTTCAAAATCCTGATTTGTATTGGCATTTTTTTGCTTTGAAATAAAAAACTCAGTAGTTAATAACCCAATGACATCTAACTTTTCAGTAGCTTCAATAGCAATATCTTGGAGTTTTTTTTGCACAATAGTAGGTAATTGAGAGGGAAGGTTAGTTTGATACAATATTTGATTTTTATGAATATTATCAAATATAGGAAGGCATTCAATTTCATTTTTTTTATTGCGGGCAACAATACAACTAGCTTCAGAAAATATATCAATTTTTTCTTCTATAATAAAAGTTGAATTACCCAACAAGGAAATTTCGGCAAGACTTTTTTCTAATTCACTTTGATTTTGAATGACCCACTGGCCTTTTCCATCATAACCACCAAAAGCAGTTTTAATAATAAAAGGAAAAGGAAACTCCTTTGCATTTGAAGTGAGCTCAGCTAAATTTGTGCATGCAATAAATTTACAAACTGGCAAGTTGTTTTGTTTTAAAAAGGATTTTTCAGAAATTCTATTTTGTGTGATTTTAAGAACATTTTCAGCAGGAAATAATGGTTTTTTTGTTTTATCAATCAAATAATTCAGAAGGTCTGTCGCAACATTTTCAAATTCATAGGTCACTAAATCACATTGGCGAAAAAAATCTTCCAGTTTAGCTGCATCATTCCAATCACCTTGATAATGGTTTGCAGATTTATGAAACGAAGGAGAAAGGGGATCTGGGTCATAAAAAACAATTTTAGCACCATAATTGTATAATGCTTCGGAAAGCATACCGCCTAATTGCCCTCCTCCTAAAATCCCTATGGTTCTCATTTTTCTTTTTTTCCTTGGTTTTTTCGAGTTTTTTCTTGTACTACACGGTTACCTTCTAAAGCATTCATACTTTTTTCTGAACGCCAGAGTTCTAATTTTTTACATAAAGCATCATTTTCCATAGCTAAAATTTGCAAAGCAAAAAGGGCTGCATTTGTTGCGCCTGCTTGTCCAATGGCAAAAGTAGCTGTTGGTATTCCTCCAGGCATTTGCACAATAGATAGTAAGCTATCCAGGCCATTTAACGCTTTTGATTGGACAGGAACGGCGAGAACTGGAACTAAAGTCAACGCACTCACCATACCAGGCAAATGCGCTGCTCCACCCGCCCCAGCAATGATTACTTTAATGCCTTTTGCTTTGACTTGTTCAGCATATTCATACATAAGTTTTGGTGTTCGATGCGCACTAATAACTTGAATTTCATATGGAATATCAAATTCTTCACAAATGTTTTCACTATATTTAAGAGTTTCATAGTCAGATTGACTTCCCATTATAATGGAAACAATTGGATTTTTAAACATTTTTTAATTCCTTTATAAAGCCACACCCTTTTTGTTGTGCAATTTCATCTTGATAATTCCCTGTAAAGCAAGCTGTACACCAGCCCCCATTTTCTTGGAAAGAATTTTCATTTGCAGTATTTTTTTGAAATTTTTGCATCACTTTTAAGAGTTGTTTTTCTGAAAGAAAAGATAAAGTATCGGATTTTAAATAATCATTCATTTCATTAGCAGTCATCACTTGTGCAAGTAAATCTTGTCTTTTTGGAGTATCAATGCCGTAAAAGCAAGGGAACTTGACTGGAGGAGATGCGATTCGCATATGCACTTCTTTTGCACCGGCTTCACGTAATAATTCAACAATTTTTTGGGAGGTGGTTCCTCGTACAATACTATCATCTATAACGATAATCTTTTTACCTTTGATAGTTTCGCGAACGGGATTTAATTTTAATCGAACTTTAAAATTCCGAACATTTTGTGTAGGTTCTATGAAAGTTCTCCCAACATAGTGATTTCTAATTAAACCAATTTTATAGGGAACACCTGAAGCGTGCGCATAACCCATCGCCATAGGTACGCCACTATCAGGAACTGCTATTACCATATCAGCTTCAACCGGATTATTTTTGGCGAGTTCTTCTCCCATAGCAAAACGGGTGTCATTGGCTAGCATATTCCACACAAGGCTATCAGGACGCGCAAAATATACATGTTCAAAAATGCATTTTGCCTGTTGTAAACTTTTGCTTTGTTGAGTTGTTAAGTTAAAAAATACGCTTTCAATTTTCCCAGTAGCAAGCTCTATACTTAATATTTCTCCTGGTGAAATGTCGCGAATAAATTCGGCACCAACTAAATCCATCGCACAGGTTTCACTGGCAAGAACCCAGCTAGGAATTTTACTCTCATTTTTTAATAAACCTAAAGATAATGGTCTGTAGCCACAGGCATCGACAACGGCATATAAATGCGTTGGAGTAAGTAGTAATAAAGAAAAAGCACCAAATAATTCTTCAAATGCGTGAGTAAGTTTAGCTATAAATTCTTTTTTATTACTTCTCGCCATGAGGTGCAGGATGAGTTCTGTATCAGAGGTTGCTTGTAAAATAGCTCCAGAGGATTCTAAAAATTGCCGCATTTCTTCTGAATTAACAATATTTCCATTATGTGATAAAGAGACTGGAACTCCACCAATACGTGCAGTTAAAGGCTGAATATTTGCATCTGAATTTCCACCAGCAGTACTGTAGCGAACATGTCCAATAGCATGATTGCCTTTAAGTTTACTTAAATCTGTTTCTTTAAAAACATCTATAACTAAGCCTGAATTTTTATGACTAATAATTTCAGACGAATTAGTTGAGGAAATGCCAGCGCTTTCTTGGCCTCTATGCTGTAGAGCAAAAAGTCCAAGATATGCAATTTTTGAAGCATTTTCAGTATTTGTTACTCCAAAAACTCCGCACATTATTTTGTTTCCTTATCAGCACATGAAAGTGTATCAAAATATTTTTTTAATGAAGAAGAAAAATCTGAATAGACTAAATTGTGATCGTATAATGGCATACTAATTTTAGAATCTAAACCTTTAAGTTCTCCTATTTTAGAAATCACCAAATCAGGATAAATAGATGAATTTAGAACAGTTTCAAAATTTTCTTCTGAATTGAATCCTAAAATAAAACCCATATTGCCTTCAGCAAATAATTCTTTCGCAGATTTTTTCCATATTGTCTTTTCTAATTCAATTAAACAATTTGAATTTAAACCAATTGAAATCAAGCTCCCAAGAATTCCACCATGTCCAATTGGTTTAGAAATTATAGGAGATTTATTTTGGATTGTTTTTAGGATAAAATTCCAAATAACTTTTTCATTACTGAGATTTACTTTTGGACAATCAGAATTTTCACCACCCAATATCCATGCTGTTTGTGAAGCAAGGTAACTTGAATTTTCAACAGAGTTAGATAAAGAAATATGATATAAAATTATAGACTTTTCCTTAGATTTAGAAAAATATTTTAAAGGTAATCTATCCAATGGTACTTTAGAGACATCATCAACTCTTCCAACCATTCCTAACATAGGTGTAGGAGGAATTGGCTTTCCTTCAGTTTGATTATTCAAACTTACATTTCCACTTACTATTGGAATATGCATTTCTTTTGCAATTAAATTTATACCATCAATAGCATCAGAAAATTGTCGCATAACGTCTGGAGATTTTGGGCTACCGAAATTTAAACAATCCGTCATAGCGAGAGGAACTGCACCAGTTGCAACTAATTTTCTAGCTATTTTTAAAGCAGTTAATGCAGAACCTTGATAAGGATCTAACTCTACCCAACGTTCTTCACATCCACCTGCAATGGCAATTCCAGTTGTAGTCATTTTCCCATTTGCATCGAATTCTTGTGCATATTCTGGTAAGCGCACAACACCCGCTGAAGCTGTTTGTAAAGAACCACAAGCAGCTACTGTATTTCCTTGCACAGTTGAACAATAATTATGGAATACTGGAGACCTATTTGCATTCATTGGATGTGCAAAAAGTTTGGCAATTAAATTTGGATAACGTTCAATTAAGTTTTCTAATTGAATATCTGCAAGAATATCTTGATGAATTTCAGAATTTATTAAAGATAAAGACAAACTTAATTTGTCTGAAGTATTATTTTGCTGCCAGTTATTTTCATTTGCTTCATTTTTTATTGATTTATTATTGTGTAAATATTCTTCTCTAGCTTGGACGGGCCAATTGTATTTAGGAGTTTCTTCTACCAAAATAGGGACAGGAGTTGCCGTAACAATTGTGTTATCAAAAATGCATGTGAATAAACCAGTAGAATTAACCTTCCCAATTTCAGCGTATGTAATATTAAATTTTTCTAACTCTGCTAGAACTGCAGA
This sequence comes from Pigmentibacter ruber, assembly GCF_009792895.1. Classification (NCBI taxonomy): domain Bacteria; kingdom Pseudomonadati; phylum Bdellovibrionota; class Oligoflexia; order Silvanigrellales; family Silvanigrellaceae; genus Pigmentibacter; species Pigmentibacter ruber. The sequence continues at coordinate 894,715 of NZ_WSSC01000001.1, forward strand.
AACGTTATTAGGTTTAACAGCACAGAGCATTCTTTCTTGTGATTCACTTAATAATATTTCCCAAGCTTGCATATTGCTAGCTCGTTGTGGAACTTTATTTAAATCAATTGCAACACCACATCCTGATCTACCTGCCATTTCAACTGAGCTTGAAGTCAAACCAGCTGCTCCCATATCTTGCAAGCCAATTGTAAGTTTCTTTTCAATTAATGATAGAGTAGCTTCTAGTAAAACTTTTTCAGCAAAAGGATCACCAACTTGTACTGTTGGTTTTAATGTGTTGCCTGTAGAAGAGAACTCAGAACTGCTCATTGTTGCACCATGAACACCATCACGACCTGTAGCAGAACCAAAGTATATTAATACGTTTTCGGATTCAGGAAATAATAAATTTTGTAATTCACTATTTACTTTTTGATTTACTATTACATTCTCTGTATTTGCTACTTTACCTGTTGTTTCTTCAGAAAGAATTCCTTTAAAAATTTTATCTTTATGAATTAATCCAGCGTTAAAAGCATTTACCAATATATTTTTACTATATTTATTATGAAAACTGATATCACCTGTTACTGTAGGAACCCCAACCGAGTTTCCATAGTCACCAATTCCTCTTACAGTATCGCGAATTAATTTTGCATTCCATGTTCCTTCACCAAAACGCAAACAATTTAAACTTGCGATTGGATATGCGCCCATACAAAACACATCACGCAAAATACCGCCTACACCTGTTGCAGCACCTTGGTAAGGTTCTAGGTAACTAGGGTGATTATGAGATTCCATTTTAAAAGCAATCCCATAATTTTTGTTTATTGCTATTACACCTGCATTTTCACCAGGTCCCTGGATAACCCATGGCTCTTCTGTATGAAATCTTTTCAAGTGAACTCTTGAGGATTTATAAGAGCAATGTTCGCTCCAAAGAGCACCACAAACTGCTAATTCTTCATGACTAGGTATTCTATTTAATTTGGTGCAGAAATTTATTAACTCTTCTTTATTTAAACCAAATTGCTGTGCTTGATTGATAAATTCAGCTGTTAGGAGGTTTGAATCAAACATAATTTTCTCCTTGAGTCAGTTGTTCTACAAACAAAGCAAGTGGACTTCCTTGCTTTATAGCTATATTTTTTGTTTGTGAAATTCCTAAAAGAAAAATTAAGCCTTCATTTCCACCTAAAATCTCTTCAGAAGCACGCTCAGGATGTGGCATCATACCAAAAATGGTACCACTTTCATTTGTTAATCCTGCGATTGATTTATAACTTCCATTTTCATTAAAGTTATAATAAACAACTGCATTTTTCTCAGCTAAATTTTTATCTTTTTCAGCAGATGGTGGCAACCAGTTACCCATACCACATGACATAGGTATGAAAATTTCTTTGCCAAAAATTCTGTTCACATTTTCTAAAGCTTGTCCTCTAAACTTAGGAATCCAAAGTGACTTTTTTGCTTGATTTGATTCATCTAAGAAACAGGTATCTATTCTTATTGAAACAGGAAAATGATGATGTTGGCGCGTAATATTTTTAATCAACGCACCTGGTAAAAGGCCACTTTCGCATAAAATTTGAAAGCCATTGCAAATTCCTAGAATAGGAATATTTTCCAAAGCTTTTTCTTTTACAAAAGCCATTTCTTTTGTTCTGGCTGCTAAAGCACCTGCACGCAAATAATCGCCAAAACTAAAACCACCAGGAATAAAAATAAAATCAATATCATCTTTTTTTAAATGACTATGTCTTTCTAAATCTAGATATTCAGCATTAGTTTCTAAATTATTTGCAATCCATAATAAGGATTCTTTTTCACAGTTTGTACCTGGGAAAACTGGTACTAAAGTTTTTTTCTTCATTGGACAACCTCAATCTTATACTGCTCAATCACAGGGTTGTATAAAACTTCTTGCGTATATGAGTTAATATTTTCTGGAGAAGAGTGACCAGGAAGACGAACAAAAAATGATTTCTGTTGGCGCATATCGAGCACGTCTGTTCCAGAAGACCTCATATCGTTTGCAATTGTTTTAGCCTCTGTGTCAAGAACATCTGGGAGGAGTTCTACAGTTACTTTAATAACTTTTTGTAATGCTGGGATTTTCATGTCATTTGATAAATTATTTTTGCGTGCGAATTCTTCAGGTGTAATACCAAAAACGCGTTTAAAAGTAACAGGAACTGTTATTAAATATCTTTCTGTATCAAATAGGGTACTTAAAGTATTATTGCCAACAATTTCAGTCACTTTTTTATTTTGCAGGAGATCGTGTAAAAATTGTTTTTGTTCAACACCAACAGTAGAAACTTTAGCAGAAATATTTAAAGCTATTGCTTGAACAAATTCGTATGCTTCAGTTCTGTTCATTCCACTAGAGACCAAAGCAGTTAAAACACTTTGGCTTGCCCATAATCCACCAGATTTCCATAAATTAGCTAACATAGCTTCAGGTCGAATTTGCATTCCTTCAATTAAAGATGCACAACGTGCAAGCATAAAGTCAGCTGTAACAAAAATATCTGGCAAGGCAATTCGCTCAACACTACTGTGAGAAATATCTCTTTCATGCCATAATGCAACATTTTCAGAGAGCATTCCTACATAACCCCGAATAGATCTTGCTAATCCGCATAAATTTTCAGCTAATATTGGATTTTTCTTATGTGGCATTGCAGAGCTTCCTTTTTGCTTTTTGCCAAAGGGCTCCAATACCTCACCAAGTTCCGTTCTAGCCCAGTGGCGCATATTTACTGCAAAGCGCTCAACTGCATTTGTGGCAGATAAAATAGCATTAGCTACTGTAACAATTCTGTCCCTTGGGATAACCTGGGTAGCAACGTATTCTGGTTCTAAATTTAATTTTGTTAATACTGCTGCCTCAAATTTAGGAGACATTTGGGAATATGTACCTACAGCTCCGGAAAGTTTCCCAAAGGACATAATTTTTTGAGCTTGTAAAATTTCTAAATGGGCTCTTTGAAATTCAGCAAAATGGCTACTTAGCACCTGACCAAAACTCATAGGTTCTGCATGAATACCGTGTGTTCTACCAATACAAACTGTTTTAGAATGTTCAAATGATTTAGCAGCTAAATTTTCTCTGATTTTTTGGATAGTTTTTGTAAGGATTGAAAGTGAAGAACGGATGCGAAGGGAAAGGCTGGTATCTAAGACGTCGGAGCTAGTTAAACCTTTATGTAAAAAGTGACCTTTGTCACCCATAGCGTCTCCGACTTCTGCTACAAAGGCAATGACATCGTGACCCGTTTCTTGCTCTCGCTTTAGAAAGTCATCTGGACTTTTGTTTCTTAAAGCCTTTTCAAAGATAGAAATGACTTCTTGGGGCGCCTCTCCAGAATCAATCAAAGTAGATAAATGTGCTTTTTCTACTTCTGCCCATGAGGCATACTTGGCATCTTCTGTCCATAAAGCTTTCATTTCGGGGCGAGAATAACGTTCAATCATGATACAAACCTCCGGATATTTATGTTTGTTTACACGGTCAGTTTCTCATAGATAAAAATATTTCAATGTACAAGCTTTAAAATTAAAAAGAGAAAAAAAATAAAAAAAATAAAATAGTTACCAACTTAAGCCAACATCAAGAAAAAGCATTAAAATAAATCCAAAGATAAATCCTGTTGTCGCTTTGGCACTGTTTATTTCTTCTTTATGGAGTTCAGGAATCATTTCTCCACAGATGACATAAAGCATGGCACCAGCACAAAAAGCTAAACTAGCTGGCAATAAAGCTGTAGATAAAGAGGTTGTGATACAACCAATTAATGCACCTAATGATTCGGCAAGGCCGGAAAGAAGGGTAGCAGTAATAGCATATTTATTAGAATATCCATAAGCTTTTAAGGATAATGCAACAACAAGACCTTCTGGAAGATCTTGTAAAGCTATTCCTACAATTATTGGTAAAGCTATTTTTAATTCTCCACTCCCAAGACCGACTCCAACGGCCATCCCTTCAGGGAAATTATGGATTGTTATTGCTAGTACAAATAACCAAATACGTTTTAAAGACTTTATGTCTTTTCCTTCTTTACCTTTTAAAAAATGTTCATGGGGTATTTTTTCATTTAAGTAACTGATAAAAAAACTACCAATTAAAATGAATAAAGAAATATACCCAGCTACTATTATTTTGTTATTAAATTTTATTTCAGTAAGATTAATAGCTGGATTTATAAGAGAAAAACAAACGGCACCTAACATTACTCCAGCACTAACTCCCATTAAAATATTTCGAATTTTTAAAGAAATATTTTTGGAAAAGAAGATGGGTAATGCTCCAATACAGGAAGCTAAAAAGGTAACGGAGGTGCCGATAATGATGACATAAATAAAATGTGCTTTATCTATCACTTTATTGAACCACCTTTTTGCTTTTTATAAGCAACTTAGACCTTTAGTAACTGCTGCAAACTTCATAGTTGCATGAATTTTTTGCGCAGGAACAGATAATTCTAACAAAGCTTTTTCATGCGCAATAACACATTTTTCACAGCTATTAAGAATACTAACAGCAATTGATAAAAGCTCAAAGGTTTCTTTCGGCATATTTGGATTCATCAAACTTTGCATTCTTAAATTTGGTGCACCATAATTTATATTGTTACTCTGAGGATTTTTTTCACTAAAAAATTTAAACTTATAATATGTATTTAGCATTCCCATTATAGCAGGGATCTGTTTAGCTTCATTTATAGAAGAATGAGCTATTTTGCTTAAATTAGCAACTTCTAATACAGAGTGATAGAGTTCTTGAAAGTCTAATGTTTTGCTAATACAAATAAGTAAAAGTAACTTTTCTTCTGTGTTTAAATCTTCGGTTGATAAAAGTTTAGTAAAATTTAATTTTAAATCCTTTGGGATTGTCCCTTCTAAATTTTCAGTATATTTATCAATAAATGTATTTAAATATTCTAAATTTTCCATCATTTTAACTTTCTTTTTTTTTAATTTTATGATTAACTTAACTTAATAGTGTCTTGACCTTTTTCCCAATTGCATGGACAGAGTTCATCTGTTTGTAAAGCATCTAAAGTACGTAGGACTTCATTTACATTTCTTCCAACAGATAAATCATTGACGCTTACCCATCTAATGATTCCAGTAGGATCAACGATATAAGTTGCTCTTAAAGGAACTTTTTCACTTGGATGAAGTACTCCTAAAGCTTCACTAAGTTCTTTTTTATTATCAGCAAGCATTGGAAATTGAAGATTTATTAAATCTGGATGATGTTGACGCCATGCTAAATGCACAAATTGGCTATCAGTGCTAACTCCATAAAGCTGCGCATCTCTATCCAAGAATTTTTTATTTGCTTGGTTAAATTCAGCAATTTCTGTTGGACAAACAAAAGTAAAATCCATAGGCCAAAAGAAAAAAACAGACCACTTTCCAAGCGTTGAAGCTAAATTGATAGTGTTGAATTCTTTACCTTTTTCAAGCGAAACAACTGCAGAAACGCTAAAGTCGGGGAATCTTTGTGCAATACTTAGTAAACGAGACATAAAGTACTCCTTAAAATAGAATAAAATTAACAAATAACAAATTTAGAATAATTCTAATATTATATTTTGTCAAATTTATCTACTAGGAATTTTGCCAAAAAAAAAGCCATAGAATTTTCTATGGCTGTTAAATCACTTAAAGAAAACAAAAGTTAAAGAATTAGTTATTTTCTAAGTTCTTTTTAAAGAAAGATTTAGCAGAAGCAAGATTTTTCTTATCACGCATACAAATGCTTAAAGTAGAATCTTGGCGATCGCATGCACGATACATGTATTTCCAATCTCCATTGCATTTTACATATGATTCTTCAACTTCATAGCTTGGAATACGTTTACGTGATTTTTTATCAACATTATCACCAAATTTTTGAACCCATTCATAGACAGTTTTATGTGATACTTCAACGCCATGTGCTAGCATTTTTTCGGAAACGGAACGAAATGTCATATTTTGTTGAAAATAAAGCTGAACAGCAGTTTCAATCACTGCCCAAGGGTAACGATGTTGTTTATCAATTCTTTCTTTGCTTGCCATTAGTAGTAGCTCCCATTCAAAAAACTAAACGAATAAATGTATACGGACCTTAATCAAAAAGTAACGTAACAATGCCTTTTTGATATCTCAAGTGTTTTTTATAGGCAAGCTTTATTTATATTATTTGTCTTTTAAAGGGATAAATAGTTAAGATATAATCAGATTATTTGAGACTGTATTAATATCTAGGATTTGAGCAAATTTTGCACTCAACCCAATCCAGCGTTCTAAAGCAGGTTTTACCATACCAACTAATACATAACATGCTTCTTTTGGACTATCATGCACAGCTAATAATGTAGCATCTTCTACATGATTGGCAATGAGATCTAATTCTTTTAGACAATCTTTAGCTTCTTCTTCAATATTGTGAGGATCTTTATTTAATAGATAGATAGGTCTGGCACCCAAAGAAAGAAATAGATTACAATCATTTAAAAGAGTTTCTAAGCTTTTTTCATAATTTTTTCCAGCTTCCCACAGTCTTACAGCAACTACTTTTAGATCAAATATTAGAAGACCTGCCATATCAAGAGCTACTTGCAAACTTTCATAAGAAAGCTGCTCTGGGGAATCTATTTTTACTTCCACGGTATCTTCTGTCTCTAATTTCAAGCGATGATATTCTGGGTTATCAATGTCTATCGCACTATTATTTACAATTATAGAGGTTAAAGCACTGTTGTTTTTCACTGCAATTGATTCGAGTTTACTTATTAAATTTGAAATATTATCAATGCTTTGAAGTGGCGGAACTCTTTTTCCATTTACTCTAACATCTGCCATAAAACCTCTCCTTCCAAAGACAACTTAAGTATTAAATATTACTAAGCTGGTTTTTTCACTGAATCTTGCTTTTGGATTTGTTGAATTAAGCTATGTGCTCTGCTATTCATTGGATCGAGTGTTAAAATATTTTCCATTAATTGAAGAGCAATATCGTTTTTACCAGTCTTTAATTCAATTGTTCCTAGTGTATAAATCATATTTACATCGTTAGGATGTAAACCTAAGTAACGAATTAATACTCTTTCAGCATCAACAAATTGTTCCATTTCAAAAGATAACTTCACTAAATTAAAGATAGCAACGGTATTATCAGCTTTTAAGTGACAAGCTCTAACTGTCCAAGATAATGCTTGTTTTAACTCATTTAAACCTTCAAATGCCAAACCTAAGCCTAAACTTGCCATGTCATCGTTTGGAGCTAAACTAACAGCTTTTTGAAATTGAGGGACTGCAATATTGTAGTTGTTTCGTTGTAATGCAATTGTTCCTAGACCAATAAAGCATTTAGCACAGTATGGATCAAGCTCAAGAGCTTTAGAATAGTTAGATACTCCATTATCTAAATCGCCTAATTTTGTAAAACAATCTCCTATTAATCTGAATAAATTTGCTTGTTGAATTACTGATAGATTTGTCTTCTGGAATGCTTGAGAAATTAGATTAATAGCATCTATATATTGTTTTGCTAAGACCATTTCTTCAATTTGAGCAATAAGTTTACTTGTATTTTCTATTTCGACGGTTGGTAAAGTAATAATCAATGATTTAAATATCTCTGATATTTCATTACAATTTTTTTCAAACGGGAATTCATTAAGTAAAGCCTTTTTTATAGCATTTTTAACATTAGTCACTTTATCTTGTTTTTCAATAGTTTCTTGCATTAAACGGGCTAAGCTATGAATGCTTCCTGCAGAAAAAGTCTTATAAAATCTGCTAACCCATTCACCTATCCAGTTATTACCGTTAGAAATAATGATAATATCTGAAGCCAAAGCACACATAACATCATATGTACTATCTAAGTGTTTTGTTGCATTTCCATTCACTGGAGCTATTGGAGCATGAATCACTGCATCGCAAAGAGCAATAATACTTGAAAATTGATTTCCATGAATTTCTTTTAAACCTTCTCCATTAGGGTTTAAAAAATAAACATGATCGTCTAAGCCTAATTCAACTATACTTTGTCTGATATCTGCTCCTGCTGACCCTGTCCCACAAAAACACAAACGTGCTTTACCTTGAAATAATGGATTGCTTTGCAACAAATTTTTAAATGCAAAAACCGAATCCAGGGCTCCAGACTCAATTTCCAGAGGTCCTAAGTGAAAGAAGATAAAGTCTGTCTCCGGTAATCCTAATGAGGCTCGCAATTCTAGTCTTCGGAGTGAAGAAATTTCTGAGGAATATCTCTGAGAATTGATTCCTCTAGAGACTCTTCTAATTCTTTGGGAACTGACATCTTCTAAATAGGACCATGTTGCACCGTCTTTATCAAAACAAAGAACAATATCTGAGTTTTTTAACACCTCTTTTCTTACTGTTCTTTCTCTTGCTATGTTTGGGAGTGGTGAACCGTTAGGTGAACGGGCTCCTATATTTGCATGCGGTGGACGGGGTGAATTTTGCCAAATCACTAGCCGTGATAAATGGCTGCGTTTCACTTTTGCTGCTTGATAACTTGCTAGAGAGTTTTCACCTAAAGAAATTATAAGTTGAAAATCTTCTAATTCTTTTTCTAAGCCAGAAAGAAAAGTTTTGTTTTCGTTCATGGAATCTAATGTGTAACATGTTAAGTATATAGGTGTATTAGAATTATGTAGTAATTTAGCAAATTGAATAAAATTTCTTTCCTCACTTATGTGAGTGTATAAAGAGCCTTCCACACCTAGTTTTTTCACACATTGATTCCAAATTTCTAGTTCACAAGGGTGGGGTAGCTGGGGAGCAATAAAAGCCACTTTTTTTGCTTTAGTTAAAGCTGTTTTTTCATGTTGTTCTTGAATTTTTAAGATTGATGCAAATTTCTCACTTGCAAGATACTCAAGAAAGAATTGGGGTTCATATATTTTTGCTGCAGTTAGGATACTTTCTATGTTACAGCATTTCATCATTTTGGTTTATCCTCCCAAAGTATATTGAGAATATAAATATGCATTCGTAGCTTTGCGATATACGTTCAGTTTATTGAGCTCACTTAATAGTCTAGATAAAATTTGCTGAAGAATAGCTGTAAATTTTTCATCGTGTTCGTTTAAAATGTGCTTGAAAAGAATTGATTCATTTTTCAATGTAGGTTTTTTTTTAATTCCTTGAAAAAATGCTGAAATCATACCTATTCTTTTATGCATAAAGCTTTCATTGAGTTTCTTTATTTCAATTAAATTATAAGTATTTGGATAACTAATTGTTATTATTTCTTTTAACTGAAGAAGATGAATTTCAGTCCACTTCTTCCAAAAATATGAAAACTCATCTTTTAATTCTGAAAATTCAAAACCTTTATACAATTCTTCATTAAGTTTTTTGTAGAGCTCAATGTCTGAAGATAAATTTTTTTCCACTATTTGTACCTACTTAACAGAACAAAAGAAACTATCTTTAAAAGTTTATTTATTGCTATATATTTAATCAAATATTTCTGCTGTTGCTTTTTTGGCTGAACTCCTGCATTTTTTTCTTCTAAAGCTAGATATTTCTATCTTGGCAATTTGGAGGAAAATCAATGAATCAGAATAAATTATGTGAAACGATTGACGTAGATGATGGTAAGGTAACGCTTGCGGATTATATGGGAAATGACCTATCTGTAGTGAATGCTGCAAGAGTAAGTTTTGGCAAAAGAAAAACAGAGTTAGATGAAAAAGACATTAAATTAATAAAATACTTAGCTGCGCATAAACACATGAGTCCATTTCGGCATGTGGTTTTTTCTTTTACCTTGGAAGGTGTTTCTGAGGTTGTATGTAGGCAGCTTTATAAACATCAAGTTGGTTGTTCTTATACAAGTGGAGAGTTTAAAGAAGCCGCAACTACTTGGAATGAAGTGTCTGGAAGATATGTTGAATTTGAACCTGAGTTTCATATTCCTGAATTATTTCGCAAACAGCATACAAATAATAAACAAGCTTCAAATGAAGGAGATGCTGTTGAAAAAAATACTGAAGCACAAAAAATATATATGTCTGCTATCGAAAATGGATATTCAGCATACAAGCAATTACTGGAATTAGGTGTTTGTAAAGAACAAGCAAGAATGGTGATGCCAATTAGTTTTAAAAATTCTTTAGTTTGGACAGCATCATTAGAAGCTGCAGTGCATTTCATAAAATTAAGAGACCATGAAGGAGCGCAGCTTGAAATTAGAAATCTTGCGCGTGCCATCAAAAAATTGATTGATCCTATCTGCCCACATTCTATTGCTGCACTTTTAGATTCCACTAAGTAGAAAAATTTACCTATAGTCCAAAAAAACTTTTCCGATATGCAAAATGTACGCATGGCAAAATGCCTACGATACATTTTTTACTAGTTTGGCCAAGGATGGCCACACCCTGTACCAAAGTGGTTTTGGTTTGAGGTGAGTTTCATGGAGGAGACCAGCTATGGGTTTGCGCATACAAACCAACATCCAATCCCTTAATGCTCAGAGAGCCTTGAGTATTACCACTAAACAAAATGACGAATCCATTGAAAAAGTAAGCTCTGGATATCGCATTAACAAAGCTTCAGATGACGCTGCTGGCCTTGCCATCAGTGAAAAATTAAAAGCAGATATTCGTGGTTTAAATATGGCAAAAAGAAATGCGAGTGACGGTATTTCTTTGTTACAAACAGCGGAAGGTGGAATGAATGAAATAGGTAACATTCTTTCTCGTTTACGTGAGCTTGCAGTGCAAGGTGCTTCAGATACCATCGGGAATAAAGAACGTGGATTTATTCATAAAGAATTTAATGCTCTGAAAGATGAAGTTGATCGTATTACAAATTCTACTGAATATAACGGAACATTACTTTTAACTGGTAGTAATATTGATAATGTGGAAGATAAAGATCAATTAAATCTCCCTGAAGAAATGACTAAAAAGTCAAATATTCCTCCACTAGAAGTTCAAGTTGGGAAAAACTGGGCATCAGCAACTGATGGTATTAATGAAAGAAAACTTGATGGCCAAGGCGATGTCTTCAATGAAGAGTTCGCTCGTAACCCAGTGAACATTATTCGCTTGAACTTTGATAAGATTAATACCAGTACTTTAGGTTTAGGCCTTGGTAGAGCAAGTGATGAATCTTACAATTCTACTGGTGTATTTATGGAAGATCCGGATAATATGAATGGATCAAAAATGCGTGCACAAGCATCAATAAATAAAATTGATGATGCTATTTCAAAAGTTTCTGAATTCCGTGCAGATATGGGTGCGTTACAAAACCGCTTATACTCCACTATTTCTAACTTATCAGTGCAATCTGAAAACTACTCTGCAGCAAATAGCCGTATCCGTGACACAGACTTTGCGGAAGAAACTGCTAAATTGGCACAATCTAACATTCTTAAACAAGGTGGTGTGGCTGTACTTGCGCAAGCAAACCAAAGCCCAGGCGCAGCAATGCGTTTACTTGGATAAGTTTTTTCTTGAAAGGAGTGGATTTGTTGCGGTTTAAAGTGACAAATCCACTTTGTTTAATGGAAGATATCATAAATTTGGCAAAAAATTTTCGTCGATAATTTTCTTAAAATCTGCATGCATTTCTAAAAAATTAAAATTGTTATGAAAAGAGTTTTTCTGTGAGGTCAATTTTCTAGATAAACTATATTGTTAAACAGTTATTTTAAAAATTGAAATAGAGGGTTTGATAATTGTTTTAATTAATAACTACAGAGTTACTCGCCATTTTTTCATAAAAAGAATAAGTCATATAGAAATCACCATTTTCACCAGCATTAACTCCCCAAGAGTTCCGTAACTTTATTAACTGTTGATTATCATCGTATCCGATAGCGATTAATAAAGTACCAGAGTTTCCATTTAAGCAATAATTTTCGTTACTTTGAGGTTGCTGGCAAGCATATAAACCACCATCATAAATTTTAGAATTTCCAATGACTTTTAAATTAAAGCCATTTACTGAAATAGGATCGCCAAGATTATCTTGAAGAGAAGTTCCTATTAGTACTCTATGACCATTTTTTAATGTTAATTTTAATTCATTTATACTTAACTTTGGATAACTTTTATATGAAATTTGAGATTTATAATTTTTATTGCTAATTTTTAGATATTCTTCTTTTTTAATTGTAAAACCACATTTTAAATTCTTTCGTTCAAAAACTATCCCAAATTCTTTTAATGTGTCTAAAGTTTCTTCAGGAGTCGCTGAGTTAGGATATATAGTGTTTAAAAGAGCATTAGTACAATTCACATCAATTAAATAAGGTAATTTCAATTTTGCATTCAAGGCACTAACAGTTGAAAATACAACAATGTAACCATAGGCACCAATGTCTCTTACAGGTACATTAGCCATACCTAAATCAACTGAGTTTGCTGAATTTTTAAAAGGTAGTATACCATCTTTGTAATCTATTTCATTACTATTTACAGAATTTTCTAAAATTAAATTTTGGTTCTCTTCCTTTGCAACAGACGTTAAAGAAAATGCTGCAAAAAAAGTTATAATAGATTTTTTGCAAAAATTTGATATTAGCATTTTTTCCTCCAAATTAAATTTTAATGATTAAAAAAAAATTATAACTAAAAAAATATTAATTTCAATTAGTTGTTTATAAGTTATGGAAATATTTTTTATAGATTACCAAAATAATTTGACATTTTATAAATGAAGCTTGTTTTCAATTTTTTCTTTTTTGTATTAAAATAAAAATATTCTTTCTAGTCAGTTTTTTTATAATATTAGTATTTTATTATAAAATACTAAAAATAAAATCATTTTAAGATTGATGTTATTTTTAGTATTAAGACGAAATTAAATATAAAAAATACTTAGAAAAATTGGAGAAGTCCAAAATTAAATCCAAATGTATTAAAGGGATTTAAAGTATAAGCATAATCAAATCGTAAAGCTACACGATTAATTTTTAGGGGTAAGATCCTAATTCCAGTTCCCACACTTACACCAGTAAATTTATTAAAAATACCTGGAAAAGTATCAGCCGCATAACCTACATCGGAGAAAAATGCATGTTGTAAAGCTATGTATTCAGTAACTAAACTTGGTACTCTAAGTTCAAAATTACTAAACCACGAGTATTTTCCAGAAAACTCTCCATCATAAAAACCTCTTAATTTATCGAGCCCCCCAACAAAAAATTGCTGAGAAGTAACATCGCTTGATGTGGCGCTTATGTTGCTACGCAAAGCAAATACCGTGTATTTTGGTAGGGGAATAATTCCAAAATCAAAATTAGATTTATAATATAAAAGAGTGCTATTGACTGAAGTATAATTATCTTCTTTGCTAGGATATCCTTGCAAAGTGGAATCAATAATTGTTACATAACTCAAGCCATCAGATTTTAATCCATCATAATTTATTTTTCCAAGAGTTAATCTTGTTTCAAGAGCTAGTGATGAAGTAGAAGCTGGTACATCATATTTTCGATTCTTATTGTTTTCTGCATCAGACGATGTAATTCCATCTTCTGATATATAATTATTAAGATATAAAAAGCCAAGTCCTATGAAAAAAGAAGGTGTAATTTTTAAATCTGTAAATAAATTAATCATGTCTCTTTGATTTGAAAAGGTACCAAGAATATCTCTATCATGATTATAAACATGATAAACATTATGCTCTTTAGTCAAATAGCTTACTATATTAAAAGGACTACCTAAAACACTCGGGTTTCTAAAATAAACAAAAGTAGAACAGTTCGAGTTTTTACAACCATATGTAAAATTAAATGTATATAATCTACCTATAAAATTTGTTTCATAAAGTCCTAAAACTAAATAAGAGGTACCACCACCAGATCCGGCTAAGAAATAAGGTAATAAAGTCCACTTTTCTTCAATATCAAAACGGATAATTAATCTGTTTTTATCATCCAAAAATAAAGTTACATCTATTTTAGAAAATACTTGCAAATTTTTTAAATTCTGCATTGAAATTCTTAATTTTTCAGAAGTAAAAGGTTCATTTTCTTCGAGTTCTAAATTATTTTCAATCACATCATCACTTGTTCTTGAATTTCCTCTAAAATCTATATCTGCAACTATCATTCCTTCAGCTACTTTGGGGGTTATTATTGTAAAATTTTTTACATCTAACTCATTGGATTCTTGGGCAAAGCATGTATTTATTGAAAGGAATGAGCGAAAAAGTAACAACTCAAAAATAGTAATAAATATGAAAAATGATATTACTTTCCGCTTATAACTTAACAAAATATTTATCCTAGATTATTTTTTAACAACTAAAAAACTAAGAATTGCTTCTTCGCTGTTTTTTACAATTTCATCATAGTTAAAGACACCTTCGTCAAAAAGCCATTGTAAAGCAATTCCATCGATCATTGCAATTATCATACTAGCAAATTGTAATGCTTCGCCTTTTCTAAAAACTCCTTGGGTAATTCCATGTTGAATGATAACTGCAATTGAATTTCTAAATTTAGCATAATGACTTGCTACTTCTTGCCTTACTTTCTCTTTTTGATCAATTTGAGTCCAGAAATCCATATTAATCCGATAATATTCACGCTTATTTTGAACTATACTTGAACACATCCAAATAACATTTGAAAGTCTGGTAATTGGATCTGAATTAATATCACCTGAATGAAGTAGATTTTCGATATCTGAACTGACATGGTCAAGAACAGTCATCATTAAATCTTCTTTATTTAAAAAATAATAATGAATAATTCCTTTTGAAACATCCGCAACTCTTGCTACATCTTGCATGGAAAAGTTACTGTAGCCATAGCGTGTGATACATTCAATGGTAGCATTGATTATTTGAGTTTTTCTTTCTGAAGCAAGATCGGAGCGGCTCATAATTAATATTCCTGTATTAAATCGTCAATTTCATATCTGGGAAGGAACTGATACTCCCCCAGAATCTAAAATAGCTTAAGATCATAGTAGAATGAGTCAAGAGAATCATTTTTATTCATAGGAAACTTAAGGTCTAGGGAAAGACATATGTACGATTTGCTTCAGGTTATGCAGCAAGATGGGTACCTGTCTTCTGGAGAACTCATAGCCTTAAGAAAAACTTGCAAAGAACTTGGAGAAAATCCTGTTCGTATATTGCGTTCTTTAAATATAGCTTCACCCGAGCAAATACAAGAATATTTACAAAGATATTTTAGAGTTAATGCTTTAGGGGATCAGGCTATTGCATTACTAAATGAATCTTATCAATCTTATATACCTATTGATATCGCTGTTCACTATAGTTGTTTTGGCTTAGGTGAAGAAAATTCTGCCATATTTGTTGCCATGGAAGATCCTTCAGATAGAGGTACAGTTCAACAGTTACGTTTTTTTTTAAATAAACGAATTATTCCTATTGCTGCTACAGTTTTTCAACTGGCTGAAGGATTGAATAAAATATATCGAATTAGTATTCCGAATTTAAAGTTAACAACAGTTATTGAGCGTTCAAGAGGAGTCATAGGAGGACTAAGATATGAGGCTTCTTATGAGATGGGTGCTCTTTCTATTGATGGGGATAAATATCATAGCAATTTAGGAAAGATTGATTCAGATAATGTAAATGAATTTGTGAATAAAAACTCAAAGAAAAGTAAATCTGGGGGAGCAGAGCACGATGATGAAGAACCATCACCTGATATCGCTTTTCCTGAGATGAATAATACTATTTATACTCCAAGTCCTTCTGTAGGTTTTATTGATGGAAGTAGTGGAGAAATTGCAAAAGGTGTTTTAGATGTTGAAGAATCTAAAAAGGAAATAAAAGTAGAAGGATCTGGTGAGACTGAACCACCAGTAAAAGTAGATGAAGCACCAGCAGAAGAAGGAATTAGCGAGGAGAGTGCAGCAGTAAGTGCTGCTCCAAATGAAGTACCAGCAGAAGAAGGAATTAGCGAAGAGAGTGCAGCAGTAAGTGCTGCTCCAAATGAAGTACCAGCAGAAGAAGGAATTAGTGAGGAGAGTGCAGCAGTAAGTGCTGCTCCAAATGAAGTACCAGCAGAAGAAGGAATAAGCGAGGAGAGTGCAGCAGTAAGTGCTGCTCCAAATGAAGTACCAGCAGAAGAAGGAATAAGCGAAGAGAGTGCAGCAGTAAGTGCTGCTCCAAATGAAGTACCAGCAGAAGAAGGAATAAGCGAGGAGAGTGCAGCAGTAAGTGCTGCTCCAAATGAAGTACCAGCAGAAGAAGGAATTAGCGAGGAGAGTGCTATTATTAGCGAAACAGCTAATGATGCACCAATTGCTGATGAAATTAGTGAAGAGATTGCATTAGTTAACGAAACAGAAAGTGAAGTTCCAAATGCAGAAATAACTGAAGAAGTCGAAATTCAGGAAAATTCTAATTTAACCAGTGAGCAAAATGTCAATTCAGTAGAAGAAGCAGAAGAACTTAATGAACAACAAATAGCTGAACTTTCAGCTTTGGCAAGTTCTGCATTAGTAAAGTTAACTATGCTCACAAATCAACAGCAGGCTATAAGTTACGTTAATTCATTACTTGAAAATCATAATATTTCTGTTTCTTTTGATGGTAATTCATCATACGAAATAAAAGGGCAAAACTTTTCATCCGTTGGTGATTCTAAATCCATTTTAAATCAAAACGATAATAAAATTTACTATGCATTGGATCCAATTTTAAAACAAATTTTAAAAATGAAGTTAGAATAATTTAAATTTGAGGTGTGAAGTGGAAAATGAACAAATGTCTACAGATACTGGATTATCAGCTGCTGATTGTATGGCTTCGATGTTGAATGCTCAAAGACAATTGATCATTGCCATTCGACGTTTGAATGAACTAATTGCTTTTTCTCAAAGCACTGATATTGAAGGAGAACGTCAACTTCTTTTGGCACTCCAAGGTCAATTTAGAAAAATATCGGATAGTATTGCAAGTGTAACAGATAATTTAGGAAATTTATTAGAGTTTAGAAAAACGAAAGATAGAGAAATTCAAAGAGCATCGTTTAATTTAGACAGTACTAGACAAGCTATCGGAGAAAGCATTGTAACTTTAAATGTTACTTCTGATTATATTCGAGAAAGTATATTACTAAGTAGACACACCTTAGCTGAAACTAGAAAAACTGCGGATAGAAGTAGGGCATGGGGACGACTTGGGTCAGACCTCTTACATGATTTTAATACCTTTCAAGATCAAACAGAACAATTAACAGAAGTGATAAAAAGCTGGGATGAACTCATGAATAAAACTCAAGTTTTACAAAATGAAGTTTTTCAGCACTCACAAACGACACGAGAAGCTATTCAAGGCGTAACTTCGGCCATGATTGGTGGTAGAGATCGCATGAATGCGGTTCAAGAAAAAATTTCTATTCTAGCAAATAGAGTTGCCGACATTGGTAATATTATTGAAGTCATTGATGATATTTCTGAACAAACAAATTTACTAGCTTTGAATGCAAGTATTGAAGCCGCGCGTGCAGGAGATCAAGGAAAAGGATTTGCCGTAGTTGCTGATGATATTCGAAAATTAGCTGAACGTTCCAGTACTGCTACAAGAGATATTTATGATCGAATTGAAGCAATTCAAGAAGAAACTTCTGGTGCAATGGCGGCAATCCGAGAAGGACACGCTGTAATAGAGGCCGGAGTAAAAAAAGCAGATACAGCCGATGCTTTATTAAAAGAATTAAGAGAAAAAATAGGTCAATTATCACGCCAGGCAATTGGATTAGATGATCAATTAGGAACTGCAAAAAATCTGAGTGAAGGCAATAAATCAAGAACAAGAGAAATGTTTAGAACTATCAGAAAAATTACCGAAACAGCTACATTTGCACGCGATTTAGTGACCCAAGTAGAAACAAGTTTAACAAGTATAGTTGCTGCTGGTACAAGTAGTTTGGCGGCAATACAATTGGAAATAAAAAAATTGCTTGATATAGTTAGTAATCTCGAACAAGCACAAAGTGTTGTTAGACAAGTTCATGATTGGGTTCATCATGTTTCTGTTACTTTAGGTGAAGCAAAATCCGATTCAGAAGTAGCTGCAAATCAATGTTCTAGTGGACTTCATCAAGTTGAAATTTCTTTCAAACATTTAGATACAGAACGTTCTTCTTTAGAAACAATGCAGCAAGTTTGTAAAGATATTTCAGGCTGTGTAGATAAAGTAATTTTAGCTAGTGAATATTTAAAGAATATGCTGAATCAAGGTGTATCGTTAAATGTCGGCTCACCCGGTGAAGTTTTAATATTAAAAGAAGATGGAAAGTTTACATTAGTTGACTACACAGTAAATAAACAAGACGACTCTAGTAATTCAAGCGGTGTTAAGGAAGCAAGTTAAATGGGTTTGAGAATAACTGGTACGGGCATCGTAGAATCAAATCTTACAAAAGCACAAAAAGATTATGATAATAGTCTTGAAAAATTGTCGTCAGGAGTTCGTTTTACTCGCAGTGAACCAATGCCAGCTGAACGAGCTCGATCTGATATGCTTATGGCGAAAATGCGTGAATTAAATATTTATAAACAAAATGCAAATGAAGGTTTATCTTTTACAGAAAGTGTTGATTCTTCTTTAAGTCAGGTATCAAATACGGTAATAAGATTAAAAGAATTAGTAGCTCAATCAACAAATCCTGCTTTATCAGATAAGGAAAGAGGTTTTTTATTTGTAGAATATCAAGCAAATTATGATTCACTAGTATCAACTTCATCAACAATAGCTCATGCTGGAAAAGAATTATTTAGCACAGATTCAAATGATGAATCAGAATTCCAAGGAATAGGACGTGGAAATGGATTTACTACCAAGTCAATTAAAATTAGAGTTTCAGGACCCGCAAATTCCGACGGTAAAGACGTTGGATTAATTGAAATAAATGATTTAGATAAAATTAGAGTACATCCAGAAGATTTAGGAATAAAATCAGCTGAAAATCTTGTAAATTCTGAGGAAGGAGTGTCCATAGATGATGTCTTGGATAATTTTGGTGCAAGTAATGTAAAAGAATTAGGTGAAAGTTTCAATCAAGCGCATTTACAAGTTTCAGAACAACGGGCAAATATCGGCGCTGCAACCTCAAGGTTGTCTAGTGCTTTAAGCTCAATAAATGTTGCTTATGAAAATACAGCTGCAGCAAATTCTAGAATTCGAGATGTTGATTATGCAACTGAAATTACCAATCTTGCCAAAGCAAATATTTTAGTGCAAGCTAGTACAAGTTTATTAGCACAAAAAAATCAAAATTCTTCACAAAATATTTTAACATTAATTAAAAGTGTAGATAATAATAAATCATAGTTCATTGTATATTAACCAAATTTGAATCAAATTCAATTTTATCTATATCATTTGGAATTATTTGTATTACTGGGTATTTGTAATTGTTTAACTCATTGCCATAATTTCTGTTTCTAATTTTTTGAAGTATTTTTACAATAGATTTTGCTATAAAAAAATATTCATCAGTGGTGTTAGGTTTGGTTGAAATCATAATTTTTTTTGATGTAAATAAACCCAGTATTTTATTTTGATAAGAAATTTTTAGTTTATTTAAGTGATAATCATTCTCTATAATTTCAATGTTAAAACTTATATTATCTTCTCTATTCAAAACAAGCATATTTTTTCCATTTAGCATTAATTGTAACCAAAAACCTTGGATAAATATTGTGACAGTTGTTGCAGGAGAATATAATCTTATAAAATCTTTTTTTTCTAACTTAGCAATAAGATGTAAAAATCTTCCTTTTCTATCAAATGAAGATTCTACTTTTGTTACTTTAAATATTTCTTGTGCAATTTCAGATGCTGTTTTTTGTGCATTTGAATTCGACTTCATAAAAAATTTTCCTTGTGGCTTTATGAATAGTTTTGATGATGGCAAATAATATATAATATTTTTTGTTTTTTCCTCACCCATAGAGTTGATTTACTCTATGAATGATTCTTAACTTAAATTGACTACTTAGGTGTGTCGAAGATTTGACTGGTAATATTTTAGACAGTTTTGCAAACATCAAAAGAATTTATTTTTTTATATCAAGAGATAAGTTGTCTCCAACCATATGGATCTGGAAGTTTTCCTGATTGTATTCCAACTAACTCACTTTTTAATCGCATGCTTATTTCACCAATTTTTCCATTATTTATTTCAACTTTTTCATCACCATCTAAAAGACAACCGACTGGAGAGATAACGGCAGCAGTGCCACAGGCAAACATCTCTGTTAATTTGCCTGTTTTTGCATCAGCTATAATTTGGTTGATATCAACTTTTGTCTCTTCTACAGGAATGTTTAATTGTCTAGCAATTTGTATCACCGAAGCTCGCGTTATTCCATGCAAAATGCTGCCAGATAATGCAGGAGTGACAATTCTGTCTTGATAAACAAACATTACATTCATAGCTCCTGCTTCCTCAACGTAACGATGTTCCTTTGCATCAAGCCAAAGAACTTGTTCAGCCCCCTTATCCTTAGCTATTTTCATAGGGAGTAATGAAGAAGCATAATTTCCTCCACACTTTGCTTCTCCAGCGCCTCCTATGGCAGCTCGGGATAAGTTTCTTTCAATATAAACTGATATAGTAGTTTCACTAGTAAAATAGTTTTTTGATGGACTTAAAATGATAAAAAAACGATAATCTTGTGAAGCTCTATAAGATACCCCCCTATCTAAAGCAATCATCGATGGCCTAATGTACATCGCTCCTGGAGAGGGTAAAATCCAATCTTTATCTATTTTTACAAGTTCTTTGATGCAGTGAACAAAAAGATCTTCTGGAAAAGGTTCCATTCCCATTCTTTGAGCAGATTTAGCCATTCTTTCTGCATTTTTATCGGGGCGGAAGAGAAAAATTTCTTTTTCATTGTTCTCTGAACGATAGGCTTTCAATCCCTCAAATATAGTTTGCCCATAGTGAAAAACCACCGAATTGGGAGTGAGCGAAAATGGCTTATAGGGGAGAATCTCTGGGTTCTGCCACCCATTTTTTCTTGGTAAAAAATCACATATCAACATGTGATTGGTTGGGATGGCTCCAAAAGGAATATGGTCGTTTAAAGAGGGAGGAGCTTTCCTTTTATGCTTGGGTAAAAGATTTTTTATAATTTTGAAATGATTAATAAAATTTTGACTACTGGTTGAACTCTTTAAACTCATTTGTCTTCCCTTTTCTTTTATTTCATGAAACGAGTCTAAGCCATGAACCTTGGCTACTAGATATGAAAGACTCCCTTCCACATCTAACATGTTTTTTCAATTAAGTAAGAGTTCTTAATCTCTTTCGAAATTGAAAAAGGTTTGACCTAGAAAAAAATTAGAATCGAAGCTTGACAAGATTTGCTAACGTTGGCATACAGGTTTCACCACCGATTGGGGCATCGACAAGCGGTAAGTCAACGGTTTTTGATACCGTCATTCCTAGGTTCGAATCCTAGTGCCCCAGCCACATTTCGACAAGAAATCCATTTAGTAAAAAATAAAAAAAATGCCTAAAGAAAACTTAGTTACTTTCTGTGTGACTTAACGGAAGGTTTAGAATAACTGTTGTTCCTTCTCCCTCTTTGCTTTTAATTTCTATAGTACCGTTATGCATATTTACCATGCTTTTTACCAACGAAAGACCTAAACCCATATTTTTTGATGATGTGTGTCTTGCTTTATCAATTCGATAGAATCTATCAAATAAATGTGGAATATTTTTTTCAGAAATTCCCACCCCTGTATCTTGCACTTCGATATGTAAATTATTATCTATTTTTAAAGCTTTAATTTTAATATTTCCGTGATCTTTATTATATGTAATTGCATTCGATAAAAGGTTACTTATAATTCTTTGGAAAAGTACTTTATCAACTTGAGCTTTTATATTTTTTTCGCTTTCCAAACTAATAGTAATAAATTTTTCTTCAGCAATCCCCTCATATAAATCTTTCATATTATTTAATTCTTCAAAAACATTAATTTCTTCTGCTTGAATCCTTATATTCTGCTTTTCAGAACGTGAAAGAAATGTTAAGTTATCTATAATTCTTGTAAGTCTATGGCATTCTTCTAAATTAGAGTGGAGTATATCAATATAGTCTTGATTAGTTCTTTTCTTTTGTAACGTTACTTCAATCTCACCTTTTAAATTATTTACGGGTGTCCTAATTTCATGCGCTATGTCATCAGAAAATTGACTTATTCTTCTAAAAGAATCTTCAAGCCGCTCTAATACTTCATTAAATGAATTCTTAATTATTTTAATTTCTTGGGGAAGCCAGTCGATATCAACTCTTTCATGTAAATTAGAAGATGTAATGCTGCTTATCTTTTTTACTATTCTATGTATTGGACTTAAAATTATTTTAGAAATAAATATAGAAAGAATTAAGAAAAATATTAATATTGCTAATGAAATGAAATTTGAACGATTTTTAAAGCTTGTTAAAATTGAAATTCTATTCGTCTTGTCCGATAATACTTCTATATGTAAAACTTTATTATTGTGAACTATTTCTTTTTTAATATAGTAAAAATATTTAGAATTTTTAGATCTAATATTAATGTCATCATCTGGTGTGACAAGATTTTCAGTTACATTTTCTCGAAGTGAATACAAAAATTTGAACATCCCAGGTGTTATAAACATAATTTTTCTATTTGTTACGTCTTCGACTAAAAAGAAAAGATTATCATTAACTTCAAAAAAAAGACACTCAAAAGGAGATCTGCTAGGATTTTCTCGCCTGTCAATTAATCTTATTATTTCTTGGATATTTTTTTCAAGAGTTACTTTTTCATTTTGATTGTAAAAAGATGAGATGAAACTATTAAATAAATAATTTTGTGAAAAAATTAGGATAAGACAGGTTATGATGTACCAAAATGAAAGCCAAATTGTAAAACTGATGTTAAAGTTATTTTCTCTTATATTCTTAATAAATAATGAGATTTTTTGCATGCTCAACTTTCATCA
This sequence comes from Pigmentibacter ruber, assembly GCF_009792895.1. Lineage (NCBI taxonomy): Bacteria > Pseudomonadati > Bdellovibrionota > Oligoflexia > Silvanigrellales > Silvanigrellaceae > Pigmentibacter > Pigmentibacter ruber. The sequence goes on from NZ_WSSC01000001.1 coordinate 917,693, forward strand.
AACATATATCCAATTCCTCTAACAGTTTTAATAAATTTTTTATTAAATCCGTCATCAATTTTAGCTCTAAGTCTTCTTATATGCACATCTACAACATTTGTATCAGTATCAAAATTAATGTTCCATATTTTTTCAGATATTTCACTTCTAGATAGTGCAACATTATGATTCCGAATTAGCAAAGACAATAGCATGAATTCTTTTGGAGTTAGTTCAATTTTTTTACCTTCTCGTGAAACCTTTTTCTTGTTAAAATCTATTTCAAGATCTGCAAAAGATAAAATATCTTTTTGAATTGTAGGTTTTCTTCTTAAAACTGTCTGGATTCGCGCAACAAGCTCAGAAAATGCAAATGGTTTTACAAGGTAGTCATCAGCACCTAAATTTAGGCCTTTGACTTTATCCTCTATATCATCACGTGCAGTAAGCATTATAATATGAGTTTTATTATCAGAAGCTCTTAACTCTTTAAGGATAGACCAACCATCTAATTGAGGAAGCATAACGTCTAATATAATTAAATCATAATTATTCACTTGCGCTAAAATAAGACCTTCTTGCCCATTAGACTCAACGTCAACGACATATCCTTTTTCTGTAAGTCCTTTTTTTAGAAAGGATGCTGTCTTTTCAGCATCTTCAATAATTAAAATTTTCATTAGAAATCCCCTGTTGTTTCTTTATAACAAATTATTAATTACCTTCCAATGCGCATATTTTGACAAAATGTATAACGTATTGAAAAGGTTACATAAAACCAAAATTCTCAAAGTGTAATTCTATGAAAATACTGAGAAAATAGTAAAATAAGAAGTTATTTTTATATACTTCTTATTAAGAATATTACAAATAAAATTCTAAATTTGTAATCTTAATTTCAGATCGGAATTGAAAGTAATATTTTAATTCTTTGGAATTAGTATATTACAAAAATAATCAAAAAATTCTTAATTTTTACTTCATAAATATGTAATTATTTAGAGGATAAATTAATAAAAAACCAATCTTTTTAAGTTGTTACTTCAGCTTTAATTATAGAGAATTAAAATAATGTATTTAATAAGTGTTTAACACCTTTGTAATCACTAATATTCTATAAAAAAGATGTGTTTTTAAAGTTATTTTAGAGGTTAACTGGGAATTATAACTCTTTATAGCTTTATTTTTTGTAAACAATTTAGTTTTTTTAACTAATTGATTTTGGAAGGGATTATCTATAAATGAAAAAAATATTAACTATTTTTTTAATTATTCCTGTTTTGCTTGCTTCTTGTGAGAAGAAATCTTCAACAGCAGATAAGCCAACTTCTTCTATTAACTTTGAAGATTCTAATTTTTCTATTCCTTCCGAATGTGAAGGTTAATTTTTTAACTTTTTTCTTCACAACTAACTTAAAGGGTTTTTTATGAAAATTCGTAATACGAAATTACTTCAACTCACGATGCTGACTATTGCTGGTGCAGCATTTGCGATTTCCTGTAACAAAGGAAAATCATCTTCCTCTGAGCAATCATCAGCAGATGTTACACCATCTAAAGTTGATGATGCTAAGTTAACAGTTAGTGTACCAGTAGCTCAAATTACAGCTAAAGTTGGTGCAAAAAAAGAACAAGTTATATTAATTAAAAATGAAGGCACAAAGCCTGCTACGAATATTGTATTGAGTGGACTTAGTTCTCCTTTCACAATTAAACCTGCAGTTACACCAGTTGAGCCAGCAAAAGAAGATTCTCCTGCAAAATCTGATTCTGCTAGTAAGCCACAAGCTCAAGCAAAAACAGAAGCTCCAATAAAACCAGCTGTTCCTGCAAAAACTGAAGAAGAAACAACGGATCCTTCTAAACCTGTAGAACCAACAAAAAATGCATGTGAAATAAAAGCATTAGCTCCAGGTGAATCTTGTGAAGTAACAATTGAATTTGCACCTGAGAAAGTAGGAAGTGGGAAAGAAACTCTTACTTTACAATACATGAGTGAAGGAAAAGCCCTATCCTCTGCATCAGACATTGCTTACTTAGCTAAAGGTAAAATTGAATTAGAAATTCCAACTCTTCCACAATTCCAAGCAGAAGTAAGAAAACCAGTTACTCAAACATTGACTATTAAAAATAACGGTGAAGAAGCTATAACTGGATTAAAAATTGCTGAATTAACAGCTCCTTTAAGCTCCAAATCAACTTGTAAAGACTCATTAGAAGTTGGTGCAACTTGTGACATTGAAATTACTTTTAATCCGTTAGAAGTAGTTAGCAGCCTTGTTGATCTGAAAATTTCTTATAATGATATTGATGAAGATGGGAATGAAAAGCCAGTTACAGCTACTACTCAGCTATCATACCAAACTACAGGAATTGCAAATTTAACAATCGAGTCTACAGCGGATTATTTAATTGCAAATGTTAATTCTTCTGCAACTCGTACTTACACTATTAAAAATGCAGGGAATGGAAAAGCAACAAAATTAGCTCTACCCGTTTTAGTATCTCCATTAAAAATTGGTGCGACAACTTGTAAAGCTGAATTAGATAAAGATCAAAGTTGTACTTTTGACGTAGTTTTAACTGCAGATAAAGATAATTATGAAACTGCAGGATATGCAATGGCTGTGGTTTATAACGATGGTAAAGCGCAAAAAACTGCAATTTCTAATATAAACTTTAAATCAGTTCCAGCAAATGTTCTAAATCTTTCTCAATATAAAGTTGCTACTGCAAGTATTGAAATTGGAACAATTTGTAAAACAGCTGAAGTTTATGGAAATGGTTCACACAATATTCCTTTGGTTTCTACATTTACTGGTACAGACATTAATGGAAAAAAAGTTGAAGTTAAATTAGCTGATGTAATGAAATCTACTCAAGTTCAATTAGTTGCTGGTGGTGTTAGTATTGAGGCGCCTGGAATAAAAGCTGTGAAAGATGCTTATTCTAAATGTATTGATGGTTCATCAATTCCAGAAGGTGTTTCAGCAGTTTATTTAACTTCCAAAGCTAATGGTCAAACGTTAGATGTTGGTGCGAAACTTTCTTATGTTGAAAAAGATGGAAAAGTTTCTTCTGTAAGTACAGATAACTATCAAGCAGGGCGTATTAAAGTAGATGTAAAAGACAATCCTTTCTTAAAGATTGCTGCAGATTCTTTATACTCTATTGGAATTATTGCAGATGACTATAGCAGTGGATTGGTAACAAGAGACAATTATAGATTATTTAGAATTGCTCCAAATCTTAAAGATATTCCATCTTTATCTATTGCACGTGTTGCTCAAATTCGTATCACAAATACGAATCAAAATAAGAGTTCAAACTGGTACCAAATATCTGCGGATAAATTCAGCACAGATTTAGCTTGGTTTGACCAAGGGCAAAGAAAAACATTTATGAATAATCAATATAGAAGAGAATTCTATTCTGGTAAGTTCTTAAATGGTAGCTTAAAAGGTTCTGAGACTTCAGTTAACTTGAGTAAAAATAAATCAACAAATTTAACTTTAGCTCAAATAACTAGCCAAGACTTTGCTTTAGCTTCAATTTCTGACTCCGGTATGCCTAGCTGGGTAGGTAACTACCAATGGCACCTACCATTCAAATTTGAAATGCAAGGTACAGATTCATTTGGTAACCAATTCACAGCAGTAATGGGCGATAATTTCTAAGATTGAACAATATAGTTCAACGCTTTTAAACTCCAAAAATTTGTAAGAATTTTTGGAGTTTTTTTTTATTATTATTACTTTCTTTATTTCTTCTTGAAATACTTACAAAATTTATGCTTAGGCTCTCTTATTAGAAGAGTTTTTTTTATAGTTATTCTATAAATATTTTTATTAAAATTTTAAAATATAATACTTTATAATTACTTTTTTTATTTCTTTGTTTTTTATTTTTTATTTTATAAGAAATTTATTTCAATTAATTAAAATAAATTTATTCATAAAAATATTTTCAAATTTTAATATTTTGTAATTTAGAAATAAAATTGACATCTATGGTTAACTTTAATTATCTATATCGCTTGTTAATATAAATCTATTTCTGATTTTTCTTTTTGCAAAATTGAGATTAAAAAATTATGGAGTAACAATGAAAAATAAAATAAATTATAGATGTTTGAAAAATATAATATACTTAAATATTTTCCCAATATTTTTTATAAATTCATGTGCAAATAAAAACACTGAACAAAGTAAAAGTAATAGTAATAGCCAGGCATCACCTGTAGAGGAAAATCTGGCAGAAATAAAAATTCCAGATATCAAAATTAAGATTGATAGTAATGAAAATGTTATAAATCCAGAAAGAGATGATATAGATGATGATATTGAAGATGAAAACTTAGAAAGTATTGAAAAATATGGAGAAATAGAGAATGAATTAAATGGTGAAGAAAATAAAGCCATAAAAAATAAATTACAAAATGCTATTGAGAAAGAATTAGGTGTAAATAATAGCAATAGCTTAGAAATGTTGCCAATTTCATTAGCATCCCAAGAAAATAGTGAACCTAAAAGTTTTTCTAGTAATAATAACCTAGAACCAGCTCTTCCAGAATCTGATAATGGTCAAAATACATCTCCAAAAAATGCAAATTCAACAAATAATTTAAAGCATTCAAATAAGCTTTACCCCATTCTTGAAGATAATGTTGAAACTCAAATACTTTTGGAAGAAGAAACAAATGGTGATAAAAATATTAAAAAAAGTGACAAATTAGCTTCAAAAAAATCATTTAAAAGATTTGCAGAAAAGTTTAGGCAGAAACTAAAAAATCGGGGTACAAAACAAGAAGATAATTCAATAGATGAATATCAACAGAGGAAAAAGCAAGAAGATAATTCAATATTGCATACTCAACTAGAAAGTTTTTCTAATACAGATTCTAGTAATGAAGTTAAGCATAATTATAATGAAACAGGAATGTTCTCTCAAACATTACCAGAATTGAAGTTGGTAGAAAATTTTGATTCTTTGCAAGCTGAAAATATGCCAGTACCAAGTGCTCCGCAAGAAGATGATAACCTCATAACATATGAGCAAGTAGAAAAATTGTTGAAAAAAGAAGCATTAATTAATAAATTAAATTCAACAAAGGGTTTATTTCTAAAAGTATGGTCATTATGCAGTGATTCTGAAAACATGAAAAATTCAACTTTATTTGATAATGGTTTTCATAAAATTCCATTGGCCTTTGGTATTTATAATTTCAACAACAGTCAAATACCTTTGAGCGAAGATGAATATAATATTATTAAAGAAAATTTATTTTTGAAAGATTTTGAAAATAACATTACTAGAAAACTCTCAGAAAAAGAAAAAATATTTGATTCATTTGTAAGATGTACTAATGGAGTTGTTCCAAATAATGCAAATTTTTCAAATGTTTTTTATTTAAAGAATGAGAGAAAGGGTTCTAAAAAGATAAAAATTTCTTCATTTGTTAAAATTAATGAAATGAATCAAGAAATTTCAGTTTTGCCTAATGTGTTTTTAAAGATCCCTGTTAAAGTAAGTAGCCAAATTGAAAAACATGATTTATTTGATGAATTTAAACATATTTTTAAAGTTGAAAACTTAATTACAAAAGAAAAATATAAGTACTTGACATCAAAATACAATGGCAAATATAAAAATAATGAAAATGTTGAAATTTTCATCCAACGTGTTTTTTTAACTGATAAGGAAGGTAATAAGGTTACTTTTCTTCCAAGTGAGGCAAAACTTGAAAGTTATATTAATAATCTAAATTCTTTACTAATTGGAGAAAATAAAGTTTTACAAAATCTTGTATTTTTTAATTTGAAATCAGATGTTAATTATATTTCAAATATATTTTCTAAATATTTTAATGAAAATAATTTAGTTTTTTCAGGAGTAAAAGACTATAAGCAAATTTTTAATAACATTCAAAAAAACAACAGTATTGGATTTCTTTTAAAAATTGATAACAAATTTGCGTCAGAAAGTCATTCGCCAATAGCTATAGAATTTGAAGGAATAGATAGTTTTGGTAATCCATTTATTTCAAAAATAAAAGATAGTAAATGGTAGAGTTTTTTTAAATTTTATATAATAATATTTTAATAGTTAATATATAATTTTTACTTCTTAGGTTTCAATATTTTAATAACTAAAACTATTAGTCGTAATAAAAAAATTAATTTCAATTATTTGTAACTTTTTAATAAAATTTGTATATTTCTATTTTTTTGTGTATTTATTTTTTTACTTAATTAATTATTTATGTTATTTAAGAATTAAATAAAATTAAATTAAACATTAATAATATTTTTTTTGAGATTATAAATAAATCTATATAATGCTAAAAATATTAGATTTTAATTATTTATTATAATATTAATTATTTTATATTAATTATTTTTTATAAATATTTATTATTTATAATTTTAAAATTTAAAATTATAATTTTTATTTGATAAAATTATTATATTAATTTATCTGAAAAATATATATTAAAAGCGAATTCGTGCTTTTATTTAAATTAAATATGATAAAAATTAATTTGACAAATATTGGAAAAATTAATTAATAAATAAATGTGGTTGTTATATATTAATCTTTTTTAAATATGTTTTTGTATTTTAATAAGATTCGTTAATTTAAAGAATGGAGAAAGTATGAAGGTTGAAATAACAAAAAATAAATTACTATCAGTTTCTTTAATAGCAGTAATTGGTGCATCTTTTTTAGCTTCTTGTAATAATAAAAAATCAGATTCAAAAGATCAAAATCAACAAACGTCTGCGCCAGGCGGAAATGGTGGAGCTGGTACTGGAGCTGGAGCTGGAGCTGGTAGTGGTACTGGTACTGGTAGTGGTACTGGTACTGGTAGTGGTACTGGTACTGGTACTGATGGTGGAGCGGTTGATCCTAGTTTAGTTGATGATGGAATAGCTGATTTAGCAAATAATGACTTAAATACAACAGATGATGAAGCTATTGATACTTCAGCTCTTCCTAGTTTAGCCGGTACAGTATCTGCAGAACTTCAAGCTCTGAAATTGAATGAACGCTCAGGACTTCAATTGAGAATTAAATCACTTTGTGGCGATAAAGCAAAATCAAGTGATTTAGGAGTATTTAATAATAATAATCATAGAACTCCTGTAGCATTTGAATTGTATGATAAAGATGGTTTGGTAAGCCTTACTCCTGATCAATTAAATGCGGTTAGAAAAAGTCTTTATTTAAAAGATTATGAAAATGCTTCTGTAAGTAGGCAATTAGAAGCAGCTGAAATGGATCCAAATAATTCATATATAAGATGTGCAAATGGATCAGTACCAGCTGAAGCCAAACTAAATAATGCATTTTATGTAAAACCATCCAGCAATTCGGCAAAGCAACTTCGTTTAGTAGCTTCTTTAGAGCTTGTTGATGGTTCAGTAACAGTGCATAGTATTGCTCCAAAAGCAAAATTTAAAGATGCATTAACTATTCCTGTTTTAGAAAACAAGCAAAAAGGTAAGACAGATTTATTCCATACATTTGATCATGTGTTTAAAGTAGAGAATTCTTCGTCTAAAGAAAAGTTTAAATACCTAACTGCAAAATATGTAGGAAAAGGAAAAGCAAATGAAAATTATGAATTAAAAGTTGAAAAGATTTTAATCACTGACAATGATGGAACCCCTGCTGAATTAACACCAGTACAAGCAAAACTTAATCAAGTTCATAATGCTTTAACTAAGTTGAATGTTGGCGCAAATAAAGAATTATTATCAGTTGAATTTTTAGATATGAATAAGCCTGAGGCCGAAATTCAAACATTATTAAAAGACAATTTTACAGGAGTAGATTTTAGTTTTTCAGGTTCAAAAGTTAAAGATCTCTCTAGTGCAGTTAAAAAAGTACAAACAGAAAAAACATCTGAAAAAGCTATTGGATTTATCTTTAAACTTGACGATAGACATTCTTCAAAAGAGCATTCTCCAATAACTGTTACAGTAACTGGAAAAGATAGCTTTGGAAATGATTTCACTTCTATTATAAAAGAACCAAAATTATAATTCTTTTATCCTAGCAATGATATAGTTTGATTTGCTAGGATATTATTTTTCTGGGAAACTCCTTTTATTAGTGATACCTGATGCTTTTATGAATGACTATTAATATCTAGTCCTCCCCTATGCCCATATTCTCAGTTTATTCATGCATTTCTTTCCCAGAAAAAATTTCTTTATTTTAAAAATCTTTAATCAAATAAATACCTTTTTTATTTCTATGTTGAAAAATATATTTTAGAAATTAAAAATATATTTTAGAAATTAAAAATATATTTTAGAAATTAAAAATATATTTTAGAAATTAAAAATATATTTTAGAAATTAAAAATATATAATAAAAATCATTAAGAATTGTTAAATAATTTACTTCAATAAAAAAAATTCAATTTTATAAAACTTAAAATATTAATTTTATAGTTTAAATTTTAATTTATAAATTCTTACTATTTTTGTTTAATTTTATAATGAATATTAAAAATTTAAATTACTTAATTTTCTTTCTATTATTTTTAATTTATGCTCTTTTTTATGTAATTGGAATGAGTTGTAATGGAATTTGAATTGCTTAATATTAAAAATTATTATGTATTTAAAACTATTTTTTGGGAAAAAGAAGATATTTTAATTCATTTTTTAATTAGTGTCTTAAATTACCATTAAATTGAAAAAAAATTATTTCCTTAAATTCTTTAAATACTTAAATTAATAAAGATTAAGAAGATGATAAAGAAAATAGGCTATATGTAATAGCAAAACTCAATAATGGAATGAACAACAATTAACCAGAGGAAAAAATTCAAAACTCTGAAACCTGCAATCTGTATTCATATTTTAAATTTTAATTTCTTTAAAGATAAAAATTATTTTATAATGAAAATTAAACTGTTAGATACAGAAACAAGAAAAGTATTTTTTCCATGATTTTCAACTTTACTTTTTTTAATTTCCCAAAATCCCAGAAAAGAATTATAATGAACAGGATAAATTAGAATAATTTTTTAAAATTTATTATTCAAAATTATTTATTTTTACTTACCAAAACTGTTACCATACAGTTACTTTGAATATTTAACATACTTGTTATTGGATCTATGAGAGGTTCTATGCTAAGTAGTAAAAATATTCCTACCGCAGGAGGAATTCCAAGGGGAGAAAGAACTACACCAAAAGTGGTTGCGCTAAGTATAGCTGGACCAGCGGTGCTTGCTATTGACGACAAAAAACTCGTAATTAAAAGAATAAATAATGAATTAAAATTTATTGGAATTTTATATAAATTCATTAAAAAAAATGCAATAGAAATACTTCGTATCATGATTCCAGGTTTAAAAATACTAATTCCTAATGGTAATACTAATTCTACATTTTTTTTCTCTAATTTAAATTCATTGGTTAGAGCAAGCATAGCCGCAGGCATTGAAGCAAAACTACTTGAAGTTGCAAAAGCTATTAAATATGCGCTTTTTAAATTCTTTATAGTAGTGATAATTGAAATTTTTTGTTTCCTACTAATTATTAATAAAAAGATAAAAAATAATGTTAATATAGTTACATATATCAATGTAATTAAATCAAAAAGTGATTTGAGAGTTTCGATTCCTACATTAGAAATAAATCCAGAAATTAAGAAAAATATTCCTATAGGTAATATATAAAGTAGAATATTGACCATTTTCATAAAAGCTGAAAAAATTGCATCGAAAAACTCAATAGCAGTATTAACATTAGGATTTTCAGCCCGCCCAAGACAAATTCCAAGTAGAATTGAAAATAATAAAATTGAAATGTCTTTTCTTTCATAAATTGCTTTTACAATGTTTATTGGTAAAGCATTTTTAAAAAGTTCTATAAAACTTCCACTTGTATTTATATTCTTAGATAAGGTTTTTTCTGAGCTTGCAATTCCATTGCTCAATAATTCAAGTGTTTCTTTTGATAAATTGTGACCTGGAGAAAAAATGAAAGAGTATGAAAATGTAAAAAAACATGTCAAAAGAATAAAAATTAAATAGTAAAATGAAAGTTTTTTTAAATAATATATAGAGTCACTATTGTGAAAAATATTAAAAAAACCGCAAATTATAGCAGTCATCATGATAGGTATGACTGATATTTGAAGCATCTCTAAATAAATTTCACCTATAAATGATAAATCTTTTGCTTGAGATGGAAAATAAATGCCAAATACTATTCCAAGTATCATAGTGATAAGGATAGTCCAATGATTTAGCATTACATTTTTAAAATTCTCAATCATTTCATTTCTTTCATATATTTTTTTGCAAGAGTTTTTTCTTTTCCGTTGTTTTTCATGCGAGTAATATATAGATTTATCCAGTTTGCAAGATTTGGTGCCTTCCAATTTAAAATAATGCAAATTGGGTCAACAGCATCTGTGACGATTTTTTTTCGTACATATAAATTAGCCCTTTTATCATTTGCTAACAAATTATTTGCATATATTTCGTCCACATAAAGTCCCAATATTTTACCTTCTATTACATCATTAAAAGCATTTTCTAAGGAATCATATTTTACAACAGAAAAATCTTTGAAATTATTTTTAAAAAATTCGTAATTTTGATTAGCAAAATCTTCATATGCTGCATTATTTAATACGGCTATTTTTCCATTTTCAGGTGGAATTTTAATATCATTATTAATTTTTAATTCAAGTAATCTATTTGTTATGACAACTTGGTTAGGTAAAAAATAAGGGTTTGAAACTCTAACTGATATCCCGCGGTTTAATGTTCCGCTTAAAGCGCTTATTGCTAAATCTGCTTTTTCATTTTCAACTAATTTTACTACATCTTTAAACGTTTTAGCTGTTCGATCGAATTCAACATTAACACCTAAATATTTTGCAATATCTTTTGATATATCGACATCAATACCTTCTAATTTATTGTTTTTTGCTTCATAAAAAAAAGGAGGATAATCAATACCATTTATAGCAATAATAATTTTACCTCTAGTAATAATTTTTTTAATATCTGGAGGTATTTCAGCTCTTGCATATGTGAAATTAATTAGTAATAAGAATGCTAGAAATTGAAATATTTTTCTTCTTTTTTTAGTCATGCTTTTTTTCATTTTTAATCCAATTGCCTAATTGTTAAATAATGATAATTCATATATTAAAAAAAATATAGACAAAAATTTGATATTTAATTGGCAATTATTTCCTAAATTATTTTTGACTAACAGAACTTTTCTTCCTTACCAAGTTATAAATTTGGCATTAAATTAATATAAATATCTATAAAGGTGAGCATGTGGCAATAAAATATACTGGACCGCAGAAAGCAGCAATCTTACTTTTAGCATTTGGCGAGGAGATTTCTGCGGAAATCTTTAAGCATATGACGGAATTCGAGATAAAACGCATTGGTAGTGCGATGAGCCGTTTAGGTAGAGTTGATAGTGATACAATTGACATGGTAATGGAAGAATTTTATCAAATTCTTCAATCTAATAAAAAATATTTCCTTGGAAGCAACGATTTTACGAAACGTCTGATTGAGTCCGCTTTTAAAAGTGATCAAGCAAATGCCTTAATTGATGAACTGTCTTTAACTTCAAATGCAAATTTAGAATCGTTAGAACTTATAGATCCTAAAACTTTAGCTAACTTTTTAAGGAGCGAACACCCTCAAACAATGGCATTAATTTTAGCTCATTTGGATCCAAAAAAGTTTGGTGAATGTTTAAAAATATTACCAGAAAGTTTACATACTGAATTAATATTAAGAGTAGCAAGTTTGGAAAGTGTTTCTCCAGAAATTATTGATGAAATAGATGATGTTTTGCGAAATGAAATACAGCGTCTAGGAAACGTAACAAGTTCAAAAGTAGGTGGCATCGATCCGATTGTGGAAATGCTAAATTTAATGGATAAAGCTACACAAGAAAATATTTTAGATAGATTAGAAGAAAGAGATCCTGATTTAGCAGAAAATATCAGAAAATTAATGTTTGTATTCGATGACTTGATTAAAATTGATGATAGAGGAATTCAAACAGTTCTTCGTGAAGTTAAACCTGAGCAGTTAAAACTTGCATTAAAGACGGCTTCGGAAGGTGTAAAAGAATTAATATATAAAAATATGTCCCAAAAAGCAGCTGAAAATCTTAGAGAAGAAATGACAATTATGGGACCTGCAAAAATCTCTGATGTCGAACAAGCTCAATTTGCTATTGTGCAGGTAGCTAGAAGATTAAATGATGAAGGTAAAATTGTGATTTCGGCTAGTGGTGAAAATGCATTAGTATAATGGGAGTAAAATGGCTAGTAAGAGTGGAAAATTAGTAAAAAAAAATGACGAAAAAATGATGAATTTGTTAGATATGGATAGTTATCCATGGCTGCATTTTAATGAGCAAAGTATAATTTTTCCTGACAATGTTAAACGTACGGTAATTCTAGAAAAAATGCATGATCCTCTAGAAATCTCGCAAAAAGTAATTTCTGCAAAAGAATTTGAAAAACCATTTGCAGGAAAATCTAAACCTTTATTACCCAGGGATATGACAGAAGATTATAAAAGAGGCCAAAAAGAAGCTTTAAAAAGAAGACGGCGTACTTTAATGGATGAAGAAGAGGCAATGGCTTTAGAATTAGCTGAATTAGAGCATGTTGAAGAAGTAAAATTAGGAAAAGAAAAGCAAAAAGAAAAAAAAATGAATAAAAAAGAAGAAAATAAATTTGATTCTAATTTAAGTGAACAAAAAAAAATGGAACAAATATTAAATAAAGAAAATAAAAAAGAAAATCCAGTAGAAAATATTTCTGAAGAAAAAAAAGATTTACAGTCACCATTAATGCAGAATGAAAAAAACAAAGAAAATATTGATCCAAAAATTTTAGAATTAGAATTAGCAAAAGCAAAAGAAGATGCTTATCAAGAAGGACATAAAGAAGGTTTTTTTCAAGGTGAAAAAATAGGTAAGGAAGAAGGTTACAAAGTTGGATTAGATGAAGGTAATAGAATTGGTTTTCAAGTTGGAGAAGAAAAAGGTTTAATTGCAGTTGAATCAAAATATGACAAAGCGTTTGCGAATATTTCAGAAGCTGCATTAAAAATGGATGAATTAAAAACTAAACTAATTTCTGAAGGAAAAGAAATTTTTCTAGAGATATTGAAACTTTGTTCAGAAAAAATAATTCGTGAGCAAATAAAATCTAGTGATGCAACTCTTTATAAAATTTTTGATGATGTTCTAAAAGAAATTGATACTAATTCCAATCTATCAATTCAAGTTAATGCAAATGATGCTCAGAGATTAAAGAAACATTTAGAATCGCAAAATGCAAAATTTAAAATTAAAATTAAAGAGAATAATTCTTTAGAAAATGGTGATTTCCAAGTTGAAAATGAAGCCGGTGCTTCGCTTGTAGATATTAAGAAAAATGTTGATACGATAATAGATAATATAAAAGATGAACTGTTTAAAGAAATTTCTCCTCAGAATGAAGTAAATTATGATATCCCTAAAAAGGCAGGATAAAAATGTTTTCTAATAATGCATTAGCAAAAATTAAAAAACAACGTGAAATATTACAACCACAAAATCATTTTGAGAATTTTGGTAAAGTTGTTCAAATAGTAGGAACTGTTATTGAGGTTACTTTAGCTGATGCTCCTTTGGGGGCTCTTGTAAAAATATTTAATCGAGAAAAAACTTTTGCGATAGAGGGGGAAATTGTAGGTTTTCGCAAAGAAAAATCTCTTGTGATCCCATTTTCAGAACCGACAGGAGTTTGTGCTAATTCATACGTTCAATGTATTGAAAGAGAGCCTAAAATACTAGTTGGTGAACACTTAATAGGAAGAATTATTGATGGATATGGAAGACCAATGACAGGTTCTCCTTTTCAAATGGGACAGGGAATTCCTTATTCTATTCATCGCGAACCTTTAAATCCTTTGGTAAGAAATAGGATAAGTAAACATTTTGATACAGGAATTCGTTCCATTAATGGGCTTTTAAGTTTTGGAGAAGGGCAAAGAATTGGGATAATGGCTGGCTCAGGTGTAGGGAAAAGTGTTTTGATGGGAATGATTTCTCGTTATTCCGATGCTGACGTAAATGTAATAGCTTTAATCGGTGAGCGAGGAAGAGAAGTTCGAGAGTTTTTAGAGGAAAATCTTGGCTCTGAAGGAATGAAAAAAAGTGTGGTTGTTGTTTCAACTGGAGATCAATCTCCATTAAGCAGAGTTAGAGCGGCTCATGTTGGAACAGCTATTGCAGAATATTTTCGTGAACAAGGCAAAAAAGTTTTACTAATGATGGATTCTTTAACTCGAGTGGCAATGGCTCAACGCGAAATTGGGTTATCAGTTGGCGAACCACCTACTACAAAAGGCTATACTCCATCTGTTTTTTCATTGTTACCTAAACTTCTTGAAAGAGCTGGAAATAGTCAATCATCAGGATCTTTAACAGGAATTTATACCGTTTTAGTTGAGGGAGATGATTTTAATGATCCTATAAGTGATTCGGCAAGAAGCATTTTAGATGGTCACATTAATTTGTCTCGCATCTTGGCTGAAAGAAATCATTTTCCAGCAATCGACATTCTTTCCAGTGCAAGTAGAGTTTTAACTGATATTGCGTCACAAGAGCATCTAAAATGTATAGGCATTATAAGAGATTTAATGTCCGAATATCAAAAGAATGAGGATCTCATAAATATAGGTGCCTATAGCCAAGGTATCAATCCCAAATTAGATAAAGCAATAAAATTACTTCCAAGGATCAACGAATTTTTAAGGCAAGATAGAAATATTATTTGTAATTATCCAGAATCATTGTTGTTATTAAAAGAATTAACTGGAGATGACTTAGCATGAATTTTAAATTCTCATTACAAAGAGTTTTAAATCTTCGTGAACAGGAAACCCAAGATGCAGAATTAAAAGTTGAAAAAACGAAAATTATCATAAATGATCTTAGAAAAATGGTTCACCAAGAAAGAGATCAGTATTTTGATGAAAGAGAAGAACTCAATCAAAATTTGAAATTAGGAAATTTGAGTACGGTTAAACTGTATGAACATTCTTTATTATTAAGACAAGAGAGAATTATAGAACTCCTTGATAATATAAGAAACTATCAAGCAGATTTAGAAGTCTTCCAGCAGATATTAATTCAATCAAAACGAAATCAAAAAATTTTAGAAAATTTAAGAGATTTAAAGAAAAAAGAATTTATAGAAAGAGAAACTGCAAAAGAACAAAAGCTAATTGATGAGATAGGAAACCAAAAGTATATTCGGACACAAATAAATGAAAAAGGTGAGGAATGAGAAAATTTTTAATTTATTTAGTATTTGGAATTTGCCCATTTTTAAATGTCTATGGTGATGATTTACCAACAATTCCAAAGGAATTAACTGCTTCTGAGGCATTAAAAATTAGGGAAGAACTCCAATTAATTAAAATTGATATAGAGCAAAAGATTGTTAAATTAGAAGAAGCAAAAAAATCTTATGATTTAGCAAAGAATGACGTTGATGTGCGGATAAAAAAAATTGAAGAAGAGAAACGTTTACTTGACGAAACTCTTCAAAAAGAGAAAAAACTAAAAGAGGATAGGGTGAAAGAGGCTGTAGAGTTTGTCTCAAAAATGGAGCCTAGGAAGGTAGCTCCTGTTTTGGAATCTATGGATAGAGATTTAGTTATAGCTCTTTTTAGCCGCTTACCTTCTAGGCAAGTGACTAAGCTTCTTGAAAATACTTCACCCGCGAAAGCGACACAATTTTTGGAGTACTATACTAGAATTCGCTCCGGTAGAGAGTTTGAAATGCTACGTGAGTTAGGCTTATGTGCTCCAGCTAAGGAAAAAAATGAAGAAAAAGGAAAACAAACACCCTAATCAGCAAAATAGTGATTATTTGTATGGACAGTCACCTAGTTTAAGATTTTTTGCTACTACTTCTAAAGGACTTGAAGAAACTCTCCAAGAAGAATTATCTGAAATTTTTGATTCTTTGAAAATAAAACATCATATTTGGAAAGGCTCAGCAGGCTGCTATGTTGAATCTCCTTGGTCTGGTGCTGTTAGTGCTAATTTAGCTTCGATGTGTGCAAGTCGAGTTTTATTAGTTCTTCTTGAAAAACAGATAGATACTGAAGAAGATCTTTATTATGTTTGTCGTGAGATTAATTGGTCAGATTTATTTGATAAGCAAAAAACGTTTGCAGTGAATGCTTCTATCAATCACACATTTATTGATAATTCTATGTTTTTAGCTCTTAAAATCAAAGATGCCATCTGTGATCATTTCCGTGATGAATTTGGCAGTAGACCTAATGTTGATACTGAAAATCCTGATGTTAGAATTTTTGTTCGTTTAGTTCAGAAAAAATTAAGTATTTCAATTGATACCACTGGAGAACCTTTGTCGCAGAGAGGGTATCGCACCAAAACAGTGGAGGCTCCACTAAAAGAAACCCTTGCTGCATCTTTATTAAGAATGTCTGGATGGAATAGTTTAGCAAATAGTATTTGGAATACCTCTTCTGCTGTTTATTTTACTGATAAAGAAATAAAGATACTAAAGAAACAAGGACTTCCTGTAAAGGAACAACTTTTATCACCTTTTCTTCTCGATCCAATGTGCGGATCGGGAACTTTTGCGATTGAAGCTGCACTGGCTTTGTTACATTGGAAACCTAATGCGCACAGAAATCATTTTGCTTTTTTTAATTTGTTGCCAGAGTTAGAACGTGATTTAAAAGCATTAACAAAAGATATTAGAAACAAAATACTAGCAAATGAAAAATCTATGACTAATTTAATATTAGTTATTAGAAATTATGCAATTCAAAATAAAATTGAATTTGATGCAAATTCTGTTTATTCAATTATTGCAAGTGATCTCTCTGAGGAAAATTTAGAAACTGCAAAAGAATGTGCAAAAAATGCTGGAGTTAGTAAAATTATTGGTTTTAAAAAATTAAACGCTTTTGTATCAAAGCCCCATGCCTCGGTTGGACTTTGTTTAGTTAACCCACCTTATGGTGAACGCTTAAACGAAAATACAGATTTAGAACCATTTTATAAATCCTTAGGTGATTTATGGAAACAAGATTTTCCAAATTGGACTGCTTGGCTTATTTCTGGAAATGAAGAATTTGCAAAAAAAGTTGGTTTAAAACCTACCCGTAAAATATCTGTGTATAATGGAAGCATTCCTTGTAAGTTTTTTCAATATGTTTTGTATCCAAGGAATTCAAAAAATTCTAATCCTAGTAGTTAGAATTATAAGGAGATCTACTTGGTTGCGGATAAATTTTGTGGTTATAAAGAATTTAGGGTGATGTATATTGCGGATTCTTCTTTAATAGAGTCTTTAAAAGTTGATTTTATAAAGGCAGGTGCAAGAATAATAAATCCTGATAAACCCAACTCGTTTTCAGTTTCATCTTATTTATTAAGAAGACTTGCCTTAGCAGCAAATTCTTTTCCGGGTGCAACTGTTAACTTTTATGATGATGTGCATGTTGTTGCAAGTGAATTGCCTATTTTTGATGCAGATCTTATCATTTTGGATGAGAGAACTTTGGAAAAGGATCAGTCCTTTTTTTCGCAGCAATCCAATAAAGTAAATGACCAAAATATTCAACAGGAAGAAGAAAATCCTGAATTGGCAAAAGTATTACATTCTTCCTCTATTACAAGCGAGAAAAAAGATCAAAAAATACCAATCACATTTGAAAATCTTCGTTCTGCAATTGAAAAATTTACCCCATCTGGATTTTTGTATACTATGCGGAGAATTGTTGTCATATTGCCAAAATCTGCACGGAAATCAAATCGAGAGTTTTACCTTAGTCTCGCCAATGTACGCGCGGTTATTATTGAACCTTCAGATTCAGTAGAATTATTTTTGGCTGCAACAAGACAACTATATGAGTTTAGGCAATCCCATAAAAAAACAAGTATTTGCATTTCTGGTGGGGGATTAGAAGGTTATATTTATTCCATAGGTGTTGTGAATGCATTAGATAATTGTTTACTAGATAAAGAATCTGGAGATTTTGATATTTTCTGTGGAGTCTCATCTGGGGCAATAATTGCTAGTACATTAGCAGTGGGTGTTCATTCTGATGATCTTGTCAAACAAATCTATAGACGACACACAAGCTTAGAACCATTAGGTCTAAATACTGTATTTGATTTTGCTGGTTCTGAAATAATAAAAAGAGCCTTTGATTTTATTCGGGCTTTTTCATCATTTGACTCAGGCGAAGTCATAAGTAGATTGCAGCATTCAGTTCCTACAGGTTTTTTTAAAGGTGAAAAATTAAAAAAATTTTTTGAAAAGCAAATGCGTCATTTTGGGATAGAAGATAATCTTTCATCTCTTAAAAAAGAACTTTACATCAGCGTTACCGATCAAGATACAGGAGAAAATATTGTTTTTGGAGAAGAACCTTGGAAAGATATAAAAATTAGTCAAGCTATTCGTGCAAGTACAGCCTTGCCACCCTTTTATTTGCCTGAACTGATCAAGGGTCATTGGTTTACAGATGGGCAGTTGACAAGTGCTTCAGATTTTAACACTGCAATAAGAAAAGGAGCAGCACTAGTAGTTTATATTGACCCGATGGTTCCATATACAAGCAATTTACCTGGGGCAGTAATGAAGCGCGGCGGTTACTTTACAATGGTGCAGGCGGTTAAAAGTTTAGTGCAAACTCGTTCTAGTTCAATGTTAAAGCATTCTATGGATAATCATCCTGATGTTGATTTTATTATTTTTAAGCCAACTGATGAAGTTATGGAAGCTATGGCTGGTAATCCTATGAAATATTACATCCGTTCTGAATTGGTTGAATTAGGTTATCGTTGTACTATAGCACAAATATTAGCTTCTTATGATGCAATAGCACATAAATTTGCAAAGCATGGCTATGCATTAAAATCGAAAAATATGATTGCCTCCCTCTTAAACTGACAAATTTCCTACATAAAAATTTCCTATAGGCAATAATTGAAGCTTGAATCCATTCTTTTACATTCCGATATAAACTTTGCATAGGGAAAACAGTGCTTAGAGGTTGTGAAATGACTAATATTCGCCTAAAGAAAACCGACTCAAATAACCGGCAAAAAGAAAAGACTGAAGAAGAAAAAAATGTTCCAAAAAATGAAACATTTCCAGATGGAACTTCTGAGGATGATTTAGGTAAGAAAAGAAAAATGATTCTTACAGGAATTACTGCCGGTGTTGGAGTTGCTGGAGCTGCAGCAGCTGGATTATTATTTTTTGGTCCTTTTTCACCTTTTGGAGTGAAAGAAAACGAAAAACAAGATACTATACCTACAGATAAACTAGCTCAATCACCAACTAAAAAAGAGGAACCGGTTAAAGTGCAAGTCCCTCAAGAACATATGGTTGAACAATCAAACGTAATTGCATCTCCAGTAGGGAAAGATTCTTCTAAATCTTCATCTAATAAAGTAGCTGTTGTACCACAAGTTAAAGAAACAGAACCAAAAAAGCAAAATGTGATAGAGAGCCCAAAACAAACAAATGAAAAACCTTCAGTACAGTTAGACACTAAAGATATTCCTCCTCCTTTTATTGCTCCAAAAAATGAAATTGCAGTTGCTACTCTTCCAAAGGAAGCAACTGGTCCAGCAGTATACAACTATGATATTTTAGATGGTGGGCCATTGTTAAATATCCCTCAAAAACAAAAGATATACGTTTCGAGAGATCCTAATTTTAAGAAAATATATTTAAATGGTTCCGCTGATTCTTCTGGTAAATATAGAATTTCAATACCACCGCCAGGTGATATTTATTGGAAAGATCAAAATGAAAATGTTCATAAAATGACAATTATACCCCCAGAATCTTCTGCTTTGATTGCTGAAATCCCAGAGCAATTAAAACTTAAGGATTCAATAAAATGGAATTCTAATGGGAAAGTTTCATTTTATAGAATTGAAATAGCAACAGATATTGACTTTTTAAATCGAGTAAAAGTTTTTAGTACAGTAAAAACAAGTTTCCCCGTGCAAAATATTGGCAAAGGTAGATGGTATTTAAAAATTTCGGCCTTAAATTTACAAAGTGGTACTTGGGATTACACTAAGATATTTCCAATTAATATTGAAGATTATGTAAGCGTAAAAGAGCCAGTCGTTTCAGAAGAACCTAAAAAAGAGGAACAACCAGTTCCTGAAGTTAAAGAAGCTAAGCCTGAAGAGCCTACACCTGCAGTTCAACCTGAAGATCCTCCTGTAAAAGCAGCAGAACCTGTAGCTCCTGTAGAAGCCACTGTGCCTGAAAAATCATCGCCACCACCAGAAGAATAGCATTCTAAGATTTTCTCATGTAAATTACCCTTTGGACTGTTTATATTTTAAACAGATTTAATAGAAATTAAACAAAGGGTAATATATGCCAATTGCGACAGGCTCACTTGCTTTGAAGCGCTTTCAAATACTTACGCACGGTAAAGATTTATCTATTCAATGGATTATGGAAAAACTAAGCAAAGCCTTTATTTCTCCTCTAAATATTGATGATGTGAGAGAAGAAGCAAATGGATTTTGCCATCCTTTTACAGGTGAAGCAAAGATTGAATATCCTCATTCCCTTGTTTTTGATCAGTTTTTTTTATTTGGAATGAGATCTGATAGAAAAAAAATCCCAGCTACGTTTATGAAGTTGCAGCTACGTAATGCATTAGAAGCATTAGGGCACGAAAAAGAAGATAGCCAAGGTACGAAAAAGAAAATTGGAAAAAAAGTTAGGGATACAATTAAAGATAAATTAAAGGAAGAACTATTAAGAAACTCTATACCAACGGTTAAATTAACAGAAGTTTTGTGGAATTTAAAAGATAATCAAATATGGCTAACAACCACTTCTCCATCATCAATAACTGAGTTCGAAAAATTATTTTCCGAAGCTTTTGATTTGCCAATTATAAATATTAATCCAGGCACTGCAGCATTGGATTTTGAGAAAATACAATTAAATTTAAATACAGATATGCAACCATATTTAGATCTATCTCCTGTTTCTTTAGCGAATAAGTTTCATTTTGAAAGAAAAACTGAAAATAGTAATGAAACAGAATCAAGCCAACCAGTTTTTTAGGAATAATTTATGCCAACAAAAAAAACAGAACAATCTCCTATTTTACAAAAACCTTATAAAGTTAAAAAATTTTCAGTTGTAGATGAAAATGGAAATAATATTACTGAGAAAACCCTTTTAGGAAAATGGAATGTAATTTATTTCTATCCTAAAGATATGACTTCTGGCTGTACTTTAGAGGCAAATGATTTTCAAACTAAATTAAAAACATTTCATAAATTTGGATGTGATATTTATGGAGTAAGCAAAGATTCCTGTCAAAGCCATTTAAAATTTATTCAAAAAGAAGGTTTGAAATTTACATTGTTATCTGATGAAGAAGGTAAATTACTTGAAAATTTTGCTGTATGGAAAGAAAAAAGTATGTACGGAAAAAAATATATGGGAATTGAGCGTTCAACTTTTTTAATTAACAAAGAAGGAATGGTTGTTGCAGAATGGAGAAAAGTTAAAGTAACTGAGCATGTAGAAACTGTTCTAGAAGTTTTAAAACAATTAACAAGCTCATAAAATCTTCAAATGTTTTATTTTTCGTCAATTATTTTGGAATGCAAAAAAGAATAAAAATGCTTGGAAATGACATATTTTCAAATTTTTCATTTTTATGTTAATATAGCTTCAAATTGTAATTTATTTAACAATTTTATGGAGTTCAGTAATGCATGAAATAGATAATGAAGCGAATAGCCAAGAAATAATCCAACGTGATAAAACTGAATTGGCCAATGGATACCCCAAATGGTTTAGAGCAGTTGAGTTTGTTGGATTATTTCTATTTTTGTCATTTGCCTTTATTATAAGTTGGAAAATTATAGCCTCCTTCAATGAGCTCTGGTTTTTATCTCTCCCAGCACTTTTAATTGGCTGGATATTGAGTGATTTTGTTGGTGGTATTGTCCACTGGGCGGGTGATACATGGGGTTCAGTTGATATCCCTATTTTAGGGCCTGCTTTAATTCGTCCCTTCAGAGAGCATCATGTAGATCAATTGGCTATTACACGGCATGACTTTATTGAAACGAATGCAGCTTGTGCACTTGCAGGAACTCCTGTTCTGTTTGTTTGTCTTTTTTTACCTATTGGTTCTTTGCATAAATTTTCATCGTTTTGTGTTTATTTTATTTTTTTCATGACTATATTTGTTTTATTTACAAATCAAATTCATAAATGGGCTCATGCAAAAAAAGCAAATTTTTTAATTAAAATATTACAGAAATATAGAATTTTTTTAAATCCTGAGCACCACAAAATTCATCATACTGTTCCATTCAATAAATATTATTGTATAACGACTGGATGGATGAATCCTATATTAACTTATTTTGAATTTTTTCCAAAGATGGAGCGCTTGATTACAAAATATACGAAAGCTTTGCCAAGAAGAGAAGACATTGGGCAAAAAGCTGCTGAGAAACTCCTCAACTAAAATCAGTAGAATCTAAAATAGTTAATCTTTACAATTTTTAAAATCTTCAATATCAATAAAATTGTTTTTATTTTAGAAGAAAGAAAATTCATGTCGTTCACCAAAGAAACATTACTGCAGAACATCAAAGCTCGCACAATGGCTCATATTCTTGAGGGTGTTGAACGGTTTCCTAAACCCACAAAAATAGAAACACTGCCTCATTTGCCTTCAGATGAAAATTTAGCAATTAAAATTTCACAGTGTGGTTTGTGTCCCTTAGCTCAAATGCGGAACCATGTAGTTGTTTCTAAAGAAATTGTTCCAAAAAAATATTTTATATTAGGAGACTTTCCCGATTCCATAGAGGATAAATCAGGAGATGTATTCAGTGAAAAATCTCCTTTAGCAAGTCTAATTTTGAATCTTTTAAGCAAAATTGGCATTAAAAACGATTCTTATTTTTCTTATGCAGTAAAGTGTTTTCCACAAAAAGCTCTATACACAGATTCTCTCCATATTTGCGTCCAAAATAATTTAATAGAAGAGCTAAAATGTGTAGCTCCAGAATATATTTTTTGTTTTGGCTACCGTTCTTTGAAAGGTTTGTATAGCGCTCTGCAGATTACCTCATCTTTAAAAAATATCAATGAAAACAGCTTACTAGATAAAATAGAAATTTCTGGAAAAGTTGTCCAGCCTTATTTTCTCCCTAGTATTAAAGAGTTATATGAGTTTCCCCACTGGAGAAAACAGGTTTGGGAGCTCCTTTCAAGTCTCTGATTGTTTCTTTTCTCCTCTTGGGTCTCTTAAAATTATTGATTTTATAGTCAAAATGCAGTTCAGTATTGACCTAACAGGTACTCTCTAGTAATGGTTTTTAGCTAAACAATTGGTGTTTGCTTCGCTCTTTAAAGGACTTGGCAACTTTAAGCAACATCCGTTTTATGGATTTTTTATTAAGTAGGAACTAAAAATGACATTTTCCTCAACAATTGAAGAAGTGAATAGCACTCGTCGTAAATTCAAAATATCAGTACCAGCTGCTTCTATTAAAGTAGCATTTTCTGAAGTTGCTTCCGAAATTCAAAAAACTGCAGAAGTTAGAGGTTTTCGTAAAGGAAAAGCTCCTCAAGCTTTAATTAGAAAGTTTTATTTTGGTGACATAGTAAAAAAAGCTGCTGATAAAGTAATTAATAATGCATATTCTGATGTTGCTAAAACAGCAGACTTTCAAATAGTTAGTTATCCACACATAGAACCAGAAAATCAATTTGATGAAAATAATGATTTTCAATTTTCTGCAACTGTAGATATCAATCCTAAAGTAGAAATTAAGGATTATTCAAACTTAACAGTTAAATTAAATAAAAATTTAAATATAAATGTTGAAGAAGAGCTTGATAAGTTATTAAATAATTACGCAAGAATTTTAGGAAAAACTGAAAAAGATGAAAGCGGAAGAGCTCTTGTTAAGGGTGATGTAGCTAATGTTTCTTATAAAGTATTTTCAGCTGAGAATGAGCTAAAAAATAAAGAGACAAATTCACAGATGATTGAATTAAATGGTACCAATCTTCCAGCAATTGAAGAAGCCATTCTTGGATTAAAAGCAGGCGAATCTAAAACTTTTTCAGTAACATATCCTGAAAACTATCAAGATAATGAACTAAAAGGATTAACAGTTGAATTTCAATTGGTAGTAAACTCAGTTGAAACTATAGTTCCTGCAGAATTAAATGATGAGTTTGCCACTCGTTTAGGCCATAAAACAATTGAAGAAGCAAAAACAAACTTACTTGAAACAATTAGAAAATCAAATGAAGAAGCTCGCTCTAGCTCTGCATTTGCGCAAATTGTAGATCATGTTCTTGCAGTAAATAATTTTGAAGTAGCTGAAAGTTTAATTGAAAGCACTATTGACCGTGCTATTGCTGAAGCAAATGCGAATGCAGCAAAAAATGCTCAAATTAATAAGGAAGATGAACAAGCTCGTGCGGGATATCGTGAGTGGGCTGCAAAACAAGTGCGTGGAATTTTAGCATTAGGTCATATTGCTAGACAAGAAGAAATAGTTGTGAGTGATGATGAAATGTTAAGAGACATGGCTTCCTATGCAATGGCAAATCGTATGGATCCACGTGAATTAATAAAGCGTGCAGGAACACAAGTTTATGATGAGTTCCGTGGGCAAGTTATGATTCGCAAAGTAATTTCTAAAATTTTAGAAAAAGCACAAATTGAATATATTGACTAAGTAAAAAAATTTTTAAAAAAGATTTTGATCTTGGAATAAATTCTGAGTTCGTGAAGTATTAATAATTGAGGATGATTTTTTGCTCCTCTTATTTTAATCAACGCCAATTTTTTTGGGGGTTTTCATGAAACTTATATCTTTAGTTGCTGCATCTCTTCTTACTTTTTCTGCTTTTGCTAACGAAGCTGCTTCTGAAGCAGCAGCTCCTGCGG
Source organism: Pigmentibacter ruber (assembly GCF_009792895.1). NCBI lineage: Bacteria > Pseudomonadati > Bdellovibrionota > Oligoflexia > Silvanigrellales > Silvanigrellaceae > Pigmentibacter > Pigmentibacter ruber. The sequence goes on from NZ_WSSC01000001.1 coordinate 942,720, forward strand.
CTGCTCCAGCTGCTGCAGCTGAAGCAAAACCAACTTCTACAGCAGCTGCAAGTGATGCAAACGCTGAAGCTAAGCCAGCAGAACACAAAAAAGCTGAGAAGAAAAAAGCAGAAAAGAAAAAATCTGCTCATAAGAAAAATAAAGCTAAAAAATCTGAAGCAGCTAAGTCTGAAGCAGCTCCAGCAGCTGAAGCAGCTCCAGCTTCTAACTAATAACAGTAACTTTAAAGCTGTTGTTATTGGAAAAGCCTCCTTACAAGGAGGCTTTTTTCATTTAAAATATTATGAATTAAAACAAAAAAGTATTTTTCAATTTCTCTTTTAAAATATAAATCATATCAAAGTAACAATTTATATTGACTTTTTATAAATATAAATTTATCTTAGCAAAAGATAATTGCTTGAATCTGTGATTTTATTTGCCTTTTTTTACTTGTACTTTCTATTGATTTGTAAATATGGCAATTAAAGTTCTGAATAATATTAAATATTCCTTATTTTTTCTTTAATTAAATATATTGCTTTTATTTCCTTGGTAATTGAAAGGATCACGTCATGGGAATTTTATATCCTATCGAAGATTATGAGATTTGGGCTAAACGCTATGATATTGAAATCAAGACTATTCGTTGTGACAAATGTGGTAAAGCTATTACCACCTCAAAACCGTTTGCATTAGGTCAACTTCGAGGACTTCTTGCAGAAAATCATGGTTGTGAAGGAAAATGCTTAGCTTCTGTGGTATTTCATGGCAATCAACTGAAAAAAATAGAAGGCATGTTAAATCAAAAAAAGAAAGCTAAAAAATCTAGATTTATCAATATTATATAATAATATTTAAATTAGTTCTTTATATTAAAGGGCAAATTAGAAAAATTATTGATTTATATCAATTTTATGCTAAAATTATACAGCTGATAGTGTACTTCCTCTCCTGCTATGCTCATTAAAATAAATTTAACAATTCTAAAGGTTTCTATGAAGTTTAAATTTAATAATATATTCAACATATTGTATGCTTTAATGGCGTTGTTTGTTTTCAATAATATCTATGCAGTTGATTATATTGAAACTAAAAAAGAAATTGGGGAAATACCTTTAAAAAATTATATTATATCACACAAAAATTGGATAAAAACTTTTTACCAGCAAGATAGAAACTTATTAACAAGTACAAAATGTCATTGCAATGAGCCTAGCTCAATTTACAGACCAAATTTCTATGAGATAAATGAATTATCTCCTATTTTTTCGAAATATTCTTATATTAGAGAAAATATTGAAAGACCTGTTTCTTTTAAAAGTAAAGAATTGATTCAAAATATTGAATTTATTATGACCCCACATTTTAATTTAATTGGTGCACAAGTTTTTTCAAATTCAAATATAAATGTTTCTTTAGAGTTAAAAGCTTTATTTTTTTAGCCAATAATTTAATTGCTTTTTTATTGTAACAGAAGATTGTAAATGATCTGATGCCCAGGCAATATATAAATCAGGTCTAATGAGCAGATACTTAGTTTTGAAGAATTCATACCTTTTTTCTGTATATTTAAAATGATAAATTTCTAATCTATCTTTAAATTCTTCTGGAAATCTAAATTTCTGATGTGTAAAACAAATGAAAATAAAATTACCTTTAGAAAATAAATTATATAAATTTAGACAATTGAAATCTTGAAAAAGCTCTAAATTTGGAATTCTACAACCAATCAGTTTATTTTCTTCAGTAGAATTTTGATAATTTATGTGTAAACCAGCTATTTCTTCTGTAAGCTTTTTATTCACAGCATCAATTTCTAATATAACATCTTCAAAATATTTTCTAAAAACTAAATCACTATCATTTGTTCTAAATAATAAGCTTTCCTGCTTTTTTATAGATTCCATTAACATTTTTCCTGCTTTCAGACGTTCCGTTTGGTAGCTATCAAGTAACCATTTTGGAGCCCATCCTTTTAATTCTGCAGCTAGTTTCCAGCCTAAATTAAAAGCATCTTGAATGCCATAATTTAATCCTTGTCCTCCAGCTGGAAGATGATAATGAGCAGCATCACCAGCAAGTATAACTCTATTCTTTATCAGCTGTTTTGCTAATTTATTAGCATTACCAAAACTGGATATCCAATGCGGATTTTTTATTCCAAAATCATGACCACAAATATCTACTAAATAATTCTTTATTAGATCTAAATTTAGTGAACTTTGAACAATTTCATCACTAATATTATTACTTATAATGATAAAACGTGTAAGATTTTTTCCTGCAGGCATTGCGACAACTAAGCCCTTTGAGCTAAATTCACATTGCGTTGAATAGGCTAATGGCGTATCCAAATAAACATCAGCAAGTAATGCTGTATTAGTTTTATTTGTTCCTAACATTTCTATGTTGCTTAGTTTTCTTATAACACTTTTTGCGCCATCGCATCCAACTAAGTATTTTGCATGAAATTTTGACTTTTTTTCTAGATAATTTGCTTCAATTACAACACCATCATAATATTCTTCAAAATACACAACTTCATGTTCTCTTAAAATCTCTACACCATGTTCTAAGGCATGGTTTTGTAATAAAATTTCTGTTTCTTTTTGCGGTAACCAAAGTGTAAAATTACATGGACTATCAAGCATAAACATTTTTAATTTAATCATGACTGCATAGTGATACAGAGGTAGTCTTGGATCTTTTTCAAGTAGCTCTTTTCCTTTTTCGATAAAGCTTTCTAAAAGACCTCTAGCGGAAAGAAGTTCTGCCGTTCTTGGGTGGATTGTTGCTCCTCTTGATTCGGGTGATTCTGCTATTTTATTGTCCAAAACCAACACTTTTATTCCCTTCAATGCTAATTCATAGGCCAGCATTAATCCTGTAGGCCCTCCTCCCGCAATTACAACTTCATATTGGTTTTTCATTTGTATTTTCCTTTGTATTGTTTTTAAGTTGAAGGAAATAAAGTGTACCCTAACACTGTTAGTTATATAATCTAACAGTGTTAGGTTGTCAATGGAGGGATGTTTTGAACCAAACACAAGCAAAAAATATTGTAAATGTAGCTTTAGATCTATTGGATGAAGTTGGTTATGAAGGTGTAACCATGCGTAAATTAGCTGAAAAATTAAATATTAAGGCTCCAACTTTGTACTGGCACTTCAAAAATAAACAAGAATTGATAGATAAAATAGCAGATTCTCTGCTTTCAGATGTGGCCATCAAACCTTTAAATTCTGAAATAAGCTGGGCAGATCAAATTAAATTGATAGCTAAAGACATTCGTCGCGCCTTGCTTTCCCGGCGAGATGGTGGATTAATATATGCTGGAACAGTAGTACCTACTGAAAATGTATTTCGAGTTTATCATGCTATTGTTAATCCTCTAATTAAAAATAATTTTCAGGCAATTACTGCAGGTAGATTTGCATTTAATATATTATATTTTGTCTTAGGTTTTGTTATTGAAGAGCAAGGAAATAAAAAAATAAATGAAAAAAACTACCTCAATAAAGTAACAAGTTTTTCAAGTATCAATTTGCAAAATGTATTGAACAACAACTTAAATATGGTACTAGAAGATTTATTTGCTGATAATGAAGAAGAACGTTTTGAATTTGGCTTGGATCTTTTATGTCAAGGTTTAATGACTTTGCAAAAGAAAAACCCTTAGAAATTTTTTTCTAAGGGTAGAAGAATATTATAGAAGACACATTTTTATTGTAACAGTTTCTCCTTCACAAGATATTTCTGTTGCATATACTGCCTCTTTAGGTAAAACGTTTGTTATCTGTGATAATGTTTCGTCTTCAATATAGGTCTTATTCGCCTCAACAGCTTTTTGTAAAGCTGCATTAGTTTCTATTTGCAAATATATTTTATCTTCTACATTGAAGTCAGCTGACTTTCTAGCTTTTTGAATTAAGCTAACTAATTCTCTAGCGACACCTTCCAAACGTAACTCTTCTGAAATATTAGGATCTAGAGCAGCAACAATTTCGGCATCTGTTGCAACCAAGTTGTTGCCACTGGGTCTTAACTCAACTATGACAGAGTCAGGATCTAATACAAAACTATTTACAGAAAAAGTTTGTTTCTTTAAAGCAAGAATTGAATTTTCTTGGGAAAGTTCATTAAGCAAGGCTTGCAATTCTTTTATTTTATCACCTAAAGATTTTCCTAACACTTTAAAATTTGGTTTTACAATTATTTTTGCTAATTCCGAAGGGTCTTGAGTAATTGAAACCTCTTTTACATTTAATTCTTCACAAATAACATGAGTGTGGGACAAGATTTTTTGTCCTATTTCTTTTGATAAAACACCAACAGTTAGTTTCTTTAATGGCTGTCTATTTTTTAGTTTATGTGTGACTCGAATTGTTCTTCCTAATTCAACAACTCTTCTTGCTAAAGCAACTTCTTCAAGAAGGTTTGCTTCTTCTTGAGAAATTTTTCTGTATTCTGGCATTAAAGCTAAATGCACACTTCCAATTTTTTGCAAGTCTTTAGTTAAGGCTAATTTACCAAAGAAATATTCAGCAGTAAAAGGTGCAAAAGGAGCAAGAATTTGGGTTGCATGAAGCAATACTTTGTACAAAGTAGAATAAGCCTCTTTGTTACTTTCCCAAAACCGTCTGCGGCTGCGTCGAATATACCAATTATTTAAATCATCGAAAAATTGGGTAATTGCAGGAGCTGCTTTGGCAATTTGATAATTACTCATAGAATTATCTATGTTTTTTATCAATTCATTTAATTGGAGTAAAATCCATTTATCAAGATCATTTTTACTTTCAACAAAATCTTTTTCAGGGCACCATTTATCAATTGAGGCATAAGTTGCAAAGAAAGAATATGCATTCCAGAGTGGTAAGAGGACTCTACGAGTACTTTCTTTTACACCTTCAACACTGAAACGTACCTCTTCAGCAACAGTCGCTGGAGAGGACAATAAAAAGAGGCGAACAGAATCAGCTCCGTACTCATCTAAAGTTGCCATTGGATCAGGATAATTCTTTAGACTCTTACTCATTTTTCTGCCATCGGAAGCTAAAACAAGTCCATTTACAACAACATTTTTAAAAGCAGGTTTTTCAAATAACAGACTAGATAATAAAGTTAATGTATAAAACCATCCCCTTGTTTGATCCAATCCTTCACATATGAAATCTGCAGGAAATAATGAAGCAAATTCCTTTTCACGTTTGAATGGATAGTGATGTTGGGCATAAGGCATAGATCCTGATTCAAACCAACAATCAAGGACAAATGGAACTCTTTTTAAGAATGTACCAGGAAATTTAGTAGATGGGATTAGTATATCATCAATAAATTCCATGTGGAGATCAGTTATTTTTTTATCAGTATATTTTTGTAATTCCGCAATGGATCCAATACAAAGTTCTTCTCCTGTAGTCTCATTTTTCCAAACGGGTATTGGATTACCCCAATAACGAGAACGGCCTATATTCCAATCTCTTGCATTTTCCAGCCATTTGCCAAATCTTCCATATTTAATGTGATCTGGTACCCAATTAATTTGTTCATTCATTTTTAAAATAAGCTCTTTATTTTCTTGTATTTTAACAAACCAAGAAGGCACTGCACGGTACATTAAGGGAACACCTGAACGGTAACAATGCGGATAACTGTGTACAAATGTTTCATGTTTGAAAACAAATCCACGTTTTTTTAAATCAGCAATAAGAATTTTATCACCTGATTTAAAGTCTAATCCAATAACCTCAGGAATGTTACCTTCAATAAATTTTCCATTTGTATCTAAATGATCAAAAATAGGGAGGCCATATTGTTTTGCAGCATTAAAGTCATCTTCACCAAAAGCAGGAGCAGTATGAACCGCTCCCGTACCAGTATCGTGTAAAACATAATTTGTTGCATAAACTTTAAAAGAATGCTCTCCCCCCTTATCAATCCACGAATCAAAAAAAGGTTCATAAGCACAATTTACCAGTTCTTCCCCAGCAAATTCACGTATAAGTTGATATGTTTCTTCTTTTGCCCAATATGCTGAAATTCTACTTTTTAAAATATAAAAATGTTCGCCAGATGCTGTATCAATAACTTCAGCATAAATTCCTTTTGCATCAATAGCGACAGCGAAGTTGGCTGGTAGAGTCCAAGGTGTAGTTGTCCATACTAACAAGGATTTTCCTGCGTGTTTTCCTTTTAATTTTGCTTTTATTGTCAAAGAAGGGTCTTGAACATCTCTATAGTCAAGACTTGCCTCAAAATTTGATAAAGTAGTTCCTAATGCTGTAGAATAACTAACAACAAATTTGCCCTCATAAATAAAGCCTTTGTCCCATAATTTTTTGATTATGTACCAGACACTTTCCATGAATTCAGGATCCATTGTTCTGTATTCATCATCCATATCAACCCAGCGACCTAGTCTTTTAATGTAATTTCGCCATTCTTTTGTGTATCTTACTACTGAATTACGACATGCTTTGTTAAATTCTGCTATGCCATATTTTTCAATATCTAATTTTCCATTTAATCCGAGCTCTTTTTGCACAAGTAGTTCAACAGGAACGCCATGGCAATCCCAGCCAAATCTTCTTTCGACTCTATAGCCCTTCATTGTAAAATAACGAGGAAAGGCATCTTTCACGGAACCTGGGACAAAGTGGCCAAAATGTGGCAATCCTGTTGCAAAGGGAGGTCCATCATAAAAATTATATTTTTTATCAATAGGGCGTTCAGAAATGCTTCGTTGAAAAATATTTTCATTGTCCCATTTTTCTAATATTTCTTTTTCTATGGCGGGGAAATTTATCCCTTTAGGTGGCTTTTCAACTTGCATTTCAGTCTCCTGATTTTCCTTTGACTTATTTCAACCGATCTCCGGTATTCTGTTGGGTATATCAAATAATCTAGGAAGTAGTATAGTTTTTTAAGTGGAAAAAGTTTTTGAAAAGTGTATGTATATTGAACAATTTGGCTATTCTGCAAGGCATTGTTTTTACATGAGGAGATCCCACTTTGTTAAAGCGATATTTGAATGATATTTTTTGGGTGGTTATTTTTGTCTTGTTCTTCGTGTTACTGAAAACTTCAGTCCTTAGTTTTTATATGATACCTTCTTCTTCAATGCTGCCAAATATAACTCCTGGTGACAGAATTTTTTTAAATAAGCTTAAATACGCTCTTTGGTTACCTTTTCAGTCAAAGCCGATAATCAAATGGAGTTCCCCTAAAAGAGGTGACATTATACTCTTTAGCCCTCCTAATGAAAAAGATATTTTTATTAAGCGGGTCATCGGTATACCGGGAGATTCTATATCCTTCAATAAAGGTATGATAACAATCAATGATCATCAGTTGTCATACAGCTATATAGGTAATAACCCTACAACTATTTACCAAAATTCTTTAATATTAGAAGAAAATAAAGATTTACAATTACCTCCTCATTTAATACTACTGTCGGAAACTCCAAGTCATACGTACTTTGAGAAGAGGAACTTTACCGTTCCTCCAAATAAAGTGTTTGTTCTTGGCGATAACCGTGATAGCTCTATTGACAGCCGTATATTTGGTTTTATAGATGAAGATACCATATTAGGTGAAACAGGATTTGTCTTATTCTCGACAACTGGAAATGAACGTTTTTTTCCTGAATTTAAGACAGAACGCTTTTTCAAAGCAATAGACTAGTGTGGAAATTGGTAAAATATAATAGTTTTAGTTAGTTACATTGAAGGCATAGGCGTAAAAAAAATTTGCGAAGATTTTCACTAAGGGCTTCCCTTATGGAAATAAAAAACATATAGTGCGCCTGTGTTTTGAACATTTCATGGAGGTACTTAGTACATATGTCTCGTTACACCGGCCCACGCATGCGCATCGCTCGTCGCCTCGGAACTTTGCCAGGGCTTACAAATAAAGAAATTAAGAGAAAATCTCGTCCTGGTCAGCATGGTGCAGCACCACAAAAGAAGTCTGACTTTGCTCTTGCACTAGAAGAAAAGCAAAAAATCCGCTTCAATTATGGTCTGACTGAAAGACAAATGCAACGCTATGTTAAAGCTGCACGTAAGGCTAAAACCTTAACAGGTGAAGCACTCTTACGTTTATGCGAAATGCGTTTAGATAGCATCGTATTCCGTCTTGGTTTTGCGCCTACTATTCCTGCAGCACGCCAGTTGGTTCGTCATGGACATATTCATGTCAACGGCCGTCGTGTAAATATGCCAGGATACCAATGCAAACCAGGTGAAGTAATTGTTCCAACAAATAAAGAAAAAACAGTTTCTTTAGTGAAGAACAATATTGTTCACCGTGCAAATGCACAGCCACCTGCTTTTTTAAGCTTAACTGCTGATAAATTACAGGCATCTGTGGTTTCTACATGCTCACGTGAAGAAGTTCTTTTAAACGTAAATGAGCGTTTGGTTGTTGAATACTACGCACAACGCGGTTAATTTTTAAGCTATTATTTTTCTTTAAGCCATTCTTTTTAAGGGGTTAACTCATTAAAATGTAATGGCTTTTTTTTATTTTCTACCTTCCAAGTTTTCAAATAAAAATAATGAGTTTATAAAATTGATACGATAATATGGCAGTATGGCTAAGTAATTTGCAATACTAAGGTATAACGTATTGTAATTACTTATAAATAATATAGGCAAAAATATGAACTCATCTTTTATACCCAAAGAAAAAAATTTTATTAAAGAAATTCCGTTACCTAGGGGGGCTTTATCAATAGAGGTAGAATATAAAGCCAAATCTTCATATCCTGTTATTCCTAGCCCTTCTATTGAAGGAACTATTGGAAAGCAAATTGTTGCTCCCACTTACTCGCAAGAGCAACATGAAACATGGAAAAAAATGTTGAAAAGGCAGCAAATATTAGTCCAAGAGCATTTATGTGAAGAGTATTTATTAGGTACAAAAGCCTTGAAATTTCCAGCAGATAGAATACCAAATTTAGCGCAATCAAGTATTGAATTAGAAAAATGCACCCAATGGCAAATCATACGAGCAGAAGGTTTAGTGTCACCAATAAACTTTTTTGCTCTTTTGGCAAACAAAGTTTTCCCGTGTACAGATTTTATCAGGCATATGGATGAAATAGATTATACCCCAGCACCAGATACATTTCATGATCAAATAGGTCATTTACCTATGCTCACAAACCCCCGATTTGCTGAATTTTTTCATTTATTTGGTATTGCAGGTGCAAATGCAAAAACAGAAGAAGAAATTAGTTGGTTTAATCGAATTTATTGGTTTACGGTTGAATTTGGTTTAATTAATCCTACAGCACATCATGGTAAAGAAAGAAAAGCTCAATTAACACGTATTTATGGCGCAGGTATAGCTTCTTCTTGTGGCGAAATAGTATATAGTTTATCTAGCAAGGTCAAAAAAATTCCTTTTGATATTGATGTTATCATTGAAACTGATTTTGATATTCATCATATGCAAGATCAATTATTTGAAATTTCTTCATTTGATGAATTAGAAAATAAATTCAGAGAATGGGCCAAGAAAAAGGGATTTTTGCTGTAATAATAAAGCAGAAAAGGAATGTATATGTTAGCTAAATCAGCTCAAAAATTTCTGTTTTTCTTTTCATTAGCATTCTTTTTTTGTAAAGTTCAAGCAAGTAATAGATTAAATTTATGCGGTGAAATTATGTCACCTTATTTTATTAAATCAGAAACAAATATTTTATCAGGAATAGATATTGAAATATTAAAAGTAATATTTAATAAAATTCAAGTGAATTATGATATTGAAGAAATGGCTTGGCCTAAATGTGAAGAAGGTTTGAAAACAGGAAAATATGACGGTGCTCTAGGTACTTCCAAAAATTCAGCAAGAGAACAATTTTTATATTATCCAAAAAATATTTCTTGGAGTTCAGAGTTTGTTTTTTTCACCACACAAGAATTTAAAAAAAATAATCCCAGAGTAGATTATGAAAAAATTGCTAAAAATAATTTGAGAGTAGGGGTTATTGAAAAAAATTCGTATCATCCTTCATTTTGGGAAGCTTTGCCTTGGGTTGATGAGACAAAAGGAATTTATAATAAGCAAATAGAACCATCTAAAAATGTAGAAACGAATTTATTGAAACTAAGTAAACGCAGAATTGATCTTTATCCTCAAGATAAACAAATAGGTCTTTCTAGTATCAAAAAATTAAATATTGGTGATTTAGATTATTACGAAAATATTTTGTTTAAAAAAGATTACTATGTTGTTTTTTCTAGATATTCTCAATATTCTACAGAAAAATATAAAACCATATTAGATGTTGTGAAAGAATATGATACAGAAATTTCAATCTTTAAAAGAACAAATCAATATAAAAAGTTGTTTTTGCACAATTAATAACAATTAAATGTGTTCTTATCTTTAAAATAGCAGTTACTTTCAGGAACTGTTAGCATTATATGTACATAAAAGTTTTCTTCTGTTGAACTGCAGGTTATTAAATTAATATATGTACCATTTAAATCTTGCAAAGGCTCAATACTTAACTTGTTCCAATGTGTAATATTATTTACTTTAAAATCCATTTTTGTTGTATTGTTATTTTTTTCTGTGGCATAAATATACCAATCATTCAAAGTATCAACGACAGATACATAATTACCAGCTGGTAAAGCAGGGCAAATATACTCTTTTGCTGTTGAAAAAGTTGGAATTAACGTAAGTAGAATAAGTATATTATTAAGTTTCATAAAAATTTTTCTCCAACAAGGAATTAAAATATGAAGTAGTTTAGTCTCGATCTAACAAAATTAAATTGGGTAGTCAATGAATTATGTTTAAATAAAATAAAAGCATACCATTTAAAATTGGAAATATTTAATTAAATTATGAAAAATAATTTTAAAATTAAATGAAAAGGAAATAGCAATTAATAACAGCAAAAAATATTATTTTCTTTAAAGTGACAACTTCTTTCTGGAATTAATAAAATAGCTTGTATAGTAAAATTATCCTCATAAGAATAGCAACTTATGACATTATTTAAATTACTTTCAACATATTCAATTGGTTCTATTGTTTTTCTTTCCCAAACAACTTTGGTATCAATAAAAAAATTGTTTAAAGAATTTTTACTATTTTTTTGTGTTGCATAAAAACTCCAATTTCCATATTTATTAATGTTTAAAGAATAAGTTCCTTTAGAAATATCAGGACATCTATATTCTTTAGAAAAAGAACAAGAATGATATGAAATTAAAATAGCTATAAAAATTATTTTGATATTCATTCTTATATCCCCATTGAATTATTGAACTAAAATTTAAGTAACAAATAATATTTGTATAGTCAATTAAAATAATAGATATTTATTATCTAAATTACCAAAAATATTTTATACTATATGAATTTATTTGTTTTTTATTAATTAATTTTAATTTTATTTTTTATTAGAAAGATCCCAAGCTGAAAGAGCTGTATTTAAAAGTAACATAGCAATAGTCATAGGCCCAACTCCTCCAGGAACTGGAGTTAAAGCGCTAGCTTTTTCTTTTACACTTGGATGTACATCGCCACAGAGTTTACCATCAATTTTTCTATGAATACCGACATCTACAACAATTGCACTATTAGAAACATAATCGCTTGTAATCATTTCAGGTTGACCTGCTGCTGCAATAATTATTTCAGCTGATTGACAAATTTCTTTTAAATTTTTTGTTTTTGAATGCGCAAAAGTAACAGTAGCGTCGTCTGAAAGAAGTAATAAACCCATAGGTTTGCCAACTATATTGCTTCTACCAATAACTACAGCATTTTTTCCTGAAAGTTGAATACCATATGCATGGAGTAAAACCATAACTCCAAAAGGTGTACAAGCCACTGCTGAATTAAATTCACCCGTAGCTAAAGAACCCATATTATGAGCAAGAAATCCATCAACATCTTTCGATGGCAATATAGAGTTTAGTATATTTGTTGAATTAAATTTTTTTGGTAAAGGGAGTTGAACTAATATACCATTTATATTTTCATCATTATTTAAAGACTCTATTAAATTAATAATTTTTTGTTCAGAATATTCATCTTCATTTAGAATATAAGATTTCGATAAAAATCCAGCTTCTTTAAAAATTTTTATTTTATTATTTACATAAACTTTTGAAGCAGGATCGTTCCCAATTAAAATTACAGCTAGGCAAGGGATTTTTCTTCCATTAATTAAAGTTTGAGATTGTTGCACAAAATTGTTACTTAACTTTTTTCCATCAAGAATTTTACATTTTGTATTTTCAAAGTAAGCACAATCTAAAGTAAGATCTGGTATCATAAAACCATTGCTTTCTGCTCTTTTAAATGCTTTCATAATGCTCCTAAAAAAATAAAACCCTTCTTAGAAAACTAAGAAGGGAGAAAAAATTGGATCATCCAACTATTTCTAACGTACTTTTCCTTACCAAATATGGGTATTCATTAAAAAAGTTTTTAACCTTTTTCAATATTCTTTCACATTCTTTTGAATCAATAATACCTGCAGCTACATTACGTTTTAATTGCATTTCATAACTTGCAATGATTTCTTCATCTTTATAGTTCATGATGCGCAAAATTTCACCAACATCTTCTCCTTTAACTTCTTCAACAGAATTAATTTGTCCTTCATTACTAATTCTAACAATTAACTCATTTACTGCACCAAATAAATTATGATTATTTCCAAGCGCTTCTTGATAAGCTCCAACTAAGAAAAAACCAATATAATAAGGTTCATTAGATTTTGGAATATGTAGAGCTAAAGAATGTTTTATATCTCTTTTATCAACAAATTTATCAAGACAACCATCGCTATCACATGTTAAATCCATAATAACGCCATGATGTTCTGTTTTTTCATTCAAACGCGTTATAGGCATAACTGGGAAGAGTTGGTCTATGCCTAATGAATCAGGAATGGACTGAAACATTGAAAAGTTAGCCATGTATTTACCAAATTGATTTTTTTCTAACTCGTCAAATTCTTCTAGTTGCATTCCTGAATTACGATAAAAATTTAAAGCCTTTTTACAAAGAGCGTAATAAATAACTTCTGCTTTTGCTCTTTCTTCAATTTCTAAATAACCAAGACTGAACAAAGTAAATAATTCATCACGATATTGTAAAGCATCATGAAAGTATTCGACAAAGTTTTTTCCATTCATGTAGGATAATGAATTGATCATGTCACCTAAAATGCGGTGATCGGTTGGAGAAATTTTCCATTCTTCTAAATCACCACCTGTTTTTTCGACTTCACGCACATCCGTAATTAAAACAGCATGATATGCAGCGACAGCGCGTCCACTTTCACTTACAATATGTGGAGTTTTGCAATTTTCTGACTTACAGACATCTTGAATGATGTAAATGACATCGTTAGCAAATTCTTGAATTGTGTAATTGTGGCTTACATAAAAGCTTGTTTTGCTACCATCGTAATCGACTCCAATACCTCCACCGATATTTAAGTAATGCAGATTGAACCCGCTTTTGAGAATTTTTGCATAAACTCTTGCAGCTTCTTTCATGGCAGATTTTACTTTTTTAATTTCTGTAATTTGTGAGCCAATATGGTAGTGAATCATAACTAACTTCTCTTTTAAACCTGCTTCTTCCAGCAAATAAAGAGCTTCCATCATTTCAACACTATTCAAGCCAAATTTACTACCAATTCCGCCAGATTTTTCCCACATACCTGAGCCTTTAGAGTAAAGTTTAGCTCTTAGGCCTATGTCGACGCAAAATCCTACTTTTTTGGCGTGATTTATGATGAATTTTAATTCATCGGTTCCTTCAATAACAAGAACAACATTTTTCCCCATTTTCTTTGCATCAAATGCTAATTCTATGAAATGTGAATCTTTAAATCCATTGCAGACAAAAAGAGCTTCAGGATGGATATCGTAAGCTAAAGCGGCAAAGAGTTCTGGTTTTGTACCAACTTCTAGCCCATAAATATGTTTTTTTCCACTGCTAACTAGGTCATCAATAAATTCTTTTCTTTGATTGACTTTAAAAGGGAAGACAGCCCGCAGTTCTCCGTCATATTTAAATTCTTCCATTGCTCCCCTGAAAGCATTTTGTAATCTCGTCAATTGTGTGTCGAGAATTTGCGGAAACCTAAGAATAAATGGTGTCTTCACCTTTATTTCTGTGGCATGGTCGACAATCTTTGCAAGATCAATTGCGACTTGTTTGTTACCAAAAGGATAAACTTCTACGGTACCTTGTTCAGATATACCAAAGTATCCAGAACCCCAATCATCTATGCCATATAGGTCACGAGACTCTTGAATGACGTTTTTAATCATCGTCATACCCCACAAAAAAAGGAGTTAAAAAGAATTTCCGCAATACACTGCGAGAGAGGAAACACGCTCTGAAATATAATAGATGTAGCCTATGTCAAGAATTTTCTGAAAAAAAAAGAGAACCTTAAATGTTATAATAAATTGAGTATATTTTAAGAGGCACCCTTTATAATTTCTATAGACAATCCTTCTTTGAGGAGGGTACAGTGTCTTTTTGGCAGAATAGACGATATCAAGAAATAGAGAAAGTAAGTAGTGGTGATCCAATCAGAGGATTAGCCAACAAAAATTTCCCTTGGCACTTGGTTTATGCAACATTCACAGACAATTTAAATGATACATGGCATTATGAAATATCCTGTTTAAATATATTTCCCGACAAAAAAAATAATCAAGTTAAGGCTAATATATTTATGATTGCTGAAAGTGAAGTTGCAAAAATGAATCTCAAACAAATTGGTATTTCAAACGAAAGATTAGATTTAATTAATATACCCCGATGGAACTATTTAGAAGAGAAATTTACAAGTGAAATTATCTGTGAACTTGATAAAGTAGAAGAAAATGCAAAAAATTTGGCTGAAAAATGGATACTTCAAGTTATAAATAAAAGTTCTTTAGAGTATAAATTTAAAAGGATAATGAATAATATTAAAGTTTCAAAAATATCAGGATTTTCAGAGTAAACTATTTTTTTTGTAATTTTCTTGCATTTGTTTGGTTGTAAGTCCTTTATTGTTTGGCAACCATCCTGGTGGATAAAATATAATTTTTAACTTATTAATCAATTTTTTTTCATTTTTTATATCAATAAATAAAGAATAAAGCATATGGAAGGCTATTTTAAAAGGATTAAATGAATTTACAGGGTGTAATACTCCATATTTTGGTTCATTTATTTCAGGAGTAAATGTGTTAAAAATTCTATCCCAAATAATAAAAATACCTCCATAATTTTTATCTAAGTAATGGATTTCTGTTCCATGATGAACTCTATGGTGGCTTGGAGTATTAAAAATATAGTCAAGAAAACCAAAAGATTTTGTTAATTTAGTATGAATCCAAAATTGATAAAATAAATTAAGTGTGGCTTGAAAAAATATATCTTCTGCACGAAATCCTATCAATGGTAAAGGTAGCCAAAATATCCAAGTAAATGGAGCTCCAATCCATGACTGGCGTAATGCAGTTCCAAAATTATAATATTCAGAAGAATGGTGAGTTTCATGAGCGCACCAAAAAAAGCGACAAATATGGCTAACTCGATGAAACCAATAATAGCAAAAATCATCAAGAATAAATAATAAAAAAATAGAGAGTAAATTTAATTTAGCATCAACAAACAATCCAACCCAAGGTGAAGGTATTTCAAAAAATCTAAAATTATAAATATAAGAGTAAATATAAAAAATATATAATCCAGCTAAACTAGAAACAATAAGATAGCCAGAACCCATAGCTAAACTAGCAAATGTATCCTGCATTTTATAGACACTTTTTTGCTGTTTTTTAAAATGAAAAAATTCTAAAATAATTGCTGATAAATATATGGGAATGGTAAAAAACATAAAAAGTTTCATATGCATCCTTGTCTAGAATGAATGATAGTTAATATAACGAGAAAAAAAAGATAAGCAAGTATTGAAAATTATTTTTTGTTAACTCTATAAATGTCATTTCAATGGCTAGAGAATATGGAAAAATTGTAGATAAATAATAAACTTTTTATAAGGAGAAAAAAATGAAACTAAAATTTATTCTAATAATACTTTTTTACTTTCCTTTTAATATTTTTGCTGAAACAGAAACTATTTTTTTAAACTATCAGCCAAGAATTCCATTTTTTATCGAAGATAAAAAAGAAAAATATCCCGTTGATGGTACCATTTATAAAATTATACAAAGTATTTTCCAAGGCTTAGATATTGAATATAAATATTCAAATGTTCCTGTAATAAGAACGTTACAAATGATTAAAGAAAATAAAGTAAAAGTTTGCTACCCATTAGGTTTACGAAATATTGAAAGGGAAAAAATAGCGCTTATATCAAAGCCAATCTATAAAGATAAAAATACAATTGTACTATATAATATTGATAATGAAAAAATTAAATTATATTCAAATTTTACAGAAATGTTAAAAGATAAAAATATTACATTATTAGTTAAAATTGGCTATAGTTATGGCAAATTGATAGATGAAAAATTACTTGAATATTTACACTATAAAGCTTTTGAGGAAAATAAAAATATTGGAAAAAATATTAATAAAACTTCAGACGATAATATTGGAATGTTAAATCAAATTTTAAATAAAAAGTCTGACTATATGTTAATTGCAAAAAACGAAATTGAAAACTTAATTGAACAAAATGCTGTTTATAAAAAGTATTTAAAAATTCTTGAATTTAAAGATTTACCTGAAGGTGAATATAGGCACTTAATTTGTTCTAAAAAAGTTGGTGAAGAAGTTATGGAAAAAATTAACTCAAGAATTAAAATCTTAAAATTGCCTAATGAGAAGTAAAGTATATGCGAATATTTTATGTTATTTTATCAATTATTTTATTAGATTTTTCATTAGCTTTTTCTTTAGAAGATAAAATTTTTATTGCTGTTTATGATAGACCTCCTTTTGTTATTTTTGATAAAGATACTGGCCTTCCAAAAGATGGAATACTATATAAACAAGCAATCAAAATATTAGAAAAATCTAGAATTTCCTATGAATTTAAAGAAATGCCTTTAATAAGATCTTTGGAAATAATTAAAAAAAATGAGATGAAAATTTGCACTATTTACGCTTACAAGAGTAAAGATAGAGAAGCTTATTCCTTTTTTTCAGAACCCTATTATTCAGAAAAAAGATTGGTTTTAGTTGCATTAAAAAATTCTGAAATTGTAAATAAAGCTAAAACATTAGAGGAACTTTTAAAAATTGATGATTTTAAAATCCAATTAAAAGTAGGATACAGTTATGGATTAAATGCAGATCAATTAGTAAAGAAATATAAAAATTTTAGTAATTCTATAGATAAGGTGGCAGATGAAAGAAAAATATATTTAACATCTGATAATATTCTTGAAATGTTATATAATATTGTTAAGAAAAAAGCAGATTATATGTTAATAAATGGAAGTGAATTTGAATATTTTTACAACCTAGAATATGAATTAAAAGAAAATTTACAATATAAACTATTTCCGGATATACCTGAGGGAGAAAAAAGATATTTCATGTGTTCTTATAAAGTTGGGGAAGAGCTTATCAATAAAATAAATAAAACAATAAAATTTTTTCAAAAATAATTCTTGTCAATTGACAGCAATTTAGTTAGTTGTTAATTTTTGGAGTTCTCCTTGATTCGATATATTTCATTAGTTTCTATAGTATTAGCATATTACTTTATCGATGCGCCATTAGTGCGTTGGATTCACGCTGCCGGTATAAATAAAGTATCCTTTTTTAATATTTTGACTCATATCCCTGATGTTATAATAGCATTTTTAATTTTATTTTTCCTGTTTTTTATTTTATTTTTCAAAAGATATGAAAAGCAAAAATTATTTAATGTTTTATTTATAGCAATGGCTTCGGTGGCAGTAAGTACTCATATTAAGGATTTTCTAAAATTTATTTTTGCAAGATATTGGCCAAATACTTGGATAGATAATAATCCTTCGTTGTTAGTTAATAATGTATACGGATTTCAATTTTTTGAAAAAGGTACAGCATATCAATCTTTTCCTTCAGGGCATACAACTGTTACTTTCGCATTTTTTTCTGTTTTAATTTACTTTTACCCAAAATATAAAATAATTTTTTTAATCCCTTGTCTCCTTTTAGGTTTAGGGCAGGTTTTAATGCATTATCACTTTTTGAGTGATGTTATTGCAGGAGGATTATTGGGGTGGATGGTAGCCGTTATTTTCTGTCGGTTTACTGAAAATAAAATAATGCTTAAAGAATCAAATTGATAAATTTAATAATTCCTATTTGGCTTTAGAAGCTAATTTTTCTCTTGATATAATTAAACCATGACTGACATCATAAGGAGATAGACCTACGGTTACTCTGTCTCCAATAATAACACTAATTTGATACTTTCGCATGCGACCTGAAATCTTTGCAGAAATAATTTGTCCAGTACTTAAACTAACTGAGTATTTACCACCTGCAAACACGTTTGTAACAACTCCCTCAACGCTCAACAAATCCGTTCTACTCATATTAAAGACTCCTATTGAATTTTAAAAGAATATATTACTAGTATTTCATATTATTTATTCTGAAATCAAGGCCATTGAAAATATTTATGAAATAAATTCTATTACCGTGACTCCATCACCGCCTTCTCCTTGTCTTCCATTGCGATAACGTAACTTATAAGAAGTTTCTTCTATAAATTTTCTGACAGATTCTTTTACTCTACCCATCCCATGTCCATGAATTATAATCACAAGATCAACTTCATTTCTGTGCATTTTATCTAGTTCTAAATCAAGTTTATCAAGAGCAATATCTACAGTTAAACCTCTTAAGTCTATAGTATTTCCTGAATGTTGAAGTGCTGGTGGAATTTCAGGATCAAACTCATTTGTATTTTTTACTTTTTTTGTTACTTGATTTTTAATTTTATTATTTGAAACAGAAATTGTTTGCTGAAAGTTAGAATCAATTGTTTTTAATTCATAATAAGGAATTTTTACTTTTAAAATACCAAATAAACATTCGATATTTCCTTTTGAATCTGCAGTTTTAATTACTTTTCCTTTTTCTTTAAAACGATCACATTTGACAATCATTCCAACTTGCCAAAACGTAGGTTCTTTACCCTGAGTTTTTATGTCTAAAACTGTTTCTTTTGCTTCTTTGACTTTATCTTTAGTACTTCTTTCATTATTTTGAATTACACTTAAATCTAAATTTAACTCTTCTTCAATATTGTCATATGATTGTTTAATATAATTTAAACTCAGTCTTGCTTCATCTAACAATGCTCTACTAGACATTTGTTTTGGCGAGCGAAACTTATTAGCTTTCTCATCAAGTGAGTCATAATCAATATATGAATCATTTTGACTTTGTTTCTTTGGTAATTTTAACTGAGAGAGCGCTTCAAATCCTGAAAGTTTTTTAGGTTTAATACCTTGTTTTATTTCTTTATTGTCCGCGGTAATACTTTTTTCAGAATTCAAATTTGGCACGCTTTCCATTGTCTGCACAGAGGATTGATTTTCGGTAGACTCAGTATTTGCTTTAAATTCTAGTTCTTTCAAAAGACTTTCTTTTTGTTTCTCAAATTGCCTTTCCCTTATGTTTAGCCTATTTTCAAAAGCATTAAGGCGTTTTTGCAACTTACTCCGATAGCTTTCAACTAAATCTTCGCGTATTTCAGAAATTTTTTCTTTTTCAAATTGTAACGCTTTTAATTGCTCATCTAGTTTTTTAGTCAATAGAGTTTGTTTGGTTAATTCTTCACTTGCTTGAATTTTTTTCAATTGCAAATCTTTAAGAATATTTTCCATGCGTTGTGATTCATTGCCATAATAGCTTCTGGCTTGTTGAATAATTTCATTATTTAAACCCATTCTTTCTGCAAGTTCTATCGCATAACTTTGGCCTGGTATTCCATTTAATAGTTTATATGTAGGCAAAAGTTTTTTAGGTTCAAATTCCATACTACCATTATAAAAGCGTTCATCACCATCAGATAAAGTTTTTAAATTAGAAAAGTGAGTTGTAATAATAACAGTAGAGTTCTTTTTTGCAAAAAATTCAAGAGTGGATCTGGCCATTGCCACTCCAATTGCGGGGTCTGTTCCAACAAATCCTTCATCTAAGAGAATTAATGTTTTTTCATTGGCATAGGTAGCAATTTTTTTCAATTGGGCAAGATGTCCTGAAAAAGTAGAGAGATCTTCCTCTCTATTTTGTCTATCACCAAGCTCAACAAAAATTTCTTCATAATCTAGCAGTTCAGCTTTTTCGCACGATAGAAATAAACCAGCCTTAGCCATTAGTGTTAAAATGCCAACTGTTTTCATAGCCACAGTTTTACCACCAGCATTAGGACCACTTAGGACCCAAACAAATGGTGAGTTGGAGTTGTGGCTCGGTTTTAGTTCTAAATCATTTTCGATACATAGTTTTTTTTCAAGGATAAATAAGGGGTGTTTCGCTCGTAAAAATGAAAATCGAGCTGATTTAATGGAATTTGTTACAAAGTTTGGCTCTATACCATGGATCAATCCAGCGAATTTAGCTCTTGCTGAAATAAGATCAAATGTAGTCAAGTGTTGAGCATTAAAAAGAATATCTTCATGAATAAGGTAGCACTCTTTTGAGAGTTCGCGAAGAATTCTATTCTCTTCAATTTCAACATCAGTTTGGGCTTTTTCGAGCTGTGCATGTTGTGCAGCCAATGCCTGCGGCTCAATAAAAACAGTTGAACCAGATTGACTTACTCCTCTTGGAATACCTTCCACGCCGCTTTTACGATCAGAACGAACCGGTAGGACATAGCGTCCATCTCGCAACATCCAGACAGAATCTTGTAAAGAGCTTTTAATTTCTTGCTTTTTTAAAATTTCCTCAAGATGTTCAACAATTTTTCTTTTAGCATGTTCTACACGACTTCTAGCAGAGTGTAGTTCAGCAGAGGCTGTAGATAGAATAGAGCCTTGTGCGTCCACACTTTGTTTTAATTTTGTATATAAGTCTAGATTTGGTTTTAACAATAGAGCTAAATTTGTTAGCAACGGATATTTTAAAGATTTTGCTTTTTCGTGTTTAAAGAAATGAAGCACATTTGTAGTTAATTTTAGAGTTGTTAAAATTTGGAATAGAGCCAGGGGAGGTAAAATAGAGGCTCGTTTTAAACTACTTTCAAATAATTGAAAATCAAAAGGCTCTAGGTTAAGTCCATTACTGGTAGAATTTAATTCTAGCATTTCACCAGTTGTTCCAAAGTAAAATTCACGTTTTTCTTTAGTCAACCAAGGTTCTAAAGCTGCTAATGCATTTTTAGTATGTGGAAAAATTGCAAGATCAGCTAAATAACTTGTTATTTTCCCCCATTCTAGGCGCGATAGAGCATCTTTGTGTAAATAGGATAAGGAATTGTCTTCAATATTGTTTTCATGTTCCATAAAATCATACGCCAGTTTAGGGTTAGTTTCCAAGCTTTGCGTGATGATGTATAAACGTATTGTGGGCAAACATCAATAGGAGTAAAGACTTGGCTCGCATTAAAAACTTTGACGTCCAAGATGAAAGACGTAACAATTTTAAAAAAATAGAAAAGATAAAAAAAGAAAAAAGATCTGTGCGAGGAAGAATAATTGATGATTGGTTAGTCAATTCAGACGAAGATAATTTATCAGAAAAGCAATTAAGTGATAAATTAAATGATTTTTATAAAAAAGGTTATCGTAACGGTAGAGTAATTGAAGTACAAAAAAGAAACGTATTTATTGCTGAAGAAAGTAAAATTGGCTTTCCTGAAACAGAAAATTTATGGTTGTGTACTGTAGCAAAACGACATTTTCAACGTGCGCATAAAGAAAGAAATTTTGTTGTTGTTGGAGATAGAATATTATTTGAACCAAATGCTGAAGTTTTATTTGATGAAGAAGGACAACCAATTGATACAGATTTGCCCCGTGGCGTGGTACAGCATGCCTTTCAAAGGACAAGTAAAATATCTAGAAAAGATCCATTAAATGCTGAATGGGAACATGTCATGTTGGCTAATATTGATCTTATTGCTGTTGTTGCTTCAGTTTTAAATCCTGAAGTGCGTTGGGGACTTATCGACCGTTTTTTAGTTCAAGCAGAAATTGAAAATATTCCGGTTGTGATAATTTTAAATAAAGTAGATTTATTAAGTAATGAAAGGTTAGCAAATAAAGATTTTCTTGCGAACTACCAAAAAAGAGTCGAAATTTATAAAAAAATTGGCTATGATGTCATTGAGTTAAGTGCATTAAAACCTAAAAAATATGCTGATAGTGTTAAACATTTACGAAAACTATTTAAAGGAAAAGTGATAGGTTTTGCTGGACATTCTGGTGTTGGAAAAAGTAGTATTTTGAACTTAATGAAGCCTGAATTTGAGCAAATTGTTGATGAAAATCCTGATATTTTTTATAAAGGAAGACATACAACAACATATAATAGTTTACTTTACTTAGAAATAGGTGCTTATGCAATTGACACTCCTGGGATTCGTTCTTTTGATATTCAAACTTATGATGCAATAACTTTAAGTTATTGTTTCAGAGAATTCAGAAATTACAAGTGCAAGTACCGCGAGTGTTCACATAATTTAGAACCCCAGTGTGCTATAAAAGAAGCAGTGTCACAAGGTAAAATATCAGCTGAGCGCTATCGAAGTTTTCTAGGAATTTTAAAAGGAATCAGTTTTCGTGAAGGAGAGGGCGACGCTACAGATGCAAATATGATAGCGGATTTAAAAGCTAGAGTGCAAAAAAGAGATGAGGAATTACTTCAGGAAAATGAAATTGAAAATAAAGATAAGTAACACTAAGGAATTCTATGAGCATTGTTAGTATTTCAGATCAAAAATTTTCCGAATATGTAGTTATTGGTGGTGGGCTTTCTGGTTTACTATTAGCTTTAAAACTTTCCAAAGACCCAAATAAAGTAACTAAAGGTATTACTTTAGTGGAAAAAGAAGCTCAGTTGGGTGGAAGGCTTTTCTATACACAATTAAACCAGTTTTCTGGCAAATCAAGGGAACAGGTATTTTCAGAAATATATGAAAATGCTACTAATAATCAATATCTTAGTGGACTTGGATTTGAATTTTTAAATGCAGATGCATTGGAAATTATTTATCGGCATTTTCTCTCTCAATTAAATGAAGAAGAACTTAGTATAATAGAAAACTTGCAAGTTAAATTAGATATACAAAATGAAAGTTTTGAAACTGAAAGAAATCTTTTTTTTGTAAAAAAAGATTTTATCTCATTTCATGAGTTATTTAATTCTTCATCAGAGTTTTTTACAAAAAAAGAAGCAGAAAGCTTCAAAAACTTAATCAATTATCCTGCAGATGATTCTCTGAAGAGTGAAAATATTCTTTTTGATAAGTCTTTATATTGGAATGAACTGCCAAAAAGTACGAGAGATACTTTTTCCCCTTTTTTTCAAACTATTATTGGTCCCAATTGGGAAAAAACAAGATTTTCTATCGTCCAAAAAAGAATGCAAGACTTTTTTTATAATTATCAAAAAAAAGTACCAAATTATTTTTATCGTAGTTTTTGTTTTGAATATATTATTGGGACAATATTAAGTAAAAGAGGCGTTATTATTCGAAATTTATGTGAACTTATTCGTGTCCAAAAAAACGAAAAAAATGTTTTCCAATTATTGCTATCCGATGATTTAAATCCAAAAGAAAAACATTTAGAGTGCAATAATGTCATATTTGCCATGCCACTAAATAATTGTTTAGGAATAATAGCTAAAGAACATTTTTCCCCAGCACAGTCAAAGTTTATTTCAAAAGTTAGACCAATTTCTCTTGTTATTTCTGAAATAACTAACTTTTCTGACCTCCAAAGCGAACAATGGCCTTCATTTATCAAGCCAGATGATTGCGTGGTTTTTCCAGTAGAAAGAGCAGTTGGATATTTAACTCGTGATCAGCGTTTTTTAATGACTACAAAACTAGACTATGAAGATTCTATGCAAGCCCCAGCTGTGAGAGAAGCAATTTCTCGTTTACGAAAAGCTACATGTCGAGTTATAAAAACAGAATTTACTGAAGAATTAAAAAAGGGAGCAAGAATTCCGCAAAAGAAAATTATGGAAAGAATTATTTTATTACCTGTTGCCTATACAATTCCAAATGACATTCCTGTAAATATTGAAGTAAAAGATATAAAAATGGGATTAGATGGAATGTATTGTTGTGGAGATAATTTTCCTGGATTAGCAGATGAGCCTTGGAAAATAATAGTAAATAGTGTTAATGAAGTTTTTTTAAATTTGTCATAAATTTCTCTTCTATTTTTTTATAATTTACATTCGGAATAAAAAAATCAAAAAATAATTTTTGGAATACTCTTTGTTAATTTTGTGTTATGATAGAGTTTAGCTCAAATTAAAGAGGAAATTTATGAAAAAAAGATGTAAACTTATTTTTAGTTCTGCTATTCTTTTGAATTCAACATTTATGTATGCAAACAATTTAATTAATAAAGCAAATGAACAGGTTTTAAATATTGGTAACGCCGATGATCCTAAAACACTTGATCCACAAAAATGCAATGAATCAACTTGTACAGCCATTATCAAACAATTATTTGAAGGATTAATAACAACTGATAATGCAGGAAATATCATTCCTTCAAGTGCAGAAAAATGGAAAGTAAGTAGTGATGGAAAAGTTTATACTTTTTCTTTAAAGAAAAATTTACGCTGGTCAGACAATACAGCAGTGACTGCAAAAGATTTTGTCTATTCTTTTCGAAGATTAGTAGATCCTAAAATAGCTTCCGAACAAGCAAATTTACTTGAATCGGTAACAAACGTTCCAGAAATAATTAATGGAAAAAAACCTGTAACTAGTATGGGTGTACGTGCTATTGATGACTATACACTTGAATTTATTCTGACTAAACCTTCACCCGCTTTTTTTGAAAATTTAACAGTTACAAATACCTTTCCCGTGCAAGAAAAAAGTGTTGAAAAATTGAAAGATAATTTTACACAAGTCAATAATTTAATTTCTAATGGTCCTTATGTTTTAAAATACAGAAAAGTGGGAGATAAGGTCACTGTTCAAAAAAATCCGTATTATTGGAATGAAAAAAATTACTTTATCGAAAAAATAAATTTTTTTGCGGTTGTAGATCAAAATTCAGAATTTGCAATGTATGAAGCAGGGCAGTTAGATATTACAAGTAACATTCCACCAAATAAATTTACCCAAATAAAAAATAAATTTAGTAAAGAATTGGTAAACGATCCTTATTTGGCAAGTTATGTTTATGTTTTAAATACACAAAAAAAACCACTAGATAATGCAAAACTAAGGAGAGCATTAAGTATTGCTATAGATAGAGACATTATTACACGTTCGGTCCTAGGAATGGGACAAAAACCTTTGTATGATTTAGTACCCTATGGAATTAAAAATTATTCACAAAATGTTACCTATTGGCAGAACTGGCCACGTTCAAAACAACTTGAAGAAGCAAAAAAGCTTTATCTAGAAGCAGGATTTACAGCGCAAAAGCCCTTAACTATCCATATTCTTTATAATACAAATGAAGCACATAAAAAAATAGCAACATCTGTTGCTGCAATGTGGAAAACAAATTTAGGAGTACAAGTTGAAACAGTCAATGAAGAATGGAAAACTATGCTCGATAAACGAAGTAGTGGAGATTTTGAAATTCTAAGATTAGGTAACATTGCCAATATTAATGATGCCGGAGATTTTTTAAATCAATATCGTTCAACTGATCCAATGAATGATCCAAAGTACAAAAATAATGAGTATGATAGATTAGTGAATTTATCTTTGTTTGAAAGTGATAGTGTAAAAAGGAAAAAATATCTAGAAAGCGCAGCAAAAATATTGCAAGAAGATACTCCTATTATTCCAATATATAGCTACGTATCTACCTATCTACGAAAACAGTATGTTACGGGTTTTGAAAAAAACAATTTAGGAAAATACTCCTTGCAAGGTGTTTATTTATTAAATAAATAATATTTAAATTATGTTACTTGGCATCCCATTTTTAGCAATTAAAAATGTCCCAAAAGCATATAATTAGCTTTATGGCGTATCATGCCCGATACGGAGCAAATGTTTTGCAGCTAGTAACAAATTGTTCCTAGCTGATGTCATAAAAGAAGTTCTTTTATGACATATTTTACAAACAAATGTTCTTTTCCTAAGAATAAACTGCGACTGTAAACTACAGCATTGAAATGGCACCAAACTTAGGTTTTTATTTGATACTATAGAAACGACTTTGCCAGCTCTTAGGGCCTTGTAACAAAGCATATTTTGGAAATGTTTTACATTTAAACGAGTTGAAATAAAACTATTTCTTGATTGGATTCTTTTTTTTGCAGCTATAATTTCATTTGTTATAACTAATCTGTTATTATTAATAATTTTAGTAGATTCTTTATGAAATAAATCCTGCTTGATATTTGCTACTTTATTTAAAATCTTTTTTTCTTTTCGACCAATAGGTTTAGGCTTTTCCTTTAATTTATCTTTTTTTCTTTGAATCACTCTTTTTTTCTTGGCAATATTTAATTTTTTTATTTTAGCTATTAGTTTACTTGAGAAATTTGGTTTTACAGAGTCACTTTCGTTCTGATATATTATTCCTTTATAATTTGATAAAAAAATTGCAGATTCTGAAGTGGAGTTTTTATTATATAAATTGTTTTTTGTTTCAATTGTAATATTTATATACCAACGGCCACAATTATCTTGTGCAAAAGAACCAGATTTTATATGTGCGTCACTAGGTAAGTTTCTTGAATTCCAAAATCTAAATTTAAGTTTATTATATTGAACTACATCCTTAACAATTTTAATACCAGAGGATTTAAAAGGAATCCAACCTAACGAGTTTCTTCCTCGCCAGCGCAACAGTTTTTTAAACTGTTTTCTTCTTGTTATGTATTCTTCTGCAACAGCTTGGACAGTCTGAGAATGTAATCCAAGTTCTTTTGAACTTCCAGCAACAAGCTCATTCATTTCATATTGAGTAAAAAAGTAAGGAGTGTAATAAATTTTTTTTGTTTTAGGATCGGTTATTACTTTAACAGGTTTATTTTTTAAGGCATTGGATTGTGTTTCTTTACAAAAATTCCAAATAAAATTCACACCGTTTGCCATTTTTAATAATTTCTTTTTTGTACTTCCCGAATCTTTGATACGGTAACGGTATGTTGTAATCAATTTGCAATCTCTATGCCTAAAAGTAATATTTTGCAGTTATATGCATACTGCAGACCATTATTAGTTTTAAACAATTAAGAATGAATCACTGATTAAATTAAAATTAAAAAGCTGAGTAATTAAGGCTTTTAGAGAAGAAAAGGGATTTTATAAAAGTCCCTTCTCCCATTGTTCCCGGATTTTTTTTGCTCTTTCTTGGCGAACTTTCAAAGACCGCATATTATTTTCTTTGATTAAATTATTACGCTTGACTTCTTTGTTTAGATAATTTTCATAGCAATGTGGACAATAGGTATCCGCTTTATAATTAGGATGAGTTTTGTCTTCAGCACGTAAAGGAGTCCAGCATGCGTAACAAATTTCATACTGAGTTTCTTTTAATTGCTTATCAACTGCTACTCGATAGTCAAAAACAAAGCAGTCGCCATCATAGTAGTTGTCATCTGTCGGTGCTTTTTTGTGCGTTTCTTCAAAATATTTAAGAATTCCACCATGAATTTGGTAGACATCTTCAAAACCTTCTTGGCGCATAAAAGCCGTTGCTTTTTCACAACGGATTCCTCCGGTACAAAAGGTAATAACTTTTTGCTTTTTATACTGCATAAAGTTTTCACGAACCCAGTCAGGAAAATCGCGGAATTTTTTAATTTTAGGATCTATTGCATTGCGAAAAGTACCTAATTCAACCTCATAATCATTTCGAGTGTCTAGAAAAACAAGATCTTCACCCTTGTCTAGCCATTCTTTCAGCTCCATGGCTGTAACATATTTTCCTGTAAAATTTGCAGGTTGTATTGAATCCATGCCCATTGGGATGATTTCTTTTTTAACTTTAACCAGCATTCTACGAAAAGGGATATGCTCACTATAACTTTTTTTGAATTCAATGTCTGAAAAACATGGATGTTTGTGCATAAAAGAAATAAAAGCATCTATGGCAGAGTTTGAACCAACTAAGCAAGAATTAATTCCTTCATGTGCTAGTAGTATAGTACCTTTGATTTGCAGGTCATTGCACAAATTTAATAAGGTTTCGCGTAACTCTTGGGGCTGTTCAATTTGAACAAATTTGTAATATGCAATATTAACAAATTGCTCAGGTTGAGGTTGATTGTTTAAATTCATTTATTTCACCTTGTAAAGTATTGAAATTATTTGAATAAAAATACTTATTCGCATTTTTACTATCTATTTTAATAAAATTTTTTTAAGACATCATTTCTTTATAGATTTTATTTAAAAGTTCGCTATCCTTACGTTCCCATGAGAGGAAGACTCTACGTGCTTCTCTATTTTGGAGAGCTGTCGTCCGGAAAAAATTAATGAAAGAATCTTCGGATTCTTGGGTGCGTAAACTTTGAACGTGTTCTGCATTGATGAGGATTTGGCTAGCCCCACGGCGAAGAATCAAATTATTGCGGTTCCATTCAAGAGTGACTGCTGCTGAGGTAAACACCATGGTTTTTCTCCTTTTAGGGTGAATAAGAAATCAGGATTTTCTCATAACTCAAGGAATGCGGATCCTCAAGTTTAATTTTCTTCTAAGACATACGGATGTAGATAAATTTATCTTAAATTAACATTTGATAGAATGAGGAATTCATGGATGAATTTACTGGTCTAAAAAAATTAGTTGCATTTATTTGCTGTTTTATTATTGAATTTTCTTATTCATTTGATGATACATATGGTAAAATCAATAGAACTAAGGAACTAAATATTGGGCAAACAGAATTTCCTAGTTTATTAGATCCGCAAAAATGTAAAGAAAATATTTGCAATGTACTAATTTATCAACTTTTTGAAGGCTTAGTCATTTCAAATGGTGAAGGTAAAATAATACCAGCAAATGCTGAACGTTGGACTTTAAGTTCAGATGGAAAAACGTATACTTTTTATTTGAGAAAAAATTTAAAGTGGTCAGATGGGACAAAACTGACAGCAAATGATTATGTTTATTCTATGCAGCGCCTGGTTGATCCGGCAGTTTATTCTTATCAATCTTATTTATCAGAATTTATCAAAAATAGTAAAGAAATAATTTTAGGAAAAATGCCTATAGCTTCCTTAGGTGTAAGAGCTCTTAGCGAATATATTTTAGAAATAAATTTAACTCAACCTACTCCTATTTTTTTGGAAATATTAGCTGTTTCAAATAATTTTCCTGTGCAAAAAAAGAATATTGAAAAATTTGGTAGCAAATTTACTTTACCTGAAAATTTAGTAACAAATGGAAGTTATACCTTAAAAAAATCAAATAAAAGTGAAAAAATAATTTTAGAAGCAAACAAACATTATTGGAATCAAAAAGCTATTAACTTTGAAAAAATTAATTATATTTTTGAAAAAGATCCTAATACTTTAATTAAACTTTATCAAAATGGTCAATTAGATATAGTGACTGATATAGAGTTAGATCAAATCAAAAGTATAAAAAATAAATTTGATTCGGAGTTGAAAACAGTTTCTATTTTAGGCTGCTATTTTTATACTTTTAACATTCAATCTCCACCATTTAGTAATAAAAAATTAAGACAAGCATTAAATATAGCAATAGACAGAGAATTTATATCCCAAAGTTTATTTAATAAAACACAAATTCCATTATATGATTTTTTATCTTATGGATTAAAAAATCATGACCATACAATGCCATATTGGTATTATTGGTCACGAGAAATGCAGATTAAAGAAGCAAAGCGTTTGTATAAAGATGCAGGATACAATGAAAATAATCAATTGAATATTTATATTCATTTTAATAAAGCCTATATGCATAGAAGTATTGCTATATCTATTGCTAGCATGTGGAAACAAATTCTTGGAATAAATGCCGAATTAGTTGAGGAAGAATGGGATAATTTAGTAGAAAAAGAAAAACTAGATAATTATCAAGTTATAAGAATGGGTGTATTAGCCAATATTAATGATGTATATGATTTTTATAATATTTTAACTAGTAATAATCCCTTAAATAATTCAAATTATAAAAATAAATATTATGATAAAATAGTTTTAGATCTAATGCATGAACTTGATCCGAAAAAACGAAAAGAACTCATTCAGCAGGCTTCAAAAATTTTGTTGGAAGATGTCCCAAAAATACCAATTATTAGTAAGTCAACAAATTTTTTAGTAAAACCCTATATTCAAAATTTTAAAATAAATCCCTTACAGCTATATTTACTTTCTGAAGTGAGTTCTATTAAAGCTGAAGGGAAATTAAGTAAATATTAGTTTTGTTTAGGTAAAACTAAGTATGTATA
This sequence comes from Pigmentibacter ruber, assembly GCF_009792895.1. Lineage (NCBI taxonomy): Bacteria > Pseudomonadati > Bdellovibrionota > Oligoflexia > Silvanigrellales > Silvanigrellaceae > Pigmentibacter > Pigmentibacter ruber. Next base: position 973,263 of record NZ_WSSC01000001.1, read on the forward strand.
ACCAAAAAAGGAGGCACTTGGATCTGAGCTTTGCCAAATAATAACTTTCTCTGATTGGGCAAAAGAATTCCAATTTCCTTGCACCCCTGTAAGTAAATTATCTGGGCAAGTAATTGCACCATTTGAGGTTGTGAACACTTGGTTGATTGAATTGTAGTCATAGTTTGTAACAGTTGAAGATTCGAAAATTTTGCAGACACTTGGCTTATCAATTTTACCACTTAAAGAATAATCCCAGTCTCCACTATTGCGTGGAAATTTTGTAAGTTTTAAATTTGTAACATTAGGTGCACTAGGAGCAGGGCCCGCTTCTACAGTTACAGCTTGAGGATCTAAATTCACAATTTCCGAAATAACTTTTTCAGCATCTTTTCCATTATTTATAATCAATTTATAAGGATCTTTTCCAGCAGCAGCAAAATACCACTTTTTATTGTCAGGATCTGTTGGAGAAACAGAATATTCTACAGCTGGGTTTGTCAGTGTTATAATGCCAGCGGCAGAGATTGCAATACTTAGTGGAGAGCTTTTAGGAGTAAAAGTATTTATTCCATCAAAATATTTATTTAACTTAATTGTACAAGCACTATTTTTTACAATATTAAAATTAGGACTGGTGTCTTGAACAGTATAGTTATCACTCCAGTCATTTATACCATCTAACGCCTTTGGACAGGTAATGTTTACATCTATCGATTTAAATTTAGATAATGCGCTCGAAAGAGATGAGACATTCATTGAAGTCAATTTTGAACTAATATCACTTGTTCCCGAATTAAAATCATTTGTTTCTGTGCTAAATTTTCTATTACAACTAACAGCAACTAAAGCTAATGAAGTTATGACGACAATCTTTTTCATGTTTACTCCTTGTTTGAAATAAAACAAAAAATGAAATCAAAATTAAATTTCATCTGGTAATAAAGAGTCCGAGAGATTTTGTTTGTGATTATTGTGAATTTCTTGCAAACTATGGTGATATTTCTTTAATAGCTCCTCCTCATTGTATTCAATAGTTGTTGGTGTAGTAGAACGATTTAATGCTGTTGATGCTGAAAACTGTATTGGAATTTGTGTAGTCTGTAAACTACCATTGTTATAACTAACATTTAAAACACTAATCAAACTTCCAGATGTAGATTTTGGAGGATTAAACACTAAGGTAATTTTACAATCATTTGTAAAATTTGTACAAGAAGAAGGGCCTTCTATGCTCCATGCGTTTGGAAAAGTAGAATTTAATTTTGATATATCAACTGTCAAATTGTTTAAGTATCCAAGAGTTGGTTTGAAAATTAGAGCTATTTTTTTAGGAGTATTTATTATTCCAAAAAGTGAACTTAAATTAGTATCGGAACTAAACAGAATGGCACTTGTATAGTTTTTAATGGGATTGTTTCTTTCATATACTTCAACTTTATAATTTGTAGCATCAGCAAATAAAACAATTTCATTATTTGTAGAATTTCTATAAGTACCGCTTACAGAACTACCAGTCCCAGATTCCGTGATATTTAAGATAAGGGGTTTGTCTTTAGGAACAAATGTATCTCCATTGGCTAGGGTATATTTTGTAATTGTTATGCTACAACTTGAATTTTGAATAATATTAATACTTGTTTGTGAATCAAACTTTACATTTTTATCATCCCAATCATTCTCTCCTTCTAGTGCATCTTCACAATGGATATCAACAAGCATGGATGATTTTGGACTTGTTCCACTATAACTGACATTTAACATTTTCTTTTGAATATTTTCGCTTGTAGAAGGTGATTTTGCACAACCAGTTAGAAAAATAATTGGTATGATAGAAAAATAAAATTTATTCATAGTAATATCCTCATATAATCATTTTTAAAGCAGTGGGATAATAACAACAAAATTAAATAAAAAGCAAAGAAAATTATAGAAATTATAATGGGTTGTTTAAGAAGCTAGCTAATAAAAATTTAATTAATTTGAGAGAAATAAATTTTGCGTTAAATATAATAAAAAATGGTTATCTTTGGCGGTTGTTAATTTATTACTTTTGCACCATGTAATTCTAAAACTTTTGAAAGTTTAGATTCAATGTCAGATCGAAATGCTTTGTGAGTTAGTGATATTTTCTCTGATTTATGAATACATTCAAATCCTTCTGAAAGATTTTTTAGAGAATAGATCACTTCGCTTTTTCCCAATTTAGAGAATGTAATGACTACATTCTCTCCATTTAAAGAAACATTAGCAATTTTCCCTAATTCTCTTTGTGACAAAGAATCAGATACTTTTTTTATAAATTCATTTACAGAAAAATTACTTACCGAAAAAGATTTAATCATAAAAATTTATCCTTCTACTTTAAATAAGGTTTAATAATGGTGTTTAAGTCATTTGTGCTAATTAAGTCAATATCTGAAATATTTTTTAATTCTTTTATTTCATCTGAACTTGGATTCCCCATAATAACTAAAACTGGATAGACGGATTCCTTTTTTAATCTTTTTAAAAGCCTGTTTAATTCTTGCACATCTTTTTGTTTATCTAGCTTTGCTAAATTAAATTCAATAGGGTTTACACTTGGTAAATTTCCTTTTAAAATTTGATTCATGACTTCATCGGATTTATTATATACAGTAATTTCTGAAGCAAGCATTCTATTAATAAGAGCTGTTCTAGTATTATCCAATTCTTCTTGAGTAATTCCATTTTGAATAAAATTATTCCAAGTTGAAGTAGCTAAGCTCACAGCTTCAGCTAATCTTTCATTTGGACTTTGGAAAGTTAAGTGAAACATTCCAAAATTTGTGTTTGGATATAGTGTTGTTTCATTGAAGTAAGCATGTGGAGAATAACTTATACCAGAGTCAGCCCGCAGAGCCTTTGTAAATCTATCATTGCCAACAATTCCACCACTGGAAGAAAAAATTTCTTCCAATATATCAAATTGGGTACTTTCAAAAGAATTTAATTTTCCAATTTTTGGAAAATAGTAACGCAATGAAATATTACTTTGGCTCATATCAGATTTTGTGATTAAAACAGTTCTAATTTTTGTAATATTATCTGCTTCTATATCTTTTTGCGGCAACCAAGTGCGAATTTGAGGAGATAAATGCGGTAAATCAGAAATTAATTTTTTTAATTTCTCAAAATCATTGTTGGAAAAGTTTCCTGATATAAATGCATTTAAGCCATTTTTATTGATAGTTAATTTATAAAGTTCTTTTATTTTTTCTAAACTAATTTTTTCTATAACAGCTGGGGAAGATCTTTCTAAAGCTTTGGCAAAATAATGATTTTTACCAAATAGAACACTATTTGCTTGCTGATCGATGAGTCTAAATTGTTTATCAAAGGTATTAAAGTCAATTAAATTTTTAAAACCATCGATTGTTCTTTGTTTCCATAATGGAAGACTATTTGCGTCAAATCTTGGTTTTAATAAAATATTACGTAATAACTCTAATACTTTAGGAAAATCTTGGGTCAACGCATCAGCTGAAAGCATGAGCTGTCCATTAGCTAATATATTTGTGCGGATATTAATACCATTTTCTGATGTATAATTATCAATTTCATCAAAACTATAATTTCCACTTCCACCTAAAATAAAAAGATCAACTAGTGCTCCAAATGCTGGGCGATCTTCTTGGGGGAGGGAAAAAACCCCACCTGGTAGAACAATATTAACTTTAAATTTTAAATTTGTATCATTTTGCAAACTGTAAATAGCTCCTCCACCATCTACTGCTGTACGATTATAGTTAATACTTGGCCAAGTATATGAACGCCAATCGAGTTCGATTGGCTTTGAAAAAATAACAGGACGCTGGCTTTTTAAATCTTGTGCATAACTAGACATGCATATTAAAAGAACGGCAGCTGAACTAAGTAGATAATATTTTGTGTTTTTTAAAAAAAGAAACATTCTTTACTTCCTTATTTCTTTAAGAAATTTGTATATAAATCTTGGCAAGATTCAGCCTTACCAGTAGGTACAATTCCAGTAACATAATTATTTTTGTTAGAGAGATTTTCAGTAACCCATTTTCTAAATTCCGACGTAGAAGAAGTCTTTACTAATTTTTCTATCTGACTTGCTGTGTTCATACTTTTGAGAAAAAATACATCTTCAAAAATTGTATTTACTAAATTTGTCATTTTTTCAGCAGTTTCAGCATTTGATACTGCTAATTGTTTTAGAATTTGTTTTTTAATTTTTTCGCTAATTGGTTTATTTAATACTTCCTTAATCCCATTTTCCCAAAATTTTAGTGCATTTTCAAATTTTTGTTCGTTATTTAAAGAAAAATTTGCAGTTAGAGGGTTACTTTGATTTTGCCAAAACACTTTATAAAAAGAAAAATCTGTGGCAATTTTTTCTTTCACTAATCTTCGTTCAAATCTTCCATCTGGATGATCATCAAGCAATGTTTTAAAGATAATGACATTAACTAAATCATGAATATTTTTACTAAATGTTGGATATGTAATTTTATATTTTTGAGAATAAATAGGTGCACTACAAACAAACTTTTTTCCTAAATCACGTGTTAAGTAATCTGTTGGGAATTTTTGATGTGTTACTTTTAAATTTCCTTTCCAACTTCCAAAATATTTTTGCACTAGGTTTGCAACTTTTTGGGGATCAAAAGGGCCTCCAATAAAAATAGTTGTATTGTCAGGCGTATAAAAGTTTTTATAAAATGTTTTAGCACTTTCTATACTCATATTTTCAACATCTTGTTTAGAACCTATTGTCATCCATTCCAAAGGAGTGTTCCGTTCAGTTATTGCACGTAATATTTCGCTGCTGCGGGTAAGGGGATCGTTTTCTACTCTAAGTTTTCTTTCAGAAATAACTGCACCTTTTTCAATAGAAAAATATGGATCTGTAATATCTAAACTTAGAAATCGATTGGCTTCGAGTTTTAGCATTTGTTCTAATGCTGGACCAGGAAATGTTGAATAAAACGTAACATAGGCATCGCTAGTTCCGGCATTGCCCGAGCCACCAAAGGAGTTTAAAACTTTGTCATAATTTCCTTCAGGTGCACCTTCTGACTTGCGAAACATCATGTGTTCAAAAAAATGTGCTAATCCTGTTGTCCCCTTTGATTCGCGATTGCTGCCAGCATCTAGTATGAAATGAATCGTAGCAACAGGGTTACGTTGGTCAGGAATGATATAAAATTGAAGTCCATTTTGTAATTTGTATTGAAATGCTTGAATAGTTGATCCAGGGATTATTTTGTAGGTTTGTTGAAGTTTAGGTTCTACATCAACTCCATAAATAGTTAGAGGAAATAATACTGATAAAAGTAAAAGTAATTTTTTTGGGAAAGCAAAAAAGGTTTTAAAGTAACTAAAATGCGTCCTATTTAAGCGCATAATTAAGAATCCTTTCTAATATATTTTTGAGCATAATTTCTTACGCCAGCTTCTGCTAAAATATGAAATGTCCTGACAAGTCGAATGTCTTCTTGGGGGAATTCATCGAGCTTGGCATATATAATGTTTTTGCGACTTTGTTTTAAAATTTTAGCAATGTGTTGTGATGGTGGATGATTGGAAATAAATAATATACTTTTATGATTTGTAGATAGAGCTCCTGCTAAAATTAAACATTCTGTTGCATTTCTTGCATAATGTTGGATGAAAGGATTTCCCCATGGATTTTCTATAGAACTTGGGAGTGGGATAACGGCAAACCCCCCAAATTCACTTTTTGCAATTCCAGGACCAATTAAATTGTCTTTAAAGGGTGTAGCATAAAACATTAAATTACTATCATCATGTTGTTCTGCTAACCAAAAAGATCGCCAAGAGTAATAAGAGTCTTTTGCTGGATCAGCAAAACTAAATACAACCGTACCAATATCTGGTTTTCCAGTATTATGGAGTTCTTTGACAATTATTTTTTCTTTGTGCCAGTTGCGTATGGTTTCTCTGATATCTAGACCTTCATAAAAGTCTGTTTGCAATTCTTGATAATTAATTTCCTGTGATTTTAATTTATCACTCATATTTTTTTTGATATCTAATGCTAACTTTTCCATAAAGATATCTTCACTAGGAAACGAGCATGAATAGGGATGATCTTCATGTACCCAAGTATTATCAGCATACTTTTCTTCGCTAATAGGAGTAATATTTTTCTGTTGACTTATTTTTTCTACTGCCTTTAGTTTGGTTTTTTTAAATTTTTTCTTACTTTGAATGGTACTAAATTTTTCTATACTAACTTTTTCAGTATGTTTAAAAAAATGGTCGAGTGGCAAATGAATTTCGGGTAATGAAGTTGCTAATTTTTCATTTTCGGGAAATTTTTTACATTCTTTCATTAATTCATAGGAAAAATTTGAATCTACTACGGCAGAACCAGCAACTAAAATATCAAAGATACTTGGAAAAAACATATTTCTATCTTGTGCAAGACGATATGAAAAGCGAAAATAGTCTCTTTCTTGAGCAGCATTGATATCTAGTTTTGTCCAATCGTTATAATTTTTACTTGCACGAATAAAACTATTTGCATAACTTTTCCTTGCAAAATCAAGCCAATTTTCTAATGGAGTTTTTTCTTCTAATAAATCTGAAATAAAAAAACCGGGTACATGTATATACTCTAAAAACGAATCTTTACTTGGTTGGCTTAGTATAAAATGTTGGTTACTTTTCTCTTTTTTTTCTTTTAAATATGATAAATTATTTACTTCATAAATTTTTAAATCATTTCTTGATTTTATTTTTTCTAAATGCTGCTCTATTAAATTCATAGTTTTGTAACCACATATTATAATAATATTTTCATTTAAATATGAAAAAATATAATGCACAATATTTTTAAAAATTTGTTCAGCTTTATTTTGCATAAATTCATGTCGAAAGATTTCCGAAGGAAAAGTTTGCGCAAGCTGATATTGCATCCAGGCTGTTAACGAACCATTTACAATACATTCAGATTTTAATGACATTTTTTCACTATTACTAACAAATAACTGATATTGTAAATAACTTTCTATAGAGCCAATGCATTGAGTTTTAATAATATTATTTTTAAAAATATTTAATAAATATCTTCTTGGTTCAGTGGATTCTAAAAACAAGATAGGATCATCTTCAATATTTAATATTAAGTTATCAACTGTGCTTGAATTGTCTTTATTAGCTAAATGATTTTTGGATGTTAATGTAACAGAATGCGGAAATGAGGATTGCAAATTTTGCAGTAATGGCTGGCATTCCTCAGGCCAATCTATTAAAATATGAGCATTAGTAATATGCTTAAATTTATCTTTTAGTAGTTCTATATTTTTTAAAATACAAGATTCTTGTAAATTAGTTTTTGCAATTGGAAAAAATTGAATATTACTTTTTGGAAATAATTTTTGCAAAGTCTTTGCCTTTATTTTTCCATGCGTATATTCCCATCCTAAAAAAACATCAGTATTTTTATTTTCCTCAGTTAATTCTGGATCTAATTCCAAATAATATTGACTTGAGAGCTTTATAATATTTTTTTGCGTTCTCATTTTGTCTGCCATTTTAAAAAAATTTTTATACTGGTCTTAAATTTGGTCTAGTAGAGGATTGAGAATCATTTTGCATTTGTTCATCCGCAGGAAAATATTTTAATGCATCCTCACCTAAAATAGAATAAACACTTGCTTTTAAGGCTTTTGGTAAAGTCAATTCTTTATTTAAACTTTTTAATCGTTGCGCATATTTTGCAATTTGAATACCATCGCGTACAGAAAATGATTCTTCATATTTATGCGCAATTGCTAAAAATGTTACTAATAATGATAGTAAATTTTCTTCCACATAAGGAACTGCAAAGCGAATAATTCGTGCTTCTGTTTCAATATCTGCAAAATCTAAAAATATTTGTGGGTTTAAACGACTTTGAATATATTCAGGTAAATCATACACACTGGAATCATCATTCATTGTAGTAACAAAACGAAATTCTTTATGCGCATGAATACGAACTCCTGCAATAATAGAATCAACATAACGGCGGTGATCAAGTAAAGAGGCAAGACTAGCCCAGCTTTTTTCAGACATACGATTGCCTTCGTCTAAAATACACACGCCACCAAGTAACATAGCTGTTACTATTGGACTTGCTACATAACTGATTTGCTTTCCTTCAGTGATTACTGGGGTAACAATTAAATCATCAGGACGGGTGTCACTTGTTCCTTGCATTAAGTAAACTGGGTATTTTAATTCCCGGGCAACAGCAACCGCTAAGGTGGTTTTACCCACCCCAGGTTTACCTACAAGTCTAGGATTCATTGGCAGATCTTCGTCTGATAAACGAAGCCAAGAAGCTCTAAGTTGGTGAGCTGCAAGTTCATTTCCAAGCCAATCTGCTTTTATTTCAAATTCTTTAGCAAGTCTTACTGTTATATTTCCAATAACGGCAGTTTCTTTTTCTCTGTCAATTGTAATACCAGTATTCATTCTTTAACCTCTTGCAATGTTCTACTTTGTTTACTTAGTAGTTAATCCTAAAGAACGTAAACGGCTACCTGAATTTAATCTGTTTTTTATTTGACTTGCTTTGTCAGCATAACTGGGTTTCCCTAGGAGTGCAAACATATTATTTTTGTAGTCTTCAACACCTGGTTGATCAAATGGATTGATCCCTCTAGCATATCCACCAATACCACAAGCTAGCATGTTTACATACATCCAATAACCTATCCACCATGCGTTTAATTCGGGCATTTCCCAAACTAATGTTGGTACTTTACCGTCGGAATGGGCAAGGAAAGTTCCTTGTTGAGCTTCATTTTGAACATAGGAAAGATCTTTTCCTAATAAGAAATCAAAACCATCATTTAATTTAGGATCTGGAATTTTTATTTTTCTTTTCATTGAACCTTTAGTTAATGAATATTCATCTTGTATTTTAAGATGAGTAGCAAAAAGATGTCTTTCTCCATCTTGAAAGTATTGTCCTAATGAATGCAAATCAGTAGTAAAATTTGCGCTTGCTGGAAAAATACCTGTATTTTCTTTACCATCACTTTCGCCAAAAAGTTGTTTCCACCATTCAGCAATGCCTTTTGCCTTAGGTGTCCAAGTGCATAGGGATTCAATTTTATAATTGTTTTTATACAAAACATTACGCACACCTGCATAGCAAAGTGCAGGGTTTGTTTCCAAAGAATGATTTTTTTCTGACAAACTGTCTTCATATGCTTGTTGCGCACCAGCAACAAATTCTTGAATATTAATCCCTGCAATTGCTAAAGGTAACAAGCCTACGGGAGTAAAAACAGAATATCTCCCTCCCACTGTTTTAGGAATACTAAAATGAGGATAATTATTTTCTTTTGAAATTTTTAGTAAAGTCCCGTCACTAGGATCAGTGATTGAAAAAATACGGTGTGAAGCTTCGGTGGTTCCAAATCTATCGTCAAGGTATTGTTTTAAAACTCTAAAAGCTAAGGCAGGCTCTGTAGTGCCCCCAGATTTAGAGACCACTATTAAACTAGGAGTGTAGCAGTCTAGGGCGTCGAGCAGTTCAGAAAGTTCATCAAGAGCTAAATGATGTCCCGCCCAAAATAGTAAGGGCTTTTTGTGGAATTGATCAGGCTTTACTGCTGCATAAGTATGAGTCAAGGCTTCATAAACTGCTTTGGTACCTAATAAACTGCCACCAATTCCTACAACAACAACAGCGTCTGAATGATTATTTATTGTTTCTACAGTTTTACTTATTTCATTTATAATTTTAGGACATTCTTCTTTTACATAATGAACCCAACCTGTAAATTCAGGACTTTTGCCTTTTCCTGTTGCAAGAGCTTTTTTTGCCGAAATTAAGTTATTAGTTTCATTGGCAAGATGTTTTTCAATAGGAAAAACATCATGGACTTTTGTCCAGTCTAAAATGAGGCGTTTTTCTAGCGAAAGCATGAATTTACTCCTTAAGCACAATATTTTTGTATTTCTACGAATACAAGCGATATAAGAAATCACATAATGGCGGCATTTTTGCAATAGTGTGCGTGCTAAAGAAATAAAGAAAAGAGTGAAGCGTAGGTAAAAATTGTTACTTTAACAACAGCTCCACAGCATTTTTAGTGATTATTTTTTTTAATTTTTACTTCATTTATTAAAGGAAGTTTATTTTCAAAGTCTGAAATATTATTAAGCGTAGTTTCAACAATATTATGAATTGCTTCCGCTGTTAAAAACCCTTGGTGTCCAGTTACAATTACATTTGGGAAAGTTAACAATCTTGCTAAATTATCGTCATCAATTCCTTTTCCTGAAAAATCTGAAAAGAAATAGTTTTCTTCTTCTTCATACACATCTAGGGCTGCACCTTTAATTGTGTTTGCTTTTAAAGCTTCAATTAATGCTTTTGTATCAATAATTCCTCCTCTACTTGTATTAATAATAATGGCATTTTTTTTCATACAAGAAAAAGCGGAATCATTAATTAAATGGTGCGTGTCATTTGTCAATGGTATATGCAGAGATATAATATCACATTTTTTATATATTTCTTCTAACGAAACAAACTGCATAAAATTTAAACTTGTATTTGGGTATTTATCATACGCTAAGACATGGCAACCAAAACCGTGCATAATTTTTGCCATTTCTAGCCCAATTTTACCTGTACCTACTATTCCAACTGTTTTGTTATAGAGATCAAAACCCACTAACCCTTCTAAGGAAAAATTAAATTCTCTTGAACGATTATAGGCTTTGTGGATTTTTCGGTTTAAAGTTAGTAGCAATGCAACACCATGTTCTGCTATAGCGTGTGGAGAGTAGGCTGGAACTCTCACAATGGGAAGATTTAGTTCAAAGGCAGCATTTAAATTTACATGGTTAAAACCTGCACTACGTAAGGCAATTAATTTAATTCCAAGTTCTTTCAATTTAACTAAGACTTCAGCGTCTAATTTGTCATTTACAAAAGCGCAAACGCAATCAAAGCCTTTTGCCATAATAGCAGATTCTAAATTTAAATTATTGTAAACAAAGAATATTTCATGGTTATTGTGACTATTTAATTCAGTAAAATATGGTTTTTCATAATCATGAGCGCTAAAAATAATGACTTTCATAATAGGTTCCTTACAGTATAATCAAGCAAAATGTTTAACATAAGAAACTAGGACAAACAATTTTTAATTTCGTGCAAATTTTAGAAGGAAATTTTGAGAATTATTTTCAATATAACTTTATGAAAATATATGGATAATAATGGTTAATAAAATAATATTGATCTAAAATAAATTTTATTTTGTTATGAGGATATTTAAATAATATTAACTGATAATACTATGGAGATGAGAATATCTTTTAGGACTCAAAATTTAAATTCTTTACTTGCTTCATTCTGATATAAAAGCGTTTTTTCGCCACTGGTCTACTTGTTAAATCTTGACCATTATTCAGAATTTGCACTGAAGCATAATCTACACAGCTGCCATCATCACGGTTAATTTCATCACATTGGCCAGTTACAGAAAGTGGAATTTTTGCAATATCAGCTTCAGAATTTAAAGTGTAAACTAAAGGATATTTTTCTTCATCCTTCCAGTGGATTGCCCCCTGAATTGGACCTCCGCCTAAACTGACTTTTACTTGAACTGGAAATTTAAATTTGTAAACTGCTGAGTTTTTAAGCTGTACTGTTAAATTATATGCTTTTGTTTCTCCTGCTTTTAGCTTCACTGGAATAGGTTTTGAACGGGAACCAGGCTGTCCTGCTATAATATCTTTTCCATCTGCTTTAAAAATATATTCCGCATGCGAATTATTGTCTAAACTGAAGTTTCTATTGGCTAATGCAGCTAAAATAAGTTCTTTAAAAGCACCACTTTTCCGAACTTTTCCATTGCCTAATTCATCTGCAAATAACATGTGCTCAAACCACTCTTTCTCACCAAGTGCAGGGTGGTTTCTGCTTAGGCGCATAGCATCTAGTGTTAAATCTGTCATCATTTGCAATCCGGTATAAATTCCAAATTTCTTTTCTGCTGCCGTTAAAATATCAAACATTGTCCCACCAAATGCTTCTCCGTCATCATGCACTTCGTTGGTTAGGAAAAATCCTGTTTTATTAATAATGCGCATATCGGATAAGCCTGGGAATGAACCAGCGCCTGTAACGTCATGCAATACCATTTGTGCCACAAAATCGGCCATACCTTCACTCAGTCCACCTGTGCCAGCTAAATTAATATAATCGCCCATCAAGCGATCCATCACACCATGTCCAAGCTCATGCCAAATTGTCGTATTATCACGCGCCATGTTACCTTGGTTTGGGGAATAAGTTGTGAAGTTAATTGTATCGTCAGTGTAATACGCATTATTTTTCATGGAAATATCTGGATCATAAAGGAACGCATGAAATGGTCTTGTAGATAATTCTGGATCATTAAAACCACTTTTTTGCAGAGATTGAAACAATTGATCAACAGCCCAATAAACTTGAATAGCATCAAAGCCGTTGTTCATATACTCTACAACGTTATGATCTGGGAGACGAACCGCATCAATTTGATCCATTTGTTTTCGTGAAGTAAAGGGTTTAGCATGATAAGTTCCGGTTGGAACCATTTCATTATCACGATAGTCAAAACGGAATTGCCCTGAAAATTGTGGTTTAAAATTTAAGCTTCCAGCATATTGTTTCATAGCATCAGGATGAACATTTATTGAAGTATATTTTCCTTCTAAAAGAAAACCCGAAGCAAAGTTATTATCAACTAAAGGTAGTGAGCTACGAATTGCGTTACCTTGTCTTTTTACGTAGGAAGGAGCCCAATATCCTTCTTTGCGTCCAGCTGCAGTTAATCCTTTAAAGGGATCAAACATGGAATTTAAGTATTTTATGTTACGTAAGGGTGCAAAAGGATCTGTCTCTGCTTTGAAGATCTTGCTATTAAGGTTCCGTAAAAAACTTGGAGAACGTGGCATTAATTCATTAGTTTTTTCAATTTCTTCATAAATTGGATAAATATGCACAGGAACACTTAGTGTTTTATTGTCATTGTCTGCATTAGGAAAATCTTCATAAAGATGATCGACTACTTTTTTGTTAGTAGGATCAATCTTAATAGTATGAGTTCCGTGTTTACTTTTAACTTTCACGATACGTAATATTTTATCTTTGTCTATAACGTCTTTCCATTTTAAATCACGTATCTGTTTATCATCAGGATGATTTAAAACTGCGTTTCTTACTATATCCATTGTTGCATCTGAGGATAGAAGAGTATCAACGCTTTCATCGCCCATTGAGCTTTTTAGTTTAGAATATTTTGGGGAAGATTTATCGCTCACTTGCGCTTCAACTTGGTAAAGTTGGCCCTGGTTATTTGTCCAAATTCGTAACGTGTTACCTTCTATTGGCAACCCATTTTGCATTTGCGTGAGCATAAGATAATTATATTTTGCCAGTTTACGACTTTCGAGCATTGTAAAATCTGATACAGAAAGAGCAAAACCAGTTTTCTGATTAATTACATCAATAATATGCACAAAGTCACTATTGTTGTCTTCTTTATACGTCCAACGGACACTTTTGGGATTGTCTGCCAATGCAAATAAACTATAAGCTAAACTAAAGTAAGTTGTGGAGAACGCCAAAATCAGTTTGATTTTCATTGGTACTAGCCCTCAATAGTTGTAAAAAAAAGTTTACCGCAATGATAATTTTTTATTCTTTTTTTCACAACAAAAAAATTAATTTTTTTTCTGCTTTCAAATGGGAATTTGATACAAAATTTCTTTGATTTAAAAATAGGATCTTAAAATTAAAATTTAATTTTCCATTTCATCAAGAAATTATTACTTATTAGAAAATTTTCAGAATAATTAAAGTAAATTTTAAGAAAAATAAAAGTAAATTATGTTGTTTTGTTAATTTATCCATTGACTCTCCTTTTCTTGATGAAAAAGTGTCAATTTCAAATAGGGGTTAAGATCAATTTTATAGTTTGATAAAAATATAAATTGATAATATTTTTTAAGAACAAACTTAGAGTTTCATTATTTTTGCAAATTGCAAATTATAATGAAAAACCTTAAAATTGGGAAATTGATATTTATCCTGAGTATAAAGCAAATTATAGTTCTTATACTGTTACAAAAGAAGCAGCGGAAACATTTGCAAAATAGATTTTTAATAAAACAAATTGAAAATTCTCTCTTCCCACTGAATAATAGTGGAAATATGTTGCGGTTATCTTAAAACATTTTGATTACTTAGGGAGAAATCATTTTCTTCCAGATCGTGCAAATGATGAAAGGATTTATTCAGAAACTACTCTTGAAAATTTTGCCATGGGAAATTCAATATTTGGTTTAGCAAATATGGCTGCTAATCTATCGCATTTGTCGTGGAGGTTTTTTTTACCTGTTATACCTATTTAGTAAGAACAGAGCTTTGACATGGACGTTATAATAAAAATATTTATTTATTTAGATAGGTTATTTGTAGTTTTTAATTTTTTCTAATAATTTTCCGCTTTGATCTTTATTAATATCCAATAATTTTTCTTTTAAAGATTCTATATAAAAACGAATAATCCAATCTTCTTTTTTAGTATAATTAGTCATATATGCAATCTTAATTGGATTATTTTTGTCAAAACTATCTACTGCTTCTTTATACTCTTGTAGGTTCAATAAACTTCTTGCACATACAGTAAACAAACTATTTTCATTTGTCAAAATTCGTCCAAACCATTTATTTTCTGTATAACATGTATTTCCAATTCTATTTTCAGAAAAAAGATCATGCATAATATTTCCTAATTTATCGTATGTAATAACATTAAAGTTTTCTTGTAATATTTTTATAAAATCTTTACATCTTCGTGTTCCTGTTGAATCTTCATTTTTATGCAAAAATTTATATGTTTGACATCCATGAATTAATAAAAGTACAATTTTTTGTAAATTGTCAGGTTCAGTCAATGTTTTAATTAATTTTGTAAGATTGAATTTATTTGATTTAGATTTAAATAATTGAAAGTTATTTTTCTTTTTGTATTCTTGAATAAGTTTCGAATATTTTTCGTTATAAAATGCAAGAGAAACATATTTAAAATTGTTATAAAAGTTATTGGCGAATATATTCGAAGATTTGTAATATCCAATTTTCTTTAAATTAATGCAATCATTTTCCGCACTATTCAATATATATTGAACATTTTTTGGTACGCATTGAAAAATATAATCCATAGGTTTTTGCACTAAAAACCAAAGATCATCAGCATAATCAGAATAATTTCCAAATGTGGAAACATTGCCCCATTCTTCTTCTGATGTAACTAGTTGAGCATTTTCCCAAATATAAACATTCTTTACCCAACAAATTGGACTATTAACTGAATGTGTTGCGAGACCTGATTTTGAACAAAAATTAAGATTTTTTGTTTTTTCAGTTCGAGCTATTTCTATATAAATATTTTTAAGTCCATAAATTTCAGTAATACAATTTTCCTTTAAAATTTCGTGGTAAAATTTATACCTTTTAATTGGTCCATTATTTAAACATTGGTTTATTACTCCCCATAAAACATCATCATCTTTAATTTCATTTGCAAAAACTACGTCTTTTTGAAAAAATACTTGACTTTTCTTATAAAGATCTTCTTTATATTTGTTATTTTTATTTAATAAATATAATGAGTCAGGAATTATATTTCGTGCTTTAATATACTCTGCTTGAATGCTAGGATTATCAGAATATAAATAGTCTTCAGCAATGCCAGCATTTTTTAAAATATCATAAATATTTGATTTATAAGGAGGAATAAATGTTTCCTCGAAATCTTCAAGATATTTTTCAAAAGCAAATTGCAATAATCCTTCTCCAATATAGCCACCTTCCATATGTTCAAGTGCAAAATTAGGACCTTCAGCGCCTTTAACCCAATCTCCTTCTTTGCCTTTTCTTTGACCAGTTCTCCAACCTGTACCAACTCTCCAACTACTTTCGCTGTGAGATTTATAAAAGTGTCTGCATTTTAATTTGCCTTGATTTATATTAAATCCAAAGGCGCATTTATATTTATCCTGTGGATTTATAAATTTGAATGCTATAATAAATTTTTGTTTATTTTTTCCAAATTCACATTCTTTTAAGTTTTTAATATCTGAAATATTAATATTAATACAGTCACTATAATCTTTATCATGATATGAAAACCAATTTTTTAAGTATACTACAAATTCATTTAATTGTAATGATTTAGTAGGCATAATTATAATCTCTTAATTTTTAACTTATTCCCATAATATAAGTTACTAGATCTCAAATTTAGAAAAAAGAAGAGATAACCAATAATTGATATTAAAATGACAATTTGACAAATAAGTAAAATTTTATGGCATAGGCTTGTAATGAGTGAAAATGTTTTAAACTAATGGAGAGGCACAAATATAATACCTTTCGTAACAATAAATATTTAACCAAAAACTTTGGGATAAGGTTTTTTAATAACTTTTATATACTTTTTTCTTTCTAATCTTTAAATAAAATATCTATATTATGACATGTGGGGACATAATGCTAATTTTAGAATAACGCGAAGTTTGAATATCTTGATTTTGGGCACTCGTTCAAATGCCGAGAATAGCATTTTTTTAAAAAATTTAAATTTATTATGATTTACAAATAATGCTAATTAAGAGTTAAGAATACGTTTTTAGAAAAAGAACATTTACTTAAAAAGGCATGCAGAAAGTCTTCCGAAAACATGGACAAGCAAGCCCTTTGTAGAACGGACTTTGGATGCTGTTTGATTGTTTGAATACCATTAGATTCAATTAGCCAGTTGAATAGAATTTCTATTGATTGTTTAATTAAACAAAAAGATTTATAATATACTTTTTTTTCTTATGAAAGAATTTTTTTACTTCTTGAAAGTTTAATTGGGGTATGCAAGTTAGAAATTTTTCCAGCCAATTTTTGTTTAGTAGATTGATCGCAGTATGCACGATCAGCAAATATTTCTTAATGATTTAAATTTAATAAATCATTCTTAGCCGTTGTTAAATCTTGTGTCTCAGTGCGGGTTATTTTCGTTGAGAGAGGAAGGCGATTATTTTTAAATAAAGCTGGAAAATGAAGTTTTAATCCAAAATAAAAATACTTTTGGAAGAGCTGAAACCAACTGAAGAAATTTCTTTTGCTGTATTACTTTTGTGGATTCTAAAACCCTTTGCTAAGATAATAGGTAAAGACTCTAATAGAATGATATGTTTAGAGGAATTAGATTTTAATTTGAACTTTTTATTTTTTAAAATGAATTTAGAAAGCTCAGGAAAAAGATGATTTAAATTATTAAGTCTGAATAAAAATCCATCATTAGAAAATAAATGACGATACCATTCACTGAGAAAGTTTTTTGTAAATTTAAAAATGGATTTTATATTTTTAAGTTCATTTAAAATTCCAAAGGTGTAAATTGAGACAGTTTCTTCATTAGTAAAAGAGGAATTTGAGTTTGGACTAATTTTTAAAAAAATTTAGGAAAAGAATTGAGAAAAGGATTTGAAGGAAGTAATGCAAACCGTGATGAGTTGTTTATACCAATCCATTATTAATTTCTTTGTTTCTTTTATTTGTAAAAATTATTCAAAAAACTGGAGTGATTTATTCATTAATAGCATTAATTTTATCAAATCTTAATTGGCATTATTAAAATAATAGAAAATATAAGATTTATGATTTCTAAAAAATACTGCCAGTTAAATTGACTCCATTCAATAAAATCCCAATTTCTACAACTCCTAAATTATAAATTTCAGCAATAATCATTTATTTTACTCCAATTTTCTGATAAAAGGCATTAATGCTAACCCGACTGTTTAAAATGGATGGACACTGTATGCCGTAGATGTTGATTTTGAATTTCGAAAAATAATTAAAAATAATAAAACGATTTTCTTAAATCAACAAATAGAGGTGTTTTGTGTTTAAATTTTTATTTTTAAACATTAATTTTGTTTATTTTGCAATTGCAAATCTTATTATGCAGATTGGTATTGGATTAACGCAAGTCGCTGTATACGGTCATCTGGCAAAGGTTGGAGCCTCGCCGTTATATTTTACAATGGCATTCTCATTTTCAGTAATACCGGGTATATTTTCAAGCCAATTGAGTTGCTATTTGGCAAAAAAAGTAAATATTATTTTTTTATGCATTTTATTTCAATTATTTGGTGCATTTTCCTTGTTCTTACCACTTTTAGGAATTAGCAATAACTATGTACTATTAATAGTTTTTGCTGAATTTATCTCAGCTTTTATTATGGGATTTTGCTACCCAATATCTCAAATCTATGTAAAAAGAGTTTTTACTGATAAAAATTATCTACCTTTAGCAGCAAAATTAGATGTCTATTTATTTTCAATAAATATAATTTTAGGGACATTCATTGGAACTTTGCTTTATAATTATTTTAGTACAAAAAATTATTTAATTTTAAATATTTTAATGTATCTTATTTCTGCTTTATTATTTCTGAATTCTTATTATAAAAATAAACTTATAAGTATTAAAAATTCCGATAATTATAAAAATAATGAGGAAATAAAAAATAAAAGTTTTATAAAACAACAATTATTATTTTTTAGAAATTTTTCAGAGGAACAAAAATATTCTTTTTTAATTTTAATTTTTCTTCCTATTGTAACTACTCCTGCAATTTCCTTGCTTCCAACTATTGGAAATAAATACGGGACAAAAATATTCATATTTGGAATAATTTTAACCCCTGCATTGGGGTTTATTTTAGCAAAGACTATCGGACAAATAATGGGTCCCATGTTAATTTCTGGTAATCAATTTGAAAAATTATTTAAAAGTAAATTCATTTTTTTAAGCTGCAACTTTATTTTTCTTTTTATTTACTTAGTTATCTATTTCATTGAAAATATTTATTTATCTATCTTTCTAATCATTTTGGCACATTTGTTTTCAAATATAGTTTTTTCATTAGGAATGTTTGCTGTTCAGAGAACTTTTGAATTGAAACAAATTTTAGACGTGACAACAAAACAATATCAAATTTCAACGATTGCAATAGCATTTATTGCATTACTCAGTGGATATTTAATTCATTATATACCATACTATGTAGTAATATTTTCCCCCTACTTTATTATATTTTTTATTCTTATTTTTTCTGAAAAAAATATTAAAAATAAAATCATAAAAAGTAGAAAAATATTTTTTGTAAAATAAGTAAATACTAGCTAATTTTAAAAATCAAGAAAATATTCATCAGACCAAGAAGAATTAAATAGAATACAATAAAAAGCGCACTAGTAGAAAACTAGTGCGCTAAAAGAAAATTAAAGTAATTATTTTTTAAACAATCTAACAGAATCTTTCACTCCACCATTTTCATCAACTGTTAACAAACGAATATATCCACTTTTTGTAACATCATGTACTATTCTATAATCTGTATTTTCTAAACTATACACTAAAGTGGTTCTTGGAGCAGGAATGGGCAATGTGTTTAATACGCCTTTAATAGGGAAGAAAAACATTAAAGTGCAAAAAGAAACATCTCCTAGTTGATTAAAGCCACAAACATTTTCATCAACTGTTAATTCAATTTCATCTTTTGAAACTACTTTTACAATATAAGTGCCTTTACCAGGTGCATAGTCACTGCTCCATTTTGTACTTAGTGGTAAATTATGTGCAAAAACAGAAGTTGATACAAGCATTAAAGAAGCAAGAAGTAATTTTTTCATAGCTTTTTCCTTATAATATTGGATAGTTAAAGTAATGTTTCTTTGCTAATAAATTATAAATTTTTATCTGTCAATACATTATTTTAGCATTTATTATTTTTTTTATTAATCATAATTAACTCTTACGATATTTAGTTTTTATTAAAATATATTTTAAATTCTATTTTTACATTAGTTATGATAATTTTTATTTTTAATAAGAAATATTGTTACTTCATCTTAATTTTAATTCTTATATTCAAATTTTGATTAAAATTAAATTTATTGGCAGAAAATTAAAAGTGAATTGATAAATTTTTAAAGGTAGGAAAATTTTTTTTTAAAGATAAATTAATCAATTCTATGAGCAACTAGTTTAGCATTATATTCATAAGATTCTAATACACGTGAATTAACATCTCTTACAATATCTTCTTTAATCTTATTTATTATATTAGTGTCTTGAGTGTAATAACTAAGTTTCATTTCAATTTCTTCGAATTTAGAAGAAACAATAAATCTTACAACATCTTCTATTGTTTTTTGCCTTTTTCACTGTGCAAAATTTTTAATTTATGCTCTACTCCTCTTGGATCTGTTAATTTATAGTAATCATAATTAATTGAATGTAATGCGTCATGAATTGGATCAATGTTTTGATATCTTGCTGCTTATACTATTCCACTATATATTTCATCAACAATGGTTTTTTCATTAGTAAATGCAGAAGTAAAACTTAAAGAAATAAAAATTGTAGTCAGAGATATTATTTTTTTCATAAAAAAACTCCATGTAAAATTTTATGTTAATCAGATTGAATTATTTGATTTTATTTTGTTTAAAATGATAATGATTGAAAAACAAATTTATAATTTTTTATTTTAAAATATATTTAATATTTCTCTTTTTATTTGTTCTATTTACTTATTTAAAAAATTTTGCTCTAATGAATTAATATATTTTAAAAATTAGGTTAGATTAAAATAATAAGGAAAATAACAATGAAATTTTCTTTAGAATAAAGAAGAAAGAGAGTTTTAACTACTCTCTTTTTTGCACTAGTATTTTTTTATTTAAAAGAAACTTAAACTTGTGAACTAGGAAGGAGAACATGCGAACAGTTAGGGCAAAATTCAACAGATTTGCCTCTGGCAATGTTATTTAAAATTTGCGGAGATAAACCTATATGGCAATTGCCGCATGCTCTTTCAATAACCCGACAAATGGGACCATTTGGATTACGGGTAATTTTTGCGACACGTATATAGTGTTGCGCAATTCTATCGTCTAGACGAGATAAATAAGTGTCACGTACTTTATTAATTTCTGTTAAACGACCTGCGGATTTTGTTTCAGCTTCTTGTGCTTTTCTGCGTTCACCTTCTGATGCACTTGTTGATGCAGAAAGTTCAGCTTCTGCTTTTTGAAACAAAGATTTTGACATTTCTATTCTGTTTTCTGTTTCATCAGCTTTTTTCTGTGTATCACGAATTTCTCTTTCAACATGATCCAGTTCACGTTTTAAGCTTCTGTGATCATCATCATTTTTTGCGGCAAAGAGCCTAGCAGAGCGTTCAGCTTTCCGTTCTTCAAGATCATCAAGCTTTTTATACAAACGACGAAGTTCCGCTTCGTTGAAAGACATGTCTGTTCTGGTTTTTGAAATAATTTCTTCACTGATTCTAGATTTTTTTGCGAGCTCAGAAAGTTCTTTTTGAGCGGCGCGTTGATCTTGGGTAACAAGTCCAGAATCAATATCAAGTCTATATAATTGTTCAATAATTTCATAACTTGGATTCAAAGGTTTCTCCTTTTGAGACAAAATATGGCAACTTCTCTTTTTATCATAGTAATATATGACTTTCAATAACTTATAGGTGTCCTAGAGTCCACTCACCAAACGCGCTGAAATTAAATTTGGCAGTTTTCGCAAACCATTGATAGTGGCTGATTGCAATTCGCCATCAACCCGAATTAAGCTCATTGCCATGCCACCTCTACGATTTCGGGATAACTCAAATTGTGCAATATTGACATTGTTTTTTGCTAAGTAAGAACCAACATCACCAATCACTCCTGGTCTATCATGATTTTGCATGATAATGAGGTCACCATCGGGTTCAATTTCAAATAGAAAGTCATTGATAGAGCAAAGCCTTGCTATTTTTCCATCATATAAAACAGAACCAACAGATACTTTTTCATTTGCTCCGCTGCCAAAAACTTCAAGCAGCAACTCATTTTTTAGTGAATTATTTTTTAGAGCGAGTTCTATTTTAATACCTCTTTTTGCTAGTAAACGTTCTGCATTTACATAAGAAACAAACTCATCAGACGCATGCGCTAAAAAGCCTTTTAATGTAGAGAGTTTTAGGATTTGTAGATCTTCTTGTTTTAAAGCTCCAGTAACAGTCAAACGCAAGGTGGCTGGATGAAAATCGAATATTTGAGCAGCAACATGCGCTGATTTTTCAGCTAAAACCGAGATTGCACGGAGATCGCCTGAGCCAAGTAAAGAAACATGTGGTAAATTTACTGGATAATCAACAATTTCACCACGCAAAGCTTTTAAAACTTGCACAGCTATGGTTTCGCCAATACGAAATTGGGCTTCTAGGGTGCTAGCTCCAATATGGGGAGTCACAATTATATTAGGATGTTTGATGAGTTCGGCCATCGGTTTTGGCTCATTATCAAAGGTGTCTACTCCGGCACCTGCAATATAGCCTTCATTAAGAGCATTTAATAATCCTTTTTCAGTAATTATCCCACCGCGTGCAGCATTTAAAACAAATGCACCTTTGCGCATTTTCTTTAATTCTACTTCAGTGATCATGCCTTTTGTTTCTTTATTTAAGGGAACATGAACAGAAAGAACGTCACATTCAGCAAGAAGTTCTTCTAAAGTATTTTTGCGTTCAGCACCATTGCGGCGAAATACCTCATCTGAAATATAGGGGTCATAAGCAATAACGCGCATATCAAAACCTAAAGCAAACTTAGCTACTCTATGTCCAACATTACCTAGGCCAACAATACCAATTGTTTTTCCACCCAATTCAGTTCCTGTAAAATGATGGCGATTCCAACCGCCTTGGCTAGTGCTAATGTGTGCTGCTGGAATTTTTCGAATAAGTGCAAGTAATAAGCCAAAGGTAAGTTCTGCAGCCGAATTGGTATTTTTTCCTGGAGTGTTGACAACTAAAATACCAAGATCTGTTGCTAAATCACAATTTATATTACCATAACCGACAGCTGCGCGTGCAACAATTCGTAATTCCTTACCCGCAGTTAATAAAGTTTCATCGACATCTGTTTCAGAGCGGCTAATTAAAACATTTGTATCAATAATTTCTTTTAGTATCACCTCCCTTGGAGCGTCTGGGAGGTATACAATTTGCAATGGAGAAGAGACGGAAAGTTCAGATGGCTGATTTTTTAGAAGATCTAATGCAACCTCATGCAATTTTCCAGTTATTAAAATTTTAACTGCCTTTTCCATTTTAGCGTTCCTATTGAAATATTTAAGTTAAGTGCGTTTCAAGTTCATTACCTAGTTTGGTAAGAATTTGTTCAGGCCTACCATAATCTAGGAGCTTGCCGTTGCCAAGCAAAACAACATAATCGGCAGATTTCAATGTATCTAAGCGATGTGCAATAACAATAGTAGTTTTCTCAGCAAAGGCTTTTTTTATTGCCGCTTGAATTAATTTTTCTGTTTCTAAATCAACACTAGCGGTTGCTTCATCCATTAAAATAATTTTAGCTTTACTTAAAATTGCTCTAGCCATACAAATTAATTGCCTTTGACCAACAGAAAAATTTGTTCCTTTTTCTGCAACTTCATAATTTAATTTACCAGGTAAATTAGAAATATAATCAGCAAGTTGAACATCTTTTAAGGCATTCCAAATTTCATTTTCAGAAAATTTATTTGTTCTATCAAGATTATATTTTAAACTTCCAGAAAATAAATGTGGCTCTTGTGGAACAATTGCAAAAATTTCTCTCGCTTTTTCTAAAGGTAACTTTAAAATATCAATATTATCTACTAAAATTTCGCCACTATGGAAAAATAGCATTCGATAAAAAGCTTGAAATAATGTACTTTTTCCTGCACCAGTTTTACCTATAATCCCTATTTTTTTTCCAGCAGGAAAGGAAACAGTTAACTGGTTTAAAATAATTGGTAAATCTTCTCTATAACTAGCTTGTAAATTTAATACATTAACCTCTCCATGTTTAGGCCATTGATGTGGAATAGTTATAAAATCTAATTTTGTATCTTTATGTTCAGATGGTAGAGTTTTATATTCAATGATTCTTTCAACACTAACCATTTTTGCTTCAATCATAGATAAACTTCTTGTTAACCATTGCATAATAGAGTCTAAGCCAATTGTTAAACTCATTAAAAAACCAGCTTGTCCAATTCCTATTTTTCCTTGTGTAACAAAATAAATTGCAATTAATGTAATTGTAAACGAAAAAAATTCAGATGTTACTTTTAGTCGTATGTTTAACCAACGCAATATTCTGCTTTGTAACAAAGATGCTCTTGCAAAATCTTGTGCAATTCCTTTTAAACGATTGATAAATTCTTCTGTTTTTCCATAAGCACGAATTGTTTGAAAACCAACTACTGACTCAGTAAATAAACTCCAGATAGGTGTTTCTAAAATTTTTGCTAGACGTTGAATTTCTCTTGAAGCTGATTTAAATATTTTTTGAATTCGATAATAAAATAAAGCGCAAGGTAGTATAGAAAAAATGGCAAAAGGTGTTTGATACAATACAATAATTGTAATAATTACTAATTCTACAAATGTGCCTAGAATATCTGCAAATATATTTGGAATTTCATCTTTTGCCTGAATGTAGTCGCCACTAAAGCGGCGGATAAGTCTACCTGAGGGATGCTCATCCATAAAGGTAACTCTGACATTCGAAAAACTATCAACCATTTGATCATGAAGAACTCTTGCTCCATTTGATAAAAAACCAATTAAAACTAGCCAATCTAAAGCTTTAATTACTATAACTATTCCACAAAAAGCAAAGAAAAATGTTGTGATTTGTTCTGCATTTGCATGTTGTAACCAATTCTTTAATTCATTAAAAATTTGAATTTCATGGTTACATTGATTATTAGAGCATTTATCAACCCACAAAGAAACAATATAGCGAAATAAACTTTCACCTATACTAGCTGAAATAATTAAAATAAATATGACTGGTGTAAAATATTGGACACCTTGCATAGCCAAAAAGTAACGTTTAAAAAATGCAAAACCAATATTACCTTGTTGCACACTTTCTTTTGCAATAAATTTTTTAGTTTCTTCCATAATTTTCTATGCCTGCTAAGAATTGCGTTAATCTTGAGTTTTTATTTTTTATTAAATTTTTATATATTCCTTGTTCACAAATTTCACCATTTTCTAAAAATATAATTGAATCAGAATATTTTAAAAATTCTAAACGATGAGTAGCCCAAAGGATTGTTTTATTCTTTCCCCATTCGCCCAGAAAAATATTTGTTACTAATTCTTTTTCTGTTTTGACATCAACTGCACTAAGAGGGTCATCAAGAATTATTAAACTAGAATTCTTAAATGCACTGCGAGATAAACTGATACGTTGTTTTTGTCCGCCAGATAAGTTCACACCTTTTTCACCTATTTCTGTTTCTAATCCTTGACTAAAATTTGTTAAATCACTTTTAAAGCTAGCAGCATATAAAGAATTTATAATTTCTTTTTCACTAGTGAATATTTCATTTTCAGTTTTATATTGCAATGGGATATTTTCTCTTATTGTACTATTCATGATAAATGCTTCTTGCGGTACATAACTTTGAATAGCACGCAAAATATTTACTCCTGTAAGGGTATGTACAAAACAATTCAGTTCAGTGATTACATTGTCATGATTCACTTGTAATTTAAAGCGTACTGTCCCTTCTGTAGGAACTAGATCTCCCATCAAGAGTTGCAATAAAATAGATTTCCCAGCAGCGACTGGACCAATAATAGCAATAATTTTATTTGCGGGAATTTCTAAATTAATATTTTTTAAAACATAAGGTTCTGAATCAGAAAATTTTAAAGAAACATTTTCTAATGTAAATGAAATTGAAAAAGACATTTTTTCTTTTTTTGTAATAATTTTATCAATCAATTTCTTTTCTTCTTGAGAAAAATTTTCTTTTAAATTTTCTGGAAATTCTTCGTTTTGAGTTCGTGCAAGGTACATTTTTTTTAGCCTTTTTGAGGCTACTAGTGCTTGTGACCAAGCATTTACAAACCAAGGTAATGGTGTAATTTGATGACCTAGAATTCCAGAAAACCAAATGGCAGCAAATATGGTGGAAGCATTTTTTTGTCCATCTAAATAAACAATTCCAGCAAAAATAGCACTACTTACAACCATCCACCAATTATGTGTGATGGCAAAAGCGGTGCAGTATTTTGCAGCAATTTTTAAATCTTGTCGATATTCAGATAAAGTCGCTTGGTTAATTTCTTGCTTAAAATGCTTGCCCCAGCCAAAGTAACGAATCAACCGCATTCCTTGAATCCATTCCGTTACAAGTTGCAGTCTTTTATCTCCACGCCGCATCATCTCATGATGCAACTTATTTCCAAGCCAAGTGAAAAAAATTGAAATTGGAATTTGGAGACTAATGATAATGAATCCTAACCAAGCAATTTTCCCAATGGTAGAGATCATAATAATCATTACTAAGACGCAAGAGACTAATAAAACGGGAAAGTCCACCATTGCGTGGGATAGGTAATCTCCTAAAAATTTTGTATCATTTTGTGCCATATTTGTAATGTCACCAGATTGAAACTTATTTCTATCCTTTTTGCTGATGTTAAGAAGTTGGGTATAAATGTAAAACATGAGTTTGTAGGGAATTCGCCAAGCTAGTAACATCTCCTTTTCAATTTTTTGGGCGTGTAAGCTTGTTGCAAAAATATTAAGCAAAAATATAATAATAGCCAAAGACATACTAAAAAATAACTTTTCGTTTAGAGTTGGATTCTGGTATAATAAATCTATCAAACGAAAATGTTCCGATGTCTGTTCTAAACTTCTTAACACTTGAACCGCTGTTAAGGCGGCAAGCAAAGAAGCTGTTACGTCTGTAATATGAATCAAAAACATTTTTGTAAATTGGTTTTTTTCAAAAACTATTAGAGATTTAAAAGGAGACTTTCTTAATAATGGGAGAGCTTGAATAAAAGAAGGATAGGGATCTTTTTGTTTTAAAGTCTCGTTTATAAATGGAATTGAATTTAAATCTTTTTTATTTGCTGAACGTTTATTTAACTTTAGCATTATGTTTGTAACATCGGAAAAGGTTAACTTTTCCCATAATGAAGTTTTAGTTTGAGACAAGGCGATACCTCAAATTTTAGTTAGGAGTTTTAAGTGAATTTTTGCTTTAATTTGGATGAAATATCAAGTCTCATTACCAAAGCTGAACTCGGTTTTCTTACTCCAAATGAACATAGTTATTTGCAAAAAATGATTGCTGCACAAACAGTAATAAACCAATTTACAAAAAATTTCAATGAACAGGTTCTGCAATATAATAAATTAATTTCGAAGTATTATAAGTGGGTTTGTTTTTCTTTTGAAAAGAAAAATATTAATAAAAAAGATTTAACTGAATTGTTCTTGTTAAAAAATTCTTTAGAAAAAATATATTATAATGAAAAAAATAAAATAATTGATACTGAAAAACCCCTATCGTTTTTTGGTAAATTAAATGAATTGGCAAAAATTTGGAATTACAATTTAGAAAAAAACGAAAAATCAATAATTAATTTTCTTAAAATATTTATGAATGAAATGTATTATATTCCAGAGTATTTGGTAGAAAATATTATGCAGCTTGTAGTTGACAACTGGCGACCTATTTTATTTCCAATTGGACCAATATTCGCAAGAAAATTTTCGCTTAAAGAAATAGAAGAATATTTTTTTGGCGAAAATTCAAAGCCTGATTATCAAACTCATATCATTGAAAGAATAGATAGATTCTTTTCATTAGTCGGAGTTGGCCATACAAATCACATTTTTCTATCTAAAAAAAATGATTTTGAATTATATGAGGCTTCTTTAATTGTCCATGAATTACAACATATCGTTGATGCAAAGCAACATAAAATTTTGCCTGAAGGAATGTATTTAGCAGATCACTTATTTTTAGCAGAAAAAAATGCATTAAATGCTGAAAGAATATTTCTTAATGGAAATGGAGTATCCAAAAAAGGAAAATATAATTGGCTTGAAGCAAATTTATTTTATCCTCTTCTATTATTGAAATGTGAATTCCATTCATATCTAAACAATGAAATTAATATTTCTAATTTTAAGTCTTTATGCCTATCGCATGGGATGGATCCTGTAAATTTATCAACACTCTTTGATTGGGGAGCTCCTTTTCAAATGAGTATTTATTGTGCTGCTGTATTAGAGTTAGAACAAAATTGGAAAAAATATATTCAGTGAAAATATTAATGAGGGTAATATGGAAAACAATTCTGCAAAAGATATCAAGTTACCGTCCATTCCCGATGCTGTTCGAGAATGTTTAGCTCAAATGTATAGCTCAGAGGCCGATATAGCAAAATTGGCAAATCATGCGCAAAAAGATGCAGGTATAACATCGAGCATTTTGAAACTTGCAAACTCTTCTGTTTATTCGATGGGACAATCTACTAGTGATTTGAAGGTCGGAATGACTCGAATTGGTCTTAGTTCGTTAATGCAAATTCTTATTAAATATTCCATTGAAAAGTTATTTGAGTTTGAAGCAATAGATTTTTTTAATGTAAAATCCTTTACTAAACATTCCTCATGGGTATCACAAGTAGCATTTGAAATAGCAAAGCATTTAAAAATTGAGGCTTTATCTGACTTATTAGTTGCTGGTTTATTGCATGATGTAGGCTTACTTGTTAGAACAGTTTCAGATAAAAATTTAATGAAACAAGTGACCGAGAAATGTTTAAAAGAAAAAATAGATTTTAATATTGCAGAAAAATTATTGAAATTAGAGCCTCATGAACAGTTAGCAGAGGTATTGCTGCAAAAATGGCAATTGCCCCAAAATGTTATTATATTAATTAAGTATCATCATACTGAAGAAAAATTTCGGCCTAAAACGCTGTCTTCAGATCAAAATAAATTAATCAATATAATGTGCTTAGCTGATACAATTGCCCATCGCTTTGGTAATGCTTTTCAAAATTATCATCGCGATACAAGAGTTAATCAAATAGAATTAGAAAAAATAGGTTTAACTAGCCAAGATGTCGGCAATATAGTAAAACACGTAACTCAACAATTACAGTTTTTTTAATTTATGAAAAAATTTTTAATTTTTTTAATTCTATTTTTTACCCCAAGTATTGTTGCTGGTTTTTTATTATTTAAATTTTTCCCCCAAGATTCAAAACAACTCCTTGATCTTGGTAAAACAAAGTTGGTTGAAAAGGCTCCATTTACAAAAAATTATATTGCATTACCTGCAAAAAAAATTGAAAAGACTGATAAAAAACAAATGCCTTTAGAAAAAAAAGAAATTGTATTAGTCAATAATTTACAACATTTTACAAATGCTGAAGTCTTTTCCCCAATTTGTGCTGAAGAAATACAAGAAAAGTTTAATGAACCTTTCACTCAATGTAACAAGTGTCCAAAATACATGAATTATAAAAATAGTGATCATAATTTTTTATATTTTTATGAAACAAGGGGTAAAATTTTAAATAAAAACGATGAAGAAGCATTTGTAATTATGAAAGGTTGTAATGAAGATAAAAATTTGGCAACTATTGTTTTATTAAGGAATGGTTATGGCGGATGGCAAAGGGTAAAACATTATTCTAATATACAAATAGATAAGGAACCGCTTGAATTTTTTGATAGTCATGGCATGCTAATCTTTGTGACAAAAAAAACGTTACTGAGTGAGAAAGAGCTAAAACAAGAAATATATTCATTTAAAATACAATCAGATAAAATAGAGCAGAAAGATTTATTTGCTATTGGTATGGAAAGAACAAATGAATGTCATCATACTTTGCAGGGAAGTATTGAAGATCCTATTAAAATAAATGGGAAAACATTTCAAACAAATCTTGAACTTATTGGTTGTAAAAAAAATATGTTAAATGGTTTACATAAGGTTACTTTTTCTTTGTCAGAAGATAATATTTTTTCTCCAAATAAAGAAACAAATGCTTTGATGACTAAAATAGAAAAATATGGTGAAAATGATGCTCCGTAAAATTTTTATAGTACTGTTTATTTGTATGATATTATTTTTTCAAAGTAATGTGCAAGCTTATGAAGATAAAGAATCCTCATCAGTCCCTTCTAATTTTGGTTTGTCATTAAATATTTTAGGACCTTTATTTGGATTATATTCAGCGGGAGTCTCAACGTATGTTTCTCAAAATGTTCAAATAGGTTTATATGGAACATATTTTGATACACGTAATATTGATCCGCAAGTTACTGGTTGGCAAAGTCAGGTTCGACTTAATTTATATTTTACTGCTCCAAATGTTAGTGGGATATATCTAGGACTTTTTGGTGGTTATGAATCAGTTACTATTAAAAAAAGTGATAATAAGTCAGATTCCTACAATGATTTGATAGGCGGTGTAGTTCCCGGATACAAATGGTCAATGACTAAAAAATTAAATTTATTACTTGGTATTATGATTGGATATATGTACGGGGATGTCCAGGTTAGTCCTGAAATTTCTTTTGTTTATTCTTTATAGTAAATATTCTTAAGTTAAAATTGATTGTTTAGTTACTTAATTTAATTTATTTAATTACTAGGAAATTAAAGAATGAAAAAAATTATTCCTTTATTTTATTTATTTTTTTCTTTCTCGTCTGAAGCCTTGACTTTAAAATTGTTCTACCCTGATAAAGATTCTCCCCCCAATCAAATGGGAAACGATGATAAAGTAGCAGATCCTCCAGGTTTATCTCTTGATGTTATTTCTAAAGCAGCAAATGATTTGAAAATAAATATTGAATATTTTCGTGTTCCTACGAATAGGGTTTTTATAACGTTAAAGAAAGAAGAAGCTGATGGAATATTCGTTTTTTCTTATTTACCTGAAAGAACTGAATATGGAGTTTTTCCTTTTAGTAATGGCAAAGCTGATAGCAGTAGACGAGTATTTTCATTGAAATATCATTTTTATCGAAATAAAAACTCTACAGTTTCTTGGGATGGCACAAAGCTATTAAATTACAACTCTAATATAGGAGCATCTAGAGGCAGTTCTGTCATAGAAACTTTAAAAAAATTGAATATTCCTTTTGAAGAAAGTAAAGGTTCGGAAGTTTTATTTAAAAAAGTGAGTGCTGGTAGGCTTGATGTTTTGGTCGAGCATGATTTAACAATTGATATATTTAACTCAAAATTACCTGACCATCATAAAATTGTTAAATTAAACCCAGCCGTACTTGAAAAAGATTATTTCTTAGTTTTTGGCAAAAATTTTTATGAAAAAAATAAGGATCTGTGTGAAAAATTTTGGAATCAAATTGGGAAAGTAAGGGATGATACTATTAAACAAAATATCCATAAATATAAATAATTCGCATTTGGAATTGACATACATTTTTTGGAAGAATTAAAGATTATTATACTTTATAAAAATATGGTATAAAATACAAACAAATATAAAAATTTATTGCTGGTAGATGTATGAAAAAAATAATACTAATTTTCCTGCTTTTCTTTATAAATTCTTCTTCAGCAGAAGATGTTGATATTATAATATTAACACATGAATTTTCAAATCAGACAGTAGCTATAACTGATAATAAAATAACTGGAATTGCGGGAGATATTCTTTCTAGCGCTTTAAATCAAAGTAATATTTCCTACAAAATTATATATCTACCATGGAAAAGAGCGCAATTAGATACATTATTAAACTCAAATAAAAAAACATTTATTTTGCCTTTAACAAGAAATGCAGAAAGAGAAAATAATTATATATGGATTTCAAAATTGTATGAATTAGAATCCATTTTTTTAACTCTTAAAAATGAAAAAAATATTGATAATTTTAGTACTGCTAAAAATAAAAAAATAGGGGTTCTTTTCGGGTCTTCTATGGAACAAACTCTAAGAGATACCAAAAATGGTTTAGTTCCAGAAGATATTGAAACATCTTTTAATCAAACAGCTATTTTAAAAAAACTTATCGATAAAAGAATTGATGCTTGGTATGATGTAAAAATTGATATTGTTGCTGAACTTAAAAATCAAAATCAAGATATTTCTAATTATAATTTTGGAAAAAAAATAGATTTAGAAGAAAACTACATTGCTACTTCAAAAAATGTTTCAAAAGAATTAATTCAAAAAATTGAAAATTCCTTTGAAAAATTTAAAAAAACACCTGAATATATTAAAATATTAAAAAATTATTTAGGAAAAATTTAATTTCCGCCTTTTTTAGCAAGCAATGCTTCTGTATTTTTTTCTGATTCAGCGGCAGGTAAACAATACTTAGTTGATAGATAAAAGATAAATAAACTAAATACACCTAATACTAAAAAGTCCCAACCTAAAGGAATAACTTTTTGTCCACCATCAAAGGAGCCATAATAAGATAGTACACAGAAAATTAGCATATAAGGAATAAGCCATAAAGCAGATTTATAGTCTAATTTGTTTGCAATATGTTCTTTATCAATCGAGTTTTTCCCAAGGTGATTGGAAATAACAAAAACAACAAGACCTGCAATTACGGTTACAGCTAGTTTCCATACTACATTCCAACCTGACCAGTAGATCATTAAGTTACAAACATAGAAGGCTATAAATGATAGTAGTGGATAAAAAGGAAGGCTAAATGGACGTGGTCTGTTTGGTTGTTGTTTTCTTAATGCAATTAAACAGATAGGCCCAACAGCAAAGGAAAAAATAAGAGCTGAAGAAAGAAAGGAAACAATTGCTTTCCAACCACTAAAAGGAAGAAAGGCAAGCATTGAAACAACTAAATTTAAAAATATGGCGCGCATTGGAATGCCGGATTTGGCAATTTTAGCAAAAATTTTAGGAGCATTTCCAGATTGGCTCATTGTTTGAACAATGCGTGCACTTGATGCAACATATAGAACTCCAGTCCCTAAAGGCGAAACAATGGCATCTATATAGAGAACTGTAACAAGCCAAAAAATTCCAATTTTTGCCGCAAGGCCAGCTAATGGACCAGCATCACCAGCAAAAGAAAGATTTTTAAAACCATTTGCTAAAGCACTGTCTGGCATTGCTGTAATAAAAGAATATTGTAGACCGCAATAAAGAACAATACAGATAGAAATAGATAAAATTAGAGCTAAGGGAATATCACGTTGTGGACGTTTTGATTCTCCCGCAAGAAGAGCAGCATGTTGAAATCCGCAAAATGAATATACAACACCAGCTAGTGCGACAGCAGAAAATATTCCGTTAATTCCATAAGGAGCAAATTCGTGTGGAGATGTTGAAGTTAAACCTAAATTATCCACATTATGCGATGTCATCAAAAACATAACAACAACGAGAAAGGGAACAAGAAGTTTCCAAGTACTTATGAAGTTATTAGCATTGGCTAGAAATTTTGCACCAAAGCTATTTAACAGTATCAGAACCAACATGGTTAGAAAACAAATAATATAACCAGTAGATGTAAAAACATTAATTCCATCTACTTTTTGAATTAAAGAAGGAAAGCGATTTCCCATATAGAGAATTGTAGATTGAACCTCTTGAGAAATAGAAACTACATAAGTAATCCAAGTGATCCAGGTAAGAATAAAACCCACAAGTTTACCGTGAGTAAAAATTGGAAAAGCAGCAACTCCCCCAGAGATAGGAAACATTGTACTCAACTCAGCAAATGTGAGGGCAAGAAACATAATACTCACGCCACCAATAAGCCAAGAAATCAATGAGGCCGGTCCTGCCATTTGCGCCGCATACAGGGAACCGAAGAGCCAGCCAGATCCTACAATTCCGCCAAGGCTGGCACATATAATGCCAAATAAACCAATACTTCGTTTAAGTTTCATGGTGTATCACCTTTCGAAGTTAAAAAAATTTTATGAATATGGAATCTTTCAGGCGCTATAAAGCTTCCCATTGAGAAATCCGAACATTTATTTACACAATTCATTTAGTTCTTTATTTCTGGTTAGTCAAATTAATTGATTCCCTTCAAGCATAATCTGTAAATGCGAAAAGTGCATTTATTGGGTTTTCTTTTTGAAATTATTTGACAAAAAAATTTTGTTGCAGTGAAAAAAAAATAAAGAGTTGAATCCTATAAAAAATACAACATGCTCTAATTTTAAATAAATTTTGGTATATTTATAGATATTAATGAAAATTTTCTAAAATTCTAATCTTCTCTAAAGCAGAAATTACCTTTAATAAAGAAGATTTAACTTTAGAAAAGGTAAGTAAGAAAAAATGAAATATCAATAGGTTTAATTACAAGCGGAAAGAAATCTAAACTTTTCTGTTTCTAAATAAGATTCGTAACTATTTCCATAGTTTTTGCTAGAGCAATAGGTAACTTTTCCAGATGAGTGCCTCCGCCACGTGCAAAATCGGGGCGGCCTCCACCTTTACCATCTACAAGTTCAGACAGTTGTTTTACAATTTGTCCCGCTGAAAGTTTTTTATGTTCTTTTAGTAAATTAGAATTTAT
The DNA here is from genome assembly GCF_009792895.1 of Pigmentibacter ruber. Lineage (NCBI taxonomy): Bacteria > Pseudomonadati > Bdellovibrionota > Oligoflexia > Silvanigrellales > Silvanigrellaceae > Pigmentibacter > Pigmentibacter ruber. Next base: position 1,007,754 of record NZ_WSSC01000001.1, read on the forward strand.
CCCGACCATGAAGTGAACTCTTGAGTCTGCTTTTGTTGCAAGAATTGCTATTATGTTAGGCTTTTCTTTTAAACGATCACAAAGTAATTCAAGTTCTTTAAGATCAATTTCAGCAAAGGATTTTACAATAAGTTTTGCTTTGCCTTGAATATCATTTCCACTCTCTAAAATTTCAGAAATTTCGGCATTTACTAATCTGCTTTGTAAAACTTGAATTTGTTTTTCCATGTCTTTTTGCTGATCTTTGATCGAAATAATTTTTTGTGCAATATCATGCTCTGAGCATTTTAATAAATCTGTTACCGAGTGAATTATTTCTTTTGTTTTATTAAGGTACTCATAAGTATTATGACCTGTTACTGCTTCTATTCTTCTAACTCCGCTAGTAACACTGCCTTCAGAAATAATTTTAAACATTCCAATTTGCCCAGTTGAACTAACATGTGTTCCTCCACACAATTCTAAAGAAAAATTTGGAACGTTAAGCATTCGCACAAATTCATCATATTTTTCATCAAACATTGCCATCGCACCCATTTCTTTTGCTTTGGCTAAAGGAACGGATTCATAAGTCTCCACAACAATATTTTTTAGTATTTGTTCATTTACTAATTTTTCAACTTGGAATATTTCTGCAGAACTCATTGCTTTATTATGCGAAAAATCAAAGCGCAGAGTTGTAGAATTAACTAAAGATCCTGCTTGACGAACATTTTCACCAAGCACGACCTGCAAAGCTTTATGTAACAGGTGTGTAGCAGTATGGTTACGCATGGTACTTTGTCTTAAAGAGAAATCTATCAAAGCTGTAACCTTAGACTGTTCGCCAAATAACTGTATCAACTCTGAATTAGTTAAAGGTTTAGCATTTTCTGAGCTAAATTCATCATGTTTTAAAAGATGGACAATTGCATTTACGGTTTTTCTAACATCTACGACTTCAAATTCATTTTTTCCATAAGAGTTATTTGTTATAAACCAGCCAGAATCACAAACTTGTCCACCTCCTTCTGGATAAAATGGAGTGTTTGAAATAATAAGTTCAAACAATTTATTTTTAAGCTGTCTTATTTTTTTTATCTGCACAAAAGGAATAGATTGTTCAATGATTTCTTGTTTATTTTTTAAAGCACCTTGATAAATAAGATGATAACCTGAAAAAGTTTTGTCTTGATTTGGATTACTTGGATGGAACTCTATCCAAGGTGAATCATCTTGATCAAATTTGTAAAATTTTGCTTCCGAACGACTTCTTTCTTTTTGCTCCAACATATGTTTGTTAAAACTATCAATATCGGCTGTAAAACCTTGTTCTTCACAAAGTATTTGAGTTAAATCATATGGAAATCCAAAGCTATCATGCAAAATAAAGACATGTTCACCAGAAAGTATTTTTTTATTTTTTAATTTTGCTTCTTCAATAAATCCCTGGAACTTTGTTAAACCACTTTCAAGAGTAGTATTAAAACGTAATTCTTCTAATTGAATAGCTTGCTCAATTTGCATTTTATTCTTTTTAATTTCAGGATAAAATTCGGACATTTCTTCAACAACAACAGGAACAATTTGTTCTAAAAATGATTTGTTTTTAGGCCAATTTGGAGCTAATTTGCTTACATGTCTAACCGCTCTTCTAAGAACACGTCTTAAAACATATCCTCTTCCTTCATTAGAAAAATGTGCACCATCACCTAATGTAAATGTTAGAAGGCGAATATGATCCGCAATCACATTGCAACTTATTTCTTGTTGCTTAGTTAGTTTTTCTAAACCTAAAATACCAGCAGTCGCAGATATTTTTTCTTTTATCTTTTGAAATATATCAATTTCAAAATTTGAAGTTTTACCTTGAATTAATGCAGTGAGGCGTTCAAGTCCACAGCCTGTATCAACGCTTTTCATTGGTAAATCTTTTAAAGTACCATCTTCTTGTCTATTATATTGCATAAAAACAAGATTCCAGTATTCAAGGTAACGATCACAATCACATCCAGGTCCTTTACATTGCAATCCTTTTGCATAGCAGTCGCCAACATGTTCACCTTGATCTAAATATAATTCAGAGCAAGGACCACATGGACCAGTAGGACCCATAGCCCAAAAATTATCTTTATCACCTAAGCGAACAATTCTATTTTCTGGCACACCGATGGATTTCCAAATATCAAAAGCTTCTTGGTCGCTGTTATGCACGGTAGCCCAAAAACGACTCATATCTAATTTAAGTTCATCCTTAGAAAATTCATAAGCCCACTGGATAGCTTCTTTTTTGTAGTAATCTCCAAAACTCCATGATCCTAACATTTCAAACATAGTACAGTGGCGCCCATCCTTACCGACATCATCAAGATCGCCAATACGAATACATTTTTGTGCGTTGGTTGCTCTTTTGTAGGGTCGAACTTCTTCACCTGTTAAACAGGATTTGAATTGAGTCATTCCTGCTATCGTAAAAAGGATAGTCTGATCGCCTATGGGAATTGTGGAGGCACTTGGGACATAAGTGTGTTTTTTTGTTTCAAAAAATTGAATGAATTTTCTGCGAATGTCATTAGTTTTCATATTTTCTCCAAATGCCTACCACGTTCTAATAAATTTGAATACAGATAAGGTAATATCAAAGCGTACGGAAATCCGAGCTATGATGACATATAGAATGCCGTTGCGATGATGGCAACAAACAAGTTTAAGGAAAAAAGACTAAATGCAAAATGGAATTCAAGAAGAAAGCAATTTGCAGAAAGAAACAAAACAATTAGGAAGAGCAAGTTTTGGTGCTATGTTGGGCGTTTTGCTTTCGAGAGCTTCGGGGGTTTTAAGAACAGCCGTTGTTAATGCTACTTTTGGTTTATCGCATTCACTTGATGCTTTTAATACTGCTTTTCGTTTTCCGAACAGTTTAAGAGATTTATTAGCAGATGGCGCATTGTCAGCAGCATTTGTAAAGGTATTAGTAGACGAGAGAGCAAAAGGAAAAGAAGCTGAGAAAGAACTTATTCAAGTTATTATCGGTTTCTTTTTGTTTTTAACGTTGCTTATAGCATTTTTAACTATGATATTTTCTACACCTTTTATGCAATTAATTGGTGGAAATCAATTTAAAAATTCAGGAAATTTAGAGTTAGCATCTCAATTATTTAAAATCTTAGGATTTTATTTACCTCTTACCATGTTAAATGCTGTTGCAATGGGAGTTTTGTCAGTCCTTGGACAAACATTTCGTGCAATGAATAGTTCAGCTTTTTTAAATGTTGGAATCATTGCTTGTGCTGTTTGTTCCCCATTTTTAAGTCATTTCTCTATCAATCCAATCTATGCCATCGCTGTCGGTGCAATGTTGGGTGCATTTTTTCAAATGATTTATCAGTACATCCCTCTTTATCACTTAGGACTATTAAAATTGCCAAGTTTTAATGTCTTGCATTGGATAAGATATAAACCATTACATACTGTTTTAATATTGATGATTCCTAGGGGCATTGCTCAAGGTGCTTTAGTTATAGCTTTAATGATCAATACTTATTATGCAATTAGTATTGGCTCAGGTGTATTAAGTTATATTATTACTGCTATTACAATTATCCAAGTACCAATAGGATTGTTTGGTGTGGCAACGGGGTTTGCTGCGCATCCTATTCTAACTAAAGCAGTAAATGAAGGATTAAATAAAAAGTTTTCCAGTTTACTTACTGAAAGTTTAGAAACAGTACTATGGCTTGCTAGTATTACTACTTTAAGTTTTTCTTTATTGATAGTTCCTTTTTATTCGGTGCTTTTTGAACACGGTAAAGTAACAAATTATGATACAATTCAAAATTCATTAGCAGTTTGTTCTTATTCAATAGGTATTACTTTTGCTGCTGGTTCTAAAATATTATTAAATGCATATTATGCTATTAATTCTACTAAACAGATTATTTATAATGCATTTATTTATTTAATATTAAACGCAACTTTAAGTTCAATTCTTGCCCCAAAATATGGAGTTATTGGTTTGGGCATTTCATACAGTACCTCTACTGCATTTGATTTTTTTCTTAATTACTATTTTTTAAAGAAAAATTTTCAGAAAAAATACTTTGGCGATAATCCTTATATTGCAGGGGGAAAATATTTTAATTTTAAAATAATTGTGTTTGCCATACTTTCTTACCTTTTAGGTGCTTTAGGTATTTTTATGACTAATAAGTTTTGGAAAAATATTGAAAATATTCTTTTCTTTAAGAAGGATTTTTTGCTTAATTTTAGTTTTCTTACTATTGGTGGACTCATTATTCTTATATTAAGTTATTTATTTATTATAAGAATGGGTCCACACAATTTAAAAAATTTAGTTACTAAATTCAAAAAAAGGTTGATTCATTAATTGTCTAATTCTACATACACAGTTTTTAGCTGTGTATAGTTATCAATAGCGGCAATGCCGTTTTCTTTTCCAAATCCTGACGCTTTAAATCCACCAAATGGAATTTCAACAGGGCTTAAATTATAACTATTAATCCAACACATGCCAGCTTGAATTTGGTTTATGACTCTATGTGCGCGATTTAAATCATTAGTTAAAATTCCGCAAGCTAGTCCATAAGCTGTATTATTTGCTCTTTCAATCACTTCATTTTCATTTTGAAATGAAAGAATTGACATGACTGGGCCAAATATTTCATCCTTCACGATTGTCATATCATCATGACAATCAGTAAAAATTGTAGGTAACAAAAAGTTTCCATTTGCAAATTGGCTTTCACTTGGGCTCCATTCCGGAGCTTTGCCTCCATAAATTAATCTAGCTCCTTCTGATTTTCCTTTTTCAATATAACCCAATACTTTATTGAAATGCTCTTTTGAAATAAGCGCACCTAGCTTAGTATTTTTATCATAAGGATCACCAACTTTTAGTTTCGATACTTTATTCAATAAATAATCTGTAAATTTATCTTTAACTTTTTGGTGAACGAAAACTCTTGTTGCATTTGTACAAATTTCTCCTTGATTATAAAAATTTGCATTAATTGCAATTTGTGCAGCTTTATCGATATCAAAATCATCGCAAATAATAAGGGGTGATTTACCACCTAATTCAAGACTGACATGTTTTAAATTATTTGCTGCATTTTGCATAACTCGTTTCCCAGTTGAGTAGGAACCAGTTAAAGAAATTTTTTGAATATCATTATGTAAACTTAAATATTCTCCAACTTCTCTTCCACCTTGAACAACTTGGAAAACGCCTTCAGGAATTCCAGCTTCAAGGAAAATTTCGTACAGTTTATTGGCACTCAGCGGAGTGAGTTCGGAAGGTTTAAAGATCATAGCATTACCGGCAGCTAGCGCAGGAGCAGCTTTCCAACAAGCAATTTGGAAAGGATAATTCCACGCACCAATTCCTGCGCAAATGCCTATTGGCTCTTTTCTTGTGTATGCAAAAGATTTTCCAAGTTGAACGTGATCTCCATGAATGCTTGGAGCTAATCCTGCAAAATACTCTAAAGACTCAGCTGCGCTAGGGAAGTCTACTTCAAGAGCTTCAGTGATAGGTTTACCAGTGTCCAACACTTCTATTTGTGCAAGTTCGTGCGTGCGAGATCTAATAATACTTGCTGCTCTATTTAGTATCTTTGCTCTTTGCAATCCTGTAAATGTTGACCATGTTTTAAAACCAATTTTTGCTTTTTGAATAGCACTCTCAATTTCATAATTTTGAGTGATTTCAATATCACAAATTTTCTTACCAGTGGAGGGAGAGTAGTTAGAAAAAGTCTTTTGCATTTTACTTCCTTTCATGTTAAGTGGAAGTTCTAAGTAACATATTTTAAAAGTATTTAAAAGCAGCGAATTTTAAATAAATATTTTGGTTACTTTAGCTTTTTAAAAAAATTATCTATATTATTGTAATAATCTTTGATAAAAAAATTATTTTTTTCAAGCCAGTTAAAATTATAATAGGTATTTGTATATCTCTCGCCAGAATCACAAAGCAAAGTTACAATCGAACCTTCTTCTTTTTTCTTTTGCATTTGTTTTATGATTTCAATGACACCACAAAAATTTGTACCAGTTGAAGGCCCTCTCTTGTAATCTAAAAAATCTGCAAGGTAGTGCATTGCTGCAATAGAAGCAGAATCCGGAATTTTTAGCATTTGATCTATAATTTCTTTGATAAATGACTTTTCCACCCTTGGTCTACCAATTCCTTCAATTTTAGAGGAAAAATTTGTTTCAAAGTCAGCAGGAACTTTATTATGATAAAAATCATAAAAAACTGAATGCTCAGGATCTACTACGCAAACTTGTGTATCAAGCGATTTATAACGAATATATCTTCCAATTGTTGCACTAGTACCACCAGTTCCGGCACCAATAACAATCCATTTTGGAATGGAAAAGCGCTCATTTTTCATTTGTGCGAAAATGGCTTCAGCAATATTATTATTACCTCGCCAATCGGTTGCTTTTTCTGCATATAAAAATTGATTCATGAAATAAGAATTTTTATTTTTTGCTAATTTAATTGCTTCATTAGAAACTTCAGTTGAATTTTTTACCAAATGACAATAACCACCATAAAATTCAATTTTTGCAATTTTTTCTTTTGAAGTATTTTCAGGCATAACTGCAATAAATTTAAGACCAAGCATTTTAGCAAAATAGGCTTCAGAAACAGCCGTAGATCCTGAAGAAGACTCTATTACGGTTGTTTTTTCATTTAAGTAACCATTACATAGAGCATACAAAAATAAAGATCTTGCTAAACGATGCTTCAAGCTTCCTGTAGGATGGGCTGATTCGTCTTTAAAATAAAGATCAATATTTTTTAATTGGGGAATAGAAATTTTAAATAAATGTGTATCTGATGAACGGTTAAAATCAGCTTCTATCTTTTTTACTGCTTCTTTTAGCCAAGAATTATTCATAACTAAACCTTTCTAATTAATCTCTAAAAATAGAACTAATCTTAAAAATAAGTTTTGACAAGAATTTATCTTTAATTTTTAAAACTTAAAGAATTAAAAATATTTGTAAATTCAAAATTCTTCTGATTTTTAATGCCAGAACAAATTTTTAAGTTGAGATTTTTAGAACAACTTTTGTCTCGTTCAAGTGACCACATCCTTATTTCAGAAAGATTTAGTTTTTTATTTTCAAAAATTAAATTTTTTGCATCTTGAATTGTAAAAACTTCATTTTTTAAATCATTAATTCCAATCATAGGAGTAATTGAAATTAAATTTAGTATATTTTCTTTTTTTATTTTTTTATTTATCTTAAGTAAAAAAAGTAAAGAATTATTTAATGCAGATAGTGAATATTTTAACATATTTCCGTTTAATTCTTCTGAGTAGTTCATTGTTAATAAATTAACGGTGAATTGAATATTGTTATTTTTTAAATCGAGTAATAATTTTTTTGTAGTAGAATTAAGACCTGTCGGCATGATAGGAATTGTTATCGATATTTTTAAATTTTGATAAATTCTTTGCAAATCTTTAAGAGCAATAATTAATTTTCTTAATGCAACTTTATTGGTTAAAATTCTTCCTTCAAGGTCAAAATCAAGTCCAATTGGACGATATAGTTTGATAATTTTTTCATAACTTTGGAATAGATCATTGGGACTTTTGCATTTGATTGATAAATCCTTTCCATCTTGTCCGCCAAATGAAATGTAATAAGCAATATTTGTAGATTTAATATCCTTTAAAAGTTCGAGGATTTCTGTATTGTCTATTCTATTACTTTTTAAACCATCCCAGGCAGGGAGACATTTGTCAGCATCTTGAATAAAAGCCAGTGTTATGTATTTTAAACTATTTTTTTTAATGATTTCTTTTAATGATAAATCATCTTTTTTTTCAAGATATTCAGTAAATTCAGCATAAGGATTAAATATAGTTTTTGAAATTGATTGTGAAAATGAATTAGAAGAATAAAAAAGATAGCTAATAGTAAAAATGACATATAATAAATTAAATTTATGTTTAAATTGATTTGAAAATTTATATCTCATTTTAGTAATTACCAACTAATATTTTTGCCATTGTATTTATAGTTGCAGAAATTTTATTATCTTTGCTTGTTTTTGTATAATAAAAAACATTTTTAAATGCTGTATTAAATGAGTTTCTAATTAAAAACATTGAGGAATAAATTTGATTTCCTTCATTTGTACTAAATAAAACATCTGGGTCATCAAAAAAAAGAATATAGCTATTTAATTCAAAAGTTAGCATTCTTTTCATATCAAAAATGACTGAAGATAACTCCTCTAAATAAGGTAACCGAGAAATTAATGATGGTTTTATTTGCAAAAAAACAATTTTTCCTTCAGCAAATACTTCCAATGGAATTTCAATATTTTTAAAAAAATGTTTGCCATCCAATAAAGAAAGAATTAAAATATTTTCTCCCTTTTTATAGTAATCTAGTATTTCTCTTTTTATTTCCATATCTTTTTCAGATGTATTAAATCCGATAAATACTTGACATTTTCCGTCATTACTATTAATTCTATTGTTTAAAATATTTAGTAAATTTTTTACATCATTTGAAACTTGCAGAATATCAATTGGCTTTGGCATGTACTTAGTAGCCCCAAGTTCATTAGCCCTTCTTCTAGTACTTTCTTCTTTGTCACCACTCACACAAATAATAGGAATTGAGGATAAAATTGGATGTGCACGAAAAAAACTTAGAATTTCAAATCCATCAATATTTGGCATATTGAGATCAAGTAAAATTAAATTAGGTTCTTCTTTTTCAGCAATAACCATTGCATTTGTGCCAGAAAGTTCACTGATAACCTTAAAATGTTTTGAAAGTGCTTTTGAAATAATTTTTTGTGAAACTTCATCATCGTCTATGTACAAAATTTTTTTCTTTTCAATATTTTCATCAGGTTTTTTTTCGATTGTTAAATCAAGTTGCTGGCTTTCACTCATCAGTTAAATCCTTTAATTAGTAAATATTTTACTAAATTTTTTACATTTAATATCCGTGTCAAATTTATTTTACTAAGAATTATATGCCTATTCCTATTATTTTCTATGTCTCGATAAGAGTATGCGGGAATGTTTAATCAATAGGTATGTAATATGGTAAGAAAAAACATTTTAAAAGTGAAAGATAAAGAGCTATTTTTCATTGTTGTTATTGTCTTACTAATTTGTACTTTTTGCATATTTGTTTTATTTAAAAGTTATGATTTTTCTAAATTAACAGGTGTAGAACTTGGTTTCTTTTATGCAATGCGAGTTTATTTACTTTTTCTGTTTGTAAGATTACTTGGCCACTTGTTTTTTAGTTTTGCAAATCATTTTTTTGCCAAAACTATTGATAAACTAGATTACTATCCTTTAGTTACGGTGATTATTCCTTGTTTTAATGAAGAAAAAGTTATAAATAATGCTGCAAAATCAATTTTAAGCATGAGTTATCCAAATATTGAAATATTGATTGTTGACGATGGTTCGTCAGATTCCACTATTGAAGTTGTCTCTTTACTAGAAAAAAAAGGACGAATTCGTGCCATCCATCAAGAAAATGCAGGTAAAGCAGCAGCTCTAAATAGAGCTGTTAGTGAAGCCCATGGAGATTATGTTCTTTGTATGGATGCAGATAGCGTATTGAATACAGAAGCAATCGAAGTTGGAATTAAATACTTTGAGCATGATGCTAAAGTTGCAGCTGTAGCAGGTAGTGTTGAAATTGGTAACGTTCATAATGCGATTACCTCTTTTCAAAAACTAGAATATATCTCTGGTCTTAATTTATTCAAAGTTGCACAGTCATTTTTAGGAAGTGTTATTGTTATCCCAGGTCCTATTGGCTTATTTCGGAAAGATATTTTACTTGAAGTGGGTGGTTATCACTCAAATACTTTTGCTGAAGATTGTGAATTAACTATCAGACTTTTAATGGCTGGTTACAAAACTGTTTATGATGCAAAAATGGTGGCTGTTACTGAAGCTCCAGATGACTTTAATTCATTAATTTCTCAACGCTATCGTTGGAACAGGGGAATTGTTCAGGCAATTAGAGAAAATATTATTTGGTTATTTTTACCCTATAAAAGCTTAAAAAATTTTTTTATCATTATTTACATGATTTTAGAATCAATATTTATTCCGGTAGCCAATTTTGGTTTTGGGATGTTTTCCATAGCTTATACGTTAATTCATAGTTCAGAAAATTTTGTTGGTTATTTCTTTTTTCAACTTGTTATACTGGATATAATTGTTACCTTATTTTGTATTGTGACAGAAAAAAGATCTTATTCTTTACTTTTCTATTCTGCCATTAATCGAATTACATATTCGTTTTCCTTAGAAGTGGTAAGATTTTTTTCAATTCTTGACGAGTTTCTCAAACTCCCAATGAATTGGGCAAAATTGGAACGCAAAGGAATGGATCAATGATAATACAAAATATATTAAGTATATTTGTCCTTTCATTATGCCTTGCAACACTCTTTATTACTTTAGTTACTTATTTTTTATATCGCTTCAAGCAGTTATTGAAGTTAGGTAAAGTAGATGCAACTCAAATTATTGAAGGAGTTTTTTTTAAGAAATATGCACCTTATATCCAACCAAAAGAAAAAAAGGAGAAAAATGAATTTGACAGTAAACTAAGTGATAGAAAAACTTTGATGAATTTTTTTGCTGTTATAGCTATAATTATTTTTATTTCTCTAATTTCAGGTTATCTTTACAGTTATTTTAGACTTGGGGAAAAAACAATAGATACTAATAAATATGAAGGTCTTTTGGCTAAAGGTCTGATGAAGGAATTTCAATTAAATTCTTTACAAGAAGATCCATTATTTAACGAGTTTATTTCGGAAGAAAAAAAGAAAATACTATTATCTAATTTTTCTAAAATGAATCAATATAAAATTGCAATTTACAAGCCAGATAAATATAAAGATTTTGAAAAAAATCAGGGAATAATTTTTGAAGGGTGGAAACAATTCTTTGAAAAATACAAATTTAATTATACTACTTTTTCAGACTTTAATGATATTGATATTGGGAAAATTAATTTATTATTGCTACCAAATGCTATTTCTTTAAATAAAAAAGCAAAAATTGAAATTGAAAAAATATTAAATAAAAAAATTCCGGTGTTTGCCACAGGTGCGGTTGCCTATTTTGATGGCCTTGGAGAAATCAATCTAGATCAATTTTCTGAAAAAATATTTGGAATAAAACTAGAAAAAAGCAAACAAAAAAGACCATATTATCCTACGCTTTTTAAAGCAAATAGCATTCCCTGGATTGATGCACCTCCAGGATTGTTACTAAATTATTTTCCTTATGACAATCAATTTCATGCACATTTTATTGCAGGTTATCCCTCTATTTTTGAAGGAAATACTCAGTCTGAAATTCGAACCGATAAGTATGATGCTGAATTTGTTGTGCGTGGTGTTTTTAAGGAAAGTAATGCAAGAACAGTATGGCTTGCTTTGGATCCACCTGTAAAAGATCAAAAAGTAGCAGAAGCAGATCAATATTATTTGGATCTTATGCTTCTTAATTCTTTGCAATGGGCTTTAGATCTTCCACAAGTTTTGAAGCCAGCATGGAAAGATTTAGCAAAAACAGTTTTTGTCCCTTCGTTGGAAATTTACAGTTTTAATAATTTTATTAAAAATTATATTGATATTTTAAAAGATTATCGCTTTCCCATGACAATATTTTTAACTTCAGAAGTTATTCAAGAAAATCCTCAATTTATAGAAGACGAGGCAAATCCAAGCATAGAATTTGCTTCATTAGGAGAAGATGAAAAAATTTTACAAGGAAATACTTTGCAATTTCAATTTCAGGAAATTCAAAACTCTCGTTTATTGATTGAAGAAGCTTGGCAAAATAAAGTTTTTGGATTTAAAGCATCTGATGCAAAATTTGATTCCACTACTTTAAATGCTTCAATGCAAAATGGATTATATTACTTTTTAGGCAAGCAAAATTTATTTAGGCTTTCTCCTGTTCCTTTAGATGACAATAATTTTGTTTATATTCCAAAAAATTATGCAAAAGAATTGAAAATGTTTAAAGCAGCAAAATTTCACAATTCATCAATTTTATACAAGGATTTATTGAATCAATTTTCTGAGGTAGAAAAATTAAATGGTGCAGCATTTTATAACTTTCCTGCAAAATATTTTGGATCTAAAAATATGGAAAAAGCTTTAGATAATTTTTTAAAAGATATATCGAAAAAAAATGTTTGGAAAACAAATTATGTAAATTTAGCACTTTGGTGGTTGGAAAGAGAAAATATTTATGTTAATTTAGTTGCAGAAAATGGGAAAAATAAAATTATCATAAAAAATGAAAATAGCTTTAAAATTGATTCTTATTCCTTAATATTAGCAAATATTAAGGATAAGAAATATAATATCTTTTTCAATGATAAAAACTTAAAAATAGAATCTACGGATTCTTATGATTATGTAAAAATTGATGAAATAAATCCAAATAGCACAATTATTTTAAATTTACAGGAAAATTTATGAGAATTATATTTTTCATTATAGTGCTACTTTTCCCAATATACTGCTGGGCTGATATGAGTCAGCTGTCAGGAAATTATACTTATCTCCAGTCTTCTGATCAGATGTTTATGCATTCATCAAGTATGGCATTTCGAAATAATAGGCGAGATTTATCGTTTCCTTATGAAAATGAAGATGAAGTTGCTTGGGATGTGGGAGGATCTCTTCTTACTACTCAAGGATTTAATGCGATTCATAATTATAATGGACAAAGAGGTAATTTTTTATTAGGAAGAAAATTTAGTTCTAACTTTCAAATAGATATTACTTCTGGTGCGCACAGATCTTATGATACAAACAATAATAATGATAAAACCATTTACAGTGGTGAAATAAAATTGTTTCTACATTCAGATGAATTATTTGATTTAATATTGTCCGCTAATAGAGATTATGCATATATTTATACTATTCAACCAGGTGGTACCAATGATCGCTTAACTACAGATGTATTGAATTTTTCTTTCAATTATAATTTTTTACCTTATTTAATGACGAGAATGAATGAAAACTATTTTTTTATTTCTGATCAAAATGCAAAATCTGTATCTACAGTTTCGCTTTTGTATGGTATTGCAACAGATGAACCTTGGATTTGGGTTGGTCTAGGTTATGAAAATACTTCTTATAAAAATAATACTACGAATTATTGGTCTCCTACAGCTTTTATGGGATTTGGCTTTCGCTCTGAAGCCAATGTTCCAATTTTTGTAATTGATAATGTATTTTTAAATTTAGAGTTTAATTATAACCGTTTGTGGGATAAGGATACTTGTACTAGAGGAAACGGAATAGCTTTTGCATCTAAATTACAATTTGGAAAACGTGACAATCATAATATTGCATTTTTTTATAATCGAATCAATTCAATTGAAGATGGAAATTTGTGGTTTTCAAATGAAATGGGTATGATATTTAACTTAATGTTTTAATTTATTTGCAAACAGAATTTAGCCATGAATTATTTAAATATGGAAAAGGATATTCTTTGAAAGGTAGTTTTCTTGCTCTTCGCATTTGCTCAAAAAAGGGGATACCTAATTTCATGGGTTGAGGAAAATCTTCTTGATAAATAGGATCTAGTATTGCTGATTTAGCAGAAACTAGCTTGACATTATTTTGTTTAAATTTATCTATCAATTGTGGCATAATAACTGCATTTAGTGGATTATAATGTAAAAGTAAAATATGGGAAAATTTTCTGTTTGATCCATATATAAAATGCCCCAATTTATCACTATATGTTAATACATGAAAAATATGTACTAAGTAATTTTCTATAAGTTCATTAGTTTCTTTTTCAAAATTTCCATTTTTACAACGTATGAATACATCATTATAAATCCAATCTTCTGAATCAACTGTTACTTGTGCTATGATATAATTTCTTTTTGAAAAATAACTACGGATATCATAACGTTTCTCTGTAGTATTTCCTTCCATTAAATATGGAAAACGGAAAATTTTTAATTCAGGAATTGTTTGAACATAATCTAATAAAATAGATTCATTTCTTTCAATGTCTTGAATAAATTCTTGGGAACTCACTTTTTTAAGATCGAAATGTGAAAAAGTATGATTACCTAATAAAAAACCTTTACTTTTCCAGTCTTTTAATATTTTTGTCTGTAGCTCGTTTTGATAAAGTAAAATACCATTCACAAATCCGTATACTTCTGGGACTTTTTTGTCTGTTAAAGCCTTGATAATTTTTTCTGAAACTTCCTCACGTGACATAAATTTTACTTCAGGACCTGCCGCTGGTAAATCATCAATAGTTATTCCTAATTGGATAGGCGCTGGAAAAGGTTTTATTATATATTTAAAATTTTTATCGATTATAATTTCTTCTTGCATTTCTAAAGCATCATCGGCTGCAAAAACAGGCTCTAGTGCAAATAAAAAAGTATATATAAAAAAAATTTTAAATTTCATTTTAAAGAACCTTTTATTTGCAAAAGTTCATTTGCGACACTTTCATATTCTTTTTTAATTTCATTAAAGATATTTTTCGCCTTTTCAACTTCATTGGTTGCTTTTAAATCTTCTAATGATTGACACTTTCCGCCTAAAATTTCGGCTCCTAAAGCTCGCACACTGGATTTTATAGAATGAGACTCTTTCGAAGCAGCTTGCAAATCATTTGCGTTTAAGAAGTTTTCAATATTTACTATTTTTTGGGGAGTTGTTTTTAACAATGTCTCTATTAGATCGAGCAAAAAGTCTGGTTCACCGTCTTCTTGCAGCATTTTTAAACCTTCAATTGTTTGATAATTTATATGCTTAAAAGTGTCACTCATTTATTTATTCCTATCAATATTATTTTTTCTAAGGAATATTATGACACACTTGCAAGATTTTTTGAAAGAAGCAAAGAAGATTATTTCTAGTGAATTACTTTCTCAGAATAGTGGGGTCTGGCCAGTTTATTTTATCGCCAAGTAATTGAGCTATTTTTTCTAAGCCTTTCTGATCAATTTCAGTAAATCTTGCAAATACGGGGCTATCAATATCAAGGACACCAATCAAATGCTCTAATTCTTGCTTTTTATTAGGGTAAAAAATTGGGATAACAAGCTCTGAAAAAGTTTCTTTATGGCATGAAATATAATTTTCAATTTTTCCGACATTATCGATGTTCATTGTTTTTAGTTCGGAAGCTGATTTTCCACAAACACCTTTTTCTAAAGGAATTCGATTACAAGCCATTTTGCCTTGAAAAGGCCCAAGAACAAGATCTTTTTCTTTAAGTAAATAAATTCCTATCCAATTAATTTGAGGTAACATTTCATTAAGTAATGCTAAAGAATTTGTAAGCTGTGCTAACCAATCAGGTTCAGAAATGATATAAGAATCTACAAGTTTAAATAAATTTGAATAAAATTCTTCGTTTTTTGTGATATCAATTGCTGGTGTGAAATTCATTCAAAGCCTCTTTTCGTCAAATGTATTTTAGGAATTAATTATTTCTTTTAATTCTTTTAGGGTTTCTGCTTGTTGTTCAATAGGAAACATATGCGTTCCATTTTTTATTTTAATCCATTTTAATTTTGGGAAAAATAGCTTTACCCAATATTTAGCATTTAGATTGCAGGTATCACTATTTTCTCCGACGAGAAAAAAGGGCTGTATTTTGTTCCTAATTTCCTTAGGAATAACTATGAATCCCCGCCATGCTCCCATAGGATATTCTTCAAATATTTTCCCTTCCCAATTGGGATCGTGACGTAAATGAATAATACTATTTTGATCTTTTACGTGAAAACTTCCATTAACATAATTTTCAACACTTTCAAGCGGCCAGTTTTGCATTAATCTACTTTTTTTTAGCTCCTGTTTTGCTATTTCAAATGAGGGAAACATTTTTTTTCTTTTTTTTACTTTTTTACTGAGAGGTGAAAGTTCGGTTTTTTTAAGTAAATGTAAAATGAACCATGGAAAAATAACTTTTGATGGCAGTATTGGTGGATCCATTAATATCAGTTTTGCTACATTTAATTTGCGCATAGAAAGAATAGAAAGCCAAGCACCCAAACTATGTCCACACAAGATCCATTCTTTTATTTGTGGAAATTTTTTTTGCACGGCAAAAAATAATTCTTCGTGATCTTGAGCTAATATATCCCAAAACCAAACTTTATTTTCATAATTGTCCAAAGATTGTTTCTTAGTTTTTCCAAAACCACGAATATCATAAGTAATAATATATGCATTTAATTCTTTGGCCATTTTTTCTAGTAAAGATTTATATGTTAATGCTGGGATTCCATTTGCATGGCTAAAAAAAACTGCTTTATTGGTGCTACTAGGCGCTTCAATTTCATAAACAGCAAAATTATTTAAGTTGTATTCAATCATTCTTTACCTTTCTCAGAATGTTTGCAAAAATACTGTTTATTTAGCATACTCCAATGCGCTTTGCTAGAAGCTTTCTTTGCTTATTTTTAAAAGATATTTATTGAGGATTGTATGATTTTTCAAACTTCACTTGTTTGGCTCAGAAGAGATATTAGATTGGATGATAACAGAGCTTTGCATGAAGCCTGTCAATCTTCCGAAAGAGTGATTGTATTATTTGTTTTTGATACAAATATTTTAAATAAAATTGCAAATAAAAAAGACAGACGAGTTTATTTTATTTATCAATCACTTTTAGAATTAAGAGATTATTTAGAAAAACACGGGAAATCTTTAATAGTTGTCTATGGAAACCCATTAGAAGAAATTTCTAAAATTGGAAAAGATTTTCAAATTCAATGCGTCTATGCCAATAAAGATTATGAGCCAAGTGCTATTGAACGTGATAAAAAAATAAAACTTCAATTACAACAAATAGGCATTGAATTTAAATTATGTAAAGATCAAGTAATATTTGAAGAAAATGAAGTATTAAAAAAAGACAATAAACCTTATACAGTATTTACACCTTATAAAAATCAATGGTTGAAACAATTTTCAAATAAAGATTTAACAAAATATACATATAGTATGCAAAAAATTGCAAATAAAGAAGAGTTAAAAAAGACGGTTTTTCCATGGAATATAGAAGCAATACATTTTAAATCAACCGATATATTTATTCACCCAGGAAGGAAAAATGCTTTAACATATCTCGAAAATTTTTCTAAAAAAATAAACGATTACGATACAAAAAGAGATTTTTTCCAACTTTCTGGTACCTCTTTTTTGTCTATGCATCTTCGTTTTGGAACTTTATCAATTCGTGAAGCATTTATTTTTGCTGAAAAGTTTCATTCAAAAGGCGCAGAAGTTTGGCGCAATGAACTCATTTGGCGTGAATTTTATAAAATGATACTTTGGCATTTTCCCCATGTTGTACATAGCACTTTTAAAAAAGAATATTCTAGTTTAAAATGGGATAAGAATGAAGAATTTTTTGAATGTTGGAAAAATGGAATGACTGGATTTCCTGTTATTGATGCTGCAATGCGTTGTTTTAAAGAAACAGGTTGGATGCATAATCGGTTAAGAATGATTGTTGCTTCGTTTTTAACAAAAGATTTGCTTCTTGATTATAAAAAAGGTGAGCAGTATTTTGCAGAAAATCTTTTGGATTTTGATTTATCCTCTAATAATGGTGGTTGGCAGTGGAGTGCTTCCACTGGTTGTGATGCTCAACCTTATTTTCGTGTTTTTAATCCGGAATCACAGTCAGTTAAATTTGATCCCAGTGGAAAATTTATTCGTCAATATTGTCCTGAATTAAATCATTGTGATGACAAACAAATACATGCTCCATTTGAGTATAATACTGGGTTATTTTCAAGTAATTTGAAATATCCTAAGCCTATTGTTGAACACGATGCACAACGTTTAAAAGCTATAAAATTATTTAAATTAGATAAGCATTAAAAATGTGCGCTATATTTACTATACTTTGTGAGTTACTTGTATTTGTTAAAGTTGCTTGTCCACATTTCCTGTGCATGCAGTACTTGAAGGAGTTGGACAGCTATTTGCTGCATATGCATAATCGGTAAGAAATTTTGTTAAATATTCTTTAAAATTGTTTTGTTTTTCTAAAAAGGTTAAACTACCTGTGCTTGAAGAACTACTAACAGCTCCAGATACTGAAGAACTAACTAATTCCGATGCACTTGATGAGTCTGTTGTATTCAAATCACTAGAATCACTTTTATTACAGCTTGAAATTATTATGCCAGATAATAAAAGAAACATAACTAGTTCTTTGCATAACAAGAATACTCCCTTTTAATTATGGAACATTAGAGGTAAAAAATCATGCTTTTAATCAAAAAGAACAATAAAATTTTATTAAGAAACATTTATAAAAATAATTATGCTTTTATTAAGGAACATCAGCAGAAATAATAGAGTTTTTATCTGCTTTTTTCTCTTTTGTACCTAACTCAAAAGGATTTTTATTACTAAATTGGAAAATATACTCATCCTGTTCAATATAGCCAAAGTTTTCTTTAAGGTAACGTGCTTGTTTTTCAGGAGAGGTTTTGAGACTTGCAATTTTTTCTTCTAAATTTTGGTTTTGAATTTGAAGTTCCATGATTGTTTGGACTAAAATATCCTTTTCATTTAAAAGTTCCATAAAATTTGAAATACCAGCTTTCCCAATAGCAATAGAGGCAATAATTAGCCAAAGAACAACAACAACAACCCAACGCGCTAGTGTTTGGAACCTTTTTGAAAAAACTGAAGGATAAGTATTATTTGTATTCATGCACATCCTCCATCTTAAAAACAGAGTATTTCACCAAATATAGCATAGCACAATTCAGAGCATGGGGTTTGACTTTTTTCTGTGCAATAAAATTTGGCACTTTACTATTCCCAAGCAACGGTATCAGCTGGAAACTGACTCAAAAATGGGATAGGATACATAGCGGAAATATTGTCTAAATCCAGTAATAAAGCAATAACTCTATCTATTCCCAGGGCATTACCAGCACAATTTGGTAAGCCGAATAACATAGCATTTTGAAAACCATAATCCATCAACACATCTGGGCGCAATTTTTGTGTTGTAGCAAAACGTTCTTGAAAAATAGTTGAATCATTCAATTCAAAATATCCATTACAAATTTCAATTCCAAACAAGTATGCTTCCATTCTTTCAGCAAAAGGTTTTTTCTGAATTTCTCCGTTAGAAGTTTTTATCAGTTCTTGCTTTGCTAAAGCACTCATTTGGATAGGATAATTAGTAACGAAACAAGCTTTCTGTTCTGATAAAAATGGTTCAATTTTTTCCATAAAAAGTTTATAAAATATTGTATCCCAATCGTCCTGTGGAGTTATTGAATGACTAAGATGTTTAGCTTTTTCATAAAATTGATCTCTATTTTGTAGTTGTTCTAAATTTAAATTTAAATGTTTTTTGAATAAATCATCTACTCTAAAAACGGGCCATTGTTTTGGTAAATCTTTTGTAGATCCCAATAATTCAGCTATTACTCTTACTAAATTTTGTGTGTCGTCCATAATTTCAATTAAAGTAGCATTTGCTCTATACCATTCTAGCATAATAAATTCTGGTTCATGAAATTTAGCCACTTCTCCATTATTTCGATATGCTCTAGATAGTTGAAAAATTTTCTCTACACCTTCCGTCATGACTTTTTTCAGTGCAAATTCTGGACTTGTTGGTAACTGCAATGCCCACTGTTTGTTTCGATGATCAATATAAGAGGTATTAAAAGAATTTAAATAAACTTCTACTCCACCGCTAGGTACCAGAGTTGGTGTCTCTATATTAAAAAAACCTTTATTTTTAAAAAAAGAGGATGTTCTTTCTAGAGCTCTGTTCCTTTTGTTTAATAATTGAAATCTTTTGTTTGTTTTATTAGACCAAAAATAAGAAGTAATCTGTTGATTGGGTAAATTTAATTTTTGCAATTCCTCATTATTTGGAAGGGGAGATTCTATTTTTGTATTTATCCAGTCATTTTTATTTTCAACCATATCAACAATTTCATTTATTTGAAACACATAATGTTCTTCATTTGAAATTGTAGGAACTTCAATTTTATTTATTGCACATTTAAAAGAAATCC
Source organism: Pigmentibacter ruber (assembly GCF_009792895.1). Lineage (NCBI taxonomy): Bacteria > Pseudomonadati > Bdellovibrionota > Oligoflexia > Silvanigrellales > Silvanigrellaceae > Pigmentibacter > Pigmentibacter ruber. The sequence continues at coordinate 1,027,860 of NZ_WSSC01000001.1, forward strand.
AATCACCTGAATTTAATATTTTTGATTGTAGATAATCATGTTTTTCAATTGGCCAAAGAATTCCAGTTTGATCTGTTAAACCAAGTAAATGATCTTTATAAAAAACTCTACCAGAAGACATTCTTTCTTGGATAGAAGAAACTCTTTTGAGCTCATATAAATTCTGTAATGTCAGATATCTTTTACTTTTTAAATTCATGATGTTTTCTTACGTGTTACTTTCTTTTTAGCAGTAGATTTTTTCGTACTTGTTTTTTTACTTGGTGTTTTTTTTACTTTTTCATGTAAAATTTTATAAATTGTATGAAAAGCAGTTCCGTCTTCAAATTGTGATTTCTTTTCTTCCCATTTTCCAGCACAGAAACCAGTAAGAAGTTCAAAAGCTTCTTCAACTTTTGCGACAGGCCAGATATGGAACTGTTCTTTCTCGATAGCTTCACGTACATCACGATTTAGCATAAGATGTTTGATATTTTGGACTGGAATAATGCAGCCTTGTCTTCCTGTTAAGCCTTGCAATTTACATGTTTTGAAAAATCCTTCAATTTTTTCATTCACACCACCTATAGGTTGAATTTCTCCAAATTGATTTACCGATCCTGTTACTCCAATACCTTGATCTATAGGAATATTAGCAATGGAGGAAAGAACTAAACACAATTCAGCTAAAGTAGCGGAGTCTCCATCAACGCCATTGTAATTTTGCTCAAAGCAGATTGTAGCAGCAATATGTGCTGGTTGTTTTTTAGCAAAAGTAGCATTGATCCAACTTGTTAAAATGCTAACACCTTTATTATGTAATTTTCCTGAAAGAGACGCTTCGCGTTCAATGTTGAGTATTCCTGGTTTGCCTTTGTATGTTCGACAAGTAATTCTTGTGGGTACACCAAAAGATAAATCACCTAATGAATAAACAGCTAGTCCATTAATTTCTCCAACTCGTCTAGAGTTTGTAGAAATAATAATATCTTTGCGTTCTAACATTTCTATAATATGATCTTCTATTGCCGAAGATCGTGAATAACGTTCTTCAATTGCTTTTTCAACATCTTTTCTTGTTACTTTTTTACTTTTTTGTTCTTTAGCAATAAAGTCAGCTTCAATTGTAATATCTTTTATTAAACTAAATCGTGTTGTTAATTTATCTTGATCATCAACTATTCTGCTTCCAAACTCAATAATAGCTGCAATACCGCTCTCATCAAAAGGTAACAAATTCTCAACTTTTGTACGTGTCGAAATAAACTCTACGTAGTCATGAATTGTTTTTTGTGAGCGATCCATTTGTGCATCAAAATCAGCTTTAATTTTAAAAATTTTATTGAAATCTTCATCATGTTGATAAAGCATTCTATAAATCCAGTCAGATCCAATTAAAATTATTTTAACATTTAGTGGAATAGGTTCTGGTCTTAATCCACTTGTAGCAAGAATACTATATTGCTCCCCTAAGTCTTCAATAAATAATTTTTGATTTTTCATTACTCTTTTTAAAGTATCCCAAACATGAGGGGCTCGTAATACATCAAGCGCATTTAATACTAGATAACCACCATTTGCTCTAGCAAGGGAGCCTGCTTTGATCATTTTAAAGTCAGTAGTATAGACACCATATTCAATGTTTTTTTCAATTTTCCCAAATAAATTATAAAAAGTCGGATTATTTTCAATGATAATAGGCGCGCCTTTGATTTCAGTGTTATCCACAAAAACATTAATACGATATGGCAAATGTGGATCACCTTTTTTAAGATGATAAGAAGAAGGCGCGACTGTTTCTTCTCCTTCTCCCTCACCATCTTCATCGTCAGGTAAAAAATCATTTAGATTTTCTAATAAATGATTTTTAACTTCGTCTAGATATTCTAATACATTTTTCTCGTGTTCATATTCTTTTAGAAATGGAATTAATGCTTGGCTAACAACATAATCTCCAAGTTCAGATTGTAATTCTTCTAATTTATTTTTTGTTTCATTTTCTATTGCTCTTACTTTACGAGCAAAATCTAAAACTTCAGGTTCTAATAAATTTCTTTCTGATTCAATTTTTTCTTTTTGCTCTTCATTTAAATCAGAATAATCTTTTTCACTAAGCGGTTTTCCTTCAACTATTGGAACAGTAACAATTCCCATTCGTGTGGACTTTACTCCAAAGTTTTTTGCTTTTGCAGCCTTCTCTAATTCACTAAATAATTTTGCTTTTTTCTCGTTGCTTGCATTGACAGTAGAATTGACATTAGTTTCATATTCCTCTGATTGAAAAGCATCGACAAGTTCGACGGTTAATTGTTCCATCAACTCATCCATTTGCTTTTTAAAGCGTTTAGCTATGCCTGTTTTAAGCTCCATGGCGTGAGGTGATTCAGGATTTTTAAAATTATAAACATAAATCCAGTCACCTGGTGTGGAACATTTTTCAGCTGTTTTTTTCAAAAAGGTTCTAATAACACTTGTTTTACCAGTGCCTTGAACTCCTGCTACATAAATATTGTATCCAGGTTTTTGAATTCCTAAACCTAAATTGATAGCTCTTACTGCCCTAACTTGCGAAATAATGTCATAATTAGGTTCCATTTTCTTCAGTTTTTCAGTTTCAACAAGCTTTTCTTCACATGAACGATAGACTTCATCAGTTGTGAGACGACGAAATAGCAATGATGTTTTTTGGATCTTGAAATTTACAGGGAATTCTTTTTCTCTTATTGCCAATAAATTTTGTGTAAGAGAAGTTCTTGTATCCGTAGATTTAATTTTTTTCATTCCGTCCTCTTTCTGATACATATATCACATTGCATACAACGCCAAAGACCTTTTGAAGCTCCTTGAATTTTCCGTGAAGCAAAGAATTCAAAACTATCCACAAGTCTGCAGGAAGTTGCAGTAGATAGGTGTTCAAGTTCACGCAAGCTTGCATGAAAATGGCTACGTGCTGAAATATATCTAGGTATTTCTTTTTGTAAATGTACATAGCCATTTTTTAAGATTACTCCATTTCTTGCATCATCCTGACTTATTTTAACAAATGTTAACATTTTTTGTTCTTGATAGTATAAAAAAACTTGATCGCAAGTTTCCTCTGAAAACTCGCAAGCATCTTGAAGCATTTTATAAGATAGAATAATTTGTGCTCCTTTAATTAACATCCAGTTTGATTCTACTAAAGTTGCCACACCGTCTAAAACTTTTTTTCTTTTAGTTACACCCTCCGGCAGGGTGGTTAAAATGTCTGCAAAAGTTTTTGACTGGTTTAGTTTAAGAGAAAAATAATTTTCTCCTATTCTTGTATCCTCCAAAACTTGACATATTCGCATACCTGCAAAAATACTTTCTAAGGTTTTTTCTTTATTCTCTACTTTTTTTGTTTTTACTTTTTCCAGTAAATCAGATTTGCTGACAAATAGACTTTCACCAAATTGAGATGGCATGTATTTGAGAAATTGAGAACAATGTTCTAAAAATATGGATGGTTCAGGAAAAGAAGCCTTAAATTGATATGATCTGCGAATGGGATCGGCTCCTGTCCAAAGCAAAACTCCATGTGATGTTTCTCCGCTTCTACCTGCTCTTCCTAACATTTGAAAAAATTCTTCTATGTTACTTGGAAATCCAAAAACAACAACAAGTTGAATACCAGCGATATCTACACCCATGCCAAATGCTGTTGTGGCACAAATAACTACTTTTTTATCTGTTTCTTGAATATATTGTTCAGCAAATTTTCTTTCTTGTTTTCCAAGGCCTGCGTGATAAGTTATCGCATTTAGTTTTAACTTTTTAAATTTTCTAGTAGCTTCTTCACAAAGCTTTCTACTTTGAAAATAAACCAAGGTTTTCTTAGAAGAACTTTCTTCAATAATGCATTCCAAGCTCTCCCACTGTTCTTCAGTTGAAAAAACCCGTTTACTTTCTACAATAATGTTTTGTCCAATAGGATTTGAAGTATATTCAAATACTTCAGAGCTATTTGGAAAAACTTTTTTAATAATGTCTTGCCTACTATTTCTGCTAGCAGTTGCGGTAAGAGCGAGAATTCTTGGTGGATTTATTTTTGTTAAGATCTTTCCAATTTCAGCATATTCTGGTCTAAATTGATGACCCCAAGAGACAACACAATGCGCCTCGTCTACAACAACCATACTTAAATTTAATTTCACTATTGAGTTTAAAAAAGATGGCAAAACAAATCTTTCTGGCGATGCGAAAATAATTTTAGCGTCACCAGCTTTTACTTTCTTCCAAGCAATTTTTCTTTCTTCCTCTGATTGTTCAGAAGTAAAAATTGCTGAACAAATTTGCGCTAATTCCATTCTTCTTTCTTGATCGCGCATCAAAGAAATTAATGGACTGATAACAAGGACGGGTTGATCTGCAAAAAATAATGCGGGTAAAGAGTATAAAAGTGTTTTCCCCGCCCCGGTTGGTAGAGTAGCTAAGACAAATTTTTTATTATGTATTAGTGAAAGAACTTCTTTTTGTGCAGGTCGCAAATTAGATAACAAAAAGTTTTTCTTAGCAAATTCTTCACATTTTTTTACAAATTCAGTTTCCATAAGCCTCACTCATCGATTCTCATGCTATTTACGATGGTTTTTAATTTGAGTACAGTAATTGTGGACGTGGGTGTGAATTTTTTTGCGAGGGTGAAATGAAGCTGATTTATAAAATAGTCATAATTTCAGTCGCAGGGATTTCTATTGGATTTGCATTAGTCACTTTTTTTACAAAAGAGACAACAAAAACTATTCATGCAGAAATAAATTTAAATAAAGTAACAAATATAGATTGGAAAGATCTCCAATCGCTTGATCTTAAATCCGGTGATATTCCTTTGGATTTAAAAAAAATAAATGGGACTACGATTAAAATTCCTGGTTTTATTATTCCCTTAGAAGATAATCAAGATTTTGTTCATGAATTCCTGTTTGTTCCTACTCCAATGGCATGTATTCATGTGCCTCCTCCGCCGCCTAATCAAATTATCCATGTTAAAATGGCAAGTGGTAAAAAAGCTAAAATGTCCTTTGGTCCTGTTTGGCTTATTGGTAAATTTATTATTTCTGAAAGCGCCAACAAATTTACAAAAACATATTTCGAAATGATTGGATCATCTACAGAAACCTACATGCAGCAATAAGATTGTATTTTTTGCTTATTTTTATTTATTTCATTATAATTTAAATATATTAACTTTAAAACGAGTGAATTATGCTGCAAAAAAAAGGGATTAAATATAAGATATTGCTTAATAGTTTTATTTCTATTTTAATTTTCTCAATATTTCTTGTCTGGTTATCCTTTACATATTGGAATTTACTATTGAGTAGTAAAAAAGAAAAATTGCAAAGCATTGTAGAAGTAGCTTCAACTATTGTTAAATTTTATACAGATGAAGAAAAAAAAGGCGTGATAAGTAAACAAGATGCGCAAAAAAGAGCAAAAGCTGATATCAATGCGATAAGATATTCTGGAAATGAATATATTTTTATTACAAATTCTAAAGCTTATCAAGTATTAAATCCAGTAAAACCTGAGCTTAGCGGAAAAGACATGTCTGAATTTAAAGACCCTACTGGATTAAAACTTTATGTAGAAATCGCAAAGGTAGCTGTAGCGTCTGGTAAGGGATATATTGAGTATATGTTTCCTAAAGCTGGATCTACTATTCCAACAAAAAAAATATCCTACGTAAATTATTTTCCTGAATGGGATTGGATAGTAGGAACAGGCTTATATATTGATGACGCATATGCAGCTTTATATTACTTTATTGAAATTTTATTAATTGATTGTTTTATTTGTGTTGTTTGTTTAGTTATTATAGGAATTCTTTTTGCTTCTTCAGTTCAAAAGCCATTAAATGAAGTTTGTCAATCACTATTAAAGTCATCTATTGAATTACAAGAAAAAAGTATAGTTCTTCAAGAATCAAGTAGTAGGGTAAAAAATTATTCAAAGGAACAAGAATCATCTATACAAATGACTGCCGCTGCAATTTCTCAAATTACAAGTATGATAGGGAAAACAACAGAGCTTACAACTCAATCAGCTAAACTTGCAAATGATATTTCCCAGAAAGCAGGAGAAGGAGAAATATCTATGAAAAATATGATTACATCAATGCAAGCAATATATGAAGCAAGTTCAAAGTTAAAAGAAATAGAGAGCATTATAAATCAAATAGAAAGTAAAGCTCAAGTAATTACAGAAATTGTTGCTAAAACAGAGCTATTATCTTTGAATGCTTCCATTGAAGCAGCGCGAGCAGGTGAGCACGGAAAAGGGTTTTCAGTTGTTGCCGAAGAAGTTGGGAACTTAGCGCATACTAGTGGAAAGTCATCAGATGAAATAAGAACACTTTTGCAACAAAGCCGTGAACATGTGCAGAAAATATTGCAAGAAACTTTATCAAGAATTTCTGATGGTCAAAATCGAACCGCAAAAGTATCGGAGTCATTTATAAATATTGTTGAAGGAATTAAAAGTATAAATCAACAAATGGGACAAATATCAGATGCTACCAAAGAACAAGAAATTGGAGTAAAACAGATAGCTAACGCTATGGGAAAACTGGATCAATTAGCTTTAAAAAATACCACTGAATCTGAAAAATCTTTAGAAGTAACAAATGTTATCCAGAATGAAAGTAATAATCTTAAAGTGGTTGTAGAAAAGACTGAAAGTGTAGTTTTTGGATTTAGAAAAAAACATACCGCTTAAAATATTGATATTTAAAGATATTTTAATATTTATTATATAAATAATAAAATATCCCGATAGGTAAACATGCCTATTTTTGAAGGGTATTTTATGCTAGGAAATAAAGGGATAAAATTTAAAATTATTTTAAACAGCTTAATGTCTATTATGATTTTTACTATATTTATGGTGTGGATTTCTAATATCTATTGGGAATCTTTGATGCACAATAAAAAAGATATTTTACAAGATATAGTCCAAGTTGGAAAAACGGTTACAGCGCATTTTATTGAATTAGAAAAAAAAGGTACTTTGTCTAGGGATGAAGCTCAAAACAAAGCAAAAGAAATTATTAATACAATAAGATATGGTGGTAATGAATATATTTTTATTACAAACACAAAAGCATATCAAGTATTAAATCCGGTGAAACCAGAACTTTCTGGAAAAAATATGTCTGAATTTAAAGATCCAACAGGATTTAAATTATATGTAGAAATTGCGAACTTAGCAGTAAAATCAGGTACTGGATTTATTGAGTATATGTTCCCTAAAGCAGGATCTACCGTACCAACAAAAAAATTATCTTATATCCATTATTTCCCTGAATGGGACTGGATAGTAGGAACGGGTTTATATTTGGATGATGTTTCAACTTCAATGACAAAATTTTTAGAAGTTCTGCTTTTTGCTTGTGTCTTTTGTATTGTTACTTTTATTTCCATAGGTATTTATTTTGCAAATTCTGTCGTAAAACCATTATCCGAAGTGTGTCTTTCATTAATAAATGCTTCAAAAGGGCTTATGCAAAAAAGTGATGAATTAAAAGTTTCAAGTAGTAGTGTAAAAAAATACTCAAAAGAGCAAGAAACTTCTATTCAAACAACTGCAGCAGCAATTTCTGAGATAACAAGTATGATAGGAAAAACAACTCAATTAACAGGAAACTCTGCTGATTTAGCTAACTCCATTTCAGGTAAAGCTGAACAAGGTGAAGTTTCAATGAAAGATCTCATTTCATCCATGAAAGGCATTCAAGAAGCCAGTTCAAAGTTAAAAGAAATAGAAGTTATTATTAATGAAATTGAATCAAAAACAAAAGTTATCAACGAAATTGTTTCAAAAACAGAATTGCTTTCTTTGAATGCTTCAATTGAAGCAGCAAGAGCTGGCGAACATGGGAAAGGCTTTGCTGTTGTTGCGGAAGAAGTTGGTAATTTAGCACATATGAGCGGGAAATCATCTGGAGAAATCCAAACATTACTGCAAAAAAGTAGGGAAGAAGTACAAAGGATATTAGTTCAAACTATTCAAAAAGTAGAAGAAGGGCAGAAAAGAACTGCAAAAGTTGCAGAAGCTTTTTCTGATATAGTTACCGGAGTTAAAGATATTAATTTGCAAATGGGGCAAATTTCAGATGCGACGAAAGAACAAGAAATTGGTGTGAAGCAAATAGCTAATGCAATGGGACAACTTGACCAATTGGCTTTTAAAAATACAGGTGAATCGGAAAATTCATTAAAAGCTACGGAAGAAATTTCAAATGCAAGTCAACACTTGACTGATATTGTTGATAAAACTGAAAACGTAATTTACGGCGAAAAAAAGAAAAAGAGTGGCTAAAGTTATTAGCTAATTAATACAGCATAAAAAAATATTGCCGAAATAATATCTAAGTGATTAATGATACCAAGAAAAAAACTTCTTTCAGACAACTCAAACATTGTCCTAAACATCACAAGGCGAACTAAAGGATTAACTGCTTCACCTTTTTGTGCACCTATGTCTCTCCATATTCGCGCATTTTCAAATTTAAACATATGTTCTCTATGATAACTTGCAGGATAATATTCTTTTTGTAAATTTTGTTTAGTTAATAATGCTTCATTCCAAATCCTTAGAAATTTGTTTAAAAAAATAGAAAAAAATATCATTGCTGCTATATGGTATCTACTAAAATTTAAACTAGGATTGATTGAAAAGAAATATAATATAAATATTAAAAGCACAAAAAATAATGTTCTTTGATAAAATATTCCAAAAAATAACTTAATAGATTCTTGATATTTCTCAGTGTATGCATCTGCTTTATGGTGCAATTTTAAATTCCATTTTAAGGCATCTAGGCAACACCACATAATTAAAATGAGGGCTATTATTTCAAACTTTGGGTATGAACCACCATGAGGAAAGAAATGTAGGCTAAAAAAAAGTAACGCAAGAGCAATATAGCAACGAAAATCAGTTTTAGAGATATCAAATTTATTAAGATGATTTGGTTTTGCTAAATGCGATAGCAAAGATAATCTAAAATTTTTATCGCCAAACTCCATTCCGTTATTTAGAGGTTCATAATAAATACCTAATTCAAAACGCCAGCGTTTTATTTTTGGGAGAATATTTCGCCAGTCATAAGTTGATGCTAACCTTAAAACTCCTGCAAAAATAGTAAATAAACCTGTCCAAAAAAGAGATAAATTTAATTTTTCTGCCAGTACAATAGACAAAGTAATAAAAGGAATTTTATCAGCTGCAACTCTCAGAACATGAAAGAATTTATTAAAAATAAAGATGGGAAATGGAAAAAGAATGCTTTTCCAATGCAATATATTAAAAATATATGCCGTAAAATAAGTTATTTTACCCGAGAAAAAAATTGCCGTAACAGAAAGTATGGCAAGAATAAAAGTGTTTTCAATTAAGTAGCTATCTATCAAACTTGCAGTCATAAATTATGGTTTCAGTTCCGTCAGGACTTTTCACAAGATTTTCGTCACGTGCGATCATAACAGCAGGATGATCTTTTTCATGAAATAAGACGACTCCGCAATGAGGGCACTTTGCCGTAACCTCAGGATTTTTAGGGCTTCCTTTTTCAAATACGAGATGAAAACGCCTTTTGCAGGTAGCATTATCAATTAATCTTTTTTCGTATTTCATGTTTGATATGTTATTATCCATAAATTCCTCCCATTAAAAAGGCTATCAGCGGCTTGTTTGTAACGCAAGATGCAAGTAGGCTCAAGGCTCGGCGAATTTGTTTTTTCGCATCATTTGACATTGGAGGAAGGAAATGATTCAAGCAAACATTCTTGCTGGAAAGCGCGGAGTAGTGTTTGGAGTAGCAAATAATAAGTCTATAGCTTGGGCTTGCGCTCAATTATGTGCCGAGCAGGGTGCTCAATTGGCGTTTAATTATTTGGGAGATGCTCAAGAGAAGCGTGTAAGAGAATTGGTTAAAGATCTGCCAAATGCTCTAGTAATGCCGTGCGACGTAACAAAAGACGAGCAAATAGCTGATTTTTATCAGCACATTCAGAAAGAATGGGACGGTATTGATTTCATTATTCACTCCGTTGCTTTTACAGAAAAAGAAAATTTAAAAGATAAATTTATGGTTGTAACTAGAGAGTCTTTTGCTTCAACTCTCGATATTTCAGCTTATTCGTTGCTTGCCGTGACTAGAGCGGCGTTACCGCTGATGAAAAAAGGCGGAAGTGTAATTACTATGTCGTATTATGGAGCTGAAAAAGTTGTTCCAAGATACAATGTCATGGGAGTTGCAAAAGCTGCACTTGAATCGTGCGCTAAGTATTTAGCTTATGATCTTGGCGAAGTAGGTATTAGGGTAAATGCTATCAGTGCAGGTCCAATTCGTACATTATCATCTAGCGCGATACCAGGAATTAAGGAAATGCTGGATAATTCACAAAAGCACTCTCCACTCAAGAGAAACGTTACTACAGAAGATGTAGCACGTTCGGCTGTATATTTATTATCCGACTTATCCTCAGGTGTTACTGGAGAAGTACTTCATGTGGATTGTGGTTATAATACACTTGGTATGTTTTCAGCAGTAGAGTAATAAATGATAGGATATCATAAATTAGATAGGTTGCTTGCGAATGAAATAGTGTCCCTGACGTTTGTAATTGCTGCAAGCCTCAGTTCTATCATGATGATGGCTAAAATTCCACGCTATGCTCAGGTGCTATTTTCTGCACCTGATACTGCAACAACTTTTCTTATGTTATTACTTTATTCCTTTCCTTCTATTATTAAATTTACCGTGCCAATTTCATTATTGCTAGCATGCTCTATTGTCACTATTCGAATGGCAGCAGATAGGGAGTTAGAAGCATGGATGGCAAGTGGAGTTAGTGTTTTAAGATTAGCTAGAATGCCTACTATATTAGGTTTTTTAGTTATGTTAATTTCTTTATTTAGTGCTCTTTTTTTTGAACCGTATTCAAACAGACAGTTTGAAATGTTTAAGTGGGTACAATCAAGAGAACTTGTAGAAGCAATGATAAAAAATTCTATTCGGGAAAAAAGTTTTATCAACGATGCTTTTGCAAATTCAGATAACGTTAACTTAGTAATGTTTTTAAACAAAGTGAGCGAAGATAAAACAGATTTTCAGGATGTATTTATTGGATTAAAGACAAATTCTTATAGTTACTACTCAATTGTACAATCAAAAGAGGGAGAATTAAAAAAGAAATCAAACGATGGTTTTCCTGATTATATTTTTTCGTTAAAAAATGGTACTGGTTATTCTGGTAAATTAGCAAACCATAATTTGTCATATTTCTTATCTAATAAAGATGAACACTTTAAATTTCCTCAAAAAGATTTTAATAAAAATGATTTAATTTTATTTCCAAAAGTTTCTGATTGGACTATTACACATTTTTCTGATATGCACATTTCATTAATAAATACTTTTAAAGACAAGTTTAAAGTTGAAATGAATCAAATTGAAAATTCTAATCAGCTATACCCTCGGGAGTATTTTAACCAATTAAGTAAAGAAATGGAAACAAATTTGGATTGGAACAAAGATATTAAAATGGTTGAAAAACTTATTTTTATTTTTAAACAAATATCAGTTCCAATTTCAACTATATTTCTTCCGATCATTGGAATTTGTTTAGGTATTCAAGATCCAAGAAGAAAACAATTTGGAGTCTATTTAGGAGTTGGTTTAGTTATCTTTGCTTTATATGCATCTATTTCATTATGCCAACAATTATCTTTGAATTTTATTTTACCTCCATATGCAATGCTATTAGCAACACCTCTTATTTTGATATTTATTATTATTTTGTTGTTGCGATGGCGTCTCAAACATCCACCATCAACTGGATTTATTGCCTTTCTGCAAGAAGATTTTAAATTCAAAAGAAAGAGGCTTTAAATGCGGATTTGGTGGTATATTGCATCGCAATACTTAAAAAGTATTTTAAGTATTTTACTCTTTTCATTATCAATATATTTTATCTTGACTTATATGGAAGAAAGTCAACATTACTTTGATGGCCGAACAATTTCAGCAAAAATAAAGTTTTACTATTATTTATGGCAAGTACCTACGATTACAATTCAATTAATGCCATTTGCTGTGTTGATTGGAGGTATAGTAACAAACTGGTTACTAGCTAAGCACGGCGAAATATCCGCACTTAGAGCTGCAGGTATGTCAATGCTAAGAATTTCTATACCTTTAGTTTCAGTGGGTCTTTTATTTACAGCGGGACAATTTATTTTAAATGAGTTTATTCAACCTGTGAGTACAACAAATTTTTTGCGAGTTAGAAATATTGAAATTGAAGGCAGTAAAAAAAATGATTATGTTTTTACTGAAAGCAAATGGTTGAAGTCTAAAGGAACAATTCTCTATTTTCAGCGCTATGATGAAAGTAAGCAGGAACTATATGATGTTGAGTTTTTTAAATCAGAAAGTTCAAACATTCGCCAAATTGTTCATGCAAAGTCAGCATATTTTGATGAAAATATTGGTAACTGGGTGTTAAGATCTGCGATTGTAAATAATTTTGATTCTCATTATCAATTAAATAAAATTGATGTGAAATCATATTACGTTACTAATATTGATTTTGCTCCTCCAAAAGTATTAAAAGATACAAGTGATTCAAATCAATTAAGTTACTGGCAATTAAAAAAAGTAATTGATGATGCACAAGAGGCAGGAGCAAATGTTTCTGATAGAATAATAGATTTATATTTAAAAATAAGTGCTCCTTTTGCAAATATTTTATTTGTTTTTTTAACTATTCCTTTTGCTTTAAAGAAAGAAAGGCAGGAAGAAAAATATATTGGGATTGTAATTTGCATTGTTACTGCTTTGGTATATTGGTTTGGTAATTTGGTACTAAAAAGTTTTGCAATAAAGGGAAGTTTAAATCCTCTCTTAGCAGCTTGGATCATGAATATTTTAGTTTTATGTTTGAGTTTTATGCTCATTAGAAAATTAGACAAAGGACAATAGTGTATGATTGAACTTGATTCCATTCTTAAAGCTGTAGCTAAAGGGAAAATGGATGTTGAAAAAGCTAAATTGTTGATAGAAAAAAATTATGTATTAAAAAAAGCAAATAAATATAAGAGTGATTTTGATAATAATACAAATAATTTTGATGCACAGAAAGAAGAATCACAGGAAGGTTTAAAAACCGCATTTGAGAAATTAAAAAAGACTGTAAATTTGGAAGAATTATTGAAAATTTCAAGTAATTTAGTACAGCAAATTTCTGAAAACATGCCGCAAATAGAAAAAATTCAAGAAAATATTTCTAGTAATTTCCAGCCAATAGGGTTCTCACCGAATATTGTTGGACTAGATGCAAAACTATCAGTTTTTCGTGCTTTGCATGTCAGTTCTGATAGCCAAGTAAAAGATAATCAGGTCGTTGGATCACAATGGTTTGGAGTTGATTTTTCAGATCATTCCGAAGTGCGAAATAATAAATTTACTGCAGTCCAATTTTCTGAATTAGCAGTTATAAAAACAGATTTTTGTTTATCAACTTATAGTCTAGCTCGCTTAAGTAATGTCACTTTGCAAGAGGCTAGATTAGAAAATAATAAATTTTCTCGAACTACTTTTTCAGATGTAACTATTTCAGAATCCGATTTTACTGAAAATCAATTGATAAAATCAGATTTTTCGGAATTAACAATTAAAACAAGCCGACTTACCAGAATTAATTTTAATGGTGTAGACTTTTCTGATTGTGAATTTGAAGATTGTGATATTCAGGGGATAGAATTTGAAAACTGTAAGTTTAAAGAGTGCTTATTTACTAAATTACACTTGGTTTTATCTCAACCTATCAAAATTTCTGGCTGTAATTGTGTTGGAAAGAATTTTCAAGGTTGTCAAACGGCAGAAGAATTTTTAGAATTAATAAACTCTCCCTATAACGATTCTCGTCATTAATTCTTGCAGAATCTCTATTTTTTTTGGATAACAAACAAGTCCATTTTCTTACTTCTATCTGAACTTAAGATTAGTGGGTATATGGCTTTAATGAAGCCAAACTTTTTAACTAGGAGGTAACTCATGGCTATTAAAATAGGGATCAACGGTTTTGGTCGCATTGGTCGTTGTGTACTAAGAGCATTAAAAAACGAGAAAGATATTGAAGTTTGTTTAATCAATGATTTAACAAATGCTAAAACTCTTGCACACTTGTATAAATATGATTCTGTACATGGAAAAGCAGAGCAAACAGTAGACTGCCAAGAAAATGCATTAATAATTGATGGCAAAAATATTCCAATAACTGCAATACGTAACCCAGCTGAAATTCCTTGGGGAACTCATGGTGTAGATATAGTGCTTGAATGCACAGGTCTTTTCACTGAAGGTGAAAAAGCAGCGGCTCACTTAAAGGGTGGTGCAAAAAAGGTAATACTCAGTGCACCTGGAAAATCAATTGATAAAACTATTGTAATTGGTGTAAATGATAACGAATATGATATACAAAAACATCATATTGTTAGTAATGGTTCATGTACTACAAATTGTTTAGCCCCATTTACAAAAGTTATTCATGAAAAATTTGGTATAAAAAAAGGCCTCATGACAACTATCCATTCATATACAAATGATCAAAATATCTTAGATTTACCTCATAAAGATTTAAGAAGAGCACGTGCAGCAGCTGTAAGTATGATTCCAACTTCAACAGGTGCCGCTAAAGCTATTTCTGAAGTAATACCTTCTCTTGCAGGAAAATTAAATGGTTTTGCCGTAAGAGTCCCAACCCCAAATGTTTCATTAGTTGATGTTACTTTTGAATTAGAAAAATCAGTTACTACTTCTGAAATTAACTCTGCATTAAAGGCTGCAGCAGAATCTTATTTAAAAGGAATTTTAGGGTATTCTGAAGAGCCTTTAGTTAGTTGTGATTATAATGGATGTTCAAACAGTTCGACTATTGATGCTGAATATACAACAGTTATTGGTGAAAATATGGTAAAAGTTCTTTCATGGTATGACAATGAATGGGGCTTTAGCAATCGTATGGTTCAATTAACTCGTTTAGTAGCAACCGGAAAATATTAATATTTTTAATTTATCAAAATAATAACCTTTAAATGATTTAATCATTTAAAGGTTTTTTTATTCTTGTTTTTCCATACCATAAATTTCTCGACAATCCTCTGCTTAAAGCAGATTCAGCTAATATGCCAAAAAAATCTTTGTATTGGATTCCTATTTGTTTGGCCATTAAGGGAAGGACACTATAGAAAAAAGATATTCCTGGTAAAGTATTTGCTTCTAAAAAGTAAGGATTTCCTTTTTCATCACATCGCCAATCAAAACGAACAAGATCTTTTAAATTTAAGTATTGAAATAAAACTTCAGAACTATTTTTAATTATACTCTCATTCTTTTTTGATAATTTAGGAAAAGTTACTTTTTCACCCATATACTCTTTAGATTTATTAGCTAAACCATAAATTTTATCTTCAACTTCAATCTCAGCTATTGGCAGAAATTTTCCAGGTGTTCCAATAATTCCTGAAGTAAATTCCTTTCCGCAAAGAAATTTTTCTAATAAAACGCCATCAGGATATTTTTCCAAAAGTAGTTTCACTTTTTCATACGTTTCTAATTTTGAGTTTGACATAGAATAGCTAGCATCAATTCCCATACCAGAACCTTCTCCATCTGGTTTAATAAAATGTGTTTCTTTAAAAAATTTTGCGGGGATTTTGGCAAAGTCTTTAATATTTTTAATTATATAAAATGGAGAAGTTGGAATTTTTAATAAATTGCATAATAATTTTAATTGCGTTTTGCTCATACAAATAGATTGAGCGTAAGGATCAGAACCAATAAATGGAACTCCTGATAATTCACATAATGAAGGAATCCAGCCTTCACGTGCAAGAGATCCCCAACCTTCCACTAAACTATGTATTAAAGTACATTGGGAACTAAAATTAGACCATTTTAGAAGAAAAGTGGAATCTAAAGGAAAAAGAATTACAGAAAAACCTAGTTCTTTCCAAGTTTCACAAATTTTATCGATCGTATTTTTTGTCTCCCACTCAGCAGATGCATCGTCAGGAAAAATTATTTTTTGTGAATTTTCTAGTTTCGTAGGTAAATCATATACAAGACCAAGTATTTGATTTTTATTTTCAGAAGTAAAAATTGAACTCATAATTTTCTTCCCCTTAAAAAAATTATTTCATCATCTTTAAAATTTTTCAAAAAAAATTCTAGAACAAAGATATCCTTGTCTATCATGATAAAATAATTTCTTAATAAAAATAAATAAAAAATGGTATTGCCACTACCATTTTTTTTTGGCATGAGTTAAATTAAGACTGGACCGTGGTATTGTGTGCGGTTAAAAATAAAAATTGAAAGGAGTCTGTTTTATGGCTGAAACAAAGCGTAAGAAAGCTGGAGCAAAAAAATCATCTGCAAAGAAGAGCGCGAAGAAGGTTGCGAAAAAAACTTCTGTGAAGAAAAAGAAAGTTGCAAAAAAACCTGTTAAAAAAACAGCTGCAAAAAAGAAAGTAGCTAAAAAGTCAGCAAAAAAAGCTGTAAGAAAAAAAACAGCAAAAAAAGTAAGTTCTAAGAAAAAAACATTAAAACGTGGTCGTCCAACAAAATCATCTGCAAAGAAACGCGGTCGTCCAACAAAATCATCTGCAAAGAAACGCGGTCGTCCAAAGAAGGCTGTAGTAAAAACTCCAAAGAAACGCGGTCGTCCAAGTAAATTAGATAAATTAAAACAATCTATGAGACGTGGTCGTCCAAGAAAATCATCTGGAGATAAAGCACATTCATCTAATGAAGTGATGAATGAACAAGGAAATATATAATAGACACAAAATAACAAATGTTGATTTGTGTTTGTTTTTCAATATGAAGAATTTTTCAAAAGATTTATTAGATTGGTACAATGTTAATAAAAGACCATTTCCTTGGCGTGAGCATATAGATGTTTATCACACTTGGATTTGTGAAATAATGAGTCAGCAAACAATTCTTTCTGTTGTATTGCCTCGTTATAAAGAATTTATTAAAGAATTGCCTGATTTAAAATCATTAGCATTTTGTGAAGATGATCGACTTAGAAAATTATGGGCTGGTTTAGGTTACTATGCCAGAGCCCGTAATTTGCGAAAAGGTGCTCAATTTATTTTAGATGAATTCAAAGGTTCTTTTCCAACAAATTTTTCCTCATGGATTAAGGTTCCAGGATGTGGGCCTTATACAGCTTCTGTAATATCAAGTATATGCTTTAATGAGCCCGTAGCTTGTGTTGATGGTAATGTTGTAAGAGTTATTAGTCGCATTTTAAATCTTCAAAATAATGTTTGGGATAAGCAGGGACAGGATTATATTCAACGTTACGTTAATCAACTGATATCGCGTGAGAATCCAGGTGATTTTAATCAAGCTATGATGGATTTGGGTGCGACAATCTGTAAAAAACAAAATCCAAATTGTGAAATTTGTCCTGTACAAAAGTACTGTCAAGCTTTCAGTAAAGAAACAGTTTCTTTATGCCCTCCAGTGAAGCCCAGAAAAAATACCCAAGAAGAAAATATTATTGCAGTTATTTTCAAAAAAATGTCATCAAATGAAATTCTTTTAATAAAAAGAGAACAAGGGTTTTTAACTAAAACTTTCGGATTTCCTTTAATAAGTTCTAGCGAAAGCTTAAGCTTGGAAAATTTATATGCAGATATAAAAAAAATAGGATTTTCAATTTCTTGTCTTCCTGGACAATTCAAACATAGTATTACCCATCATAAAATTGTTGGCACTGCGATTCTTGTAAATGATTTTAAACATAATTCTAAAAGCGAAAAAATTTTCGAAAAATATTTAAAATTTTCTGAACTGCAATGGATACCTATTTCTCATTTAAAGCATAATTTGTCATCTTCTCTTGACCTTAAGGTATTAAAAATCTTATCCTCCATTTAAGTGCTCAACTCACTTAATGAGGATATTCAAATGGCAATTCAATTAAATCTGATTCCTCCCTATATTAACGGAAATTTTCATTCAACGACTAAGACTGAACATATTTTTTCTGTTAGTAATCCTGCAAATCCTTCAGATATCTTGGCAACAGCTAGTTGGAGCAAAGAACTTGTTGATCCTGTTATTCAGGGTTTGAAAACAGCACAAAAAAAATACCGATTAACATCTCTTGATGAAAGACTTTCGTACCTAAAAAAAGTAATAGGATTTTTAAAAGAAAATGCAGATGAAATAAAAAGTAACATGATGCTTGAACTTGCACGTTCTAAGGTTGCAGTTGAGGAAGAGTGGTCTTTGTGCGAAAAATTATTTGCTGCTTTACCTGAATTTTGTAAACAAGCTTTATCTGTAAAGAGAGATGAAGAAGGTTGGGAATGGCAATATGCTCCCTTAGGTCTGGTTCTTGTATCATCTAATATTGCTTTACCAGTGTATACCCTCCTAAGTAGCGTGTTACCTGCTTTAGCAGCTGGAAATGCAGTATGTATGCGGCCTTCATCTCATTGTTTACTTTCTGGTTCTTTACTTGCTAGTGGGTTTCATCAAGCTTCTTTTCCACCTGGAGTTGTGCAAATTGTTTATGGTGATTTTGAAGTCTTTCGTCGCTTAGTTCTGACACATCAATTTGATACTATTTTATACACTGGTGGGGAAGAAAGTTTAGAGCAAATTCGTAGAGACACTTCGACACAACAAAATGCACGTTTAGTATTGTGTGGTGGCGGTAAAAATGCTGCTTACGTAACTGAATCGGCAAACATCTCTACTGCTATTTCAAAAATAGTATATGGCGCCTTTCTGGATGCTGGGCAAAGATTAGAATCTACTAATCTGGTTTTTGTAGATCAAAAAATATTCAATGAGTTTCAAGATAAATTGGTGAGAGCTGTAAAATCTATGCCTATAGGTGCGCGTGAAGATTTAACACGTTCAGATATTCATGTGATGGAACCATTATGTAGCTCAAACTCTTGGGAAAGATTTTTAAGATTTCAAGGGATAGCAGCTAGAGAATCTGATGATACACTAAGATGGGGAAAACCCATAGACAACAATGGAAATGGTTATTTTGTTTCCCCTGGTGTCCATTTTATGCGTGCAGAGAAAGTTTTAAAGAGTATTTATGCGTCTAATGCTTTTTTTGGTCCCGATGTGTGTCTTATCTCTATCCAAGATAGACAAGAAATGATCAACATATTAGATGAACTTGGAGCAACCCGTTGTTTGGGTGTGCATTCTCAATTTGCTGAAGAAGTTTATGAAATTCGTCAGCGTTCTAGTGTGCCCTCTATTCTTTGGAATACCTCAACAATTGAATTAAATCCACTTTTACCAAGTATTGGTAGAGGAAAAGCAGGAAATAGTTACATTACTGGAGTGCGTTTTTTATTGTCTACTGTGTATCCGCAAGTTTTAAATTTGTCGGCACCGTTTGCAGCTGTAGAAAGTGACATTCGCAACAGTAAGAAAAAACAAAATAATCTTTAGTAAAGTGCAATATTATTGATTGCTTTAAATCTTAGTCGATAACTTCAAGAAGATAATTTTGGAGTGTCGATTGCCTTTTTTAATTTTGCCCCCAACAACCATGATTTCAGAGAATCCTGAAATACCAATTGCTATTAAGAAAAAGGCATTGGATTATCAGGAGTCATTATTGCAACAATTAGGAATTTCTAAGACACAAGAAAAACTAAGTTTACAAAAAGGGGCTTACCGAGGATTAAGGGTTTTTGATTGGAATCAAGAGTATGACGCTTACCTAGCAACTTATTTTCTTTTTAATGTTGGTAAACAACAAAAAAAAGAATACTTACAGGCTGCATCCATTGTTCGTTATAAAGATTGCCTACAAATTGGGACGATTTGGAAATTTAATGAAAAAATAGCTCCTATTTCTTTTTCTGATTCTCTTGTTCCTTTATCAACCATTGTCAAACGTAATTTTGCTAATATAGCTCCTGTAAAAATAAATTCTTTTTATGATTTTCGCTCTGAAGAAAGGATGGAAAATTTAATTGATCTTTATTTGGGGGAAAAATTATCAGCAAAAGGCATATTAAATATCACAAATTTGGGACGGATTGTTTGCAAAGGTAACTATCAAGAGCAATTAAAAAGTCCAGAAAATGTTGAGTTCCCAGGTAAGCCTTTAAATTTAGTTAAAATAACTTTTAAATCTGACTTTGCAGAGAAAAAAAAAGATTGGCCAATGGTTACTTTTCATTCTCAGTTAAACTCGGGAGTATTTGCGCAAAAAAATAAAGATTTAGTTATCGATGAAAAGCCACAATTGTTTAATCCTGAAACTATTTCTGATAGTCTAGTAAATAAAATAATTCCTGAATTACATGATTTATCCAAAGAAGAATTTAAAGTCATTCGGCGGTACAGAGGATGGATTTATCTTGATAAAGGAAGAGGATTTGGGCTACAAATTGGTATGCGATTAGTAGGTCCAGAAAATGCTAGAATTCATATCATTCGATATTTACCTCAAGTAAATGGAGAAATTGATTCCTGCATTGCTTTTATTCGCTATGAAGATGATAAACGTCCGATAAAAGTAGGAGATGTTTTAAAAATTGATCCTACTATTTTTCCGAAAAAAATGAATTCAAAGTGAGTTTAAAAGTTTGCATATCAACTATTTTGATGTTTTAATCCATATCGTATTTTACTCATGCTATGGGAGGGAAAAATGGCTAAAGAAATTCGTAGTTTTAAACATTTATTAGGTAAATTAGAAGGTATTAGCGATCCTCAACTAGAAGCGCATTTTGGTTTATATGAAGGTTATGTTAAGAAATTAAATGAAATAGATGAAAAATTGGAAAAGACAGATAAATCATTAACTAATTATAGCTTTGGGGAATATGCTGAATTAAAGCGCAGACATTGTGTTCCTTATAATGGTACTTATTTACATGAAATGTATTTCGATAATTTGTTATCTAGTGAAAGTCCATCTCCGCAATTTGAAAATTTAGCAAAAGCATCTTTTGGAAGTGTTGATAACTGGAAGGCTGATGTTAAGGCAACTGGATTAGCCGTACCAGGATGGGTTGTTACTTGTGTCGAAATTACTACTGGAAAGCTAAAAAATGTTCAAATTATGGAGCATCATATTGGTTTTCCGTTAAATCATGTACCTGTTCTTGTTATGGATACATGGGAACATGCTTTCTTTCTTGATTATAAAGCAAACAGAGGTGCTTATATAGATACATTCTTTAAAAATATCAATTGGTCTATTGTTAATCAAAGAGTGGCACAAGCAATTAAATAAAATTAATTTCTTTTTAAATTTCTGTTATATGTCCTTTGAAAAGCAAAGATAAGAAAACAAGATAATCCACAAAGCCATAGAACAGGTGGTATTGAAATAGTATTTTGTTCTAAATAAATAAACGATATTTTTGCCCATTGATAAGAGGGAACAAATTCTCTTAAGTATTTAAAAACTCCTTCATTGGGTAAAGAAAAAGAACCAAATAATAAAAGTAAATTTAATAAAGTAAAAATGCTTCTTGAAGAATCGGGATTTGCAATATAACCAATTGTCATTCCTAGTAATGCCATAGGAATGCCACCTAGTAAAGCAACAAGAGCTAGCCCGCCGAAATTAGAAAAATTTAGGGGTAAGTCTAAAATAAAAATTGCAATAGCAGCTAAAGAAACCAAATTAATGCTAGAGAGAGCTAACGTATGTAATAACCGCCCAAATATCATTGATTTTAAACCAATAGGTAAGCTGCGAAGATATTTTGCCCAATCAGAGTTTTTTTCTTGTGTTACCCCCATTCCTAAAAGCATAAGAGCAACAGTTTGCACTGAATAATTAAAAAAGATAACAACCGCTCCTAGTGGATTGCTATTTTTCCAATGGTTAGCAAATAATAAAAGCATTAAAGGAGGGAATATAAGGGTGAAAAACAACGCGGGAACATTTCTTGTGGTGCTTGAAAACAATAATTTGAAATATAAAATAGAGAGTTTCACTATTTAATTTCCTTTGGATAAATGAATAAAAGCAGATTCTAAATTTTCTTTTTGAATTTGCAAATTTTTAAAAGGTACTTTTTGTGTGACTAAATCAGAAATAAAAATGTCAGAATTAGTTGTTTTAATAGAATAAAAATTATTCTCAACTTCAAAAGAAGAAACAAAAGGAAATAAATTTAAATTTAAGTTGGAATCACAGTAAAAAGTAACATAAGAAAGATTAAAATTAGCTCTTTTTTTAATATCTTCTATACTACCATCTGCAATTATTTTTCCATTTGCTAATACCAGTATTCTTGTCGCAATTTGTTCTATTTCCTCTAAGTAATGGGTAGTCAAAAAAATAGATTTGCCGTTAGTAGCAAAATTTTTGATAGTTTTAAGTAATATTTTTCTAGACTCAACGTCCAAACCAGTAGTGGGTTCATCAAGAAAAATCAAGTTAGGGTTACCAATAAATGCTAATGCCAAAGCAAGCCTTCTTTTTTGTCCTCCAGATAGTTTTGTTGCCTTCACTTTCAAAAAAGATTGCAATTGGAAAAGATCTATCATTTGTTCAACTGAACAAGGAGCTTGATAGTGTGCTTGAACAAATTTTAAAAGTTCAACAGTGTATAATCCTTCCGGAAAGTCAACATTTTGTGGAGTTAAGCCAACTTGTGCTCGTGCCTGAGGATCTATAGGATTTTTACCATACAACAAAATTGAGCCAGAGTTAGGTATTACTTGACCAAGCATCATTTTTATTGTGGTTGTTTTTCCAGCCCCATTGACTCCTAGCAAAGCTACAATTTCATTTTCATGAATTGAAAAATTAAGATTTTCAATGACATTTTTGTTTTGGTATTGTTTGTATACTTGATTGATAGATAAAATAGAATTCAACGTCATAGTCCCTCATCTCCAATAAGTCACATGTATTTCTTTTTATCTAGAGACGCAAGAAGGACTGGGAATTCATATTTTTATAAATTTGTTTGATTGATTTGCCTTTTCATTTTTTTGTCACATTTATTCTAATTTATTTTGCTGATAAGATCATTTCATTCTATTAAATATCAAATCTATTGTTCTTTCAAGTTTGTTATTTGGGGAAAAAATGCGAAATTTATTTATCATAATTTCAAGTTCTTTATTACTGTTAAATATGATAGCCTATTTCATATATCCTCCATTTTTATTTTCATTAATTATCATAGTTCCAGTTATCATCGTTGGAATTAAAGATATGTTGCAAACATCACAAACTTTAAAACGCAACTTTCCAGTTCTAGCGCACTTTCGTTACATGTTTGAAATGATAAGACCAGAAATTCAACAATACTTTATTGAATCAGATACCGATGGAGTTCCCTTTAACAGAGAACAAAGAACGGTGGTTTATCAGCGCGCTAAAGCAGTTAGAGATTCAGTTCCTTTTGGCACAAGGAAAAATGTTTATCAAATTGGATATGAATGGGTAAATCATTCTTTACAACCTACTTCGATGAGTCCTGAAAATCTAAGGCTAATGATAGGTGGAAAGGATTGTTTACAACCTTATAGTGCAAATTTATTAAATATATCTGCAATGAGTTACGGTTCACTTAGTAAAAATGCTATTTTAGCCTTAAATGGTGGAGCCAAGGATGGTGGTTTTGCCCAAAATACAGGTGAAGGTGGAATTACTCCTTACCATTTAGAAAATGGTGGAGATATCATTTGGCAGATTGGTACTGGTTATTTTGGTTGTCGAAATAAGGATGGAAGTTTTAATGAACTTGAATTTGTAAAAAAAGCTGCGCATATTCCACAAATAAAAATGATAGAAATAAAGCTTTCACAAGGTGCAAAACCAGGGCATGGTGGAATTTTACCAGCAAAAAAAGTCACCCCAGAAATTGCAGAAATACGTGGAGTTCCGATGGGAAGAGATGTTTTATCTCCTCCAGCACATTCCGCTTTTACTTCACCTACAGAAATGATGTATTTTATTGGCAAGCTTCGGAAACTTTCAGGTGGTAAACCTGTTGGAATTAAATTGTGTTTAGGAAATAAATGGGAATTTGTTGCATTATGCAAAGCTATGTTGCTAACAAATATGATGCCAGACTACATTTCTATTGATGGTGGAGAAGGAGGGACGGGCGCTGCTCCTTTAGAATTTACTAATTCGGTAGGAACTCCTGGAATAGATGCTCTTATATTTGTGCATAACTGTTTGGTTGGTTTTGGTTTACGCAAAAAAATAAGAATCATGTCATCTGGTAAAGTAACAACTGGCTTTGAAATGATAAAATTAATTGCCTTGGGTGCAGATCTTGTTTACTCGGCTAGAGGGATGTTATTGGCTCTTGGTTGTATTCAAGCTTTAAAATGCAATTCAAATGATTGTCCTACAGGAATTACAACTCAAGATCCTCAGCTTATTCAAGGATTAGTGGTTAAAGATAAAAGAAAAAGAGTTTCGCACTTTCATCATGAAACCATTAAAAGTATGGTCGAAATTATAGATGCTATGGGTTTAGAGGGAACACACGAACTTCGCCCTTGGCATGTGATGCGCCGGGTGAGCGAAACTGAATCTAAAAGTTATGCCGAAATTTTTGAATATATTCCTGAAGGTTCTTTGCTATCCAATAATATTCCAGCATCCTTTGAAACAGCTGTGAAATTAGCCAGTCCAGAAACTTTTAAACCTCTTTTTGTTTAAGAAAAATTTTTTTCTAGTAAATACTACTGACTTTACTATAGCTGTTTCATAAACAATTATAACATCTTATTTTTTTTCTGCTTTTCAAAATTAGGCATAAAAATTAAAAGTTTAGTTTTCAAAGTCGAAGTTTATTATGTATATTTCCATTTCAACGACTTTTGCAAGAGGTTTTTAAATGGAATTAAAACGTGGAATTTCTACATCGGGCATATTATTTGCCTCTGTTAGTGCAACGATTGGTTCTGGATGGCTGTTTGGATCTTTATATGCCTCAAAAATGGCAGGGCCAGCGGCAATACTATCATGGCTCATTGGAGCAGTTGCTATTATCATAATTGCTCTTTGTTTTTCAGAGCTATCAACTATGTTCCCTGTATCCGGTGGTATGAGCATTTTTCCTCAGTTGACCCATGGCAATTTAGTTTCTTTCATGTTGGGTTGGATCTCTTGGTTAGCTTTTATTGTTATTGTTCCTATTGAAGTTTTAGCAGTGATACAATATGCCGCAAATTTTTTTCCTGATTTAATGCTGAAAGATAAATTAACGGCTTCGGGTTATGTTTTAGCCTTTTTTTTAACAGCCTTTTTATTATTGATTAATGTAACAAGTGCTAAGTTTATGTCTAAAACAAGTTTTTACATTACAATATGGAAAATTTTTATTCCTTGCTTATTAATAGTTCTATTTTTTTATAAATCTTCACACTTTGAAAATTTAACAAGTCATGGTTTTGCTCCAAATGGGATGCATGGGATTTTTGCTTCGCTCTCTATTGGAGGAATTATTTTAGCATATAATGGTTTTCAACCAGGTGTTGCCTTAGCTGGAGAAACTAAAAATCCACAAAAAAGTATTCCTATTGCAATTATCGGTTCCATGCTTATTTGCATGGTTATTTATTGTCTCTTACAGTTAGCATTTATCTTAGCTATTCCTCCAGAATTATTAGGGCAGGGGTGGGATAAATTAACTTTTCCAGGTGAAGCAGGTCCTTTTGCTGGATTAGCTACAGTAATAGGAATTGCTTGGTTTGGAATGATTTTATATTCCGATGCTTTAATTTCTCCATTTGGAAGTGGTATCGTTTTTATGGCATCTTCAGCAAGAGCTTCATACAGTATGAGTAAAAGTGGGCAAATGCCAATGATGTTTCAAAAATTATCTAAAAATGGAGTTCCCGTTTTAGGACTGATTGTAAGTTTTATTGTTTCTTTATTGATATTTGCTTTTTTAGATAACTGGCAAGAAATGGCTGCCTTTTATGCTGCGGCTATTTGTTTATGTAATGCGGTTATACCTGTAACTTTATATGTATTACGAAAAGATTTTCCTAATCTTCCAAGACCTTTTAAAGTTTTTAACTATCGTATTGTTTCATTTCTCGCATTTTATATTAGCAGCATGCTTTTATTTTGGAGTGGCTGGAACATCATGCTTAAATTAAGTGTAATCATAGTAATAGGATTTTTCTCTTTAATACTTATCAGAAAATTTAGTAATCAAACATTTTCATTTGATTTGCTAGGGTTCTCTTGGTTATTATTTTATATGCTATCTTTAGGAGTCGTTACTTATCATGGAACCTATGATGGTGGGTCTGGTGCAATAAAAAATGGTGTTGATTTTCTTTTAATTGCTATAATTTGCTTTGTTTCTTTAATTCTTGCGACAAAGTTTAAATTATCGAAAGAAAAATCTAATATTGCAATAAATAAAACTATACAAGAATTACAAAATGAGAGAAAAAAATATAGTAATCAGCAAGTTGCATAAATAAATTCCTGCAAGTATTCCTTTTCCAGCATGACTAGGAAAAAGATTCATCGTTTGTCGGGAATATTAATTTCCGCATTTTAAAATCTACTTAAAATATTAATTAGAAGAATATTTTATGTAGGTAAACTATGTTTCCATATTTATTCCTTTTTCTTTTTATTTTTACTGGTTGTAGTTACTTTCAAGCTGGATCTATTACAGTAAAAGTGGTCAGTCATGGACAATTACTTCCGAATAGTTCAGTAACTTTATATCAAATTAATGCAGTAAATAGAAAAAAGATGAAAGTCATTGAAGGGATTACTAATAAAAATGGTTTCGTTAAGTGGAAAGTAGATTTTTCTAAATTACCACAAATGAAAATATTTGTTCAAAGTAATAATTTAGATAGAATATATCTTCCAGAAATTGTGGCATTAACTGCACCAAAATGGTGGCAAGATAGAGATCTCAATTTAACCATTTCTTTAAGAGAAATTCCTATAATTATTGAAGAAAGTAATAAAAAAATTGGAATACAAAATTTATCGGATAATGATCCTATTTTAGATTTTCCCATAGAGCCCTTAAATCAAACTGTTAATATTGCACAAATAGAAGAAAATTTACCCGTAGAACCTATTCCAGAATCTTTGCCCACCATGGGATTATCTGAAAATGAAAAACAGACTGGAGCATCTTGGACAGAGAAGGCAATCTTTAAAACATCACCTATTTTGAATACCATAACCGAAAAAAAATCTGTTTTATTTGAAGATACTATAACAATATCAGTTTTTTACCAAAATCATCCAATTGAAGATGCCTACATCTTCTTTGGGAAAAATGGGACACAATCAATACGTTTGGTTGGAAGTACAGATTCTTCAGGAAATATTTCAACATCAGTTCTACATTCCATGCGACCAGATTCCGTGATTGTCAAAAAAGATAGTTTTATCACAAATATTAGACCATTGGTTTCAGGAAGTGGAAAGCAAGAATTAAAAATAGAATTAAATGAAGGAAAAAGTTCTGACTTCATAATTCAAAATTTTGCTTATTTTATAGGAAGAGGTATTGATAAATCTGAATTAAAGCTAAATTCTTTGAAATTAGATGTATCAAGTATGTTAGGTATTGTATCAACACAAAAGCAACTGGATGAAAAATCTTTTCTTTCTATTAACCAAAAAAATTCAATTCCAAATAGCATAGATTTTAAAACATTGCGAAAAGCTATTGAAGTGAATAGTATGAGCAATCAGCTACCTATTTTATATGTTTCTTCGTTGCTACCTTACAAACCTGCTGTTGGATTGGTTGAACCATCTATTCTTGGTGTGTTACAAAATAACACTGTTTGGAGAAGAGCTAGAAGAGAGTTTTTTTCAAGATTTATGAATGAAATGTCTCAAAGAAGTATCATATCAGATGAAGTAAATAAAATTGCAAATTCATTGAATCTTTCATCTGTAGAATTTGCACAAAGAGGTTGGAAAGATACAGTATTTGCTGGAGATTTAGACATATTGATACAGATAGCTTTTGAAGAAAATGAAAATGGAAAAGATTATAGTTTAATTGGTAAAATATTTGATAAAACTGGAAAAATAGTTTTTGAAAAAGAACAAGTGTTTTCCAGTGAAGATGCAGAAAAAACGGCAGCAAATTTATATTATTTGCTCCAAATAAACTTACCAATAGAAGGAAATATTATTAAAAAAAGTAAAAAGGAAGTTACAATTAATTTAGGAAAAAATAATTACGTCTCTGAGACTGATTTATTTGCTATTTTAGCTCAAAAAAATCCTATGAGTCCACCAGATAAAGTTATTGGCTATGGAAAAGTTAAAGAAATTCGTGAAAAGGAAAGTCAAATAGAAATTCTAGCAGGACAAGATTTGGTTGAAAAAAATGAAGTTTTAAGAGTGATCCGTTATCCAGAAAATGTTATTCAGCATGAAATTCAAAAACGGATTGCTGGTTATTGAATGATGTTTTTGAGTGATTTAAAATTGAGGTTAAAATTGAAAAAAAAGTTAATATTTTTAAGTGTTTTTTTATTTACTGGGTGTTATTCATTTGAACAAGGATATGGACAATTTTCATTGCTTCTAAAGCAACAAAAAATTGAAGATGTGCTTGAGGAAAATAAAGAAACAAAAGATCGAATTGAAAAATTGAAATTAGTGAAACCCATTTTGGCGTATGCTGAATCTGAAATAGGATTAACACCTGGGAATAGTTATAAAAAATATATTGCATTAGAATCCACATCTGTTTCTTGGGTGGTTCAGGGAGCTGAGAAAAGAAAATTAAAATTAAAAACCTGGTGGTTTCCTTTCGTTGGAAGTCAACCTTATTTAGGTTTCTTTGAAAAAGATAAAGCTTTTAAAAAGAGAGATGAACTAAAAAATGAAGGATTTGATACAGTAATGGGTGGTGTTTCTGCATTTTCATTATTAGGATATTATCCTGATCCTATTTATTCATCTATGCTCGATCAATCAAGTTTATCAGAATTTATAGAAGTTTTAATTCATGAATCCGTACATAGAACTTTGTATATTCCAGACTATTATTCATTTAATGAAAATTTAGCTGATTTTATAGCAAAGAGAGCCACAGTTCATTTTTTAGATTTGCATCCTGAATTAAAAATAAATTCCCAGGAATATTTTTCGCAGTATAAAAAGAATTTATTAGCTCAGAAAAAGTTTCAAGAATATTTAGGAAAAGTTAAAAAAGAGATAACAGAATTTTATGAGTATGCAGAAAAAAACTCAGAATTTAATGATGAAAGTATTTTTTTGGCTGAAAGAGAAATTAAGTTTAATCAAATTGCAAGTGAGTATAAAAAATTTATGAATGGATTGGAAATTGGTACTAATTATGAGTTTTCTTTTCAAAAAGGAAAGATTAATAATGCGGTAATTCTTAGTTATTCAATATATGAAGCAAAACAAGAGCCTCTTGAAAAAGCCTTTCAAAATGCAAAGCAAGATCTTAAGTTAATGCTTAATAACCTCAAGAATTGTTTATCTGGTTCTTTACAAGATGAGAAGGAACTTTGGAATAAGGTTGAAAATTGCCGCTCTGTAAGTGAGTCAAAACCATAAATATTGGAGTACTTGCTAAAAGAGTAAATCCAATGACTAAATAAGAAATTTGGCTTGATAAATAATCTGAAATGAATAAATTTAGACTTGGACTAAGTAACATACCAATAGAATAGACTATATTAATAAATCCATAGCCTATATGATAAAGGCCTTTCAAATCGGTCAAATCAATTTCATCAGCAAAAGCAGATAATACCGGACTGATGGTAAAAGCACAGGCTACTCCTAAACAAGCCATTAAAATAAAATACATCATTAAATTTGTTGTACTTGAAGTCATAAATATGAAAATAAGTCCGCTTGCTAACATTCCAAAAGGGATTACCTGAATTTTCCCAAATTTTTCAGCTAACTTTGCTGCAATTGGAGAAACTAATGCAAGAGTTAATACTTGAGTACCAAATAATAGCCCAATCGTTTCGCTAGAGGCATTAAAATTTCTGGAAGCTAATAATGCAATGCTAGGTTCTAAATAAGATAACATAAATGATTCAAGCAAAACAATTCCAGTTAGAGCTAGCAGAGTTTTATTGTGAGCTGTTATTTTTATGAAATTTACTAAATTATATGCTCTTTTTTCAGTAAATACTTCGCTGTTTTTTGAAATACTTATTATTACAAGCATACTAAGAAGAGTAATCAATCCTACTATATAAAATGGAAAAAATATCCCACCAAATTCATACATAAAACCAGCAAATGGAGCACCTATTAAGTGTCCAATAGAAACACCAATCATTGCAGTTGCAAGGGCTGAAGATCTGTGTTGTGGATGCACACTTTGAGCTACTAAACTCAATCCACATGTCCAAGTAATTGCAGCTGCAGATCCTTGAAGAAATCTTGCAAATAATAAAGAAGAAAAGCTATTACTAAAAGGAAAAATGATACAAGATATAAGCAGTAACAAACCGCCAATCAATAATGCATTTTTATTTCCAATACTTTTAGCAATTAAATATACAAAAGGTACAAAGACAAAAAGCCCAATTGCATACATAGCTAAGAATATACTGATATAAGTATCATTTAAATTTAAAATTTTATCAGTATAGATTGGAATTAATGGGACAATTATTCCATAACTCATAGCGTCAACAAACATAGCAAAAGCTACAGCAATAACAGTAACAATTTTATTATTAATTTTATTCATAAACATCAGCATGACACAACACCTATTTGCTTTCTTTTATTCAAAAAGATAATCGAAATTTACTTTTTGAATTTAAAAGTTATTCAATTTATTTAGTTGAATAATTCCTTCAGCCGAGGATTAGCATAATTCCAAGCGGCATAAAGATTTAAGGTAAGTAGTTACGCCGGTCCAGGGCTCGTAGGTAATAAACTTGTTCCGTTAAAAATAAATTTCATAAAACTCCAAAAATTTCCTAATTTATTATACCATAAAAATTAATAAAATCCAATGCCAAAAATTTTTTCTAAGTGAATTCTAGTAAACTATTTTATCAGTAATAAGTTAATTACAAGAACTAACAATGAAAAAATTCATTCCATAATTTTAATCGGCAGGCTACTTGTAAAACTTTTCACTTTTGGTAAGTATAAGGTATTAAATTGAAGTCACGGAAACATTTAAATAATGTTATTTTTACATTAATAATTTTTTATATAAATTATTTAGCTATATTAAGGGGTTACAATGAAGCTATTTTCACAAGTTGAATCCATGGGACATGAACAGGTTGTTTTTTGTCATGATCCTTCCTCAAACTTAAAAGCAATTATAGCAATTCACGACACAACATTAGGCCCAGCTTTGGGTGGAACAAGGCTTTTGCCATATGACAATGAAGAAGATGCTTTGATTGATGTTTTAAGATTAAGTAGAGGAATGACGTATAAAGCAGCATGTGCAGGATTATCTCTTGGAGGAGGAAAAGCTGTCATTATTGCAGATCCAAAACAAAAGACGGAACAAATGTTTCGTTCTTTTGGGCGCTATGTTCAATCATTAGGTGGTCGTTACATTACAGCTGAAGATATGAATACTAATGTCACCAATATGGATCATATCAGGCTTGAAACTAAATATGTTACAGGAGTTTCCGCTGGTTTAGGAGGTAGTGGAGATCCAAGTTTTATGACAGCTAAAGGTACATTTTTTGGTATTCAAGCAGCAATGAAACATCGATTTGGCAAAGTAGATTTCAATGGAATAAAAATTTGTATTCAAGGCGTTGGTGCAGTAGGAAAACATCTTTGCAAATTTTTACATGAAAAAGGTGCTAAATTATTTGTTTCAGATATAGATGATAAAAAGCTTGTAGAAATGCATAATCTTTATAATGCAACAATAATAAGTGAAAGGGAATTATTTAACTTAGAAGCAGATATTTATGCACCTTGTGCTCGTGGAGCAACATTGAATTCAAATACAATACCAAGTTTAAAAGTTAAAATTATTGCTGGTTGTGCTAATAATCAATTAGAAGATGAAGATAAACATTCAAAAATGTTAAAAGATTTAAAAATTCTCTATACACCAGATTATGTTATTAATGCAGGTGGCTTGATCAATGTTGCAAATGAAATTACTGGATATAATTTAGAGAAAGTTGAATCTGAAGTTGCCAGAATTGCGTTGACATTAGAATCTATTTTTACTGATGCTGACAAACATGGCATTTCTACTCATGAAGCAGCTAAGCGATTCGCAGAAAAAAGAATAAAAAGTGTTTCAAATTTGAAGGTCATGTCTCAATTTGATAACTCAGCAATAGGAAATTTAAAAAAATAAATGGCTTTAAAAAATGTCAATGATTATCTTCCTACTAGATTTTGGTTAATGAAGACTGAACCTAATGTTTTTTCTTTTGCAGATTTACTCCAAAAAAAAGAGCAAAAAGAATTTTGGGATGGGGTAAGAAATTATCAAGCAAGAAATTTTATGCAAAAAGAAATGCAGATAGGAGATAGAGTTTTATTTTATCACTCAAATGCTGAACCTACAGGTATAGCGGGAATAGCTGAAATAGTTGAAACTGCTCGTCCAGATCTTTCTGCCCTCGATCCTAAGTCAAAATATTTTGATCCTAAAGCAACGGTAGAAAATCCTAGATGGTTTGCTGTGACAGTGGGTAACCCTCAAAAATTTTCGCAGTTTGTTTCTTTAACGCAATTAAAAGAATATAAAGAATTACAGAGTATGCTGTTGTTGCGAAAAGGTCAGAGACTATCAATATTACCAGTATCTGAAGATGAATTTCATTTTATTGTAAAATTGGGCAGTCAAAAAATATAAGGACTGGAGCTTATGAAGAATGTTTATGTTGTAGCTGCTAAACGAACTCCAATTGGCCGTTTTCAAGGAGTCTTTAAACAAACACCAGCTCCAAAATTAGGAGCAATAGCTGTTAAAGCAGCTATAGATGCAAGCGGTTTAAGTAATACACATGTAGAAGAAATAATAATGGGGCAAGTATTAACTGCAGGAGTGGGACAGTCACCTGCTCGTCAGGCCGCTCTTTATGCTGGACTGCCTGATTCTGTGCAAGCCTTAACAGTAGGGAAAGTATGTGGCAGTGGATTAAAAGCAGTAGCTTTAGGAGCTCAATCCATTATGACGCAAGATTCAAATATTGTTGTTGTAGGAGGTCAAGAAAGTATGTCATGTGCTCCATACATCCTACCTCAAGCACGGGACGGGATGCGCATGGGGCATAAAGAAATCATAGACTCAATGATTCATGACGGTCTTTGGGATCCTTACAATAATTTGCACATGGGAAACTGTGCTGAATTTTGTGCAAAAGAATATCAGTTTAGTAGAGAATCGCAGGATCAGTTTGCCAAAGAAAGTTATTTAAGAGCTAGAAAAGCAATGGAAGAGGGTTATTTTAAAAATGAATTAACTGCTGTTACTGTTACAACAGGGAAAACAACTCAGACAATTGATTCAGATGAAGAACCGCTGGCTGCTGATTTAAATAAAGTAGAACAGTTGAAACCCGCTTTTGAAAAAGATGGTACTATTACTGCTGCAAATGCTTCAAAAATAAATGATGGAGCAGCAGCATTGGTTTTGGTTTCAGAAGATGCTTTAAAAAAATACAATTTAAAACCATTGGCTAAAATTATTAGTTGGGCTGGACACGCTCAAGAGCCAAAATGGTTTACGACTGCACCTGTAACAGCAATGCAGCGTGCTTTGCAAAAAGCAAATCTAACAGCTAATGAGATTGATCTTTATGAAATAAATGAAGCATTTGCTTTAGTAACAATGGCAGCTATGAAAAAATTAGAATTACCTCACAATAAGGTTAATATTCATGGAGGGGCTTGTGCTCTAGGGCATCCAATAGGTGCAAGTGGGGCAAGAATTTTAACTACCTTAATTCATTCACTCCAGCAGTACAAAAAAAGATATGGATTAGCTACTCTTTGTATAGGTGGTGGAGAAGGATTTGCAATGATTATAGAACGTGTTTAATTTTAAGAAACTTTATTCTTTCAAATATTGAATAAAAAGAGTTTAAGCACACTAAAAGATGGGTTTAATTGTAAAAAAACAATTAATCTCGCTTTTTTTCACTATCCAACCGCATGAAATCACAGGTTATTTATAAATTAATAAAATTAAATAGTTAATTGATATGTATTTTTTATGTAATAATTATTAATATTTATCTGAAAATTTTATTTTTAATCAAATGGTAAGATACCCAAAAATTGGTAGTTATTTGTCATTCTCTCAAATATTGATTATTTCATAACATCCTACATTTTTGGTAGGCTATTTTTTAAAAATAAGGAGAATTTATGAAACGTAATGCGTTAATTTCTTTAGCAGGTTCTTTAGTAGTTGCTAATTTTGCATTTGCTCAAGAAAATTCTAAAATTGGTCTCGATGTTTTAGCAGGTGCGGGTTATACTCATTACAATGGCGTAAAAGTTAGTGATTTTAAAGACGATTTAAACTATAATGGTTTCAATGTTAATGCTTCTGCACTATATTCAGTTTATAAAACAGAAATTGGTTCCCCAGTTGTTGGTCTTGGAATCAACTACAATCAAATTTATTCTAACACAATAGAAGATTCTGATGATTTTAGTTCTACGTCTTATAAGCAGAACTTTAAAACATTAGCATTGATGGGTAATTTAGGCTACAAATTTACTCTAGCACCAAAATTTGCAATTTTTGCTTTAGCGAATTTAGGATATGGAGTTTATAACGACGTTGATCCAACTTTTACTCAAAAAAGTAAGCTAACAGGAGCAGTTTTAAGTGATAAAGCCTATGATGTAACAGTTAAAGATCATTTTATTTACGGAGTTTCTTTAGTTGGTACTTATGAAGTAGTTGAAAACTTTAGCCTTGGTTTAGGTGCAACTTATAATAGACACCAAGCTAAATTTGAATATAAGAATAAAGCTGAATCTAGTTCTGATAATAGCAGCTTCAACGAGTTCTCAACGAACTTGATAGCTTCTTACAGCTTCTAATTTAAAAGGGTTATGCAAATAACCCTTTTTTTTTGCGAAAGATAAAAGAATTATCTTTTTTTGAAAAGGATGTCCCTTGCTCAAAGTATTTACTTTTTTCTTATGTGGAATGATCTTTCCTGTATTTGCTAGTTCTCAAATTTCTGAAGAGGAGCAAAATACAAATCATCATTTCTCAATCCAACCTGGATTTTCATATTTTAATCCGTTTTTAAAAGACTTAGATAATTATTCATTAAAAAATCCTTTTCTTGGTTTTCATCTTCGGGCAAATTATTTTTATTCTTTTTTATCTAATAAAATGTTTTCCCCAGTTTTAGGTCTTGGAGTTGAATATCAAAATTTAGCAAGCAGAAGTATTGCTAATAGCTCACAGTTTACTTATAAATTAAAAGCATCTTATGAAGCTTATTTATTTTATCCATCAATTGGTTTAAAAGCAAAATTTAGTGACATTTATTCCTTATTTCTAACTGCTAGATATTCACTTTATAATATTTCTAATTTAAATATTTCTGGTACAGCAAATAATTATAGTCAACAGGCGCAAATTACTTCTGCTATAAAATTTGAAAGACAAAATGTTTTTGGAATTGATTTAGAAAATTCTTTTCAAATTTATAAAAATTTTGGAATGTCTTTCGTTGTTACTTACCAAAATCATCAAACTGCTTACTCTGGAGAAATAGATACCGAATTGAATAATGCCGTTTTTAAAAACGTACTAGCTGAGAAAAAAATAAATTTTCATGAATTTTCTTCGAGTTTATCTTTTTCGTATCAAATTTAAAAATAACAAAAGTTAGTTGAAAAATAAAAATATTTTCTTAAAAATTATAAATTTATAAAATTAACTCTTTGTTCTGGAAATTATTGTTTTTTCTTAGTATATTTCAAAAATGGCAAATACGGAATCGGTTATTCCATCCGTGAAAGGATGTTTTGGAGGAAGTTTTGAAGAAGAAATCAAGTCATGAAAATAGATACGGTGGAAAAGCGGTAAAGGATAGAAACTCTAGAAATCCAAAATATCATAGCCAACCTAAAGGTGGAAAAGAAAACTCCTCGGACCCAAAAAAAGAAAAATTTCGGCATAAATGGAAAAATGAAAAGAAAGGGAATTTTTTTCCTGGGAAAGAAAAAGAACGTTTTCCAAATATTGATTTTGATGATTACCTAGTCAGCAAATTTGGGGCAGAGTTCTTACAAAAATTAGCTCATTCAACTCAGGTTAAAATTAATAATTTGCTGGCTGGTAAAGCAACAGCAGAAGATTTAGGTATTCTTTCTACAACTCAACATGGAGAAAGTAGAGAGAGTAATAAAAATATAACTTCAAAAGAAAAAAATTTTTCTAAATTACAGCCGACAAAATCTTATTTAAAAACTAAAAAAGAAAATTTCGCATTAGAAAGCACAGAAAAAACAGGGCCTCAAATAAAAGAAGAAATTCAAAAACCTACTAGAGGTTTTGCATTAGCTAAATATAAAAAAGAATTAGAACTTAAAGAAGAAATATCAACATCTAAAAGTAACAGTATTAATAAGTTGGAAGAAACAAAATTAACAACACCAGCAGGGATGACTTTAGATGAATGGCAATTTCAAGCTCTGCAAGCATTACTAGCAGGAAAAAATGTAATTGTGGATGCTCCTACATCTGCAGGTAAAACAAGGGTTATAGAGGCTTTGCTAGAATATCGCTTACCTGAAGGAATAAAATTAATTTATACAAGTCCTGTTAAAAGTTTAAGTAACGATAAATATAGAGAATTTTCTGAAAAATATGGACGAGAAAAAGTTGGAATTAACACTGGTGATTTTAAGGAAAATCTGACAGCACCAATTATGCTAGCAACACTTGAAACCTATCGAAATAGCTTACTAGGTATTGAACCTAATATGAATAGAAGAGTCGTTGTTTATGATGAGTACCATTTTTTACAAGACGAAAGTAGGGGTAGTGCTTGGGAAGAATCTTTAATATTAACTCCGAAAGATAGTCAGTTGGTTTTGTTGTCCGCAAGCGTCCCAAATAGTGAAGATTTTGCTGCTTGGATTCAATTTTTAACAGGAAAAGAATCCGTGGTAATTAAAGTTACAAAAAGACCTGTTCCTTTAGTTCATTTAGTTTATACCAAATTTGGTTGGATTTTTGGTGAAGAGTTACCTTTATCAAAAGAAGATGAGTTTACCATTTTGAAGTTAAATAAAATGAAAAGGCGAGACAATAAGCGTTTTCGGGGCAGGGAAGTTTATCAAACGTTATGTGCTCCCATAGCGCATGCTTTGGAACAAAAAATGGGTCCTATTGTTGTTTACGCAGGCAGAAGAGGTGATGTTGAAGGAATAGCCTTAAGTTTATCAAAACAATTTAAAAAAGAGTCTTTCGGAGATGATATTGATAAACTGAGAGAAAGAATTAAAACCCTTTCTGGCTTTGAATATGTTCCTGCTGAATTGCAAAAACTAGTTACAAAGTATGGAATAGCATATCACCATAGTGGAATGATTCCTCCAGGTCGGGTTGCAATAGAAACTTTGTTGAAGGAAGGTTTATTACGCGTTTGTTCAGGTACAATGGGAATAAGTTTAGGTGTTAATTTTGCAGTTAGAAGTGCATTTATTTCAGATGAATCTCGTCCTAGTGAAGGCGGAGAAACAATTTATTCAAATACAGAAATAATGCAAATGCTTGGAAGAGCTGGAAGGCGTGGGCATGATTCACAAGGCTTTTCATTATGGTTAAATGTTGGAAGATATATTGCCCAAAAACCTAAAGAGCGAGAAAAATGTAAAAGTTCATTAAAATTCGATCCTACTACAGTGATTGGAATATTAGGTCAACATCAAAGTATTGCTTATTTATCAATGTTTTATCAAAAATCATTTTTTATGCGTACAAAAGATTCAGCACAAGTTTTTGTTGCTGACCACGATTTAATCTCAGCAACTCTGTATCAGAAATATGAACTGGAAAAAATTGAATGCGAAGATATTCCTAACACATATAAAATGTTTCAATCTGGAAAAAAACGCTCTACTATAGCATGTAATAGATGTGTAGCTAAAAAAGTATGTCATAATTTAATGCAGTCTGCCAATCAAAGTATGTTGAATAAAATTATTCAACATTTGCAAGATGTAAATGCCTTAGATGGATCTGTACCAACTTTAATGGGTAATTTAGCACGACATTTTCCTCAAGCTGGAGGACTCATTATTGCAAATTGGTTGGCGCAAGGATTAATTAATAAAGACACTTTTAGTGATTATTTGCAAGCAATGTCAGCCTTTGGAGCTGCACATTTTAAAGAAATTCCAACAACTTTTGCTGATACAAAATTTTTGAATGATTTAGAAATTCCTAAGTTGATTAATAAATACTATCCTAATTACTTATTTCCAGAATTATATGACGAAATTAAACCAAAAAAATGGGAAGAAAATACAAGCCCTGAAATTACATTCAGAGAATTTAATTTAGGTGCAGCATCAATCGTAAAGCAATGGTTAAATCCAAGAACAAAATGGGAAGACTTGGTTGAAGAACATTCATCAAAATATTTTTCTGCAGGAGATTGTATGAATGTTTTATTCAGATTTTATACATTCTTACAAAGTTGTACTCGGTTAATAGATTTTGATCCTGCATTAGCAGCAGAAGCAAAACGGTTACAAAAAATTCTGTTACGAGAACCTTTAGATGCTAGGAATAGAATGCTAGTGGAAGAAACAGATGAAATTGGAATTTCTTCTTCTGAAGAGGAAGCTGTTCTTACTATTTAAAATAATTATTTAAGAAGTTTTAATAATTTTAATGAATTTGGGCTGAAATATGGAAAAATTAGAAATTACATATGAAAAGAGTGAGAACAATAAACAGAAATTAACTAAACATGAAATTAAAATTTTTATGGTATCAGCTCTTGGTAGCGCTTTAGAATTTTATGATTTTGTAGTATATGTATATTTTGCCAACATTATTTCAGCTCTATTTTTTCCAAGTTCTTCACCAGTTACTGGTTTGATCTTAACTTACTCTATTTTTGCAAGTGGTTATTTTGCAAGACTCTTAGGGGGAATCCTTTTTAGTCATATTGGGGATAGGCAGGGAAGAAAAAAACCCTTTATTCTGGCTGTATTTTTAATGGCCTTACCTACTTTTTTAATTGGCCTGCTTCCCACGTATCAATCTGTAGGTGTATTTGCACCTATTTTATTAGTTATGTGTCGTTTTCTCCAAGGATTAGCTATTGGTGGAGAAATCCCAGGTTCACTGACATATATTTATGAAAATGTGCAAAAATCTTTTCGTGGATTAGCTTGTGGCAGTTTATTTTTTGGTGTTACTTTTGGAACCTTTTTAGGTTCTACTGTAGGTTTTATATTAACAAAATATTTAAATCAACAAGATTTGAATAACTGGGGTTGGAGAGTTCCATTTTTAGCGGGAGGTATTTTAGGTTTATTTGGAGTTTATTTAAGGAATTTTTTAAATGAAACACCAGTTTTTAATAAAATAAAAAATAATATAATTAGAGTTCCTATTAAAGAAGTATTAAATAATTATAAATTCTTAGTTTTCAAATCTGCACTTGAGCTTGGTGTTGTAGCAGTATCAGTCTCTTTATTTATGCTTTATTTACCTAATTATCTAAAAACATATTTTGGTTTTGAATCGGGCGAAATATTAAAGATTAATTCTTTATTTGTTTTGATTTATTCACTTACAAATATTTTATTTGGATGGTTCTGTGATAAATATGGGCCAGAAAAAGTATTTAGGTTTTCGTGTATTATTTTTGCACTTTTTGTATATCCTATATTTTCACATTTCTCACAAAATAATTACTACCCAATTTTTGCTTGTTATATTTTAATGATTATTGGAACTGCAGCTTCAACCGCTTCAGCTATGTATTTACTTATTAAGTCTTTTCCACCACTCATAAGATTTTCTGGAGCTTCTTTAAGCTACAATATTGCCTTTGCGTTTTTAGGTGGATTTACACCCTTATTAGCAACAGCACTAATTGAAAAAACAAATAGTCTTTCTTCTCCAGCTTTCTTATTAGTAACAATAAGTGTAATTGCTTTATTTAATTCTTTCTTAGCACAGGTAAATTTTGGAAAAAAGAAAAGCAAAATCCTTTAAATTAACATAACATATTGTAATTATTAATTTTTATTTAAATATTTGAATAACTATAAAATTTTATCGATATCCGCCGATGAAAGAATGATTTTATTTATTGGAGGATATTATGCATATTTCGCGTCAGAAATTTGAAATAAAAATCATATATCAAATAATTTCCACACTCTTTATTCTGCTGTTTCTTTTATCTTGCTCTAAGGGAGGTGGAGGATTTGGTGGTGGATACGATTCAGCTAATTCAAGTGCAAATGTAGTTACTCCAAATCCAAATGGTAACAATCAAAATTACTTACTTATTGGTGCAAAAGGAAGAAATGGGACTGGTTCTGTGTATCGTTGCTCACTGGACGGAGATGATTGTATAGAAATATTTGGAGGTTTAGCAGGTTATATTAGTGCGACAAATTTAACTCTTAAACAAAATGATTCTTTTGGATCAAGTATTGGTGTAAATGATAATTCAATTTATATAGGTGCTTTAAATAAAAGTGGATTTAATGCAGCTAATATTTTGGAACAAAATAATCCTAATGGAGCTGTATATAAATGTGATTTATCTGGATTAAACTGTTCTATAATAGACAGCAGTGGTTTAAAACTAATTACAAATGATAACTTTGGTACTAGTATTTTTGCAACTAATGACTCCATTTTTATTGGTGCAATTGGTAGAGATGGTGGTACTCCAGCACAATCAAATTTATATGATATGGGAAGTTTATTTAAATGTGATGCCGATGGAACAAAGTGTATAGAAATAATGGGTGGGAAAAATCAAACAAATCAAATTAGAAAAGATTTAAATGGTTTTGATAATTTTGCTTCAAGTATTTATTTAACAAATTCTAGTCTTTATATTGGTGCAAAAAATAAAAATGGTGGTAATGGTCGAGTATTTAAATGCAAAGCAGATGGCTCTAATTGTGTTCAATTTGATATCTCAAGGTTAAATTTAATAACTAATGATAATTTTGGATATAGCATAGCTGGATCTGATAAAAATATCTTTGTCGGTGCCATAGGAAGAGATAGTGGGCCTACCAACAAAAGTGATTTATATGATACAGGTGCTGTATTTAGATGTGATTTTGATGGAAAAAATTGCAGTGAAATTTATGGAGGCCAAAATCAAAAAAGCTTTAATGAATTAAAGCTTGGAGT
Source organism: Pigmentibacter ruber (assembly GCF_009792895.1). Lineage (NCBI taxonomy): Bacteria > Pseudomonadati > Bdellovibrionota > Oligoflexia > Silvanigrellales > Silvanigrellaceae > Pigmentibacter > Pigmentibacter ruber. The sequence continues at coordinate 1,069,254 of NZ_WSSC01000001.1, forward strand.
AAATGATAATTTTGGTTCTGCATTAGCAGTTTATGGAAACTATATTTATGTTGGAGCTGTTGGTAGAAAAGATGAAACAGGAAAAAGAACAGGTTCTGTATTTAGATGTAAACTTGAGCCAGGGAAAGATAATGATAAACAATTAACAGATTGTATAGAACTTATTGCTGGAAGAACTCATGGGGTAAATAAAGCAAGAATTTTAGGGTTAAAAGAAGGTGACTCTTTTGGTTCAAGTATAACAGTTGCTACTTTACCTATGACTGAAACGGGTTTTATTTTACAAGATATTTATAAAGTTATTGGTAAAAACTCTGATAGTTTAATTGATGGATTAAGTACAGCAAATTTTACTGTACAGTTATCAGTGTTATGTGATGGGATGAATTCTCCAAATTCACAAATTTTAAGTAAACAAAACCTTATCATTAAATTATCATACAACAAAAACTGTACAGTAACAGTAGACAGCTTAACTATAAATAATGAAATTTTTAGTGCAGTATCACCAGCCCCTTTAAGTTTTAAAATTGGAAGTGATAAAAAAATATCTTCTCCTGATGAAGCAGCAATTTATACATCATCTCTAAATGCTAATAAATATTACATGAATGTCGCTAGTGAAAAGATTGGTACTTTTCATTTAGGTTTAACTGATGTCCAAAATAGATTTAAAGGAAATAACTTTAAATTTGTTGCATTTGATTTAACTTATGATGGGAAAGGATTACCAATTATCTTAGATAAATCTAGCTTATTTACTACTCTATTACCACCTGCTCAATCTGTTGGCTTTGTTTTACCTAATGCTAAGCAAGATAAATTTCATACTATAACTTGGGGGGGTGATACAGGAAAAGAACAATCTACATTGAAAGTTAAAGTTTATAATCCAAATGTGGTAGATGGATATGATGTTACTTTAATTGGGAATAGTGTACCCCAAAATTGTCCAACTTATGCAAATTGGCCTTTAACTTCAGCAGTAGCAATTAATTGTGGAGCAGATGGCAAAGGTAATAACTCTAAAGGCTTTATAATTAAGTTCTTACCAAATTTAAATGAAAATCTTCCTGAAGGTAATTATTTTGGTACTTTATATCTCCAAGCAATTAATTGGCATGACTTAAATGTATTCCAGAATATGTTAATTAATTTGAATATAACAATTCCAAAAAAATAGATTCTTTAGATTATTAGACTTCAATTATAAAATAAATTGAAGTCTAATTTATTTTTTCGGTGGATATTTCCTCAGTTTTCTTTGTAAACTTTGTCTATGTAAACCAAGTCTTTTTGCTGCATTTGTAATATTTCCGTTGCATTCCGCTAAAATATATTCAATATATTCTCTTTCATGCTTTGCTAAACTTAAAGGGGAAGAAACAAAATTTGTTTGTTGAATACTTACCGATTCATTAAACTCATCTTCAAATAATGCTAGTTCTAATTGTTTTAAATTTACAGGTTTTGTTAAATAATTTATTGCCCCTTTTTTAATAGCTTTAACAGCAGTTGCTAAACTAGGATAACCTGTTAGCATAACTATTTTACAGTTTGGGTTGAATTCTTGTAATAATTCAATTGCATCTATACCATTTTCATTTTTTAATCTTAAATCAACAATCGCATAATCAATAAAATTCGCTATTTTTGGAATTTTAGATGAGCTTTCTATTGCAAAAACAGTTAATCCTTTTTCTTCAAATTCTATTGCTAAAGAAGAGCGAAAATCTTCATTGTCCTCAAGAATAAGAATTTTTTTATTGTTCATGATTTACAACTTTCATTCTTTCCATATTGGGATTAAAAATTGGGCACATGCTCCGCCCTTTATATTGTCTAGTAAAATAAATTTTCCATTTACAGCTGAAGCCAAAGAAAAAGCATTATATAAACCTAATCCAACACCATCTTCTTTTGTTGTCAAGAATGGTTTACCTGCATATTGTTTAATTATTTTAGGCCAACCTGGTCCTTTATCGGATACGGAGAGATCAAGATACTGTCCTTTTTTCTGTAAAGTTATTTTTATTTCTAACAAGTTTGAGTTATTAGCCTGAATAGCATTTTCTAATATATCTATAAATGCTTTTGTAAATGCTAAAATAGGAATTTTACATTCAAAAAATTTTACTTCTTTGTCTGCAATAAAAATTATATTGTAATCTTTATTTTTCCAACTAAAGATTATTTTGCTTATTAATTCATATATATTTTTTTTCTCAAATAATGTTTTTTCATCTGAAAGTGATTTACTATGAATTTGCTTGATAGCATTTTCGCACTGTTCAATTGCTTTTTTTATTGAAAAAACATCATCATAAATTAAATTACTGTATTTTCTTTCAATACGTTCTGTTCTTAGCTTTATAGTATTTAAAGGGGTCGCAAATTCATGCGAAAATCCAGCTGAAAGTGCACCTATTGCGCGTAATTTATCAAGCCGGTTATTTTCACTTAATAGAATTTCTGAATATTTTTTTTGTTTACTTAGCAATCTTGATATCCAGTGTGTTAATATAAATATCAGAATGCAAATTCCTAATTGTCCAGATAAAAATAAAGGATTTTTATTAGGAAATAAACTAAATGCTGGAGGGGTGAAATTTAAATAATGCAAAAAAAGTATACTAAGAATTGAGCATGTGAAAAAAATTATTGCTTGTAATTTATGGAGTAAAATTGCTCCTAAAATAACATTTAAATAAATAATTTGTGCTAATGGATTCCAAATTCCACCTGTGATTACAAGTAAAAAAGTAATTGAAAATAAATCAGATATTAGTTGAAAAAAAATAAAATTAATAGAAATAATTTTTAATTTATGTGCTAAACAAAATGCTCCAACATTTAAAATACTTAAATTTAGAAGAGTTAATAAATAGAGAAGAATAAATTGAGATTGAATCCATTCCAGTTTAATGACAAAGTAGAGAAGAATTAATAGCAAGAAAATGACTATCCAGCGTAAATGAATAAGCCAGAATAATTTTGTTCTTTCTTCGTCCGGAAAACTATAGTCAAAGAAGAAACACTTAAGTCTTTGTAATAATTGTTTTAATCCCATTTTTTACCTAATTTAGAAATCTGGTCAGCTATTAAGTTGATCAGTAAAATATCTTTAGCTTACCTTAAGATGTTTACCAAGTTTTATTATTGAAAAAACCCTTTTTTAGCGCAATGATTTGTTGCACCATGGTATGATTTGATTCTTTCCTTTTTTTGTTTTGATAGTTAAAAGCTTTATGCTTTGATATGTTTTCTTGTAGCTAGGAGTTTTGAATGAGTAAGTTTACTAAAATGTCCTTATTATTAGGTATTATTGTTGCTTTTATTGCTTTAGTTTTATTATATTTGAAAAAAACAGAAGCTAAACCTTTAATTGAAATTCCAATGCACCTCTCAGCATATGATAAAAAAACGGGAAATGTTGAAAATTTATCCGCAAATCAGGCTTCAAAAGCTTTTGGAGTTCTTCAGTTTTTTTCTAAACCAAATTCAAAAAATATGAGTCAATCCATATTATGCGTTCAGGATCATCAGATTGTTGATAAAATTGATTTATATATGCCTGATATGGGCCATGGCAGTCAGCCCCCAACAATAGAAAAAATTGAAATGCCAAGCAATATAAGATCAAAAGCTTCATCAGAAATACAACTTGGATGTTTTAAGCTTGATAATATGCAGCTTTTTATGACTGGTGATTGGCAAATTCGAGTGTTTTATCAAAATGGGAATCTAGGATTATTTGATTTAAAGATAATTGAATAATCACTATCTATTTTTCAGATAGATTAAATCATCAAGAATAGCTAATGCAGTTTGCAGGGGCCCAACTCCACTTCCTCTAACAACTTGGGTTTTTTCATGGCCTAATTCAAAAACATAGGATACCGAATCAGATGAGCAATAAAGCGGTGAATTTATATCAATCTCAAGATAAGATAAATGAATTGCACCGTCTGCTTGTGCAGAACAAATGAGGCGAGTTGTTTTCCCTTTTTGTTTTCTGTATCTGATAAGTTCGGGATCGATATCTTTTAAATTTTGTAAGTAAATTGAAGAATCGTATTTGTATCCATATATTGCATTTGCAGCTATATTAGCAGAAATAAAAGCATTTTTTCCTATTAATTCATCTTCTATAGAGAATTCAAATATTTTTTTTTGTCTTCCTAAATCAATTGCGTTTTCTAAACTTTCACCATTTTCAATAAGCTCAATTAAAAACGTACTTACAGGATGGCAGTTAGCTCTAAAAGAAACGCATTTGTTACGAAGTAATTCTAGATTATTCTGGAGATATCTTCCAATTCCATTTAATGCAGCATTGATTCCAATATTTTTTGAATATTCTGTTAACAATATATCAATACCATAGAATAATGTGTCTCTCGCTGAGAAAATTACTTTATTGTTTTCTCTCAATATTTTCTCATAAATACTGTAATTTAAGTGTGAGTTTAATAATTGTGTTTCCTTAGAATCAATAATTATATTAGATTTATTTTCAACTTCAAGAAAATCATAAAAATTATTACTTGATATATATACGTTTAGGTTTTTTTTTTCATGTTCTTTTATATTAAGTATTTCAGAAATATTTAAGCCATCAGGATTGCTAATCGTTGATTTTGAATCCGAGGCCTCTGTTACCTTATATTCATTCTTATTTAAATTTTTTAATAAAGAGCAACCAACTTTACCTACGCCTTTGATTTGAATGGGAATTAACTTTTCAGACATACTGTTAAAAACCATAATTGTCTCCCAAAAATGAAAAATAAACATGTTTGAAATATAATAGTAAAAGAATAGAGCATGATTTAAAAACAAGGATTAAACTAAGACTTAGGTCAGATAGGAAAAAATCCTAATCGAAACAAATTTATATGATTAAAAATATTAAAAAAAATAAATTATGTCAATTCATTTCAGAAAATATCAACTTTGGATTTTTGCGATGGCTACATACATAATTATGGAAACAGTATTGGAAAGATTTAAACTTCTTACACCGGTATTAAACATTGGTATTGTTATTATCTCAGCTGTTCCTTTAGAAATTTCTTTTTGCATGATGTCTTTAGGGATTCCAAAAGTTTCAGCCCCAAAAACAAGTAGGTCACCTGGTTGAAATTGAAACTCATAGGGGGATTGAGTTCCTCCCGTTTCAACAAAAATGATTCTTCTGTTTTTTCTCGTCAATAAAAAAGATTCCCAGTTTTTATGCAAATAAACAGAAACATGCTCCCAGTAATCAAGACCGGCACGTCTTAAAGCTTTTTCAGTGATATGAAAACCCATGGGTTCAATAAGATGTAAAGTACAACTAAAAGCTGCACACATGCGGGCAATCGTTCCAGTATTAGGAGGAATTTGTGGGCAATAAAGAACAACTTCAGGGTGAAATTTTAATAACTCTTCTTTCACTTCTGGATATAAATAACCTTGTTTATCGAAGGAAAGCTTAGGTTTAGATTGAATTATGATATCATCTTTATCTAATAAAGTTTCACCTAGTTGATACATAAGTTTACCTGTGTACTCTGTTTCATTGCGGGATGTCATTTTCTTCATCCTCTAAATCTTTTTCAAGAGCATCGAGCATACCTGAAATATTTCTAAAAATTTCATTTAACCCAAGTTTTTTATCAGAACTTGTTGTAATTACTTGACTTGAATGCAGCGCTAGTTTTTTTGCATGAATTTCTCTTAATTGATGCCATTTGCTTTTATGTACTTTGTCACATTTTGTTTGTATGCAAATAACTTTTAAACCAAGTTTTTGAAACCAACGGGATAAGTTTTCATCCTCTGGTTGAATTTCTCTACGAATATCAATTAAAATAAAGATTGCAAATAGTCCTGTTCTTTCTTCAAAGAAATTTTGCATTTCTTTTTCCCAATGTGCTTGAGTAGTTAGTGCTGATTCTGCATAGCCATAACCTGGAAGATCTACAAGAAAAAAAGCACCTTTTTCCGCTGAAAATAAATTAATAGTTTGAGTTCTCCCAGGAGTATTACTTACTCTTGCAAGTTGTTTTTGTCCTCCGACAAAATTTATTAAAGAACTTTTTCCAACATTACTTCTACCAACCAATGCAAATTCTGGCGCGGAAGATGGGGGTAAATCTGAGTTCTTAAGCCCCGAACAAATAAATTCAATTCGCAGGGGGGTTTTCTTTTCTGATAAAGACAATATAAAATCTTGATTTGGTAGTTTAATCTCGCGCATGGGGGACTTTTCCTTTCCCGAGGTTGCGTTTTACGATGGGCAAGACTACATACAAACAGCGGGAGATTCCAAGTGTCTTTTTAGGATATTTTTAGGATTAATATCTTTGGAGGAAAAAATTTAATGTCTACGAATTATGATTTAATTGTTATTGGAAGCGGTCCAGCTGGTTATGAAGGTGCTGTCTATGCATCGCAGTTTGGCTTAAAAGTGGCAATTATAGAAAAAGATCAAACCCTTGGGGGAACTTGCTTGAATGTTGGTTGTATCCCTGCAAAATCAATGCTGCAATCAGCTCTTATGTTTGATAAAGCTAAAAAATTTGCAAGCTATGGAGTGAAAATAGCTGGTGCTGATAAAGCTGAACTTGATTTTCCACAAGTGAATAAAAGACGTGATGAAATAGTTAAGAAAATGACTAGCGGTGTTAGTTACTTAATGAAAAAAAATAAAGTAGATGTTCTGCGTGGATTTGGAACTATAACTGGAAAAGGTCAAGTAGAAGTTACAGCTGATGGTAAAAAAACTTCATATACATGTAAAAATATTCTAATCGCAACAGGTAGTAGAGCGCGCCATTTATCTCACATAAAGGTTGACGGAAAGAATATTGTAACTTCAGAAGAAATATGGGCTTGGGATAAAGTTCCTGAAACGATGGCAGTTCTTGGTGGTGGCGTAATTGGGTGTGAATTTGCCTCAGCTTATGGCCGTTATGGAACAAAAGTAACAGTACTAGAAATGGCAGATCAAATTTGTCCAACAGAAGATCATGAAACTGCTGCTGAATTAACAAAAGCATTAAAAAAACAAAATTGCGAAATTTTAACAAGCACAAAAACAAAATCAGTCACGGCTAAAGGTAACAAAGTTGAAGTCATGATTGAAGGAGAAAGTTCTCCAAGAGTTTATGACAAGGTTCTATTGAGCGTTGGGCGTGCTCCTAATGTTGAAAATATCGGCTTAGAAAAAGTTGGTGTTAAATTGGATGAACGCGGTTTCATTTCAGTAGATTTGAAAACTTATCAAACAAATGTACCTGGAATATATGCCGTTGGGGATGTTATACCAACACCTCAATTAGCTCACACAGGTTCTGCTGAAGCATTATATGCGGTTGATGTAATTGTTGGCAAAAAGCGTCATCCAATAAATTATTTAACAAATCCTGCAGCCATTTATACTTATCCAGAAATTGCTAGTGTTGGATATACAGAAAATCAATTAAAAAAAGCTGGTAGAGAATATAAATCTGCTAAGTTTCCTTTTTCTGCCATAGCCAAAGCCCACATAGATGATGTAGCTGATGGTTTTGTAAAAATTTTAACTGATTCCAAATATGGTGAAGTTTTAGGTGTTCATATTGTAAATCCAAAAGCCAGTGAAATGATCTCAGAATTTGCATTAGGTAACAATTTGGAAATGACTATTGAAGAGTTGGCACATACCATTCATCCACATCCAACTGTGTCTGAAATTATAAAAGAAGCTGCTCACACTGCAATGGGACATCCAATTAATATATAATATATTCATTTTTGATTTAAAAAACTGATACGAAAAGGATGTTTGTATATGGCAACTCAGAACGTGCTAATGCCTCAAATGGGAGAATCAATTCAAGAAGGAACATTAACCCGCTGGCATAAAAAGTTAGGTGAGAAAGTTCAAAGAGAAGAAATCTTATTTGAAATATCTACGGATAAAGTTGATACAGAAATTCCATCTCCTGTTACTGGTGTTCTTGTCCAAATTTTAGCTAAAGAAGGCGAAACAGTTAGTGTAAACTCTGTAGTTGCAGTCATTGATGATGCTGCTGCTCCAGGTGCCGTAGCTGAAGCTCCAAAGGAAGAAAAAGTAATAAAGCAACCACAACAGGTAATTCAAGTCACTTCTAAAGATGTTGAAATAAGCAATGATGGCTTGCAAAAAGTTTATGCAAGCCCATTAGCCAGAAAAATGGCCGAAGAACACGCGCTTGATTTATCAAAGGTACAAGGTTCCGGAGAAGGTAACAAAATTGTTAAAAACGATGTTCTTGCTGCATTAGAATCCAAAACAGTTTCTCCATTAGTTGCTTCCGCTGCAGCCGCAGCAACAGCTCCTGCTGCAAAAGCAAGCTCAGATCATCTCAAGTCAACAGGCGGTGGTTCTGAAGGAATTGTTGATGGTGTAAGAGTGAATCGTGTACCAATGTCTGGAATGCGCAAAAAAATTGCAGAACATATGGTTATGAGTAAAAGAACAAGTCCACATGTTACTTCAGTAATTGAAATTGATTTGCAAAAAATAGTCGATGTGCGTGCAAAATTTAAAGATAAATTTGAAGCTATCAATGGCTTTAAATTAACCTTTATGCCATTTTTTATGCATGCAGCTATCGAAGCAATCAAAGCTGTTCCAATTGTAAATGCTAGTGTTGATGGCGATACAATTCTCTACAAAAAAGATATTAATTTAGGCTGTGCAGTCGCACTTGATTGGGGATTGATAGTTCCTGTAATTAAAAATGCCAGTGAAAGAAGTTTTGTTGGACTAGGTAGAGAACTAAATAATTTAGCTGATAAAGCAAGAGGAAAAAAACTAGCTCCAGAAGACGTTCGTGGAGGAACTTTTTCTATTACAAACTATGGTGGATTTGGTACTGTTATAGGCCAACCGATTATAAATCAGCCTCAAGTTGCGATTTTTGGAATTGGTGCAATGCAAAAGAAACCTGTTGTTATCAATGATGCTATAGCTATCAGAACAATGTGCTATTGTGTATTGTCATTTGATCATAGAGTTATTGATGGTTCTGATAGTGGTAAATTTTTAAGTACAGTTAAAAATGTAATTGAAAATTGGAATTTACCTGTCATCTAAGGTAGATTATAATTTAAATTTTTGTTAAACCCAAAGGGTATTCCTTTGGGTTTTTTAATTTGTATATTGAGGATGTAATGAATTCTTTTCACAAAATAATATATAAATACTTTTTGTGTATGTTTTTTTTGCTAAAATCAAATATAGTTTATGCAAATTTACCTATAATTTGCATGGTATTAGATGTTGGTGGGAAAAACGATAAATCTTTTAATCAATCGGCAGTTGAAGGATTTCAACAAGCATTAGAATCACTTGCAATTTCAAAAGAAAGTAAATTTTTAGAAACTCATTCCGATCAACAAATTCAACAATTTTTAAGAGCTTTCAGTGTAGATCCGAATTGTAAACTAATTATTTCTGTAGGAGTTAACCCATCCAGTCATGTAAAAGCTTTGGCTGAAAAATATTCAGATAAAAAATATTTAACAATAGATGCTGAAATTCAATCTAGCAAAAAAAATGTGCGCTCAGCTCTATTTAGAGAAGATCAAGGTGCTTTTTTAATGGGTAGTATAGCCGCTATGAAAAGTTCATCAAAAAAAGTTGCAATGATAGGTGGTATGGATATCCCTATGATGAAGCGATTTGGAATGGCTTATGAAGCTGGAGCTAAACATATTTCTTCAAAAATTGAAGTTTTGTATACTGTTATTGGACCAAAAACCGAAGCCTGGAATAATCCTGCAAAAGCTAAAGAAATAGCAATTTCATTATTTAAACAAGGTTATGATGTTATTTTTCAAGTTGCAGGACCTTCAGGACAAGGAATTTTTCAAGCAACTCGTGAATTTAATCTTGATCATGAAAAAAATACAGGTAATGGGATTCAGAAATTTTATACTATTGGAGTAGATTCAAATCAAAATTCTATTATTCCAGGAGCTGTTTTAACAAGTATGCTAAAACACGTAGATATAGCTGTTTTTATGGCAATAAAGGATATAGTAGAAAATAGATTTACTTCAGAGACAAAATTTTTTGATTTACGAAATGGTGGAATTGATTGGGCTTACGATAAATACAATCGAATTTTATTAAGTGGTTTTGAAATTAGAAAAATTAATAAAATAAGATCAGAAATAATTGATGGAAAAATAAAAGTCCCTGACTATTATGAAATAGTGAAAAAAGCTAATAGCAAAACTTAAAATTAATATTTATTTTAAATATTTATCAAAAAATTGTTTGTATTTTTTTGTAGTTTTTAGGTTCTTTAATTCAATATCATATGCTTTCATTAATGCAATTATATCACCATATTTTTCATGAGAAAATTTTGAATTTTTTGCAAAAGTATTATAGTAAAGTTTTTTAAATAATACTGTATCATAATAGGTTATATTTTTTAAACCTAATTTTTTTGCTGTATATATTCCAATTTCTTTGTCTTGAGGATATAACTGTATTCTATTTCCTGCTAATTTTTTCATGTTACTTTCGACATTTAGGGATGGTTCAATGAGAGGATGATAAAGTTGATTTGGTTTGTCTACCCAAGGAAAAGCTTTCCAAAAATCTGAATTATAGGAATTTTCATGAATCACACCAACAATTAGTTTATGCGCTTTAATATCATCGTAACTTTTAATTTTGTATTTTTTCTTAGTTAGATTATTTGTAAATAAGACAAAAACAGTTTCCCATACAGCATTCTCTGGAAAGAATAAAAACTTTTCTCTTTCTGGGTTTTTTGAAACTTTAATTCCGATGTCAACCACTCCAGCTTCAAGCGATAATTCGCATCTTGCCCATGGCATTTGTTCGATAAAGTATTCCACACCCAGTTTATTAAATATATATGTAAAAATATCAATATCTATTCCTTTTACTTCTCCTGTGTCCCGATTGGCTTCGACATAGGGAGGACTTTGCTCTGTACAAATACGTACAGAGTTTCCTGCAAAAATAGAAAATTGAGAAAAAAATAAAACAAGAAAAATAAGACATTTAAAAAAGCAACTCATAGATAGTCCTGAAAAAATATAATTTATTGTCTTCAATTATAATAAATTATTAATAAATTAATATTTGTTAAATTGGATACAATTTTTTTGACTCTTTTTCGGATTTACATCTTTAGAGTGCTAAAAATTACAAAGAGTGAATCTTACATTCTTGCAGGTGCAGGAATTCCAAGTAATTTTAATCCTTCTGAAATAGCTTGCTTTGCGCATTTTACTAAATGCAAACGGGAATTTTTGATATTATCGGTAGCATTTTTAATGGGACAGTTTTCATAGAAGCGATTAAAACTTTTAGCAAGATCATATAAATAATTCGCTAGAATGGAAGGTCTATTCTGTAATCCAGCTTGTAATGCATACTCATTAAATTGTGACAAGAGAAAGACCAGTTCGTGTTCCTGAATTTCATTTAATTCAATTGAACTATTGGTAGGTGAACCAATTTTTTCCAAGATACTTGAGCAACGCGCATGTACATATTGTAAGTAAGGCCCAGTTTCTCCGTCAAGTTTAAGCCATTCTTCTAATGAAAAATTTATTTGAGTATTATTATCAACTCGTAGCATACCATATTTTAATGCGCCAATTGTTATAATTTTAGCAGTGTCTTCAATTTCTGTTTCGGACCATTGTCCTTTATAACGATCTAAGTAATCAGTAGTTACTTTTTGTTCCATTTTATTTTTTAAATCGAATAATTGTAATCCATTTAATTGTCTTGAACTAAAGGGTTTGCCATCTTCCGTATTAACTGTTTCATAAGATAAATGCACAGATTTTGTTGCTTGTGGATATCCCATAATTTCAGCAATTTTAAATAATTGTTGGAAATGTAGTTTTTGGCGAGAGTCCACAACAATAATAGATTTTGTTACTTCTGGATCTGAAAACTTTTTTGTTATAAGATCAATATCTTTTGTAAGATATAAGCCATTTCCGTCGGATTTTAACAACATTGCAAAGCCTAATTTCCATTCGGATAAATCTAAACCAATGGCTCCGTTGTCTTTTACAAATACACCTTCAGCATATTTTCTTTTTACTAGCTCTTTAGAAGGTGCTTCGCATTCGCTTTCAAAGTACCAAGTATCAAATTTTGTATCTAGCCAGTGGTAGATATTTCTTAATTCTTCAAGGCTCCATTCACGAGTTTCTTTCCAAAGATCATAGTAATTTCCTGATTTATTATTCAGTTGATGTAATATTTCAGAAATATCTTGTTTAACTTTTGCTTCTTTTTCAGTTTTTTCTATAGCTTTAAAAGCATCGACTGCTTCAGCATATATTTGCCCAAGCCATTGAGTTTTATTTTGAGTAGGTAAATCTTTTTTTGTCGGGTGGGTAAGATACCAAATTACCTTTGCAACATGTGTACCTACATCACCGGGGTAAGTTGCCCGAACAACTTTATTACCAATATACTCTAATAAATTAGCAACAGAGTCACCTAACACTAGACAACGCAAATGGCCTACGTGCATTGCTTTATGTGTATTTGGTTGAGAGTATTCTAAAACTATTTTTTCTTTTTCATTGTCTTGCAGTAAATTTTTATGAAAATAAGTATTGCTTGAAAAATCTAGAGCTAACTGGTTTGCACATTGATTAAAGTTACAATGAAAATTTAGATAAGCATTAATACAAGCTACTTCTTTAACAAATTTTTTATTTTTTTTATTTAAATTTTCACTTAATTTTTGAGCTATTTTATTTGGGGCTTGACGAAATGTTTTAGCAAATTGAAAACAAGGTAAAGCGGCTTGGCCAAAGGAGAACTCTGGAGGTATAGTCAACATTTTATAAATGTCTTCTTGTTTTGTTTGAAATTCTACATTTAATTCTGAGCTAATAATTATTAACTCATTATAAATGAGTTCAGCGATTTCTTGTTTAAAAGGATCATGCATTGTTGTCATTTCACACCAAATTTTTTGTTGGAATTTAAAATACTGTTTCCAGTTAGAATTTGCATATGACAAATTCTTTCCTGAGCGCAATAAAATTTGAGGATATTTTAAATAGCTAGAGATGTCTAGAATAAAATAGTTAACATTTGATGTTTTTTATTTGATTTTAGATAGTTATCTATCTTTGTGGACAATTTCATTGATATGATAGTTATCTATCTTTGTGGACAATTTCATTGATATGTTCCACAGGTATTACGAAAAAGGGATGTTCCGATTTTTCAACAAGTTTCAATATGTGAGGTTGTTCTAATTGATAATTTTGCGCTGGGATAAAGACTTTTTCAAATCCTAACTTTTGTGCTTCTTGAATTCTTGCCAAAGCATGATTAACCATTCTAATTTCACCTGATAACCCAACTTCTCCAAAATAAGCTGATTTTGCTGGTAAAAGTTTATTAAATAGGCTTGAAGTCACTGCCGCAGCTGTGGCAAGATCAATTGCAGTTTCGTATATTTTGAAACCGCCTGTAATATTTGCATAGACATCTTGAGTAGATAAATATAATCCAGCTCTCTTTTCAAGGACGGCTAGGAGAATTGTAAATCGATTGGTGTCAAAGCCTGTTGCTAAACGTCTGGGTGATGCAAACGAAGTTTTTCCTACAAGAACTTGAACTTCAAGTAGGATAGGGCGTGTGCCTTCCATGGTGATTGTGACTGCTGAACCTTCGCAACCTTTTTTGTTTTGATCTAAAAATAATGAACTAGGGTTCGGGATATCAACAAGACCATGGCCTTGCATGGCAAAAACTCCTATTTCTCCAGTAGAACCAAATCGGTTTTTTTGAGCCCGTAAAATGCGGTAACCACTTGAATGATCACCTTCTAAATGCATTACAGTATCAACAAGATGTTCAAGTAATTTTGGACCGGCAATATTACCTTCCTTTGTAACATGACCAATCACAAATGTGGAGATATTTTGACTTTTTGCATTTTGCAAAATGAGATTAGTACATTCACGTACTTGGCTTACATTTCCAGGACTTCCAGGCAGTTCTGGATTATATACTGTTTGAATAGAATCAATCACTAAAACTTCTGGTCTTGTGACTTTAGCTGCTTCAATAATTGCAAGAATATTTGTTTCATTTGTAACAAGAATATTCATGTGCAAAGAGCCTAGCCTTTCAGCTCTTAACTTAATTTGTGTACAACTTTCTTCACCGCTAGCATATAAAACCTTATACCCACGCTGCGCTAATCCATTTAAAGCTTGTAAAAGAAGGGTTGATTTACCAATACCAGGATCGCCGCTCAGTAAAATAAGGCTTCCTACTACAAGACCACCTCCTAGCACTCTATCTAATTCAGGTACTCCGCAAAAAAGGCGTCTTTCTAGTTTTTCTTCAACTTTTGGTAAAGGTTTGATGTCCGCTTTACTACCACTTAAATTTTGTTGATATTGATTTTTTTGAACAGTTTCTTCGTGAATGGAATTCCAGGCTTCACAATCAGGACATTTGCCCAACCACTTAGGATGAATTGAACCACACGAGTTGCAGACAAAAATTTGTTTTAAAGAATTCTTCATAATTAAAATCCGTAATTACTCATTTTTTTCAAAACAACCTAAGACTTCATAATGAGTGGTATGGCCGAAGGAATCAAATAATGTTAGGTTTGTTAATTGAAAGCCACCTTCTAAAAGAACACGTGAGTCTCTAGCAAAACTAGCTGGATCACAAGCGAGATATAAAATAAGAGCATTTTTTGCACAAATTTCGACAATTTTCTGCATATTAGTGATAGTACAGCCCGAACGAGGAGGATCTAATATTAAAATATGAATTCCATGATAGTTATTTGGATCCTTTGTTTTATTTTCAAACTGTTCTTGAATAAAATCATCGACATTTTGGGTTTTTCCTTGGACGGGTAAATTTTTATAATTTTGATTTAAAGATTCAATGGCTTCTTTAATACCTTCAATTCCATAGCAATTAATTTTTAAATTATATTGTAGACCAGCAAAGTATGGAATTCCCGTAAAAACTCCGGCTCCAGAATATAAGTCATAAGTAATAAAATTTTGAATTCTAAATTGATTTTTTTTGAGAAAAAGATCAATACTAAACTTTATATATTTATAATAATGAAAAATACAATTAATATGTGGTTGGATAAAACTTTGCTTTTTTAATTTAAATTTTTGCAAGTCAGGATGTTTGATTAAAATATGTTGATCTTGATTTATTTCAAGATTTTTTTCTATGACTTTAATAATATTTGAAATTTGCAAGTTTTTGTCAAAATTAAAAACATCTGCAACATGAATTATTATTTTTTCATCATCACTTTCAGTGATTTCAATTTCGCATTCCCAATGTTTGTTTTCTAAAAGAGAAACACATTTTAATAATGCTTTTTTAATAAATTCTATTTTATTATTTATAAGTTCAGTTGTAATTAAACAATTTGAAATATTAGTGACTTTATTTGAACTGCTTTGTTTAAAACCTAGATTTTTCCCATCAAAATGTAAACGGATTCTCCGTCGATAATATTCTTTTTTTAAGTATACAACTTCTAATATTTGTTCTGCTTTTAAAAAATGCGAATCATTCCATTTACCAATTCGTTTTAAAGTTTCAAAAAACCATTGTAATTTAAAATTACTCTGAAATTCAGAAGAAATATGTTGCAATTGACAACCACCACATAAATCATAATATTGGCAAGGAGGTATAGTTCTATAGGAAACTGTTGATTCTAATTTTGTTACTAAAGCTAATTTGTATGTAGACTTTTTTTTAATAATTTCTACTTTTGCTTTTTCTCCTGGTAAAAGATCTTTAACAAAAACAACAATTTGATCTTCACCTTTGGCAATTGCTTTCCCATCGGTTGATAAGCTATATGCTGTAATGATTTCTCTTTCATTTTTTTTTGAAACTGTATGAGAAAGTGAAGATTTTGAAACAGATTTTTGTTTAGATCGATTGCGTTGCATTTAGAATAAATACCTATTGATTTGGCGGAGGCCAAGGTTGTGTAAATTTAATGATAATATTTGATTTCCGTATTTGGATGCGAGTTCCTTCTGAAAGAGCTTCAACTTTCGAATTTTTTGCACTTTCTTCTGATAAATATTTAACAAAAGTAGGTTTTTCTTTCTCACTACCAATGTTTTTAGCATTTATCGTTCCCTTATTCATAATGATTTCAGATCCGGCTATTTTTCCAGGATCTCCTAGGCATTCCAAATTTCCATTTGTAATTACCTTAGAAGCCAAAATCGCTTTCTCAACTTTTACGTTACCTTCAACAATAAAACAACTTGATTGAATAAAAACTGCTTCAAGATTTCCATGAATTTGCACAGCTTTTGTTTCATCAGTTGAATTATTTGTTTGAATTCCACTTTTAGCTTTTACATTGCCCTTAACTTGAATTTTTGAAGCTGACCAAAACTCTTCAAGGGTTAAATCTCCGTCAACTATCCAATCTAATGCCCCTTGTAATTCACATTTTACAACTACGCTACATGGAAAATGGACTTTATGAAATTGATCGGGGCGGACATCTTTTACGGTATAAAAATCAACAAAATCAATTTTACCATCGGGTTGGATAATAGCTTGGCCACCTTTTGCACATTTAATTTCACCATTTTTGTCCATTATAAATTCAGGGTGCGTTGTGATGACTTTTTTTTCATCCACTTTTTCACCAGTTAAAGGAAGTACATTTGGTAATTCTTCGCCATATATTGTTTTCGCTAAACTTGCAGGTGTTGGTTGTTTAATGATCCCAAAAGGAATGCCTGGTCTTACCAGATCTTTTGGCATTGAAATAGGGTTAAGCCATTTGATTGTCGCAGGTTTTGCAGGTGTAAATGGACTCCCTTTTATCAAAACAAAATTTTTTTCAAATTGTTTTTGTTTTGAAGCTGCACATTTAATAAGTTCTTGAAAAGCGTCTTGTGTTGGCTTTGCTGAAAATCCTAATTTTACTAAATACGCTGTTAATTGTTCAAGTGTTAATTTTGCAGTTTCTGGATTAATATTAGTTTTAGCTGGAATAAATGCCTCCATTCCATCTGGAGCAGCAACAATTTGAAAGTATTTTTTTACTGAAGGGGATGCGTTAGGCGCTGTTGGACTTTTTGGTGGTTCAGGTGAATTCATGTTTTTAACTCCAAATGCGCAATAAAAATTGGTTTTAAATTAGTTTAACAGAAAATGGGACTTCTACCAAGAATAGCCAATACTTTAAGCAGATGGAGATGGATTACAAGAGATTAATATGCGTTTGGGTGGATAAGTCCTTTTACAGGAGTTAAAAATACGATTTTCATATCTAACCAAAAATTCCAATTTTGAATGTACCAAAGATCACATTCAATTCTTTTCTCTAAAGAAGTATTGCCACGCCAACCATTTACTTGCGCCCACCCAGTAATGCCTGCTTTGACTTTATGGCGTAATAAATATCCAGGTATTTGTTCCTTAAAATCATCAACAAAAACTGGACGTTCTGGTCTAGGTCCAACAACACTCATTTCACCTTTTAAAACATTTATAAATTGTGGGATTTCATCTAAACTTGTTTTTCTTAGCCACTTACCTATGGGAGTAGTACGATTATCATTAGATTTTGCCCATACAGGACCCGATTTTGCTTCAGCATCCACATACATCCCTCTAAATTTAAGACAATTAAATTTTTTTCCATCAAGTCCCATTCTTTCTTGTTTGAAAAAAATTGGTCCAGGACTGCTCAAACGAACTAATAAAGCACAAATTAAATAAACCGGGGAAAAGCAAATTAAAAATAGAAGGGAAAAGCAAATATCAAACAGTCGTTTTGAAATTAAGCCAAAGCTATGGAGTTGTGAGGAATTTAAAGATAAAGCCGTAATGCCATCAAATTGAATAGGATTTGGATTGAAAAAGGTTTTTTCTCCTGTATATGGAATAAGAAAAATATCAGCTAAACTTTTATCTAAATGTTTATATATTTCATTAACTTTAGTTGTTTCATGTGCACTTGGAGTTATGAAAATTAGATTTACAGGTGTTTTTCTTAAATAATCATCAATAGCAGTTATAGCAGAAAAAGAATGAGTTGCAGCTAGTTTTAAATTCCAATCTGAATGTGAATGAATAATTTTAGCTAAGCTCGTTGAATTTGGTCCTTCACCAATAATTATGGCAATTTTTTTATTTTTATTATGCTTTAAATATAGCCTGTTAAGTTTTCTTATTAAACTTCTTCCTATAGGCAGTAAAAAAATTACTAAAATAAAAAAAATTGCTAAAGTTAAACGACTATATCTATGATCATAAATAAAATATGATAATGTAACAAATATGAAAAAAGAAATAGTATGTTGTTTTGTTAAAAGGTAATTTTCTTCCCATATCCTTTTTTTTATTAAATTATTTTTATAAATACCAGAAGATAAAAAAATAAAAAAATAACTGGTAAGTAAAATAGGCAGTAGCTTAAGATAATTTGTTAATGAATCACTTCCTTTTGTAAGGGCAAAAATTTCGATATTAAAGCGTAAAATAAAAGCAAATATCCATGAAAAAGCTATAATTGAAAAATCTAAAATAGCTCTATAAATATTTAATTTTTCAACATGCCTACTAATAATCATTGCATATCCCTTTTAGAGTTTAAACAATCTAATAAAGTCATCATCATTTTTTGTAGAAATATTTCTTCTGAAAAATTCTCAACATGTAAAGCCATATTTTTTTTATCTTCAGGAGTAATATCCTTATTTAATGCCGCATTTAAAGCAGATAACATAGACTCTGTAGAAGTTTCGTAGAAAGTATATCCAGTAACTTTATCAATTACTGTTTCTTTTGTGCCACCTTTATTTGGTGCAACTACCCACAGTCCTGCAGCAGTAGCTTCTAAAGGTACAATACCAAAATCTTCAATAGCAGGAAATAGTAGGCAATGTGCTTGAGCGTAAATTGCTGGTATTTTCTCATCTTGTGGATCAATATAAAATTCAACTTTATCACCATACTTTGCTTTGGCTTTTAGTAACTCTTCGCCTTGGCCTGCAGCTATTACTGAAATTTTATTTGCTATGAGAAGATCTAAAGTTTGCAGCATTTTTTTATACGGAGTCCATGCTCCAAATAATAATACTTTTCTTTTTTGAGAAATTATGTTTTGTGCATTACTGATATTAAAATATTTAATATTTATAGGCGGGTATATTACCTCAGCACTTTTGCCATAATATAGTTTGCAACGTCTAGCAACAAATTGGCTATTTGCTATTATCTTATCAATTCTTACTGAAGAAGTAACATCCCATATTCTCAGTCTATTTAAAAGAAATCTTCTTAAAATCTCTAAAGGTTTTGTTAATTTAGGTTGTTGTTTAAAATAACGATGCTCCTGATCCCAAGCATAACGCATAGGGCTATGTATATAAGCGACATGAATAGCGAGTGGAGGTGGGATAATTCCTTTTGCAACACAACTACTACTTGAAATAATAAGATCATAATTTTCTAAATTAAAACTTTCAATTGCAATCGGAAAAAATGGCAATAAATTTTTATAAATTTTTTCAATCAAGGGTATTTTACTTAGGAATGAAGAAATAAATCGGTGTGAATGTTTTAATTGTAAGACTTTTCCAGGTTTTCCAAATAAATAATAAAGATCAGCTTGAGGGAATAAATTTAAAATTTGTTCAAGAACCCTTTCGCCACCTCTTCTGGTGAACATCCAATCATGAATAATTGCAACTTTTAATTTTGTTGTTTGAGCTACAAATTCTTCTTTAATTTCCATTATATGCTAGCACCCACAAGTAGTTTTTGAAGTTCAGTTTGATCATATTTAATTAGCAATGTATCACATCTTCTAACAAGAACTTTACCAATAGGTAAGTTTTTCTTTTTTTCTATATCAGCACGGGTTGCTAATTGTATTTCTGCACTTTGAGCTCTGCTGTGTTTAGAATGATGAACTGCTAAAATTGAAGCTTCTCTTATTGCTTGCGGAGATGGTTTTTTTCCTCCTTTTGGTTTTTCAAGCCAAACATGACTTCCTTCTCCTGTTAATACGTGAAGCCATGTATGATTTGAAGGCATCATTTTTAACATTTTATCACCATCTTCAGCTGATTTAGCAACGCGGATGAATTCACCAGTAGATGCAAAATAAATTCTAAATGGTAAACGTTTTTCTTTTTCTTCAATGAGTTTTCGTTCAAGTTTACTTTCTGTTATAGGAATATCTAAGATTCTACATAATTTTGAAATTAAAGGGAGATCTTCTTTTTCTAAAATTAAATCTAAAATATATTTAGAAAATTTATTGATATCTTTATTATAAATATTTGCATTTTCTTTTGAATAAATATCAATAAAATAATTTATCTCTTTTGCACAATTAATAATTAAATTTTTAAAGTCGTTTTCAGCTTGAATACTTTCTGCAATTCTAGTTGTAAGTTCTTGTTTTCTTCTCTTTAAAACATCTACTTCATGATGAATTTTATTTAAAATATCGCCAGGTTTTTCAGCTTTTTTAAGAGTGAAAAATGCTGGTAATCCAAATTCAGAAATAAATTGTGGTGGTACATACCATGTAGGAGAATCTTTAGGCCACAAATATAAGTTTGTTTTTAAACCCTCACTTTGTTTTAAAAGTCGAGAAATTTCTTTTTGATCTGGAAGATCTTGTTTTTGTTTTTGAATTCTTCGAGTCAAAAATTGAAGTTTTGTTTTTGTAGCTCTGCGAATATGAGTTGGTAAATTTTCCAAAGCAGTGACTAATGATAATTCTTCAGGTACCTTCGGTAAATTTAGCGGAACAAAAGCTTTACTTTCATGTTGTTTAACATGCTCTTTCTCATCGCTAATACCGGGCATCGGACAATAACCAATTAAGGGATTAAAAAAACAAGCTCTTTTCTTTGTTTTTGTATTTTCTTCACTCCATTCACACCAGCTTTCAAAAAAAATATCTTCTGGAGAAAAATGATGCCCACATTCAGTGATATATCTGCTTGGAACTCCTAAATATTTTTTAGCTAATATGATTCTTGGTGGCTTTGCATCTAAATCTAGTATCAAACTATCTGGTCCCGTTTCTATTTCAAGAAAATTTTCGAGATTTTTATTTGGTTCCCCAAATTCTAGAATTATGGTAATTGGTGCCATAGTCGCATAAGCGGAAATAATCTTTCGCCCATGCAAGTATTTACGTGCAATCTGAACAATAGAGTTAGGTTGTTTTAAAGGAATAGGTTTCAAGTGTGTCGTTGAAATACCGCTTTCACCTTTTTTCATACTTAAAAGAACAGTGCTTTTATCATCACCAGGTTTATAAACGGACAAGATAAGTTGCCCATGTTCTGAAGCGGTTATTTTTTGCAAACTTGTGTTGATCATTCTATGGAGAGGAGTGGAAAATTTTTTTGTCCAAATAGCAAGTTGTGCAATGTTGGAACGGTTATTGAGACTGATATTATTAGATGGGTTAATCTCTTTCACAATTGTCATCCTGTTCTTATTATCGTCTATAACTTGTTGACGACATTTATCCTTACAGTATTGTTCCAAACGTGTCTATTCTCATATTATGGAGTAAAGAGTGCAAGAGTTACAGGACATATATAGATTGCAAGCTTTTGTTACAGTTGTGCAAGAAGGATCTCTTTCATCGGCTGTTAATAAATTGCATATTACTCAACCGGCTTTATCTGCGCGGTTAAAATTACTAGAAGAAAGTTTAGGATGTGCTCTTTTAAAACGAACTGCAAGAGGGGTTCGTTTAACAACAATGGGAAAATTAGTTTACGGAATTGCAGTAGATATTCTAAAAAGAATGAATCAACTACAAACAACAGTAAGAAATCATTTAGAATTGCGTGAAGGTTTTGTTCATTTAGGTGGTGGAGCAACAGCTGTTGCTGGTGTATTTCCTGATGCAATATCTGAATTTAGAAAAAAATATCCTCAAATTCAATTTACTCTGCATGAAAAAGATTCAGCTACAGTAATTGAAGCACTTCATGATGGCTCCGTAGATGTCGGATTAATAACTAGAAATCCATTTATTTCTTCAAGTGAGGATCCTTTAATGGGTCTTAAAATTCATGGAGAAATATTAGACACTTTAGAAATTATCGCAGCTCCTGAAAATCCGTTGGTACAAATGTCTTCATCATTAGAGAAACAAGGAAAGACTTTGTTACCTATTCATATTAACAGACAGCCAATGATTTTGTTTGAAAGCGGTAGTGCAATACATGATATAATTGAAATGGAATTCAGAAAATTAGGAATGAAATATAGAACAGTAATGACTTTAAGATCTACACAAAGTATGATAAAAATGGTAGAAAAAAATATCGGCTTAAGTGTTGTAAGTTCGCACTCATTAAAAAATGAAAAAAATATCCATGTGTTAAAAGTACAGGGATTAAGAATGGAAAGATCTATTTTAATTTGTTCTTCTCAAGAACGTGAGCTTGCACCTGCAGCAGCTGAATTCATTCAGGTTTTACAAAAAATTTATCAATAAGTTGGATTTATTTTATGGTATCAAATTTTCAAAATAGTATATTTCACTATATTCTTAATGCTAAACAAAGTTCGCAAAATTCATTAATTGCAATTATGGGAGGTATGAGTGGTTCTAGGTTTAATGACTCAGATGCAATTGATGAACTACCTTTTGTTATTTTTGACTTTGAAACAACTGGTTTAGATATAAGAACTTCTCGAATTATTGAAATTGGTGCTATAAAATATATAAATCGAAAAGAGGTTGATAGATTTTCTCAATTAATTAATCCAGGTATACTTATTACTGATGAAATTACAAAAGTAACAGGAATAACAAATGATATGTTAATTGATAAACCAAATTTTCAATCTATTTTACCAAATTTTCACGATTTTTTACGCGGATGTGTGGGGTTAGCACATAATGCTGAGTTTGATGTTGGAATGTTGTTTCATGAATCGAATAGATTGGGGATATCATGTGATTATACTGTGTTTTGTACTCTAAAAATGGCAAGAGATTTAGTTAAGATTGAGCGCAGAAATCTTGACGCTTTAGCAAGACATTACGGATTAAGCTTTGAATCTAGGCACCGTTCTATTGGCGATATTCTAGTTACAGCCGATGTATTTTGGAGTATGCTTAGAGAAAATCCTGCAATTAAGACCATTGCGGATCTTTATCCTTATCGTGAGGAAATGCCAGGATAAATTTTAGGAATGTGACGTTAGTGAAAAGTAAATTATTACATTTTATTTTTGCAATTTTTTTTACTATTCAAATAAGTTTTGTCTTTTATAAATTTGTAAATCCTTCTCTTATCTGGACTGCTTTTCCAATCTCTTTATTAACTTTGAGGTTATTTGATAGATATTTTTTTCAAGGTCAACAAGTAATTAAATCTTTTTCGAATGAAAGAATTGAATTAAATTTAAGAGCTGCAGGTTTTTCTGAAAAAAATTATGTAAAAAAAATGAATAGGAAAAAATATTTTATATATTTTCTATTTATTGTTTCAGCAGTTTTAACTTTTAAAGAAGAGTTTTTATTTAGTTTTGATAAATTTATATCTATTTTTAAAGAATCTTATCCTGTAATAAAAATTGAATATCCATCTTATTTATCAAAAAATCCTTTATTTCTAGAATTAACAAAGAAAGAACAAAATTTAGAAATTGATAGTTCTTATTATTTGGAAATAAATATCATAAATTTAAAAAAAAGCGATATTTGGCAAGTTCAATTAGTTGATAAAAACCAAAGTTATCCTGAAAAAAATATATCTTATCAAATGCGAAATGGAAGTTGGTCAACTTCGGTTCAAGAAATGTATTCTTCTTTTTCAAAAGACATTATAAATAATAACAATCTAATAAAAATAGAGCCAAAAAATATAGAATTAATTGTAACTAACAAAGAAAAAACATTTAAAATAAATTTAACAGTTAATCTAACTATGAAACCTCAGGTTGTTTTTGAACCTATTTTTAAAGAAAGTTTGGACTCACCTCAATTTCATGGAAAACTAAATTTTAAGTTATTAGTAAATTCGAAAGTTCCTTTAACTAATATAGAATTAAATGTTCGTACAAAATCTGGTTATTCTTTTAAAAAAACAATTGCTGAATTCGCCAATTCAGCTGAATTTCAATTTAACTCAGAAAATGTTGAATTAGTTACTTTGGGAATACCTTTTTTGGCAGAAGATATTCTTTATGTAAAAGCTATCGCTAAAACTGTTTTGTCTGATCTGGCAGGCGAGTCGAACGAATTAGAGTTTCCTATAAAGACTCCTCTGCAAGTAAGATCTGAGATTATTAAAAATTTAGAAGATGCTTTAAAACGTTTGAATAGTATGAATAAACCTGATGAAAATTTTAAATCTTTGGAATTAAATATTCTATCTAAAGCTTCACAATTATCTATAAATTTAAGTCAGTCAGGTGTTATTAGAAGAAATATTTTAGAGACTATGAGTTCAGTTGAAAATATGTCTCTTAAGAATGATAATTATTATGAAAAAGCTAAAGCAAAATTAATTACTACTTTAAATATTTTAAGAAGACAGCAAAAAATGAATGAAACAAATAACTTCATGGCAAGACTCTTAAATCTAAAAAATAATTTATTAATGAATGAGAATTGGTTAAAACATAAAAATGAATTCAAAAGTGAAGCAGCTGAACTCCAAGAAATGGCTTCTCATATCAATTTGCAAATCAAGAAAATTATTAATGAAAATGCATATCCTTTATCAAATTCAGAAAAAAACTCTATTTTAACTTTATTAAATGCAGATAAAACCTCAGATAAATTAAAATCTACTGAACGTAGTTTAACAACTGATAATATTTATGATGCTCAGAATCATATACAAAAAGCCATGGATGAAGCAAATAATCATTTAGGATTTGCCATGCAATTATTACAACAGGCTAGATTAAAAGCCATACAGGAAGCAAAAATTCAATTAAATCATGCCGATCTTGCCTTAGAAAATTCAAAATACGCAACTAATAAATCTGAAGTAATAAAAACATTAGAGAAAGCAAAAGCAAATTTGGAAAAGACACCACGTTTAGGAGGAGAATTTAATGAATTTTTGCAAGAAGCAAAGAGTAATACAAAAAAAACACTACAATCAACAAATGTAGATAGCTCATTTGATAAATTAGTGTATACCCAAAAGGCACAAGAGGCAGTAGAAAGAGCCATTTTATCACTGCAAGACGAGGAAGAAAGCGATAAAGATATGCAGAAAGAGCAAGACGCACACTCTTATCGTTCTATGATGGATATAATATCCGCACAAAGCGCTTTAGATTCGACTTGGAGAAAAAAAATTCTTGATGAAATTTCGAAACTAAAATCTCAAGGTGAAACTTCTGATTCTCCTATGATTCGTTACTTAGAAAGTCGTTTACGGTAGTCATGAAAACATTTAAAAATCGTAATTACATTCATGGAATCTCTTTTCATCATCGATCTAGCCAAAAACGGGTGAAAACTAAATCTTCTTTTAGTGAATATTTTAATATTAATGAACTAAATTTTGCTATTAAACAGGGGCGACCTGATAATTTAGAATCTGAAAGTATTTTTTATTTACTTTGTGATCAAGGTAGAAATGAAATTAATTCACTTGTTTCTATTTGTACTGAAAATATAACAAAATGGGATGGAATAATTAAAACATTAGATCGCTGTTTTGCATTTTCTAATCTAGAGAGAAAAGAATATTCTTTGGATACATTCAACGATCAAGAAGATTTATTTTTAACAGCATTAGAAGAAATTGATGTTTACTTAGAAGCTAAAAAACTTCTTTTATTATGGAAACATAAATTGAAAATATTAGAAATGATAGTGGAAGCTCAGGGGAGTCTTCGGTTTTTAAATAAAGATTTTTTTTAATTGAATGAAGCTATTAATAAAAAAATTTTCCATATATTCATCAACATTTGAATGAAAATCAGAAATTTTAGTATTGAATTTTTGTGTGAATTCTAGAGAATATTCAGAAATATTATATTCATTAATATTTAATATATTAGGATTACTTTTGCTGAATTCAACACAACTAGAAATTAAGCTAATAGAAATTATAGAAATTATTAATGATTGTTTGATATTCATTTTAAACTCTTTAATAATAGACAATATGAATAAAAAAGACAATTTTAATTAGGTCAAGTTACTTTAAAAGTCAATATAAAATGTAGCTTTTTTAAATAAATTTATTCAAATTATTTCATATAGTTAGAAACTTAAAGTAATACCACCCCAATAGGATTGATCATAATAAGGATTTCCGTATGGAGAGTTTACTCCTGAAGGAGATATGCGGTAAGTAATTTTCAAATGAAAATAGCGAGTTATTCTCATTGATAAAGAAGCACCAGCATCCCAAGTTAAGGGAACTTCATCGTTACTTTCTTGTCCATATATATCTTTTGTTTTTTGTTTTCTATTTAATATGCCGCCGTAAATAGATGGACTAAAGTAATAATTAAATAATCCTATGCTTAAATTTGTAAAAGTATCAGTTGAATCTATTTGCTGAGTTAGTTGACCAGCTGGTAATGTCTTAGTCCCTTGGCTTGCAACATAAGTTCTGTATGCGTCATTGTACTCATATAAATCGCTTGTAAATGATTCCCCCATTTCAATTTGCATAAATCTATTTATAGGCAAGCCAATTTCAAGTCCATAGGAGGTTCTTGTGTATTTGTATGTACTAGTATAACTTGTAGAGTAATTTCCGTTAAAAGTTATATCTATAGCAAAAGCTATTTTAGAGATAAATATAAAATTTATTATTGTTAACAAAAATATCTTCATAGAAATTTTAACCAGATAATAATTAATTTAAATTTTTATCGGCTATTCATATTTCATATACACAGGAAATATTTTCATTATTTTTTAAAGATAGGATATTTTTAGCGAGAATAGATCTGATTTTGAAGAAGAGTTGTTTGTCTATTAGTTGAATCTACTAGTTTATTTATTTCATCTGTTAGATCAGGACTTGGAAGCCAGGATGAATTATCCTCCATTTTACTTGCAGGAGAGCCTGTATAGTATTCTACAACGTTTTTTAATACAACCTCGGTTTGCCTAGGGCCAACAGGAAAAATCATTACATTTATTCTGTTTCTAAATAATCTACCATCAATAAAAAACTTATCCCAATCTGTTTGCAAATTAAAATTGCGTCTATCCATTGAGTTTATGATATAATTTTGTGATAAAATTCTCGAGATAATTCCAAAAACTAGAGCTGGATGTGCTTGTGTCCTCCAAGTATTGCCTTCTATATGCGCAAGTAAAAACGAATTTTGCATTGGCATTGCATAATTAAAATTATTGTTTCCTAAAGAGGGTCTTTTATTTGGACTTATTTGGCCATTTTGTGATATACCGTTTCTGTTGAAGTTATCTCTTCCATTTTCATTATTTGGTTCATCTTGAAAGAGACTTTCTAAAAAGCTTGGACTTTTTCTTTGTTCTGTAGCATCCCCATTCCTTTTATAGTTGGGATTTAGCAGTGAAGAGCACCCGCTAATCAGCAAAATATTGATTAAGGAAAGAAATCTCATCAAATTCATAATGTTCCTCTATCGAGAAATTCTACTTTATTGGAATTATCTTATTTTTTGATGAAGAAGATATGACTAATATTTGCATATGACACAAGATAGTTAAGAAACATTTTCCTTCTGAACTGATTGTGCAAATGTGCTTGTTTTTTGCTACATTTTTGAGATTTTCTTTTGAGGATTAAATTTGCTCACTATGATTTTGTGTGATAAACGGAGCATTGCTTTTTTCGTATTTCCAATAATTAACGAAAGGTATCCAACTATGAGGAGCTCAACTAATTCTGGGCTACGGCTTGCAGCAAGAAGCACGCTTATAAAATTGTTTATTTGTGCCATCTCGACAGTAATACTTTCAAAAGGAAATGCTGCTGAGAAGTCAATACTGGATACCATTAAGAAAGATGGTGTTTTACGTGTGTGTGCTGAATCAGGGTATTTGCCGTTGGAGATGAAAACTGCATCTGGCAAATGGTTAGGATTTGATCCCGATATGATGGAAGCATTTGCGAAGACATTAAATGTAAAATTATTGATGCTGGACACAAAGTGGGATGGTATTATTCCTTCATTATTAACTGCAAAATGTGATATGATAGCCTCATCTATGGCTAAAACTAAAGAGAGAGCTAAAGCGGTTCAATTCAGCGATCCTTACTACGATAATAAATTACTTATAGCTACAAAAGACACTCCTGAAAATAGAAAGCTTTACAAAGCATTAGATGATTTTAATAAACCAAATTTAAAAGTTGCAGTTAAAACAGGATCTGCTCCTGATTTATATCTTCAAGATTCTAAGGCTTTAAGTAAAGCACAAATTATGCGCTTCGATGCCGATGCTGATACTTTAAACGCAGTTTTAGGAGGAAGAGCTGCCGCTTTTATTTATGATACTCCTTATGTGAAACTCGCTGCATTAAATAACCCAGGAAAAATCTATATTGTTCCAAATGGATTTAGTGGTGACCAATTTGCTGTGGCAATGCGTAAAAAAGATCAAGATTTATTGATTACCTTCAATAAGTTTTTAGCTGACTGGAAAAAAAATGGTGGTTATGCTAAGGCGGTCAAGTATTATTTCGAAGGTCAAGAGTGGATGGCTCTTCTAGATAAGTAGCAAAAATAATTTTGTTTTTTAGTTTTAAATCCTCAGTTTGGAAAAAAGAAACGCAATGCCAGATAAAAAAATACCTCTTTATTACTCCCTTTTGTCTATCTTTGTAATTTCATTGCTATTCTATATATTAGTTCGAAGTTTTCTGGAACTAGATTATAGTTGGGACTTTACAAATTTACTACCCTATATTTGGCTTCCAAGTTCTGAAGGAGGAGGACCTGGTCTTTTTCTAAAAGGATTGTGGATAACAATCAAAATGAGTTTTGAAGCTATAGTCATTGGTACTATTCTAGGAATAATTTTTGGTATACTTCTTACTACAAAAGAAAAGGTGGCAAAGTTTGCCGCTTTATTTTATGTAGACGTTTTTCGTAATACCCCTGTTCTTGTTCAATTATATGTTGCTTATTTTATAGTAGGTTCGGCTTTTAATCTGTCTGGAGCAGTTGCCGGTGTATTAACAATGAGTTTATTTTGTTCAGCTTATGTAGCTGAAATTTTTAGAGGCACTATTGTAAACTTTGAAAAAGGCCAAATTGATGCTGCAAAGGCATTAGGTCTCAGTCCTCTACAAATAGCTAGAAAAGTAATTGCTCCACAAGCACTTAGAAATATGTTGCCACCATTAATTGGCCAATTTGTTTCTTTAATTAAGGACAGCTCTCTACTCTCTGTTGTGGCAATTCCTGAACTTACAAAAGAAGCTCAAAATGCTGTAACTGTTACCTTTAGAAGCTTTGAAATTTGGTTCTTTATTGCTTTACTTTATTTCGTAGTAAATACTCTAGTTAGCTCATTAGGAAGATATCTAGAAAAGAAATTAAGTGTAAGCTTAAAACATTAATTTGGAAATGATTTTATGTCGCAAGATGTCGTAGTTAGTTTAAAAGATGTTAATAAAATTTTTTACACCAAAGATAAAGAGCATCATGTTCTTAAAGGTATAAATTTTGAGGTTAAACAAGGTGAAGTAGTTGCTCTTATTGGTCCTTCAGGAAGTGGTAAAAGTACTTGCTTGAGAACTATTAATGCCCTAGAGACGATCACTTCGGGTGACGTTGAAGTATGTGGAATAAATTATCGTGATTCCAAAAAATCTTTGCACTTAATTAGAAGAAATACAGGAATGATTTTTCAACGTTTTGAATTATTCCCACATATGTCTGCATTACAAAACGTCGCTTTAGGACCTAATTTAGTCTTAGGCAAATCCAAAGAAGAATCAAATCAAATAGCTACTGATCTTTTGCGTAGAGTAGGTTTAGGTGGTCACATAGATAAATATCCAAGAGGCTTGTCAGGAGGGCAACAACAGCGAGTTGCAATTGCAAGAGCATTGGCAATTAACCCTAAAGTTTTACTTTGCGATGAACCTACAAGTGCTCTTGATCCAGAGCTTGTAGATGAAGTTGTAGATATATTAGTTGACATAGCTAAAGGTGGTATGACAATGATTGTTGTTACCCATGAATTATATTTTGCCCAAAAAGTCTCTAATAGAACAATGTTTCTTGAAAGTGGTTTGATTGTTGAACAAGGTGACACTAAAGAAATGTTTTTAGCTCCAAAAACCGAACGTCTTCAAACTTTCCTTAAGCGAATTACACATCAAAGTTAATTTTTAAATTTGTCTTATAATATTCTAACCCTTTCTGAAGAATAGAAAGGGTTTTTTCTTTTTTTAAAGAAAATCTTTATGAGAAAAATCAAATAAACAATTAATTGAATTTAACTAATTTAATTGGTTATTTGATTAAATATCAAGAATATGTATAAATTAATTATTTCACATTTATTCTTGATATTTAAGGTAATAATGGTACTTTAATTCAGCCCTGTCGAATAAAAAAGGAAATACTTATGAGTTTAAAATTAGTTACCTTATATATTGCTACTTTATCAAGTGCAGCGTTTGCTGAAACCTATGATTTGAGTACAGTAGTTAATCCAGAAAATCAAAATAAAATAATTGCAGAAATGATTGATACATTTAAAAAGGGAGTTGTAGATAAAAGTACTCCAGTAACTTTATCTGGTAATTTTGAAGTTAATGAAAAAAATAGATTAACCGCTATCAATGTTGAAAAAGTAGGTTTTAAAGTTATTAATGTCCCATTAATTGGAACTTATCAAACTGAAGCATCAATTAAAGCTGTTATTAATGACGATAATTGTAAAGACATTAAAATAACTCATACAGCAGTTCTTAAAGGTTCTCCTTCTTTTGTGAATCCTATATTTGCTACAGACCTAAAAAATAATGCAGCTAAAGCAATTGAAATATTTATCAAGAATTCAGAATTAAGCAAAAACTGTGCAAAAGAGAGCTATACAGTTATATTTAATTAATAAATTATAAAAAAGACGGGGTGTCTCCATTTATATTAAATGGAGTTTTTTCTTGTCAATTTTCTGACTTGTCATTTTTTTGACGAAAATAAAAGAATATAAAGATATTTTTATGAAAATAACTTGTAGATATAGAATTAAATTTTATTTTACCTCAAATTTATAAAAATAAGCTAAAAATAATAATAATTTGACTACCAATAAATTTCAAGATATTTTTTTTGCAGAAAATAATTAAAAATTGGAGAAATTATATGAAGTTATCCTTCAAAATAAAGTCATACAAAAAACTTAGCATTTTAGTTTCTTTTTGCTTTTCTGGTACTTCATTCGCAAAATCTGAGCCAGAATATGTCAAGAATTTATTTAACTCTGACTATTATGTAGCTTGTTATTATCATGATCAACTTCAAGGGTTAGAAAATAGCAATCCTAATTTAATGTATCCGAGCTTGGATTTTTTAACTTTTGGAGCTAGAAAAAATTATGTTTGGGCAATAAATTCAGGGAATTCAAATTTAATTAAGACAAAATTAACAGGAAAAATAACTGATGGGTTTTTTATAGAGGAAAAATTATCTTATCAGGAAGTTCAAAATCAATGTAATTCAGCTTTAAAAAATAAATTCCCAACACAAAAATTTGATATATTTGAAATAAAAGCTGCAACTTCAGATCTAGCAGGATATGAATATCCAATTCAATTTATTAAAGGCGAAGTAAATCAACAAAAAATTAAACAAATTGTTTTATTTGGTGATAGTTTATCTGATGCAGGTAATTTAAAGCGATGGACAAAAATAATGCCGTTTTATCCATTTTGGTTTGGACGTTTTGCTGATGGATATGTCTGGAATGATTACTTAACTGAAAGAACTCATTTACCAGTTTTAAATTTCGCTTATGGCGGAGCAAAAACTGATGGAACCAATGATGCATTTAATAATAGTATTCCTACACAATTTTTAACTGCTGTAAGAACTTTTTTTACTGGAAGTTCGAAATATTATGTTAATTCCTATTTAAAATCTTACTTAACAACTGATTCATATAGAACTACAAATCAAAAAATTACAAACCCAAATGAAACACTTTATATATTTTGGATTGGTGCAAATGATTTTTTAGAAAAATTTGAGGGAAATTTACCTGCTCAGAATATGTTTGAAAACCCAGATGCTGTAGGTGGAGTCAATATCATTTATAAAAGAGCAGTAGATAATATCGTTGAACAAATTAAAATGTTAAATAATGCAGGTGGCTATCATTTTTTAGTTTTAAATTTACCTGATTTAGGTAAAACGCCAATTATTTTAACTGCAAATTATAATAAATATCAAGATGATGAAAAAAATAAAACAGAATTTTCTATAAAGTTATCCGAGGCAACTGCAAAATTTAACTTTTATTTAAATAGTTCTCTGAAAAATCTCCAAGATATTCAAAAAGAAAAAATTAATATTAAAATTCTCGATGTTAATAGTGATTTTGAAAGAATAATGAATAACAAAAATATTTTTGATGACTCGTTTTTTGATTACGGTTTTACTAAAATGAATTCAAAATATCTAATTCCTAAAACTAATAATTATATACAAGATTTTTGTTATAGCGGGAATTTCTATAAAACAGCATTTTCAAATATTGGTAAAGAAACAATATTAATGGCTGTAAAAGAAAATAAATGTAGTGACGAAAATGGGAATAGAATAAAATATCCTATTTTCTTTAACTCCCCGCATCCTTCAGCATATTCTCAATGTTGGGTTAATTTTGCAGTTGAAAAAATAATGATTGAAAATGGATTTTTAAATAAAAATTTAGAAACAATAGATGAAATGAAAAAATATTGCCAGTCTCAAATGAATTAAAGGTGCAGCATTTTCGCAATATCTTCTATTATTTTTTCAGCCATGAGCATAGTTAATTGAGTATCAGAATCGGAAAGAGCTTCATTTGGGTTTTTATGAACTTCCATAAACAGCCCATCAACTCCAACTGCAATTGCGGCTTTTGCAAGAGGGTGTGCCATATCTCTTAAACCTGAAGAACAACCATTCCCAGCGCCAGGTAACTGAACTGCGTGTGTAGCATCAAAAATAACAGCATGCCCTTCTTTGCTCATCTCTACTAAATTACGAAAATCTACAACTAGGTTGTTATAACCAAAGCAGGTACCTCGTTCTACTAATATGGTTTTGGGATTGTTACAAGCAGAAAGAAAATGCGCTATTTCTCGCATTTCTTCTGGGGCAGCCCATTGTCCTTTTTTTACTTGAACTACTTTTCCAGTCTGGGCTGCTGCTATAAGAAGTTCCCTTTGTTTACATAAAAAAGCTGGTATTTGTAAAATATCTACTACATTTCCTGCCTCTTCAGCCTGTGCTACAGAATGAACATCAGTAAGTATAGGAACATTTAATTCTTTTTTAATTTTTTCCAACCATTTTAAACCTGTTTCTATTCCTGGGCCTCGTTTACTTGTTGCACTTGTGCGATTTGCTTTATCATAACTGCTTTTAAAAACATAAGGAAGTTGATATTTTTCACATAGTTTTTTCATAAAAAATCCAACTTCTAATCCTAATTCTAAGGATTCAAGCATGCATGGTCCAGCAATTATTAAAGGTCTTGTTTTAGATAAAGTGACATTTTGACAAATTTCACCATCCCATTGACCTGCATAAAAGTTTGTTTGATTTTGCATTATATTAGCCTTTAAACTTATGAACTATTCAGATAAAAAATTATTTAAGACTTTTAATTGTTTTCGATTTTCGATGACGTAAAAATTGGCACCAAAACATTTTCCGGTATCAATAAACGCATTCATAAAATCATTATTTTTAAGCCATTGCGGTTTATGTGTATAGGTTATTTCTTCAATAGAAGACAATTTTCCGAGATGAATACCAAATGGAATGCCAAAAGAGCGTAAGATATGCAAAGACCGAGGGTCTAAAACAACATCTGAATATCCAAAAGAATTTCCTGTTTCAATAATAGCAACTTGAGTGTTTTTTAATTTTTCTATTACTCGTTGCAAATCACTTGGAGCGAGAAAATTACCTTTTTCAACAAAAATGGGTAATTGACTTTGTTTACAAGCTTCTAAAATATCACTTTGTCTGCATAATTCACCTGGTATATATAGAAAATTTACTATTTTAGCAGCAAGAAGTATTTCATTTGGGGAACTTACTATAGAGCCAAAAGGTTGAGTTATATCAAGAGAATTTTCTTTAAATTTTGTTATATTTTCCTTCATTATTTCTAAATGAACCTGATTAGAATTTGAATTTAATTTCCATTCACCAAAATTGAAAACAGGAAAAACAGATCTCTCGCTAGGAACAAAAAGATTATTGTTAGAAATATGCTCTAAAGCAAAGTTTTTATACTGACTAAAAAAGGACATGGAAAGCTCCCTATTTAGGAAGCTTCACTACTTTCTTGATCTAGAGTTTTTGAGCTTCCTTGGCTTATTTCGTCTTCAGTTTGCTTCAATAAAGCAAGCTTTTGAATTAAATTACCTAAGATTATGGCATTTTCACCTCTTGGATGAATTATCACACCACCAATTCTCTTTAACTCCTTATCACACCATTTTACAACCAAATCAATTTTTAAAAATTTAATATTTGATATGTTAAATTGATCAATTGGAATTTTTAATGAAAGATTTTTTCCAGTTTTATAGTTAATTCCCTCATTTGTAATAAATTCAGCTTTAAATCCTTTCCATGAGAGGTCCAAGACGACAACTTTTTTTGAAATTAAAGGGTTCCATTTATTTGGAAATATTTGAGCGACTATTGCTGTTTCGTATCTGGGCTCACGTCTTTTCGGTATTTTTGGAACCATACTCCACCTTTAGCTTATAGCTTCTGGAGTTCGTTCCTCCAGAAAACTCGGGTCAATAACTGTTCAAAAGTGAGTAAAAAAAGTGCGAATGCAAGTAGCCATGGGTATGCATCAAGAAGTGCAACTTTTTTTGACACTGCAGTTATGTCTTTGGTTAAATCGGAAGATATTTTTAATAATTCAGGGATTCCTTCAAATAAAAATGGGTTTTCAAAGTTTTCTTGAGATTTTGCAGTACCAGAAAAAACTGGCCAAGTTTGAAATTTAAGATGCTCATCTTTTTTATTTTGCCAGCTCAAAGAAATATCTGAATTAATTCCGCTATTTGCGCTTAAGTTTGGTAAAATTGTAGACAGAGACGAGTCTAACTTAAGCATTTCTCTTTGCAGATTATTTAAAATGAAGGGTGCGCCAGATAGCTCATTTTTTAGGTTTGAGGATACAAAAATATTTTTATTTATTTGCAGGCCTCCTCGACTCTTAATCTGCAAAAATTTGTCTTCTGCATAGATACGCGGGCCTAATAGATCTGGTCCCTTAATTCCGCTATCTTGCCTTCTTTGTAAGAACTCTACCATCCAATTAAAAATATTTTCACTACTTTCGGAACCTCGCATTCTTAAAGCTACAGCTGCATGATTTTCTAGTTTTTCTTGAGTATAGCCATAGATCCAATCAGCTCCTAAAAATGATAAAATAATTCCTTTTTGATAAGGCATAGCAAGAAGTACAGGACTATCTCCATCAGCTGTTTTTGCTAAAACAATTGCGTCTTTTTTGGGTTTGCAGTCTAAAGCAGTATAATAAGTTACTAAATTTGATAAGCTTTCTTTAAAAATATCATCCGTTAGAAAATTTGTTTCATTTGCTTTCCAAAAATGTTTATTTTTAAAATCCCAGTTAGGTTTATTTTCACAAGGAAAAATAGAATTAATTAAGCTATTTTCACTTAAAAAAGATAGAGGTCCTGCTTGTAAAACAAGTCTTCCTCCATTGGCTACATAATTGATAAGGTTACTTGACTCTTTTTCGCCAAGATACGTATCAAATAAGAAGTTTTGTGCTATAATTCCGTGAAAGTTTTGTAAACTGCTCCCAAAAAGCTTATCAGCTGGAAACTCTATTAATGATAGTTGAGAATTGGGAATGCTTTGATCGCTAGTAGTTTCTCTTAGTATATAATAGCTTAATAAATCTAAATTTGGCCAAAATTTTAGTTTTTGTCTTAGTGTTCTTAAACTCCAGTCAGGACCTACACTAATATGAAGAAAAGTACTTTTAGAATAAACAACTTGAACATTTGTACTAACAGAATTCATAGGTTGTTTTGTAAATGCAGAAGTAACATCGGCAGTCACTACTTGATTTCCAATTTTAGAGAAATTTATAGGAACATCTATAATAGTATTAATTAACCCATTACTTGGTATTTCAATTTTAAATGATTTTGCATTTAAAAAAGAATTTCCGGAATGTAAAATAATTTCTCCTTTAATTTCATTATGTGATTTTATTTTCCCTATTAAATGAATACTTGCGGTCGATTCTTCTCCAAGAAAACTAATTTTAGGAATAAATATATCTGATAAAACCAAGTAATTTTCAGAGCTACTATTGTTGCTAAGAATTTTTGTCAAAGGGATAAAAAATAATCTATTTTCTTTAAAATTTCTGGTTTCTTTCAATAAAGTATTAAATTTTTTTGCCTCCTCTCCAAAAAAATGTGCATTTGAAATAATTACTGTTGTTCCTGAATTATTTTTTATTTGAGAAATAAGATCATCGTAATCTTGTATAGGTAAATTATCTTCTTTACCATAATTAGTATAATTAATTTTTGTATCTTGACCGAATTGATTATAAATAATTTTTTGAATTATATCTTTTTCTTTAAAACTAAATTTAATTTCTTCAGGAATAAATATTTGAATTATAGAATTTGAGTCTGAAGTATTTTTCATTTCAATAAATGGTAATATTATTGGTAAAAAAATTAAAAAAATAATAAATATTCTTAAAAGTAAAATAATAGTTTTTTTCATGGTTCTAACCCAAGATTTCTTATTCTGTTTAATATTTCTGGTAATTGAATTTGATCTTCTTTATAATCAGTAG
This sequence comes from Pigmentibacter ruber, assembly GCF_009792895.1. Taxonomy (NCBI): domain Bacteria; kingdom Pseudomonadati; phylum Bdellovibrionota; class Oligoflexia; order Silvanigrellales; family Silvanigrellaceae; genus Pigmentibacter; species Pigmentibacter ruber. The sequence goes on from NZ_WSSC01000001.1 coordinate 1,106,351, forward strand.
TCAAAAAAGAATAAAAAATATTTACAAAAGTCCTTAGCCTATAATCTTTATTCTCTTTGAAACAGTCTTCGCCATTCGATAAAAAGTGTGTACTTATTGTCAATCCAAAAGGTGCTTGGGCATTTATTTTTTTGCGAAGTATGAGAACTTTAGCAGAGTCATTTAAGCAACCATCTAATGATTGTAGTAAATAAAAGCTGCGATAAAACATCCCTCTTTTTTTTGGTGATTCCCATTGAATACCTATACTTTGATCATTTAATTCTAAGAGAAAAGAAGGCATTTCTTTTGTTCCTTCCAATATAAAAATCCCACCGTTTGAAATATGAGCAGAAAGATCTTTTATTTTTAAATCTCGGAAATCATCAGTCCACCAAATGTCTGCTTCACCTGGGTGGCATGCAGCAACTTTTATTTTCAATGGAAATGTAATTGTGCCACGTTTCATAATAGTTGCACGAAGTTCATTGTATTTTTTTTCGTGGTCTGCAGTAAAATTTTTTCCACACCAAGCAATCCTAAAAGGAACATTCTCATGTTCACTTTTGTTAATTTCTCTACTATTTGGGAAAAATGGGAAAGAAAAGTTTTCAGAAGCAAAGGTTTTATTTTTATAGGAAAAAAGACTTAAAAATAATAGGAAAATAGCAATATTTATTTTTTGATGCCACCAAAGAGCAAGTAAAGAAATTGCTCCAATTACCGCTGCTAAAATATGGAAAATTGAATGACTTATACTTTTTTTTCCACTTTGTTCATCTGTTTCAACTGATGGATTTCTAAAATTTTCGCTAAATTCTTCAACAGTAAGAGTTTTAATAAATTTAAAATCATTTTTTGGTGTAATAAGTAATAATTTATTTTTATTTTCTAATTTATATAGTCCGAATGTAAAGTTATTTAATTTCTGGAATTTTAAAGTTTCTAAATCTAGTATTTCAGCAAACTTATCTGCTGCATAAACTTCAATTTCATCCAATTTTTCTCTTAATCTTGAGGCATCATCTAGTACTAATTTTGTATAGGCAAGATTTGATTGTTTTAAAGTACTAGAAACTTCAAACCAAAAATGGGTCCATGTTCTTGATCTTCCTAATTCCCCATTTGGTGTAGTAGTTGTCGTTCTTAAATAAAAAAATGGTAAAGAAGTTGCTTTCCAAGCAATACTTGTGCCATCTGCAGAATTATAAAACGGTTTAAAAACTCCTTTATAAACTCTTGTATCATCCGGAAATCTAATGCCTAATTCAGCACCTGGAGGAGGCGGTATGATGGGGATTTGGATTGGAAAATTACCTGAATCCATTTGAATAGTTTTTAGTTCTGCAAGTGTTTCTTCAATATAATCAGAATGTGGAATGTTTCCTGCTGTATATACTAACGTATCGAAATTAGGATCAAATCCTTCTGGGATCCAAAATGAGAGATCATCATTCATTGTTGAAATTACCTGATCATTCAATTGTACAATCCAAACAGCAGCATTTCTATATTTCCAAATATTTTTATTTGGATCCATATTTTCATAATTCTCTTTCTCACACTGTTTTTCAATAAAATTACTTCCAAAGAAATTAACAAGAGTTCTTAGACTTGCAAATGAATCTAATTCAATTGGACTTGGATATTTATTAGTACATGCAATAAATAGTGGTAAGGTCTTTTTTGTATCTTTTTCTGTTAAAATATTAAAACTTTCTTGTGTATTGCTGAAATTATTTATTATGAATTGAGGGCGAGCTTCTTGAGGAATTAAAGATTTAAATTTGTTGAAAATACTGAAATCATCTTTTGTTTTTATTTTTTCGTTCCATAAAGGAAATAAATTTGTTGGTATTATTTCCTTTTGAGTTTTTATTAAATTATTTAACTCTTTAGTTTTTAATAATATTCCTTTAGTAAAATACTTTTTTAAATTAAATAGACCTTGCATGGTATCGTAATTTCCATCAGATAAGGCAATTAAAATATTCTTTTTTTCAAAAAAATTCTCATTACTATTTAAATTTTTTATGAGTTCATCAATTACTATTGATTGACTAAATGGTGCAACAATATTGCTTTGAACATTTAAAAATTCAATAATTTCATTTTTTGTAGATAATGCTTTTATTTTATGTTCAATTTTTATTTGACCATTTACAAATTTATAAGAATTTTCTAATCCATAATTTTTATATCCAAAATCTAAAATTTTATCACTTTCTATTTCAGGATTGAATTTATTTTCAAGTCTTGTAAGTCTTGCAGATATAGTAGGATCCACCCAAATTAATGCAGATTTATTTGTGGATTCTTTATTAAGAGCATGTTTTTGTTGAAGATATGCTAAGGAAAAGCAAATTGTAATTATTAAAATTAGAATGATAGGAAGAATGGGTGGTTTATTTAATTTAATTTTATTTTTGAAAGGGTTTTTTCTAGTTTTTCCAAAAAACCATGAAGGAATTTCTCTTGGCTTAATTTTTTTTACTTGCAAAAATAAGACCAAGATAGTAAGTAAAGAAACTAAACTTGAAATAATAAATAAAAACATATTTATTTTTTCCTAAAGACTTCATGGAGTAAAAAATGGATAAAATTTCCAATTTTATCCTCAGCAGTAACAATTTTAACTATGTGATTGTTTTGTTTAACTTCATTTCTTAGAAAAGTAATTTGATTTTCAATGTTTTTATAGTACTCAGATTCGCTAAAATGTATATTATTTTTAATATTAATATCATTTTTCCATGGAATAAGTTCTTCTATATTTTCATTTAATTTAGTTGTTTCTAATGGGTCTCTTGGCAATAGAAATACTGCTTTTTTAATTTTGAAATTTTTTAATAATTCAAGGACATTTTTTGCTGCTGCCAAATGATTATCATGTATATATAAAAGATCAGTTATAAAATAAACATATTCAGCATTTTGTAACTCTGTTTGATATTGTTTGCTTCCAGAAAATAAATCAATCGTATTAACAGGTAGTATTTTAAAAAAATGAGATAATCCTTTATGGGCTTCTTCTAAAATAGCTAAAATACCGTTTGCTAATTGACCTTTATTAATTTTTGATTTTTCTGAAAAATAAGCCATATTAAAATAATTATGAAAAATAACAATAACTTTTTGTCTTCCAGGAGAAAAATCTATTTTTGTTAATAATTCATTTGTTTTAATAAAGTGTGGTTTTGAAATAGTAACTATTGGATCACCAATTTCAAATGGCCGTGTTGCTATTCCTAAACGGCTAGGAGAATTTTTTTTAAAAAAGTCATTTGCTGAAAAAATACCACCAAATTTTTCTTTTATGTAAGATCTTATCGCAAGAGGTAATGCTTTTGAAGGGTTTACGCATGGCCAATACTTTTCTTCCATTGGAAAAACACTAGCAATTTGTTCAAAGTTCATTTTCGTTTTGCCTTTTTTTGGAAGCCGATTGATAAATATGTTATCCCTCTTGCTAGAATTATGTTAACAGAGATTGTCAAGTTAGGACAAATTTATGAAAACGGTTCCAATAAAAATTTTGTTCATAACAAATTGGAAAGGTAACCACTTATGTCTCCTGAATTTTTAAAGCTGTTAAATTTGGTTGAAGCAAAAACTTTTGAAAATCCTGCTGAGCTCATGGGAGAAATAAGACAAGCATACCAAAATATAATTCGTAGTTTTATGTTACCCAGTCCTTTGCGTCGTTCTCAATGGTTAAGCCAATTAACCGGTGGCGATATCTGGCTTAAATTAGAATCTTTAAATCCAAATGGGTCGTTTAAGGTTAGAGGTGCTTTAAATGCTATTTATAATTTAAAAGCAAAAAGTAAAGGCAAAGGTAAATTAAAAGTTTGTGCAGCATCAGCTGGGAATCATGCACAAGGAATTGCGTTTGCAGCAAAAAATCTAGATTGTGAAGCACATATTTTCTTGCCCAAAACAGCTCCCTTAGTTAAGCGAGATGCGACAGAAAAATTGGGAGCCATCATTTATTTAGAAGGTATGAATTTAGAGGAAGCAACAGAAGCTGCACTTGAGTTTTCAAAAAAAGAACATGCGCATTTTATTCATGCTTATAACAATTATGACATCATTCTAGGACAGGCTACTTGTGCTTTGGAAGCATTAGAACAATATGCTGAAGCAACTAGTTCGTCATACGGAGATATAGATTATTTTGTTTGTAGTGTGGGTGGTGGTGGATTAGCAGCAGGCGCTTCTATTGTATTGAAGGCTGGTACAAAAGGAAATATTGTAGGTGTTGAACAAGAATTTTACAATTCTGCTGTGAAAAGTTTTCAAAATAAAATACAAACTCCTATTGATAAACCAGCACATGCAACTATTGCAGATGGGATTGCTGTGGGTTTAATTGGAAATTTAAACTATAATTATATGACACGCTTTGTTCAAAATTTTTCTGTAGTTTCCGATGACTATATCGTACAAGCAATTTTAGGGTTATGCGAACAAGAACGACTCTTGGCTGAAGGAGCAGGAGCGGCAGCAATTGCAGATTTGCTTAAACGTCCTGATTTTTATGCTGGGAAAAAAGTAATTGCATGCATTAGCGGTGGAAATATTGATCCCCAGTTGCTCACCCGTGTTATTACAAGAGGCCTTAATATTACAGATAGGGTTTTGCGAGTGAGTGTTTGTGTTAGCGATAGGCCTGGGGGATTAAAAAAACTACTTGAATGTGTTGCAGCCTTAGAAGGAAATGTGCTTGATCTTATTCACGATCGCACTTACAGCGAAGTAAGTGTAGGTGATGTTGATGTGGAATTGTCATTGGAAACCCGAAATTCGGAGCATCAGTATTTATTATTAGAAAAGCTTGAAGAAGCTGGTTTTAAGCCAAGAAGGCGGCATTGAAATGATTGATAGTTTGATTGGTTTTGAGGAGGATGCGTTGTGAGCGGTGGTTTACTAGAGTGTTATGACACCATTATAGTTGGTGGAGGTCCTGTAGGTTTGTTTGGTGCATATTATGCAGGATTACGCGATATGTCCGTCAGACTTGTGGATAGAAGGCATGAATTAGGAGGTCAGCTTACAGCAATTTATCCCGAAAAATGGGTTTATGATATAACAGGAATACCTGCTATTAGAGGAAAAGATTTATATAAAAATTTATTTGCACAAAGTGCTCCATATAATATTCCAAGCAGTCTGAATGAAGAAGTGGTGCTAATAAGAAAGAATAGAAATAATATTTTATGCATTGAAACTCGTAACGGAACAGTTATGCACACTAAAACTGTTATGTTATGCTTAGGAATGGGTGCGCATATTCCACGTCGTCTAGATATAAAAAATTTACGTGAATTTGAAGGTAAAGGAGTTTATTATGGAGTCCAATCTTTAGATACGTTCAAAAATAAAAAAGTTTTAGTAGTGGGTGGTGGAGATAGTGCCCTTGATCTGGCATTAACTATTGTAAATGAATGTAAAGATTTATATGTATTACATCGATCCGATCGATTTAATGCACATGAAGAGACAACAAAAAAACTATATTCTTCTGATGCTGAAATAAGAACTTTTAGTGAATTAATTGAAATTCATGGTGATGAAAGTCATGTGAAAGCAGTCACTATTCGAAATACTAAAACTGGTGAATCAGAAAAATTAGAAATTGATGAAATTATAATTGCTATTGGACTCTTATTCAATTTGGATGTAATCCAGCAATGGGGAATACAAATGGAAGGCAATTCAATTGTAGTTGATCACAATAGACAAACTTCTATTTCTGGAATTTATGCTGCAGGTGATATAGTTACTTATCCAGGAAAAATGAAATTAATTGGTCCAGGTACTTCAGAGGTTATGCAAGCAATTAATCATGCAAAATCCTATATTCAAGAAAATTTTCCATATCTATAAAAAATCGTCGAATTCATAACTCGCTTTTTCGTATGTAGAACGAACTACAGGTAGTAATTTTACAGGGAAGCTTTCAGAATTTTTTCCATAACAACCCTGAATAATATCGCAATATAGATAATTTTTTTTCCCATTTTCATCTTCAGTATATAACGAGTAATAACGTTCAGAGTTATATTGTTTTATTTCTTTAAATTTAAAAATGAAATTGTTTAAAAGTTGTCCTTTTTTTTGGATAAATTGAAAGCTATTATTCTGAAATGTTAAATAGTTTTTTTCTGTATCAGCAGTCTTTATAAATTTAATAAGAAAAGGAGCGTTTTCCTGAAGATTTTCTTTACAAAGATTTTTATCTATTGGTTCTAAATTAAAAAAACCAAAATTAACGCTGGAAAGATATGGGGATATTTTCAAATATGGAGAATTTGAAAGAATTGAATCATATCTTATAATAAATCCATTTGATTTTTCTTGGTCTAAAAAATTAGGAATAGCAAGAACATAGTCTTGGCAATATTTAATTGGATATTGAAATGCATCATGAAGTAATACTTGTGCATATAAAAATTTTGAAAAGAAAATTGTAGTGAGGAAAACAATAAAATATTTCATATTTATTTCCTTTATTTAATTGCATTTTTAAGATTATTTTCTAACAATGAAGCATAATAATTTAAAAAAGTCAATTCAATTTTGGAAACAATATTTTTTATTTGCTTTTAAGAAATATTTAATAAAAGTAGAAATTTCTCTATTGCTGATTGAATTACATAATCTGATATCTTTGTTTTTGATAATGTCTTGTCAAGATAATCAATAAAAGCACTTCCTATAATCACTCCATTAGCACCAATTTCTTTTGCTTCAAGAATATGATCTTTATGAGATATTCCAAATCCAAGCCAAATGTCAGTGCTGAATTTTGCTTTTAATTTTGCTATTGCCTTTTGCGTCGATATATTTAGTTCTTTACTATTGCCAGTAACACCTTGAACTCTAGTTAAGTATATCATACTGAATTTTTCTGGAGGCACGAGATTTTCTGTATTTAAGACAATTTCAGGAGTTAAAAACCAAACTCTAGGTGTAGAAATTTCGAATGGAAGTTTTTTATTATAATTTAAATCAGAAAATAATAAACCGGAGAACTTTGGAAAAGAAGCTCTTCTTTCCTCTGTATACAATAATTGAGTTGTTGTCATAATAGATATTTTCTGCTCATGATTACAATATTTTTTTAAATCATTTAATGCAGTGCAAATTTCATACCAAGATAAGTTTGAATTTAATGCTCTTTTATGACTTTCTTGAATAATGACACCATCTAAAAGCGGATCGCTAAAAGGTAACCCAATTTCTAAAAGATCAACATTAGCTTTTAATAAATGCTTAAAAATTGAAAAACTATTTTTTAAACCAAAATCTCCAAGTGTATGATATATTCCTATTTTCATTTTAACTCACTTTTATTTTTAAAATTTGAAATTGTATCTAAGTCTTTATCTCCTCTTCCACTCAAGCAAATAATAATTGTTTCACCTGGATTATTTGCTAAATATTTTTTTGCACCTGCAACTGCGTGTGCTGATTCAAGTGCACATAAAATCCCTTCTTCTGTTGCAAGCTCATTCAGACTTTGTATGCATTCTTCGTCTAAGATGGCTTGTGTTTGAAGGCGATTTTCTTGTTTTAATCCTGCTAACCAAGGACCAACTGCAGGATAATCAAGTCCAGCACTTATTGAGTGGGTTTCTGCAATTTGTCTATTGGATGTTTGCAAAATAAATGTTTCCATGCCATGTAAAACACCCATTGCTCCATGACTTAAACTTGCAGCACCTGCGGCTTCACAACCAACAAGTTTTACAGATTCATCGCTAACAAAAGCAGAAAAAATTCCTGCAGCATTACTGCCTCCTCCAATACAGGCAAATATTGCTGAAGGTAAAAAAGAAGTTTTTTCTAAAATTTGTTTTCGACTTTCATTTCCAATTACTTTTTGAAAATGACGAACGATAGAAGGATATGGATGCGGACCCACAATTGAACCAAGGCAATAGAAATGGTCTTGATAGTTTGCAACCCAGAAACGCATTGCTGCATTAACTGCTTCTTTTAATTTTTTCGAACCATCTGTCACAGGAATTAAGTGGGCTCCAAATAATTTCATTCTCAAAGCATTTAAATATTGTCTTTGAACATCTATTTCACCTTGGAAAACCTGCAATGATAACTTTAAATTTGCACATGCCATAGCGGTTGCAACTCCATGTTGCCCTGCACCAGTTTCTGCAATAACATTTTTAATTCCCATAAATTTAGCAAGTGAGCATTGAGCAATAGCATTATTTAATTTATGTGCTCCGCCATGAACCAAATCTTCACGTTTTAGAAATATTTTACCTTTATATAACTTTCCTAAGTTTTTCGCTTCATGTAAAGCTGTTTCTCTTCCTGCAAAATCTTTTAATAAACAAGATAGTTTTTTTACTTCTGTTGGATCAGAAATAAATTGATTAAATCCCTTTTCTAAATTTTTTAATGCATTATCTAATAATGGGGTAAGATATGTTATATTTTTTTCCATTTCCAATGCTAAATCACCCATGTTTTATTCCTTTAATTAATTTTTCCATTTTTCGCATTTTATCAATTGAAAGTATATTTTCTGTTGTTGTTAATTCGTCATTACAAATTGCGCTAGAACAATCAATTCCAATAATTTTCCAATTTTTTTCTAAAGCCTCTTGATATCTTTCTTTATAGTTTAGAAAATTAATACCATTACTAAGAAATATTGGAATTTTATTGTTTTTGATATTCTCAGGATAACTTTCTATTATTCCTTTACCCGGAATAGAGCCATCAATTAAAAATGCTGTTGTATTTAAATAATTACCAGAATTTGAACTTATATGATATTTAGATTTATCCAACATAGGAAATGAGTATGCATGTTCTGTACAAGCAAAGTTTTTAACAAGATTAAGGCAATTTAAATCAATATCATTTCTTGTTATAAAACAAATTTTATTTTGATTTTTTTCTATAACTGGAAGCATTTCTTTTAAGCTACTTATACCAACAAATTTTTTTGATTGAGGGATTAAATTAATGCCTATAAGCTCAACTGAAGTATTTAAAGCATTTTGCAAATCTACTAATGTTTTTGCTCCACAAAATTTAGTAGTAATATTTGGTTTTTTAATATTGGAAATAAAATTTTTAATATCATGATAATCGTTTATTTTCATTAATGCTGTTCCAATAATACAGCCTTTGAAAATTTTTAAAGTTGTATTAGCCTCTTTTATTTCTTCAATATTACTTGCAATAATTATTTTATTTGGATCGAATTTTTCATTGCTAAAGTTTAGCAAAAAATTTCTAAAATATTTATTTTCTTCTAACGAAAATAAACTTCTTGAATTTAACACATAGAAGTCACCAATTTTTGGGAGGAAAAAAGAGCTTTCAACGAAAGAACTAACGTTTAATTCTTTACAGTAATCAACTAGTTCAACTAGCTTACTCTCAGATATGTAATCTTGCAAAAGTAATATTCCATTCGCTCCTGCTAGTACCAAATTTTTAATTTGATATTTTTCTGTAATAAAATCTTTCGCTAAAATAGGTTTATTTGTTAATTCTCTTATCTTTCTAAGAATATCTAAAGAACCAGAAAAAGAAGGATGGGTTATAAAACTAATTCCGTCAGCCATTTCATACGCGTTTAATCTTTCTTCTAATGCTAAAGTATTAGAAATAGTTGATTTAGGATTATTTAATTTTATTTCTGCTAAAAGTAATTTTTCTTTATTATTAAAAGATTGGTATTTTGTTTCGGGAATTTTTATTTTTGGTAAATCAAAATTGTGCTGAACTAAGATAGGACTTTTCGGATGAAGGGGAGATAATTTTTTTATTTGCTCTATTTTTTTTGCAACTAAATTAGAATATTCATTAAAGTTATTTTGGATTACTTTATAATTTAGTAGAATTTTTTCAACTATATTTTTTTCTTCATAATTCATCAAGCAATTTTTGTAGCTAAATTCATTTAATACATACAAAATTGCTAAGTTGTATGAAATAAGATTTTTTGCATAATTAGTTGAATCACTTTCAGCGTTGCTTAATAAATCTTCAGTCACTTTAATGCTATTTGAAAAAATTTCTTTTCTATTTAAACTATTTAATTCAATAGGATTTATTTCAATTTTTTTATATTTTTTATCTTTGCAAAAATATAGAATTGTTGAGGAATATGGTGAAGCTTCATCTAAATAACCATTTTGATCATAGGAAGAAACTATGATTGCAGTTTCATTTAAAAGTGAGCAAGTATCTGCTATTGTTAAAGCTATATTAAAATTAAACGCACCAATTAGTTTACCCTTCACATCAATTGGATTGAGGAGTGGTCCAAGTAAATTAAAAATAGTTGGGCCTTTTATCTCTTTTCTAATGGCAGCGCTTTTTGCAAATATAGGATAAGTAAATGAGGCGGGTAAAAATAAAAAATTCGTAGCACGAAAGTATTCGTCAGCATTTTCAATAATTTTTTGTAGAGGGATGTGATTTTTTTCTAAAAAATCAACAGCACCAATTTTTCCATTGGAAGAACGCCCACCATGCTTGATTATTTGAAAACCTAAACAACTTGCATAAAGACCAGTGAGTGTAGAAGTGTTTAATTTATCAACTCCAATCCCACCAGTTCCAACAATATCAAATAATGGGAAGTCTGCTTGTGAAATTATTTGTTTTAGTTTTTGTGGGCTGTTACTTACTTTTTTTAATTCTAAAACTAGTTTGGCAAGACAATTGCTGCTAATATCTGTTCCAATATCATTTAAAAATTCTTTAGTAAGATTATCAGATAATATATTGCTTAATATATATTTATCATCATTTAATTTATTTTTCATTTTTTATTCCATCTTAAATTAAAAATTCATATTACTTATTTTATAATCTTTGTTACGTTTTCATGAGATTGAATCCATCCAATTTTTAACAATTGTTTCGCCAATTTGTCCTGTTAGAAAACTTTCAGGATGAAATTGAACAGCACAAATATTTTTTTCAAGATTAGTAATTTCTAGAGCCATTGGAGTATTTAGTTCATCAACGGCAACAATTTTTATTTGATCAGGAATCTTGTTCCCATATAAAGAATGATATCTACCAACTAAAAAATTTGTCGGTAAATTTTTAAAAAGAATTTCACTTTTTTTAGTTAGACATTGTTTTGCTTTCCCATGAACAGGTTTCTGCAGCTTTTTAACTTCCCCCCCAAAGGCCTCAATAATAGCTTGAAATCCTAGACAAACTCCAAAAATGGGTTTTTTGTTTATGAGGGATTGTATATGTTGAATTAAAAAACCAGCATCTCTTGGGTGAGAAGGCCCTGGAGAAAGTATAACTCCAGCATATTTATCAAAATCAATTTTTCTAATATTATTTTTAACAATATCAACTTTTGCACCGCATTTTTCAAATAATGCTAATAAATTATTACTAAAGCTATCAAAATTTTCAATCATTAAATAATTGTTATTTTTCTCGAAATTATTTGGAATAATATTCTTATTATTTATCACAATATTAGGTTTTTTATTTAGATTAAAACAAAGATCATCATTTTTAATTAATGAAACTAAATTTTTTAATTTAGAACCACATTCCCAAAATTCATATTCAGGATCTGCTTCTAAAGTGATTGATGAACCAGCTTGAAATGTTATATGATTTTCCTGAATAAAAGCTGTTCTAATTAATATAATTGTCTTTAGACTTCTATTTGGTTGAATGTGTATTAAATTTCCTCCATAAAAATTTCGTTTTTCTTTTTCTATATTATAAATTATTTCCATAGATTTTCTTTTAGGAACACCTACTAATGTTCCAGCATTAATACAATGTAACATGGCATAAATATAATTTATATTATTATTTAATATACCTGTTACAGTAGCTTGTGTATGAATTATATGTTCTAGAATAAGAGGCTCTCTATATTTTGAAACTTCAACATGTTTGCAAAACTTATTTAAATCGTTTCTTGCTAAATCTATTAACATATCTAGTTCAGATTTTTCTTTTTCTGAATTCATCAATAAATTTAATTCATTTTTATCTTCTTGAGTTAACTCTTTGGAATTAGTTATTCTTCGAATTGAACCGCTTATTGGTCGCATTGTTGCTAAATTTTCAGAAATATCTATTAATATTTCAGGGCTAGCACCACAAATTTTTGTTTCCCGAAATTCAAGAGCAAATCTGTAATTTGCTTGTTGAGTTAATATTGGATATTTTAAGTAATTAAAAATTTCTGTTTCATTTGTTTTAAAATCTATTTTTCTCGATAAAACAAATTCATAAACATCACCATTTTTTAAATGTTCAAGAACTTTTTTGTATCTTTCAAAATATTTATCACTATTGTTATTTTTCAGTATTAATTCAGGTAGTTTTGTCTCTTTTTGGATAAAATTAGCTATATAATTTTCTGTCTTTTGTTCATCACATTCACATAATTTAAATTCAAAAATAGTATAATTATCAGTTATAGAGTTTAAATTTTCTAAAAGATGAGCAGATTCAAAAGTAAGTGCAGAAATGCAGTGTAATTTATATGTATGGCATATTTCTTCTAAATCATTTAATAGACTTAATTGTTTAAATATTTTGATATTTGAAAATTTTTGATTATCATTATTCTTGTTGTTAATTATTTCTAAGATATTATCGTAACTGTCTTTAATTTTATCGGCTAATTTTGAAAAATAACTATCTTCAATATTTAGGACTATTTTTTCTTTATATACAGTCCCACTAATGTAGGTTTTTCTAATTTCATAGGTTGTTTCAGGATATGAAAGAAATTGTGTCATATTTTCTCCTAATTCAAACGATTAAATAATTTTAAAACTTCTCTAGTTTGATCTGGGTTCAATCTAGGATCACAAGCAGTTTTATAATTTTTTTCTACATCAAATATAGTTATATTAGAATTTTCACTGAAGCATTCAGTTACAATTTGATCTGTAGTTTCTAAGTGTACTCCTGCTAATACAGAATTTTCATTTCCATGTATTTCAATATTCATTAATACTTCTTTTTGTATGTTTTCTAAACTTCGAGTTTTTGTTTTATTAGTTGTTTGCTGTGTATTTCCATGCATTGGATCACATACCCAAGTAACATTTAAAAGGTTTTTCTTCACAATTTGAATTAAATTTGGTAAATATCTTTCAACTTTATTAACTCCAAATCTACTAATAAGTGTAATCTTTCCTTCTTCGTTTAGTGGATTTATTTTTTTTATGATATTAATCAATTCTTCACAATTTAAATTTTCGCTAATTTTAATTCCAATAGGATTAAATAATTTACTTGCATACTCAATATGTGCGTTATTATATTGTCGAGTTCTTTCACCAATCCAAAAAAAATGTGTGCTACTATTATAGTATTTATTTTTTTTCTTATGATATTTTGTGTAACAGTTTTCATAATCTAAGAGGAGAGCTTCATGTGCAGTAAATATTTCATCTTTTTTATTATAGTCTTTTATAAATTTATGGACATTTTCTGCACATAATTGAGCAATTTTTAAATTCCTTGAATTATGTTGCCTAGCTTCTAAACTTTTATCTGGGAGATTGACTATATCACCTCTGTATACCGGAAAAAGTACCCCATTTATTTTCTCAAATTCCTCACTTCTTGGTTTTGCAAATTGTCCACCAATTCGTCCTATGAGTAGTACTTCTTTACAAAGAATTTTCTGCAGAAAATCTTTTTGTGCTTCATATTCAGAAAGCTTTTTCTCAACTTTTTCTTGTGTACAATCTTTGAACTGTTCTGCACAATCACCTGTTTGAAGTACAAAACAATTTCCTGAGCTCGCAGAACTAAGCTTTTTTTTTATTCTTTCTAAACTTTCAAATTCTATAAAACTTTTTACTTTTGCTATTTCACTTAAAATTTTGAAGTAAACATCGTCTTTTTGAAATTTTGGTTGTTGTAAAATAGGAAGTTTTTTCCAAGATTCTGTATTCCAATTTCTCAAAGAATAATTTAAATGAGTTGAGTTTTTTAGATTATCTTGAATTATAGAATCAGAAATTTGCATAGAATATGCTCCCAAATAAAAATAATTAATAAATGGTTAAAAAAGTAGCATTTAAATTGTGCAGCAATGTATTGATGTAATAACGTAATAATATATCAGTACTATTGTAATAGCGTAATAGCACAATTTTTTGTAACAGATTTTCTTCACTCCTGTCAATATTTACTTTCTGAAATTAAAAAAATGGGAGTCTTGACAAGAGTTAAAAATGATAATAATAATTATTATCAATAAAGAAATAAGTAAATTTAGGAGGTTATATGTTTCATAAATTAAGAAAAATTTCGTTAGGTATTGGGTTAAGTATTTTATTTGTTACTCAGGCCTTTTCGCAAGGAAATCCCACATGCCAAGTAAATGTTAATGGAAATTTAAAACGAGTGCATGTTTGGTATTCTTTTACAAATTTGGATACAAAATATTCCTGGTTTATGCAAATTTCTAATATTTTTGAAAATAATATAGGGTTTGTTGATGAAAATTGTCACATGCTAGATGTCACTCAAAAACTTGAATTACCATCAAATTCTGGGAAAAAAATTGGAATGGTGGTTCTTGAAGAGAAATCTTTTCAATCCATTTATTCTTTTATTGGAGTGAGAAATGATGAAGCAATTAAAATTGTTCCAAATAAAAAAACAGCATGTCTTTTTGTTGTAGCACCATATGGTCCTGGTCAAATGGATAGAACTGATTGGAAGCTTAATAATTCAGATTGTTATGCAACAGATTATGGGACAAAAATTTATTTCAAATAAATAGGTTAAGCTTAATTATCTATGGAAAGCTCACCTTTTTGTAAAACCCATGTACGATTGGCTAAAAACTTTGCACGCTGTTCATCATGAGTGATCATCATAGTTGCTATTTTTCTTTGCTTTGTAAAGTTATTTACAAATTGAAGCAAATTTTCAGTCGAAACGGGATCAAGAGCAGCTGTAGGTTCATCAAGCAACAACAAGTCAGGCTCGCAAAGTGTAGCCATAACGATTGTTATAATCTGTCTTTGACCGCCAGATAATTTCCCTATTGGTGTTTGTAAAAGTTCTTCTAAACGCAAACCTAGGGGTTTTAAAGTTTCTTCGACAATATTTTCGGGAAAATTTTTAATAGCACTTTTGAAACCAGCTGTTTTCGATTTTAGCATTGCCATCGCTAAATTTTCAGCAACTGTCATTGTGGCTACAGAACCCATATGAGTATTTTGAAACACACGACTGATAAACTGTGCTCTTTTAGTTTCTGATAATTGAGTAATATCCGAACGGTTGCGAAATATTTTACCTGTAGATGGTTTTATCCTTCCAGAAATTGTATCTAAAAGAGTGGTTTTGCCAGCTCCGTTATGCCCTAAAATTAAAATAAAATCTTTTTCTTGAATAGAGCAATTGATGTTACTTAAGGCTTTAAACTCACCAAAATTTACATGAACATTTTCAACACGAATCATTTAGCTTGAACTCCTTTAACATTTTCCAATTTTTTAATAACAAGAATAAAAACAATAAGGAGTCCTGTAATTAATTTTTGCCAAGAAGGTTCAACTTGTAATTCTATTGTTATTGCAATTAGTAATTGATAGATTATTGAACCTAAAATTGCCATTAAAAACATATTTGCAGCAATCATTTCTGCAATCATACAGCCTGCTAATGCGGCGATTAAGGTACCAACATTTCCGAATGCAGAATAGAAACCACTATATTGAACGAAAATTCCACCAGCAAAGGCACTCAAAGCATTAGCTAAAACTAAAGATAAAGTTATATAAAAAGGAACGCTTTTTCCTAATGAAGTTACAAATTGCTCATTTACTCCAGTTGAACGCAGAATAAAACCATTTTCTGTTTTCATATACCAGATAAAAATAAATGCTGTTAATAAAGAAAGAATTGCTAATAGGAGTAGCGAGCTATAAGAGGAAAAGTGTAAAGAAGTAAAAATAGTGTGTGCGTTACCTAAAGCAACATTAGCTGTACCAATATTTATACTTATTGAAAAAAGCATTGTCGTAACAACAATACCAGCAATCAATTTATTTAACCCTAATTTCGTATGGAGCATTCCTGTTATACAGCCAGAAAATCCTCCACTGATCACTGCTATTATCAAAGCAAGCCAAGGATCAAAATTATGGAGAATTGCCCAAGCAACAACAGCTCCGCCTAATCCAAAGGTTCCTTCAATACTGAAGTCGTCAAATTTCATAACTCTGGAAGCCAAGTAAATTGCCATAACTACAAATGAACCAATAAAACCACGCTCTAAAATTCCAATAACTACAGGTAAAATAGAAGAAGACATTATAAAATTCCTAAAAAAACTTTCCGCAAAGGAAATAAAAAAACTGAGCAGTGGCCTTATAAAACAATCAAGTCATTTTTCAAAGAATTGGGTAGCACTATATTTAAACGTTTTAGTTCATATGAATTGATGAATACTTTACTATTAGGAGAAATGACCTGTAACTCCATAGGAGGTATGCCTTTATTTAAGATGTTTTTTAATAATTCCGCTGCTTGAACCCCTGATTGAACATAATCAACGCCAAATTGCATAAAAGGTGCATCTTTTTCGCCTGTCCAAGTTGTTATTAAAGGAATTTTTGCTTTGTCAGCGATTTGTTTAACAATAGGAAAAGCTGAAGCAATCGTGTTGTCAGTTGGAACAAGAATGGCTTGAGCATTTAAAACAGCATTTTGGGTTGCCGCAGCTACATCAGCCTGACTGTTTACTCCGTTTTCTTGAAATTCAACGCCAATTTTTGTGAGTTCCGCTTTCATTTTTTTAACAAGAAGAACAGAGTTGGTTTCTCCTGGGTTATATAGTAATGAAATTTTCCTTAAATTTGGGATCAGTTGTTTAATAATTGATATTTGTTTTTCTACATCTGCCATATCTGTGGCACCAGTAATATTTGAACCTGGAAAACGTAAATGTTGTCCTTCAGGGTCGGTCACAGCTGCAAAAAGAATGGGTCTATCTTTTATAACAGCTTTTAAAGCTTGCACAGAAGGTGTTGCGATTGCATAAAAAGCCTTAATATTTTCATTTGCTTTAAAGCTAGAAGCAATAGCCTGTGCTTGTACAACAGAGCCTTGAGCATTTTGTTCTACTATTACTATTTTTTGTCCATATTCCTTTTTTAACTCTGAAATAAATCCTTCTTTAGCTTCATCTAAAGGAGGGAATGAGGCAAATTGTAAGATGCCAATAGTGATTTGATTAGAATCTACTTTATTACGTTTTAGCAAGACAACTCCAGATAAAATTACTATAAGTATAGCAATTAATAAAATAATTTTTTTGCTCATTTTTCAATTTCTCCAAATAATTTATGTTAATTTAAATTATAAGATTAATATAATTAATATTCAATTTTTGAAAAGGGGAAAATTTTAAAAGTAAAATCGATAGGCAAAATAGAAAGTAAAAAATGCGGAAGACGCTATAGATAAAGTGTTTCGTTGTTGTCGATTTCTAAGAAGTACTTTTAATAACGTTTCCATGATACTGCTCCATATTTGCAAAATCTTGGTTTGTGTAGAAATTCTAGCAACAAACCAGACAGTATGAGTTTAGCTAAAAACTCTTCGTAGTGCAAGGGTTAAATAGTGAAATTATAATAAAGTAACAGAGTTTTTAATATTTTCAGGTAAAATAACATTGTATTTTTTTAATTCCAAAGAGTTTATATATATTTTGCTGCTAGGAGATATAAATTCTAATTCAGCTGGTTTTTTTCCTTCAGCAATAATTGATCTTAACAAAATTGCAGCTTGAATACCTGATTGTGTATAATCCACTCCAAATTGCATTAAAGGAGGGTTTTTTTCATTAGTACCTGTTGTTATTAAAGGAATATTTGCTTTGTCTGCTATTTGTCTGACGATGGGAAATGCTGAGGAAATTGTATTGTCAGTTGGGACTAAAATGGCTTGGGCATTTTGCGCTGCATTTTGCGCTGCAGCTGCAACGTCTGCTTGACTATTCGCTCCTACATCAAGAGCCTGAATATTATATTTAACTAATTCTTCCTTCATTTTTTTTACTTGTATCGTTGAGTTTGATTCGGCAGGATTGTATAAGATAGCTATTTTATTTAACTTTGGTAATAATGAACGTAAGATTTCTATTTGCTCAGCAATGTCTGCCATATCTGTAGCGCCTGTGATATTAGTATCCGGGGAATTTAAATTTAACCCCACCGGATCTGTTACAGCAGCAAAAATAATAGGTCTATCCTTTATTTCTGACTTCAGTGCCATTACAGATGGTGTAGCAATTGCATAAAAAGCTTTAATATTTTGATTGGCTTTGAAGCTTGAGGCAATTGCCTGTGCTTGAACAACAGACCCTTGTGCATTTTGCTCTAAAAATTTAACATTACTACCGAGTTCTTTTTTAATTTGTTCCATAAAACCAATTCGAGCTTCATCTAAAGCGGGAAATGAAGCAAATTGTAAAATTCCAATAGTTATTTCATCAGGATTTTGTTTAGCTCTATTTATAAGAACAGCAGTTAATAAAATGACTATTAATGAACTAATTAATATAATACTTTTTTTATTCATTTGTACTCCAATATAAAATTTATATGAAAATTTCATTAAAATTTTAAGTTAATATTAAATTTTAAGCAATGAGAAAAGTTTAAGAATCAATAGGCTTGATAATAGGAATAGTAAGATTTTGAAGTTAGTTTTGCTATTTTATTTTGTTTGAGTTTTATAACAATATTTCGAAATAATTTTACTAGCATAACAGACTCCGAAAAATATCTAAATAAAGTAACTTAGCAACATTATTTAGAAGAAAAAATAAAAAACACAAAAGGTTTTTTACAAAAGCAATTTTAGTATATAGCTAAAAAGCTTTTTACGCAACATGAAATCTAATTTAGAAAAGCAATCATTAAAAAATATTTTTACGATACAAAGATCTCACAACACCAATAATTTTGTCATCAGAGTGAGTACCAAAAGGGATAGGAAGATATTCAGGATTCTCTGGAATTAAGATAGCATTAGGTAATGAAAGGTCTTTTTCATCAGAGTTTAATATAAGAGAAATATTTTTTTCATATTGAAAAGAGCCTTTTTTGGCAAATCTTTTAATTGTTGTTTCTGAAAAGCCTAATGAAGCAACGACTATATCATTATCTTTTGCTTCTGAACCTAGTTCTACAAGAACGATATCCTTCGGCAACAGACCAGCAAAAACCATACTTAAACCTTCAATTTCAAGTGCAAATAACTTATTTGCTTTATTTTTAGAGATGTTTGGAAAGGAAATGTATTCAGCCGAATTTTCAATAGCTTCGTGAGGAAAACCTGCTGCAACCCGACCTATTAAAGGTACTCTGATGGAATCTTCAAAACCTGGTAAGACTTGCGGCTGAGGAAGGTAAGAAGAGTTATGATAAGAGTGCTGATTCGTAGAGTATTTTTTTGCTGATATATTTTGGCTTTTAGAATAGTACTGGTAAAAGTACTCACTAACTTCTTTTGTAGGAACTATCTGTCTCGATTTTCCAGGTACGTTGCTTAATAATAACCCTTTTTTTCTAAGGGCTGCGATAACATCTTGTGCGCTACCGATTGATTTCCAATTAAAGTAACTAGCGATTTCTCTGATAGTCGGAGGAGTACCGGTGCTATCCATATGGTTAAAAATATATTCCATTACTTTAAACTGTGCACTTGTTAACTCAACCATAAGAAGCCTCTAAAGGAAAAGGTACCATACTTTTATATGGTACCTTATAACTCTTTTTAAAAAAATAAGTCAATAGATTTTGATGCTACTTTAGAATATTGTTTTCTTTAAGCCAATCATGAATAAGTAGAACAATATTAGTAAACTCATTTTCTGAGTTTAATGTTACTATGACATCTTTTTTCTCTTTTGCGTTCCAGGTGAGCTGTCTTTTTGCATATTGCCATGTGAGAGTTGATATACGCTCAAGCAATTCTGGGGGTGCTGAAAGAGAGTTAAATTTTTCTTTGAGAGGTTTTTTTTCAAGTATGAAATGAATGACTTCTTGGTACCCAATAGCTCGCATAGAATTAAAATTTATAAGTTCTTCTCCATACTTATCTATTAGAGAAATGACTTCTTGAATCCAATTTTGAGCAAATAATAGAGGTACTCTCTGTTTTATTTTTTCTTTTAAAATGGCCTCATTTGGTTCTAAATGAATGAGAAAAGAAGGAAATAAAGTACTTTGATCCCCTAAGTTTTGTGTTTTACTGCGCAATGAGGACATGGGTTTACCCAAAAGATAATAAAGTTCTAAGGCTCGTTCTATGCGTGTTTTGTCATTAGGATGCAGCTCACTTGCCCGAATAGGATCAACTTTTGCAAGTTCTGCATGGCAATAATTCCATCCATTAGCTTCTGCCATTAGTCGAATTTTTTCTCTGATTTTTTCGTTTCTACCTGGGAAATTGTCGAGGCCATGTAAAAATGCTCTCAAATATAATCCACTACCTCCCACACATAAAGGTATCTTTCCTTGTTTATACAAATCTTGGCATTGAGTATGAATTAATTTTGCATAAAGATTTGCATCCATTGCAGCATGGGGAGGAAGCAAGTCAAGACAATAATATTTGTACTTTTTTTGTTCTTCAGCAGAAGGCTTAGCGGTACCAGCTGTCACTTCACTATAAATTTGAAAAGCATCAAGATTTACAATAGCAAATTCTACATTTTTTTCTTTATAATGATCATAAATTCGATGGGCTAAAGCACTTTTTCCACTTGCAGTGGGTCCAACAATAATAACAGCCTTAAAATTAAGTTGTGAAGTTACGTTCTGAGAAACCACGAAGATACATCCTTGCTAGTAAATTTCCGAATAACAGGTCTGCCGTGTGGGCAATGGGAATAAAAATCTACATCACAAGCCCGTTGTAAAAGTCTTTGTACTAACTCAAAGTTCAAAGGATCTCCAGCACGAATTGCACTATGACAAGCCATAGTTGCAAATAAAAGATGAAAAACATCTTCATCTTTCAATTGGGACGGAATTAAATTTAATTCTTCCTGAATTCCAATAGTAAATTTAGAAATTTTTTCAAAAATAGGATAAGTTTCACCTTGAGGTAAACCATGAACTGCAACTATTCTTGTTATAATATCATCAAAAATATCTGGAATTTTTTGGATATTTAAAAAACTAGGAAAAGAATGTATTGCAATATGGCTATTTTTTAACTTCTCAATTTCAAATCCTAAAGACAATATTTTACTTTTATTTTCCATTATAATATCTGATAAAACTTCTTGTGATGGAATGATTATTGGGGCTAATAAATCTTGTCTTGGAGTTTTGCTTGCTTTATGATTTAATAAAATTTCCTCATATAAAATTCTTTCATGGAAAGCATGTTGATCGAGGAACCATAATTCTTTTTCAATTTCTAAAATAATATAACAATTATCAAATTGGCCTAAATAATTTGCATATGCGAATGGATTAAATTTTTGATTATAATTATAAGACTTCAAACATTCTTCATATTTAGGAGTCTCAATAGGACTATCTTCAATTATTGTTGTTTTGTTTTCAAATTCAGGCATTTTTAATTTAGCTACTTCACTCCCTTTATTTTGCGAATAATAACTAGGTTTTAAGGTATTACTTCCAACAGATATTTGAGATTTTTTTTCTGAATTTGAAATTTTAAATAGCGACGAAAAATTATTTGAATTAATTGAACCTATATCTTTCTCTAAAGGTTTTTTTTCTTTAATCCCATGTTTCAATTGATCTTGTACTGCTATAGAAATAAATTCTTGAATAGCTAAAGAATCATAAAAACGAATTTCTGTTTTTGAGGGATGAACATTTACATCAATCCAACTTGGATCTACAGTAACAAAAACAATAGCAGGTGCTACTAAACCTTTTAGAAGTAATCCTTGATATCCTTGTAAAATTCCTGAGCGAATAACTTTATCCTTCACATATCTACCGTTCACAAAAGTTATAAAATGGCTTGGGACACTTTTTCCAAGTTCTGGTTTTCCAACAAATCCTGTTATTTCAAATGAGCCTCTTTTAAATTCTAATTGAATAAAATTATTTTTTTCAACACCAATAATTTCAGAAAATCTTTCAAGTAGAGTTCTTTTTTGAATAAAATTTAAAACCTCTCTCCCATTATGCATTAATTTAAAAGCAACAGTTGGATTGCTAAAAGCCATTGCTGTTATGAAATCATGGATATGCGCAAATTCGGTTGCAGTAGATTTTAAAAACTTTAAACGTACTGGAACATTTTTAAATATTTCTTTTACTTGGACAATTGTTCCTTTTGTCATTGAAATATTTTTTATGGAATTTTTCTCTCCGTAATTTACAATTAATTCTGAACCATATTCTTGCTCAGCAGTTTTAGAGCGAAGCGAAAAGTTTGATACAGAAGCTATGCTTGGAAGTGCTTCACCGCGAAATCCAAAACTTGAAAGCTTTTCTAAATCTGAAAACTTATTTATTTTACTAGTAGCATGTCTTTCTAGTGCTAGTACTAATTGATTCGCAGGAATTCCCTTACCATCATCAGTAATTTTTATAAGTTGTTTTCCACCATCTAACAAATCAATTACAATATTTTTTGCTTGAGCATCAATAGAATTCTCTACTAGTTCTTTAACTGCATTATAGGGGCGTTCTACAACTTCGCCTGCTTTTATTTGGTTTATTAAATGCTCTGGAAGTTTTTTAATAGTATCAATATACAAACGTTATTCCTTTTTATTTTTAATTTTAGTTTTCAGAAGTAAATTATTTATTTATTTCTTTCATTGCAGTTGCAAGTTTTTTTATTATTTCAGGATCTGTTTGTTTACTAATTGAAAGATACCTATCTCCATTTATTTCTTTTACATGGAAAGATTTTTTTACTAAATAATTTAAATTTTCTTTTACATTTTTCTTCCAAATAAATTCAATATTTTCTGCACAAATAGCAAAATCACATTTTTTGGCGATTAAAGCATGAATTGCTTCGTTTTGATCTGAAAATCTAATTAAATTTGGGAAGTTTTTTTCCGTTAAATATTGATCTCTTATATCATTACGCACGACACATATGGAGTATTTTTTAGCTTCTTCAAGAGTTTTAATTTTAATAATATTTTCTGTTTTTTGATATAAATAGGTTTTTACATTAAATAAAACACCCACAAAGTTAAAATATTTTTCTCTTTCTGAGTTTTTAGCCATTGGAAAAACAAAATAATTTTTTTCTCGTTTTGCCATCTCATAACTTCTAGCCCACGGATAAACTTTTAAATTTTCTTTCAATTTAGCTTTTTTGAAAATTTTTCTTACTTTTTCTATTACTGGACCTTTTAATTGATCTCCATCAAGTTCGATAAGCCCCGGAAGCTCTTCTGTAAATCCAATTAATTCTTGTGCATAAATTATTTTGTAACTTAGAAAATTTAAGATTACTGCAAACAAAACAAGTTTTTTCATAAATTGCTCTCTTTTTATTCGTAAATCCAATTAGCATTAAGTTAAGATAGCACAGAAAAGTTAATAAAACTAATGTGTTTGTTTGATATGTTTTTTTGACATAATATATTCACTAATTGCTAAGAAAACAGTGGAAGCTATAAATGTTAGGTGAATAATGATTTGCCATTTAATTTTTTCAATGTCAGAAACTGAAATATCTATAAAAGAACGCAATAAATGTATACTTGAAATTCCTATTAAAGAACTTGCTAATTTAACTTTAATTGTTCCTGGATCGATATGATCTAGCCAATCTGGTTTATCATCATGGTTTTCAACATTTAATTTGCTAACAAATGTTGCATATCCGCCAATAATAACCATTGCAAGTAAATTTGCCACCATTGTGAAATCTACCAAAGAAAGAATACCAAGTAAGAGCTGAAGCTCAGTTGTAACTGTTGCTGAACCAATAATATGGACTAGTTCTTGAATAAATTTAATTGTATAAGCTATTTGTGCAATAATTAATCCAAAATAAAGTGGAGCTTGAAGCCATCTACTCGCAAAAATAATGTACTCTAAAGTTGTTTCAATTTTCAATTTTAAATTTTCTTTTTTTGGAGAAGACATAGGAATTCCTTCTAAAAAATTTAATTAAATTATAGAATATTTTGACAAATCCACTTTGCATAATAAGTAACAATCAAATTTGCACCAGCACGCTTCATAGCAAGCATAGTTTCATAGACTGCTGATTTTTCATCTATCAAATTATGGGAAGCTGCAAGTTTTAACAGAGAGTATTCACCACTTACTTGATAAATTGCTACAGGTACATCAACTTGTTGTTTTATTTTTGTAAGAATATCTAAATAAGGCAAGCCAGGTTTTACCATTATAATATCCGCACCTTCTTCTATATCTAATTTCGCTTCTTTAATTGCTTCAAGACAATTAGCTGGGTTTAATTGATAAGTTTTTTTATCCAATCCTCTTGCACCAGAAGCGACAGCCTCTCTAAAAGGACCATAAAATGCCGAAGCATATTTTGCACTATATGCAAGAATACTTGTATTAATGAAGCCTTCTTTGTCTAATGCATGTCGGATAGCTGCAATACGTCCATCCATCATATCGCTTGGACATACGAAATCAACTCCGGCTGCTGCGTAAGATAACGCTTGTTTACATAAAACATCTACAGTTTCATCATTTAAAACATAATTATTTTGATCAGTAATTCCATCATGACCATGTGTAGTAAAAGGATCTAAAGCAATATCAGCAAAAATTACTAAATTTGGGAATTGTTCCTTTATTTTTCTTATTGTATTTTGCATTAATCCATTACTATTATATGATTCTTTACCTTGCAAATCCTTTTTGTTTTTATCTATGACAGGAAATAGCATGATCCCTTTAATTCCTAATTGATTTATTTCTTCAATTTCAGATAGGATATCTTGATAAGGAATTCTAGAAATTCCAGGTAAACTTTGAATTTCAAATTTTGTTGTGCCTGGTTCAGAAACGAAAATAGGGTAAATTAAATCTTTTTTAGTTAATGTATTTTCTTCAACAAGATCTCTAATTTGTTGATTGAGTCTTAATCTACGTGGGCGAATTTGAGTATGCCCAATTTGTAAATCTTTTATACTTTGATAGCTAGACATTTTTGCTCCAATTGATTGCATTTGATGTCAAAGATTACTTCTCCATTGCTGAATTCGGGGAAGCAAGCTAAGTATCATCATTACAAGTTTATGAAGCAAGTCTTTTAGACTTCTTTCAGTAAGTTTTTTTTCTATCAACTTTGCAGTAAAAGATTCTCTAGGTTATATTTACAATTGCTTAGTGAGATTTAACATTTGATTGATCACTGAAAGTCCTTTGGAGAAGATGTATGCCACTTGTCCCTATCGTTGTTGAACAAACCAATCGTGGAGAACGCTCCTATGATGTATGGTCCCGCTTATTAAAAGACCGTATTGTTTTTTTAGGTACTCCTGTTTATGATGAAGTTGCTAATTTAATTGTTGCTCAGCTCCTTTTTTTAGAGTCACAGGATCCTGAAAAGGATATTAGTTTTTACATCAACAGTCCTGGTGGTAGTGTTACTGCTGGTCTAGCCATTTATGATGCCATGCAAGTTATTAGACCACAAGTTAGAACTTTTTGTGTAGGGCAGTGTGCTAGTATGGGGGCGTTGTTGCTAGCTGCTGGAGCTAAAGGAAAAAGATATGCTCTACCAAATAGTAGAGTTATGATTCACCAGCCACACGGTGGGGCTGGTGGACAAGCCACAGATATTGAAATTCAAGCGAAAGAAATTATTTCTTTAAAGAAACGCTTAAATCAAATTTTAGCAGCTCATACAGGTAAAAAGGTATCTGAAATAGAAGCGGACGCGGATAGAGATTTTTTTATGTCTGCCAGTGAAGCTAAGGAATATGGTTTAGTTGACGATATTTTATTGCCTAGATCTGACAGGATTGCTTTTACAGGCCTTTAATAAAGGTAGTTAATTTATATGATAAAGAATGGAATGAAATTTTCTTCAGGACGTGGCGGCTCGGGTGGAGCGCATGGATTGCATTGTAGTTTCTGCGGCAAAAGCCAAAGAGAAGTCAAAAAACTCATTGCCGGTCCTAACGTTTATATCTGTGATGAATGTATCGAGCTTTGTAATGAAATTATTGCTGAAGAAATGGAAAAGGACGATGCTACACAAATTGCTGAAGGCGTACCAAGTCCAAATGAAATTAAAAAGGTTCTTGATGAGTATGTGATTGGTCAAGAAAGGGCAAAAAAAGTTCTTTCTGTAGCTGTTCACAATCATTACAAACGGATTGAGCATGGAACAAGTGCTAACAAAGAAGATGTTGAACTTGCAAAAAGTAATATTTTATTGATAGGTCCTACAGGCTCAGGAAAAACTTTACTTGCACAAAGTATGGCCAGAATTTTACAAGTACCATTTACCATTGCAGATGCTACAAACCTTACAGAAGCAGGGTACGTTGGTGAAGATGTCGAGAACATTATTTTAAACCTTTTGCAAGCAGCCGAATTTGATGTTGAACAGGCACAAAAAGGGATAGCTTACGTAGATGAAATTGATAAAATTGCACGCAAAGGTGAAAATACTTCAATAACAAGAGATGTTTCTGGAGAAGGTGTGCAACAAGCCTTGCTCAAGTTATTGGAAGGAACTGTTGCAAATGTTCCTCCGCGTGGCGGAAGAAAGCATCCTCAACAAGAGTTTTTACAAGTTGATACCACAAATATTCTCTTTATTTGTGGTGGTGCTTTTGCTGGATTAGAGGAAATCATCCGAAATCGTATGGAACAAACAGCGATGGGTTTTGGTGCTGATATCAAAAATAAAGCTAAAATGACCGTTACGGATCTTTTTGCAAAAGTGCGTGTCGAGGACTTATTAAAGTTTGGTATGATTCCTGAATTTATGGGAAGACTTCCTGTTATTGTTACTTTAGCGGAATTAGATGAAGCAGCCCTTGTTCAGGTCTTAACACAACCTAAAAATTCAATAATTAAACAATTCCAAAAATTGTTTAGTTATGAAAGGGTTCAACTTGATTTTACTCCAGAAGCTTTAACAGCCGTAGCTCAAGAAGCCATCAAAAGAAAAACGGGAGCACGTGGCCTTAGAGCTATTCTAGAAGATGTCATGCTTGAGACTATGTTTGATATTCCGGGACAAAGAAATGTCAAGCAAGTTATTGTAACTCCCGAATGTATTAAAGAAGGAAAAGCACCAGATAGAGTATTTCTTTCTGAAGAAGAAGTTCAACAGCGTCAGGAGCAAAGATCTCGTTCACAATCCTCTGTGTCGCAGCCAGCTTCTACAACTGCTGCCAAAGCAAAATCTACTGCAAAAAAATAATTGAACATTTTTTTGCAGTGCGCATTTTTTTCCCGCAGAATTTTTTTAAATTCCTGCCATTTTTGCGACTCACATACTTTATTCAATTCTGTAAAAATAAATAATGAGCATAAAAAATTAAAAAGGATGTTGTTATAGAAGAGGTTCTTACTTCATGTCGCAAGGAATTGATAAAGTTGCTGACTGTCTTCCTTTGTTACCTTTAAAGGATATCGTTGTTTTTCCACAAATGATTCTTCCTGTATTTGTTTCAGAAGATATTTGTATGCGAGCAGTAGAAGCAGCTTGTGCAAAAGATAGATTTATTTTTTTATCTGCTTTTCGTTCCGAAGTAAACCGTGAACATGAAGCTTTTATTGAACTGAAAGTAACAACCCCCCCTCCTTTTGATGTTTATGATGTAGGAACAGTAGCAACAGTTATGCGAACAAGAAAATTACCTGATGGAAGAACAAAAGTTCTCATTCAGGGAGTATCTCGTGCTTATATTTTAGGTCTGAAACAATCAGAACCTTATCCTGTTGTCAGTATGAAACTGTTATTAGATAAAGAAACAAGCCAAGAAGGTGAAGCTTTATGTAGAGCAGTAAAAGAATTATTAGAAAAATTAGTTCCATTTGGGCGCTCTATATCACCTGATCTTTTAATGCTAATTGAAGATATAAATGATGTAGGAAGATTAGCTAATTTAATTGCAAGTAACTTAGGTCTAAAAATAGTAGAAGCTCAAAAAGTTTTAGCTACATCAGATCCATTTGAAAGACTAAGAAAAGTATATTCATTATTATTAAAAGAATTAGAATCCTATTCAAATAATAGTAGTAGAGGATACTCACATAGTCATAAAGAAGAAACTGTAAAAAATCAAAGAGAACAATATTTAAGAGAACAATTAAAAGCTCTAAAACATGAGTTAGGAGAGCTTGATGGTAAAGAAGAAATTGAAGATTTTCGTGAAAAAATAATAAAAAGCGGAATGACAAACGATGCACAAAATGAATGTTTAAAACAGGCGCGTCGTTTAGAAAGAATGAATCAAGACTCTAGTGAGGCAACTTTAACTCGTACATATTTAGAATGGATGATCGATCTTCCTTGGACAAAAATGAGTGATTCTAAAATTGAGATGTCGCATTGTAAACAAATTTTAGATGAAGATCACTATGGACTAGAAAAGATTAAAGACAGAATTCTTGAATATATTGCAGTAAAAAAATTAAATCCTGAATTAAAAGGGCCTATTTTATGTTTTGTTGGTCCACCAGGGGTAGGTAAGACAAGTCTTGGTCGGAGTATTGCAAGAGCATTAGGAAGAAAATTTGTCCGAATTAGTTTAGGTGGTGTTAGAGATGAAGCCGAAATAAGAGGGCATAGAAGAACATACGTTGGAGCCATGCCGGGAAGAATTATTCAAACTTTGAAATCTGTCGGAACTAGAAATCCAGTCATGATGCTAGATGAAATTGACAAATTAGGTGCAGATTATAAAGGTGACCCTGCTAGTGCTTTGCTTGAAGTTCTCGATCCGGAACAAAATCACTCTTTTTCTGATCATTATATTTCTGTTCCTTTTGACTTAAGCCAAATCATTTTTTTAGCTAATGCAAATAGGTTAGATACAATTCCAGCTGCACTAAGAGATCGCTTAGAAATTATAGAAGTTAGCGGTTATAGTGAAGAAGAAAAAGCAGAAATTACCAAACAATATATTATTCCAAAGGTTATTGGTCAAAATGGTTTAAATCCAGAATTAATTCAATTTCAAGATAATGCTGTTACATTAGTAATTAATTCTTATACTAGGGAATCTGGTTTACGTAGTTTAGAAAAGCATATAGCAACTATAACTAGAAAGTTAGCACGTTATATAGCAGAGAATGATGAAAAAGGAAAAGATAGAAAATCAGTAAAAGTAACAGCAAAAATGGCGAAGGAATTACTTGGTGAAGAACGGTACTTTAATGATGAGCATGATATTTACAAAAAAAGAAAAGGCGTTGGAGTTGGTCTTGCTTATACTCAAGCTG
This sequence comes from Pigmentibacter ruber, assembly GCF_009792895.1. Classification (NCBI taxonomy): domain Bacteria; kingdom Pseudomonadati; phylum Bdellovibrionota; class Oligoflexia; order Silvanigrellales; family Silvanigrellaceae; genus Pigmentibacter; species Pigmentibacter ruber. The sequence continues at coordinate 1,135,771 of NZ_WSSC01000001.1, forward strand.
GCGGAGAAATTTTAGAATTAGAAGTAACTTTAATGAATGGAACTGGCAAACTTATTTTAACAGGCCAGCTAGGTGATGTTATGAAAGAATCTGCACAAACTGCATTAAGCTGTGTGCGTGGATTAGCAGATCAATTAAAAATTGAGACCGATAAGTTTACAAAATATGACATACACTTACACGTTCCAGCAGGTGCCATACCAAAAGATGGGCCCAGTGCTGGTATTGCTATAGCTGTTGCATTAGTTTCTGCCCTGACAAATCAATTTGTAAGACAAGATATTGCTGTGACTGGAGAAATAACTCTCCATGGGCGGGTATTACCAATTGGTGGTGTCAGAGAAAAATTACTGGCAGCATTAAGATCTGGAATTAAGGTTGTTTGCTTACCAGAAAAAAATAAAGGTTCTTTTTCAGAGCTTCCTTTAACCATACGCAGAAAAGTAGATGTCCGTTTTGTCAGTAAATTAGAAGATGTCTTAAAAGAATGTTTGGAAAATATTGGAGAACTTACAGAAACAAATACATTCGAAGAAAAATCTTCCCAAACAAGAACCGAAAGAAATATTTCAATGGGAGATGATTCTATTACTGAGGCGAGTGGTTAGATGTTTTAATAATATTATTTATATCGATCAATCTGATTTTCAGTTGAATTATATGGAGAAAAATGCTTCAAGCTCTCTATTTCTTTGACAAATAATTTAGGATTTATTGATAACTCATTTGAACCATTTTGATAGATAATTAATTTTTCAAGTTTTTTATTATTTTTAAATAAATCTATGGGTATTTCAGGAAAGTAATTGCTTGAAAAATTTAAGTTTCTTAAATTTTTGAGAGGAAAAAATAAATCTTCTGGGAATTTAGAAAATTTATTTATACTTAAATTCAAATTTTTTAATTTTCCATTTTCTGAGAAAATATCACTTTCTAAGAATTCAATATTATTAAAATGTAAATCTATTTCTTTAATATTCTTCAAATTTTTAAAAATATTTCTTGGTATAATTCTAATCTTATTAATAGAAAGAACCAATTCTTCTAAAAATAGATTGTTTTTAAATAAATTTTCTGGCAGAGAATCTATTTCCTTATTTTCATTAATACTAAAATATTTAAGAGAAATTAAATCTTCCAATAAATTTTCAGGTAGTGAATTTAACTTGTTATAGCCTAAATTTAAATATTTCAAATTTTTTAAGCCTTTAAAATCATTATAATCAACTTTTGTTAATCGATTTGAATGTAATGTTAATCCGAAAAGTTTATTTAGGTTTTTAAAAATATTTATTGGTAAGTAACTAATCTGATTTTCATTTAGATATAAATATTTTAAAGCAACAAATCCTGATATAGGACTAATATCAGTTATGTTTTGTTTAGTAAGATTTATTTCTTTAGTATTTAAATCTATCTCACAATTTTCACTTATTTTTCTCGCTGTTCTTGTCGCTTCTAAATTAGTATTTAAGTTGCACCACTTTTTGAATGAATAGTTTATTAGCAAATTAATTTTCTTATAAAATTTTCCATTCATTAATACATTGAATGAACAAGAATTAGCGGTATTTAAAAAGTTTGGTAATTGGGAAATATAAACATTTGAACTGTCTATAGAAAATACTATTTCATAACAGCCAAGATCTTGATGAGAGGATGTATCAAGGACTATAGTTGGATTGTTTTTTTTAATATCTGGAATTTCTATCTTATAAGTAGAAAGTAATAATGGCTCTTCATTAACTCCTCCAAGAGTTGGTTTGCCATTTATTTTAGCAATTTTAGCACTTTTATTGCCATCATTATCTTCAACTACATAAATGATTTCATTATCATCTGATATTTCTTTATGTTCATCTAAATTTAAGGATATCCCTTTTTTTGTATTTTCAACTCCATACGATAAATTGCTTAGGAAACAGAAAAAAGTTAAAAAATATTTTATTGAATTTGAAAACATTACGACCTCTTTTAGTTGTTCTAAAATGTTTTATTAATTTATAAAAATAAAAAAATCAAATTATTAATTAAACATATTTTACAGATATAAGTTTAAAATTATCGAAAAATTGTGTAAATTAAGAATTCAATAGAGAAAAAAAATGTGAACAATATCTGTCATTTTTAAATTAAATATTTTCTGCATAATTAATAAATAATTTTTTTCATAATTAATTAATAAATTCTCATGCGCTTAATTTCAGAAGATATAAAATTATAATAAGGATTTTTATATTACATAACTCACTACATTTTATGTTTATATAGATTTACGTAATTGATGAAATATGTTTTTTACCAAAAACCAGGTATGGTACCAGAAGGTGAATTTTTTGCTTTGCTGTTGCAAAACTGAATTATTTTACAAGAAGGATTTTTAGAATTTAAAGAAGAAATCCATTGTAATGATTCAACCAAATTTTTTCCAGCATACTCAAGTCTTTTTTTGTCAGGAAAAGTCAATTCAACTTGATTAAGGCACCAACAAGATGAATCTGATAATAATGTAGCTTGGGTTCCAAAAAGTTGTTTTTTTCCGGAGTACACAAGATATCTATCAATACCTAAAGTCATAAGTCGTTTTGCACTTTGATCTCCTAAGTCAACAGCATTTTTAGCCCATAAAAAAGTTTGAAAAAAATGATCTGGAACATTCCCATGTTGGAATACAAGTGCAGCATTTTTATAATCAGAAGAAGTTTGCAAACACCCTTCGCCAAAAATTTCTCCAACTCTTTTTCTGCGTTTTTCATCTCTTTGGAAAAGAGTTTCCCATTCTAGTTTTTCAGGATTATTCTTTCTATCTAATTGATCTTCCTCTACAATTTGCTGTAACTCTTCAGAACGTTTTTTTAATCTTTCTTGATCTTGTTTACAAGGGAGAATATCTTTTGAAAATGCGATACTACAAGAAAGTAAAAGAAAGAAGAGTAAATAAATTTTATATTTATAATACATGATAAAATCTTCTTACATATTATGTCGCAATTTTAATCAATACAAATTTTTATCTATAATAGCAAAAAAATTTGTATTGCTTTAATAAAGTTTCACTGAAATTTTTGCATAATATTAGATCTTTAACTGAAAGGTTATCTAAAAAAATAAATTTACGAGACTTAAAATTAATAAAAAATGTATTACTTACAATAAATATACACAAGTAAAAATAAATTTTAATAATTTATTGAAATTAATTAAAATTACAAATATATAAATTTATGCTTAATTACCAAAATTGAGCATTTTTAATTATTTGCTTAAATAAATGGAGTTATTTAATGTTTGCTAAAAAATTAAGCTTCACTCTGGCTTCCATAGTTATTACAACTTCTGCATATGCAGCAAGAAACTCATCTGATGTTCAAATAAATGCTGGTTATACAAACTATAGCGGTTTCTCTGATGGTGCATATGATAACAATTTTAATGGTGGAAATTTAGGAGTAACATACCTTTACACCCTATTTAACGATATGATTGCGCCAGTAGTGGGTGGTGGTTTAAATTCGCAATTAATGCGGTATTCTTTTTCAAATGGGAATACTTTAACTTTAAATTCCTACGAAGGAGTTATTAAAGTTGGTGCAAAATTTGAACTTGCAGATAACTTCAATATGTTTGCATTAGTGAATGCTGGTTACTCTTTTTATAATTATTTTGCTACTTCATATAATAAAGGTGATGAAAATCTTAAAAACACTTATAGCTTTGGTGCATCATTAATAGGAACTTATGACCTATCTGAATCCTTAAATGTTGGTTTAGGTTATACATATAACCGTAGGAATTTAAATGTTCAAAATACAAATTATAATAAAGATTTTCAATACAATGAGCATTCAGCAAATGTAATTGTAGGTTTTAACTTTTAATTAGTTAGAACAATTTCAATATTGCTAGGCTATTTCAAATATTGCCTAGCTTTTTTTTAAAGAGAATTTAAAATGAAAAAAATATTACTTACGCTAGCAGCTTCCTCAGTAATTACTATGGCATATGCCAAAGGAAACCCTTCAACATTAATGTTTCAAGGTGGATATTCTTCAATTGATAATTACAAAAATTCCGATGATAGCTCCGATAATCCAAATTTTCCGCAATTATCGGGTTGGAATATGGGAGCCATGTATATGGCTCCATTTATAGATAATAGCAATATTCATCCTGTTTTAGGAGGAGGTCTTTCCTATAATTATACAACGGGACATAAAAATAATGGTATCAATTCTTACGATTTGACACTGTCTTCATTAGATCTTGCAGGAACTGCAGGACTTAAATTTAATGTAAATGATAAATTTGACCTATATACTTTAGTTAATTTAAACGTTGCAGCTATAACTAAACAAAATGAATTTTATTCTTATGTATATACAGGAATTGTAAAAATTTATAGTGCAGGATCTTTTGGATTTAGTATCATTCCAACTTATAATATTGATGATAAATATAGCATTGGTTTTGGTTATTTCCTAGGAAAAAGAGTTTTTGTCAGAAAAGCAGATGGTGTTAGCGATAAAACATATACAGGTACAGAGCAGTCTTTTAATGTTGTTTTTGGAATCAATATATAAGTTAAATAATTATTTTAGTTGGCAAGTTTATAAAGTTTTAATTTTTCATCTTTTCCTTTAACACTAAATTCTCCAGCAAATTCTACCAGCTGTTTTTCTTCAGCATCAAATGATTTGAATGTGCTTTCAGAAATTAATAATTCAGTTTTAACTTCTTTGGTCATGCTTTCTATTCTTGAAGCGGTATTTACAGCATCGCCAATTACAGTTGCATTTAATCTTTTTTCTTCCCCAACAATGCCAATCACAACTTTACCTGTATTCAAACCAATTCCAATGTTTACTTCACCAAATATTGAATATTGATTTTCACTATTTTGTTGTTTAATTGCTGAAAGTATTTTTTGCGATGCCTTAAACGCCTGAAATGCTTCATTAGGAAACAAGGCCATTAAGCCATCTCCAATATATTTGTCAATAAATCCTCCATGTTCTTTTATAATAGGAGCAACTAGTTTTAAATAATCGTTGATAAATTCAAAATTTTCCTTTGGAGTTAAGCTTTCTGAAAGTTTAGTATATCCACGAATATCTGAAAATAAAATAGTCATTTCTTGTTCCAAAAAATCTCCTAATAAAATTTTACGAATATCATCTTTATTCAAAATATCAATAAACTCTTTTGGTACAAAGCGTTGGTAAGAAAGATTAGTTTCTTTTAAATTTTGTATCAAATTTTTAATTGAATTACGCATTATTTCAAAACTTTTTGCTAATTTAGATACTTCATCTGTACCATAACTTACAATCGGAACATCCAAATTACCAGCTGATAAGGTTGTTGCATTTTTTTCAAGTTTTTTTAGACCTTTGGTAATTCCCGCTGCTCCAAAAGATGATAAAATAACAGATAGTAAAAAAATTCCTAGGCCAAGAATTAAAATAAATATTTTAGAGGTATTAAATACATATTCATTTTCTTTATTAGAGATAGAAAGGAAAGCTGTTACGTTTTCATTTACTAAATTAGGTTTAAACTTAAATGCATGGTAGTAACCATTTTTTGAAGTCCAAGTTTTATCATTTTCTTTATTTTTTTCATTTTTTAAATGCCCAAATTCTTTTTTTATTATCTCAATCTCATTTTCGTCTTCAATTGAGCTTGATAGCATTTGAGATTCACTAAAAAAAGATATATCTACTCCGGTTATTTTTGCTATTTTTTGTAAATACTTTCTATCTAAATTAAAAGTAGTTGATAATATTCCGCATACTTTTTTATTTTCAGAGATTACAGGAGAAAGATGAATAATTTTTAAATTATTACTTGACATAAATTTAGAAGAATTTTTTCCATCTAAAGCTTGTTTAAAACTATCAAATAAAATTTTATTTTTGTTTTCAGAAAAGAAATTAATAAAGGTTTGGTTTCCACTTTCTCCTAAAGATATTGGATTTCCATCATTGTCATAACTATGTACATCTGATAATTCTAATTCTTCTTGAAATTTTTTTGCAATTTTTAAAACAGCTAAACTTTGTCTAGACTCAATTTCTTTAATAAATTGAGAAAAATTTGCAATGATGCGGCTATCGCCATCTAATTTTAAAAATTGAAAATCTAAAGAAGTATTTAACGTTTCTTTTGCAGAGTTTAAAATTTTAAAAGATGAATTTTTTAGTTGCAAAAATAATAACCAAGCACCAAATGTCAAACAAACCGTGGATACTAGCGCTGTTAATCCACACATCAGAAATAAAAAACGGTTTCGGATACTAAACATTTTTTCCTAATCCCTTATGGTATCTTAATATCATTCATGTTAATTCAATGCGTTGGAATGTGCTGGGTCTTCTTTTTCCTATTTGGATGAAAAATGCCTTCTAAAAGTGTTTTAGGTTGTTTGCTAAAGGGTATAATCTATGGAACCAAAGGTAAAAACTGGGGTATTGTTAGTGAATGTGGGAACTCCCGATGCTCCTGAAACAAAAGCTGTGCGGCGTTATTTAAAGGAATTTCTTTCTGACCCAAGGGTAATAGATATTCCTGCAGTGATACGTTTCTTTTTATTGCGTTGTATTATTTTGCCTTTCCGCAGCCCAAAATCAGCGCATGCTTATAAAAGCATTTGGTCAAAAGAGCACGGCTCACCTTTATTAATGCATTCTAGGCAACTAGGTATGGCAGTTGGGAAATTATTGGGTGATGATTATCAAGTAGAAGTTTCCATGCGATATCAAAATCCTTCTATTGATGAAGCAATTTCTAAATTGAATCATGCGGGTGTCAGTAAAATTATCGTTTTTCCTTTATTTCCACAGTATTCATCTGCTGCAACAGGAACTGTTTTTGAAAAAGTAAGCAAGGTCATTCATAAAATGTGGAATGTGCCACAAGTTGTATATATTCCCCCTTTCTTTGATGACCCGTTATTTATTGATAGTTTTTCAACAGTAGCAAAGAATTTCTTATCCGATTATTCTGCTGATTTTATTTTGTTTAGTTATCATGGATTACCTGAAAGACATGTTAAAAAGTCCGATTTAACAAAAGGAAAATACTGTTTAACAAAAGAAAATTGCTGTGATAAAATTGAAAAAGAAAACCAGTTTTGTTATAGAGCTCAATGTTTTGCTACTACGAGACTTCTAGCTAAAAAACTAAATTTGGCTCCACAAAATTACACAACTTCTTTTCAGTCAAGACTTGGGAAAGATCCTTGGATTAAACCTTACACAGATCTTATTTTGCAAGATTTAGCTGATAAAGGTTATAAAAAAATAGCTGTATTTTGCCCAGCTTTTGTAGCTGACTGTTTAGAAACCCTAGAAGAAATTCAAATGCGAGCTAAGGAACAGTGGTTAGGAATAGGTGGAGAAGATTTACGCCTTATACCTTCCTTAAATGCAGATTCTAACTGGGTGCAATCGGTAGCAAAAATGATTCAAAAATATGCTTAATTCATTGGAAAAATACTATGTCTGATAAACCTTTTGAAATTTCTTGGCCAGTTACTCCCACAGGAGATCAGCCACAGGCTATAGAAAAATTAGTTACAGGCCTAGCAACAGGACTTTCAGAACAAATATTACTTGGTGTAACTGGTTCTGGTAAAACATTTACAATTGCAAATGTTATTGCAAAAACCCAAAGGCCAACTTTAGTCATTGCGCATAATAAAACTTTAGCAGCACAATTATTCCAAGAATTTAAAGAACTTTTTCCAAATAATGCAGTTGAATATTTTATCAGTTACTACGACTACTACCAGCCTGAAGCCTACTTACCAAGCACAGATACTTTTATCGATAAGTCTGCTTCTATCAACGATAATATAGATAAAATGCGCCATAGTGCAACAAAAGCTTTATTTGAACGGCGTGACGTTATTATTGTCAGTTCTGTAAGTTGTATTTATGGTTTAGGAGCGCCCGATACCTATTTAAATTCAAGAATAGTTTTAAACTTAAATGCAGAATTTGCCAGAGATGATTTTATCCGTCAGCTGATATCTATTCAATATACTCGAAATGATATTTCATTAGAAAGAGGTAAATTTCGAGTAAGAGGAGATATAATTGAAGTTGTTCCTTCATCAGAAAATGAAAAAGCCGTACGCATTCAATTTTGGGGAGATAAGATAGAAAAGTTATCAACTATTGATGCTTTGAAAGGAACGGTAATAGAAAAAATTCAAAAAATAAATATCTATCCTGCTTCACACTACGTGTTAGAAAATGAAAAGATAGATGCGGTAATTTCACAAATTAGCCATGATTTACTTGAAAAAGTTGCTGAGTTTAAAAAGAATGGAAAGCACATTGAAGCACAACGTATAGAACAAAGAACATTACATGATTTAGAAATGATCCGGGAAATAGGGTACTGTCAGGGAATAGAAAATTATTCTCGTTACTTAGATGGACGAGAGCCTGGTAAACCACCTTCTACTTTATTAGATTATTTTCCAAAAGATTATTTATTGGTTATAGATGAAAGTCACGTAACAGTTCCGCAAATAGGCGGCATGTATCGTGGAGATAGAGCAAGAAAAGAAACATTAGTGCAATATGGATTTCGCTTACCAGCTGCACTAGATAATCGTCCCTTAAATTTTGACGAATTTAAAGATCGAATGGGTCAGACTATTTATGTTTCAGCAACTCCCGCTAAATATGAATTAGAACATGCAGGATCTGAGATTGTTGAACAGATTATTCGTCCTACTGGTTTAATTGACCCTCAAATTCTTGTTAAACCAGCTAAAGGGCAAATTGATGATCTTTTATTTGAAATTCAAAGTGTGATTGCAAAAAAAGAAAGAGTTTTAATTACTACATTAACTAAAAAAATGGCAGAAAATATCACTGCTTATTATGCAGAATTTGGTATAAAAATAAAATATCTTCATTCGGAAATTCAAAGCATTGAGCGAGTTGAGATATTACGAGATCTTCGATTAGGTATTTTTGATGTTCTCGTAGGAATTAATCTCTTACGTGAAGGGCTTGATTTACCCGAAGTTTCCTTAGTTGCTATTTTAGATGCAGATAAAGAAGGTTTTTTAAGAAGTAAAACAAGTTTAATTCAAACTGTTGGTAGAGCAGCAAGAAATGCTAATGGAAGAGTTATTTTATATGCTGATAAACAAACTGAAAGTATACAATATTGCATTGAAGAAACTTCTAGAAGAAGAGAAAAACAAGAAAAATTCAATACCGAAAATAATATAACACCTCAAACAGTATATAAAAAAATACCAGATGATTTAAAGAAAATATATAATCTTGACTATGGTGATGCATTTCAAGAAAAATTAATTCAGGCAATAGCAAATTTAGATGATGAAAATATTTTAAAAGACGCTAAAAAATTGGAAAAATATGTCCAAAAAATGCAAAAAGAAATGTTAAAAGCTTCGCAAAAAATGGATTTTGAATTAGCGGCTCAATTGAGGGATAAAATTTTTATATTAAAAGAGCAAATTCTTTTACTAACAGGTGAATCTTAAATGGAAGAAAATGAATACCAAAACTTTAAATTAACATTTTCTTGGAATGGTGAAAAATTTCATGGGTATCAACAACAACCAAATGTTTTTACAGTGCAAGAAGCAATTTCAAAAGCTTGGTTTATTTTAACTAAAGAAACTGTAACTTTAACTGGTTGTAGTCGTTTAGATGCTGGTGTTCATGCAAATTGCTTTGTCTTAAATTTTCAGTCACGAACAAAATATTCTTTGGATAGAATTTTGAAAGGTCTGAACGGAATTTTTCATTCACATTTACATTTGGATATTTCTTTGTATTCAGTGGAACATGTAGAAAGTGATTTTCATGCCAGATTTTCAGCAAATGGAAAACATTATAGATATTTAATTTGGAATGGATTTTCTGAACATGCTTTTTTAACGCGTAGATGTTGGCACGTACGTTCAAAATTAGATAAGTCTGAACTTTTTTTGCAATTCCAAAATTATGTTGGAGAGCATGATTTTTCTGCTTTTCGTGCTGTGGATTGTGGAGCTAAAAATACGCAAAAAAAAATCTATAAAATTCATACACAATTTCATCCTGTTTATCCTGAATGCATTATTATCGATATTTGGGGCGATGGTTTTTTGAAAAACATGATACGCAATATGGTAGGAACAGCGGTTGATATAGCAAGCAATAAATTACCAAAGAATACCATAACCGAAGGTTTTTTACATAAAAATAGAAACCAAATGGGAGTATGTGCGCCTGCATGGGGTCTAACCCTAATGCAAGTCTTTTATTCAGATATTGAACTAAATAGTAGTCTTAAAGCTCAAACCTTCTTCCCCTCTCCGTGTTAAAGACAATGTCTTTGTTGGTACTTTGTTACCTATTCTTTCTTTTCTAACTTAGCTAAAATGAATAAAAGTTAAATGAGGTTAAATTGACTCAGAGAAATATTCATAAAAAGAAAATAAAGGTATTAATCATTGATGATTCAATTTCAATGCGAAAATTTTTTAGTTCTCTTCTTAGCTTTGATCATCAAATTGAAGTAATTGCAACTGCACAGGATCCTTTTGAGGCTTTTAAAATAATTGAGCAAAAAAAGCCTGATGTGATTACTTTAGATTTGCATATGCCTAAAATGGATGGATTTACTTTTTTGCAAAAAATGATGCAACAATATCCCACTCCTACAATTATTATTAGTAGTTATGCAAAAGAAAATTCGGAAAACGCATTAAAAGCTTTAACTTATGGAGCCTTAGATATTTTTCCTAAGCAAGTCATTCAACCAGGTTCTAATGTTGAGGTAATAGCAAAAGAATTAATTCATAAAGTAAAGTTAGCAGCCAGAATATCACTCAAACCATTATTAAAAATTGAATCAATAGTTACAAAAAAACAACATATAAACCCTTTGCCAAGAAATCCAATTAATAAACAAGCAATTAAGCTAATAGCTATTGCAGCATCTACCGGTGGAACCGATGCTCTTAGAAAAATACTTTCACAATTGCCAGAAAATATTCCTAGTATTTTAATTGTCCAACATATGGCTAAAGAATTTTTACAAGGATTTGCCAATAATTTAAATAATGTTTGTCAATTTAAAGTAAAATTAGCTGAACAAAATGAAACCATTGAACCTGGAAAAGCATACTTAGCTCCTGGTGATTTGCATATGGAAATTCTACGCCAGCAACATAATTATATCATAAGATTAAAAGAAGGACCTCTTATTCAAGGAGTAAGACCATCTGCAAATCCTTTATTTTCCTCTGTTGCGAGAAATGTTGGAAAATATGCACTTGGAATAATACTTACTGGCATGGGGGCTGATGGTTCTGATGGTCTGCTGGAACTTAAAAAAGTAGGAAGTTTAACAATTGCACAAGATGAAGAAACTTCGGTTGTATTTGGAATGCCTAAAAAAGCTATTGCAAAAGGTGCTGTAGATTTAGTGTTACCTTTAAATACAATTGCTGAAAAAATTATTTCAGAATGCTCTGACTCATCGCAACAATTAGTATCTTAAATTGAAATACCAACTTGAATAACTCTGCGTATTTCATCAAAGGAACGGAGAGTATTAGGAGACGGATTTTTTATTGAATATGAAGTTTTTTCAAAAAAAGCACTCACTCTAAAAAAACCTATTTCTAATCCACCACCAATTTTAAATCCTGTTTGTTTGGCATATGATGATGGAAAAGCAGGCCAGTCATCATTGCTAAATAACCATGAGCCTTCTACTCTCAAGCTTTGGGCTAGATAAATAACAGTAGCAGCTTCCCAATTCCATTCCTCATAATATTGAGCAAGTAAGTCACGCTCTGTTTTTTTTAGATTTAAATATAAGGCGGAATCTTGCTGATTACGACCAAAAAAACGCAAGGAAGGACCATAAGAATCTATTCTACTTACTCCTCGTGCAACTTCTTCACGGTGTTCACCAAATGCACCTGGTACAATATTTGGGGTTGGGATTTTAAATATGCCTGAAATAAAATTGTTAAAGTAAATACTGCCCCCATAACCCACACCTTCCCATTGATTTCCATCACTTGTCAGTCCATTATACCAAAGGCCATAAACAAAAGGTTCCAAGCGAGGTGAATTTTTTCCGCTTCCATCGCTATAAAATCTTAATAAAAAGTCTGAATATTTTAATTTATTTTTTTCGGTAAAATAGGTGCTCATTGACCAGCGTTCGTTGTCACGTTCACTTTGGCGTATCCAATATTTTTGTGCAAAACTAAAGTTAGAGTTCAAAATGCACCCAAGGAACAAACAAAACAATCTCAGGTTGCTTTTTCTAAATTGAATTTTTTTCAAAGCAATTCTCCTTTTAAATGTTTGAAACCTTCCTATTAAAAAATAGCAATTCATTGCACAAAATCAAAGCTTATGACATACTCTGAACTTTGGGCATAAGGGTGATATTGACCATTTTATTTTATCATAACGGTGTAATCCCAATTTGTTTTTTAAATTTTCATAGGTGTAACAATGTCGACATTACTTTCTGGGCTGACTCAGATATCTGAAATTCATGCGGATAATATCCCTCCCTCACAGATTTCAATTGCAGGGTGGTTAAGGACTAAAAGAGGTTCTAAAAAATTTTCCTTTTTAGAGATTAATGATGGGACCTGTGCCAAGTCTTTGCAGGTTATTGTTGATGCAAATATATCAAATTATTCTGATATTGAAAAATTAACCACAGGTTGTTCAGTAAAAATCACAGGTAATTTAGTACTAAGCCCTGGAAAAGGGCAGAAATATGAATTGCAAGCTACTGCTGTTTCTATATATGGTTTTGCCGATCCAGAAACTTACCCTCTTCAGAAAAAAGAAATGACCTATGAATATCTCCGCGATAATGCACATATGCGTGTCAGAACATCTACATATTCAAGCGTCTTTCGCATCAGAAGCAGAATCAGTTTCGCAATTCATCAGTTCTTTACTCAACGCGGATTTTGTTATGTTCATACTCCACTACTAACCACGGCTGATGGAGAAGGGGCTGGCGAGTCTTTTAAAGTGACAAATTTCGATTTGGAAAAAGTGCCTAAGACAAAAGAAGGAAAAGTTGACTTTACGCAAGATTTTTTTGAAGAACCCACTATGCTTTGTGTTACAGGCCAATTAGAGGGCGAATTGCTCGCTATGGGTTTGAATCGTATATATACTTTTGGCCCCACTTTTCGCGCAGAAAATTCAAATACTTCAAGGCATTTAGCTGAGTTTTGGATGGTTGAACCTGAATTTGCCTTTGCTGATTTAGAAGATAATATGCAACTTGCACAAGATATGATTCGTTTTGTTGTAGCGGATGTATTAGAAAATTGTCATGATGATCTTGATGTTTGTATTCAAAAAACACAATTAGACACAAGAGAATATTTGCGCTTAGCTTTAGAAAAACCTTTTATTCGTGTTTCCTATACTGAAGCAATAGAAATTTTAAAGAGTTGTGGGAAAAATTTTGAACACCCAGTGTATTGGGGCTGTGACCTAAAAAGTGAGCATGAACGCTATCTATGTGAAGAACATTTTAAATCTCCAACGATTGTCTTTAATTATCCTGAAGAGTTAAAAGCTTTTTATATGTATTTAAATGATGATGGTAAAACAGTGCGGGCGATGGACGTCTTAATGCCTGGGATAGGTGAGGTTGTAGGTGGAAGCCAGCGTGAAGATAGAGAAAATATTTTAATTGAAAGAATGAAGGCAAAAGGAATAAATACTGAGCATATGGATTTTTATGTTTCCTTACGACGCTTTGGGTCTGTACCACATGCTGGTTTTGGGCTTGGACTTGAACGTTTAATTATGTGGGTAACAGGTATGAATAATATTAGGGATGTTATCCCCTTCCCAAGAACTCCAGGTAATTGTAAATATTAACATTTTAACTATTTAAAAAAAATACGAAAACCTCTCATATTTAGAAAAAAGTCAACCGAAAACCCCATAGATCTTCAGTGAGGATGTATGGGGATTTTTAGGCTAAAAGAAATTTTTATTTTACTAACCTGTATACTTTTAAATGTAACATGTGGTCCTTCAAATGATGTAGGAACAAAAGATACTACAGCCCCATATGTTGATTCGGCTGATGTAAAAAAATTGTATTCTCCTACATATGATTTATATAATAGCGCAAAGTCTGTGTATGTTTCATTACGCAACTTAAGTAATAACGTAAATGACAATACTTATATGTTAAGTACTTGCAGATTTAGTAATAGTGAAATGACCTCAGTACAAAATATAACTTCATCACTTACTAGTGATGGCGTTGATAAAATGGCAAAGTTAGTTAGTGATACAAATAATAACTTTGTTTATACATCCAATTCTGGAATTCCAGTATTGTTAAACACTATTATTTATGATGCTCAAATTTATAATCCAGATATTAGAATTTTAAATATGCGAAAGCAACAAATTAGAAATGATTTAAACTATGTGAATCAAACAATTCTTGATGCCATTAATAATATTAATACGATGGTTTCAAATCCAAATGGGAAGTCTGTTTTCTTAGATGGAGATAACGGATTAAGAGTAATTTATAATAAATTAACGGCAGCTATTAATAATTATAAAAATTACTGATTGCTTGTATAATACTTTGTTAAGATTTTTTCTTACTAATCAAAGTATACATTGTAGGAACTACAAACAATGTAAATAAAGTACCAATTGTCAGACCCGATGCAATTACTAATCCAATATTATACCTGCTAGAAGCACCTGCACCACTTGCAATAATTAGCGGTATAACACCTAATACCATTGCCGCTGTTGTCATTAATATTGGCCTTAATCTAACAGATGCAGCTTTTTGTATGGCTGTTTCTAAGTCAATTTTATCTTTATGTTGTAATTCATTTGCAAACTCAACCATAAGAATACCGTGTTTTGTAATTAAGCCAATAAGAGTAATCAAACCAATTTCTGTATAAATATTTATAGTAGCAAGACCAATATTTAACGGTATTAATGCACCACAAATAGCCATAGGAACACTAAACATGATAACTAAGGGGTCTCTAAAACTTTCAAATTGTGCTGCTAAAACAAGAAATATAACGACTAAAGCGAATGCAAATGTTCCTAGTAATGCATTTCCTTCTTGTTGCTCGGTACGAGAGTCACCCGAGAAATCATAGGACATCCCTCTTGGCATTAACTTTTCAGCTTCTGCTTTTAAGTAATTAAGGCCAGTTGTTGTTGTTTGAGTAGGCATCATAACGGCAGATAATGTTGCAGAATTTAACTGTTGAAATTGATTCAATGAACTTGGTTCAGATGTCACCTGATAAGTCACAAAGTTAGATAAAGGAACAAGATTTCCTGAACTATTTCTGACATATGTTTTATTTAATTCTTCAGGATTGCTTCTATTAACATCTTTTAATTGAGGTATAACTTGATAACTTCTGCCATTCATATTGTATAAATTTGTATATGCACCACTTAGCATTGTAGCAAGAGAATTACCAATTGTTTGCATTGTAATACCCATTTCGGTGGCTTTATTCTTATCAATTTTAATATTTAACTGTGGAGATTCAAAACTTAAATCACTATCTACAACTATAAATAAACCGCTTTTTCTAGCTTTTGCTTTTAAATCTTCCATTACAGAATATAGAAATTTATAATCATCTGTTGTTTTTAACACAAATTGCACTGGCATCCCACTTGCTCCAGTAGGTAAATCAGGCATAGAAAATATAAATGATTTCACACCTGCAATTTGGTTGAGATCTTTTTGAATGATTTCTTGTAACTTCATGGCAGTGCGTTTTCTATCACCCCAAGGTTTAAATATAAGTCCTGAGAAAGCCGCATTTTCACTACCCATACCATTTACATTAAAATTAGCGGCACGTTCATTATATTTTTGCAAAATATTATCAATTTCTTTGGTATAACGTTCCAAATAACGAACATTGGCGTATTGCGGAGCTGTAGAAAAGATTGCTAAAAATCCTTGATCTTCTTTAGGTGCAAGCTCTTTTGGTGTCAATAAAAATAAGAAAAAGACACTTACTAATACAACAGAGCCAAAGAAAACAACTACAGGTTTAGTTTGTAAAACCGAATGCAAAAGATTTTCATATTTTTTTTGTAACTGGTTAAATTTCTTATCTATCCATTTTGCAAATCCCTTGTCATTTGTTTCATGAATTAAAATTTTTGAACACATCATTGGTGACAACGTTAATGCAACAACTCCTGATACAACAACTGAAGCTGCGAGTGTCAAAGCAAATTCTTTAAATAATGCGCCTGTTAAACCACCCATTAAACCAATTGGTGCATACACAGCACCTAAAGTAATAGTCATAGTGATAACTGGCATTGCAATTTCTCTAGCTCCAATAAGAGCTGCATCTAGTGGAGATTTTCCTTCTTCAATATGACGTTGGATGTTTTCGACAACAACAATAGCGTCATCAACAACAAGTCCAATTGCTAAAACCATCGCCAAAAGAGTTAGAAGATTAATTGAGTAACCCAAAGCCATCATAAGGGAACAAACGCCTACTAATGATAAAGGAATTGTTACGATAGGTATGCTTACAGAACGAAGTGAGCCTAAAAATAAAAAGATAACAACAATAACGATAATTGTAGCTTCAACTAAAGTTTTTATTACGTCATTAATGGAAGCTGAAATGAACTCGGTTGAATCATAAACGATAAGTTGCTTAAGAGATGGTGGCAAATCTTTTTCAATTTGTGGAATTACTTCACGAATATTTTTTACGACAGTCAGAGGATTTGCTGATGGAACTGGTTGAATTCCTATAAAAACTCCTTTATTTCCATTAAAAGTAACAGAAGAAGAATAACTTTGAGAGCCCAATTCAACTTCAGCCACATCCCGCATTCGGATGAGTTTACCTTTTATTTGTTTTACTACTAAATCTTTAAATTCTTGTTCACTATGTAAATCAGTAGCAGCACTAATATTAGTGATAGTATATTGTCCTTTTAATTGTCCCGCTGCTGATAAATAACTATTTGCGCGTAGTGCTGAACCGACCTCATCGGCTGTTACTCCTAAAGCAGCCATTTTTTCTGGGTTTAACCAAACTCGCATAGCGAAAGGATTTCCCCCTAAAATATCTGCACTAGCTACTCCTGAAACCGATTGCATTTTTGGTTGTACAACCCTTGCAAGCAAATCATAAATTTGCGGTCCAGACATTTTCTCACTAGAGTAACTAATATACAAAGCAGCTAATGTACTTCCTGTTGTCTTTGTTATTACTGGATCATTTGCATCTTTAGGAAGTTGTGCGCGAACCGCATTTACTTTTGCTGAAATATCACCAAATGCAGTTGTAGAATTAAAATTCAATTTTAAGTGAATTTCTATTTTACTCACACCCTGTGAACTGGAAGAATTAATATAATCAATTCCTTCAGCTGATGATACAGAAGTCTGAATTGGTTGAGTAATAAATCCTTGCATTAATTGTGCACTTGCACCTGGATAAGTGGTTAATACGGTAACAACGGTATTTTCAACTTTAGGATATTGTCTAAGATCAAGATTAAATATTGATTTTAAACCAACCATGAAAATTAAAATACTAACGACTGATGCCAACACTGGCCTTTGAATAAATATGTCGGTAAATTTCATTTTCTTCCTCAGCTCACTCAATCTATTAAAGATTGATAGAATTGTTTATGGCTATTTTTGCTCCATCATTTAATTTAAGTTGTCCACTACTGACAACTGTATCGCCTTCTTTTATTCCTTCTATAATTGTTACTAAATTATCTCTTTTTTCCCCAGTTTTCACAAAAACTCTTTTCACTGTTGCTAATTCATCACCTTTATCTGATTTTTGATTTAATAAAGTAACAACAAAAGCTGAATCGCCATACAAGGTATATGTAATTGCTGTTTGCGGTAAAATAATTGAATTTGGGACAATAGGTAAAGCAACTTTTACGCTAATAAACATTCCAGGTAATAATTTATTTTCTGTATTGTCAATTGTAGCTTGGACATGAATTGTTCTTGTAGCTTCATCTACTTTAGAATCAACAGCATTAATTTTCCCTTTAAAATTAATATTTGGGTAAGCATCCACATTTACTATGACTTCTTGATTAATAAATACCTTATTTGTATCTTGCTGTGGAAGTGTGATTTGTGCGTATAAAGCATTAGAAGTTTGTAAACTTGCACAAGCAAAACCAGCTTGAATAAATTGGCCTACGTTAACTTGTTTAATTCCAATTTTTCCACTAAAAGGAGCTCTAATTAATTTTTTTGCAATTAAAGATTTAGCATTTTCATAATTTGCAGTTAATTGTTTTACTTTTGAAGACGAATCATCTACTGCAGATAATGAAGCAGCTCCTTGAGTAAATAATTGTTTTATTCTTTTATCATTTACTTGTGCAAGCTGGAGCTGAGCAACTATATCTTTTAATTGAGCTTGTTCTGATGAGTCATCTAATTGAATTAGTGGTTCTCCTTGTTTTACAAATTTTCCTGAATCAAAGTAAATTGCTTTTACCTGTCCAGCTGTTTCAGCACTAATATCAACACCATTAATTGAACTTAAAGAACCAACAGAATACAGATACGGTTGCCAATTATCAAGTTTGGCTTTTACTACACTAACAACTTGTGGAGGTGGCTCAAATTTAGCAAAAAAGCTTTTAATAAAATATTGGCGTAATCCATACCAACCAAATACACATCCAAACACGATAACCAATGCGATGATAGTTATACTCATTCGTTTTGACATAAAATTCCTCTTTTAAACTTAAAGGACTAGATTTAATTCATAACTGTAATTTTCATTTCGTTCAATAGTATATCAGGAAGGATTCTTCATTTTATAATTTATTAGGGTATAAAATAATTCCAAGCTATTATTATTTTAATATTTTAAAAATTTTTGATAAATTTAAAAGTTAACGAAGAAGTCGACAAAAATTAAACGTCATATTTCAGTCGACTCGTTACTTAATAGTGCGGCGTGAATTAATTTATCTTGTTCAATAAAATGTTGTTTTTCTAATCCTACAGCAGGAGTTGCTCTTCTGCTTCGACCAAAATACATTAATTTAGACTGTATTCCAATCTTCTCTAAAACTTTTTCTAATTCAAACCTGATATATGTCCATGCTCCCATATTTGCAGGCTCTTCTTGAACCCAAGCAACATTTTTTACATTTTTATAATGTGAAAGAATGCTTGTTACTTTTTCTGTATGAAATGGATATAACTGCTCTACTCTAATAACTGCAATAGTGTCTGCTTTGTTTTTAAATTCGTCTTTTTCTAAAGCATCAAATAAGTCAAGAGAAATTTTACCCGTACAGAATAAAACTTTTTCTATTTTCTGAGCTTTAGAAATACGTGGATCATCTAAAATTTCTTCAAAGGTGCCTGAAGCAAGTTCTTCAAGAGTTGTTGCAGCTCTTGGGCTACGCAAAAAGCTTTTAGGTGTCATAATGACAAGAGGTTTTCTAAAATTACGGTGCAATTGTCTTCTTAATGCATGATAAATTTGGGCAGCGTTAGTAAAGTAACAAATTTGCATATTTGCATTTGCACAAAGTTGTAAAAATCTTTCTAAACGGGCGCTTGAATGTTCAGCTCCTTGACCTTCCATTCCATGCGGCAGTAATAAAACTAGACCTTGTGATTGAGCCCATTTTGTTTCACCAGCAGCAATAAATTGATCAATAATAACTTGTGCGCCGTTAGCAAAGTCACCAAATTGCGCTTCCCAAAGAACCAAACCTTTAGCTTGCCTTACCGCGTATCCATATTCATAACCCATGGCAGCTTCTTCAGACAAAAGAGTATTTATAATTTCAACTTTAGCATTTTGCTCAATACATTCTTTTATACTTGTATAGCGTTCGCCTGTTTCAAAATCTACTAAAGTAACATGTCGATGAGAAAATGTTCCTCGTTGCGCGTCTTCTCCTGCAAGACGAATGCTATATCCTTCATTAAGCAATGATGCATAAGCAAGTAATTCAGCCATTCCCCAATCGAGTTTTTTATTCCCTTCAGCCATTTCTTTTCGTTCCGAAACAATAATTCGAGCAAGTTTAGGATTTGGCTTAAAGCTTTCTGGAGTTTGGCAAATTTTTAAAGCTAGTTCTTTAATTTTATTTAAAGAAATTTGAGTTTTAGCAGGTTTTAACATTTCTTTTTCATCGACTAACTTTAACTCTCCTGCTTCTCTTAATGGTGTAAACTGAACAATAGGTAGATGTTCAGCTTTAACTTTATCATAAACTTTGTTCATGTCAGAACGATAGTTGTTATATATTTCTTTTAATTCATCAGAATTAAAATTGTATTTATCAACAAGATATTGCGCATATTCTTCATATGGAGCTGGCTTGTCTTTAATAATTTTATACATTAAAGGTTGGGTAAATGAAGGTTCATCTGTTTCGTTATGCCCATGTCTTCTAAAACAAACCAAATCTATATAAAAATCTTTTTTAAATTTAAATCTATAATTAGCAGCAAGCACCATGACATTATGTAATGCATCTAAGTTATCGGCATTAACATGAAAAACAGGAGATCCAGTTACTTTAGCGACGTCTGTGCAATAAGTTGATGAGCGTGAATCTGAAGGGTCAGTTGTAAAACCAACTTGATTGTTTGCAATAATATGAACGGTTCCACCAACGGTATAACCTTGAAGTGTCATCATTTGAATATTTTCAAAAACAATTCCTTGTCCCGAAAATGCGGCATCTCCATGTAATACAATACTAGTTACTTTATCTGAGTCACCATTATGATACATTGCTTGACGTGCTCTAGTATCTCCCATAGCCACACTGCCAACGTATTCTAAATGGCTTGGATTGAATGGCATTGAAACTAAAAGTTTATTTCCACTTCTTGTGGTGCGTTCAGATTCATAACCATAATGATATTTAACATCACAATCGCCATGCAATTCAGGATTAGGATATCCTTCAAATTCACTGAATAATCTTTCTAATGGTTTACCTATTACATTAACAAGGAAATTTAAACGACCTCGATGTGCAATGGCAATAGTACATTCTTGTGCTCCTAGTTTACCAGCTTCATCTAAAAAGCTTTCAACAGCAGGAAATTGAGCGTCTGCACCTTCAATACTAAAACGTTTTTTGCCAATGTATTTTGTGGCGATTGTTTTTTCAAGGGAATCTGATTTCGCTAATTCATGATAAATTGCAGTCTGAGTTTCTTTTGCGATGGGCTTATAAATTTGGGCAAATTGATCTTGGAGCCAAGTTCTTTCTTCATTGCTTTCAATATGCTCAATTTCTGCACCAACAGTTCCAGCATATCTAGCTTCCAAAACTTTGTGCAATTCAGCAAAAGACATTTTATCAAGACCAATCAGCAATCCAGCCATGGTTGTTTTAGAAAAATCAGATTCTGAAATGCCATAGTTTTCTTTTTTTAGCGTTGGAATTTCAGGGCTACTGACGCTCAAAGGATTTACTTTTGCTTTTAAATGACCAAAACTTTTCCATGCTTGGACATAGGCTGCAACTTTAAATTCAAACTGAATAGCATCTGGACTCACATTTGATGCTACTGAACTTTCTTTTCTTTGCTGATGACTCAAATCAGTTAATAATTCATTAAAATGTGGAACATCATTTGCCAGAGCAGTGGCAGTGCCAAAGCCTTCATGAAATCCTTCAAAGTAAGCTCGCCATTCAATTCCAACTGAGTTGGGGTCGGAAGAATATCGCGAAAACATTTCCTCTACATAACCAGCATTATTTTGAAAAACAGAATTAAAATTACCACTCATATTTGCCACAAGTCCTTATCAGGAAGTAAATCGAAATGCAGACAGACGCACCACATCTAAAATTGTGTTATCACAACTTCGGATTTAGTTGCAGAGACTATCAAAATTAATCGGGTATAAACAATTTTTCTTCATCAGAATCGTAGATAATCAAGTTAGCGTAACGACACCATTTTAATAGAGTCTGAAATTGCACATCATGATCTTCAAAAGGGAGCATCATAACTATTTGTTCAATAGCAATATCAGCTTCGAGCCCTTCTTCACCACTATTTTTTACTAACTCATAGATAGAATACACAACTGGCAATTTTAAAATTGCAGTCCGCATAATTTTACCGCGAGCTTCGGCATCATGTTCTGCAGCAAATTTCCTGCCTTCATCCGTTAAGATGACGCGAATACCTGGCGTGGTAATAAAACCTAATGTCTCTGCAGCTGCCACAGCTGGCAAGACTTGGTCTACGCTCTGCCCCATGTCCTCGCATAGATCATAAAGATCAGTGGTTTCAACTTCCGTACTCAATCTGCTGACTAGACCCTCAACTAAAGTTAAGTTTGTATTTATTAGTGGTTTAACCCTCTTGGATTTATTTAATGAAGACTCTTTCGCTCTTATTTCATCTGGTATTTTATCGTTTGGTAAATTAACAGATTTATTTCTTATATTTTGATCTGATGATCTTTGTTGGAGAATCAGCTCAGGAGTTGAAGTATCAAAATCAACATCCTCTGTTACTTTATCTAGGTGGAGTTGGCCAAAAGCTTTTTCCAGCAATTCTTCTAATTCTTTGTATTCAGGTGAATTAGGCATTCTAGGGCGCGGTAAATTAATTTCAATAGAACGAAAAATTGTACCTGGATTGGATGAAAGGATAAGAATTCTGTCTGCTAACTGTAATGCTTCTTCGAAACGGTGCGTGACTAAAACACAGGCGCGAATTTTTCGTTCTGTTTGCCCCCAAATTCTTACAAGTTCAGCCCTTAAAGATTCACTTGTAAGAGGATCTAAAGCGGAAAAAGGTTCATCCATAAACATAATCATTGGATCTGAAACCATGGCACGAGCTAAACTTACTCTTTGCCGCATACCACCACTCAATTCTCTGGGAAAAGCATCTTCAAATCCTTTTAACCCTACTAATTGTATAATTCTATCAACTCTAATATTTTGTTCTGATTTTGTTAACTTAGGCATTGAAACAGCTATATTTTCGCGAATAGTCATCCAGGGAAATAAAGCAAAATTTTGAAAGACAAATGCACTTAATTGCATATTTTCAGGTGAAGGATTTGCGTAAGTAACTGTTCCTCTATCAGGATTTATTAATCCTGCCATACAACGTAACAATGTAGATTTACCAGAACCAGATAAACCAACTAATGCTAGAAATTCTCCATCATAAATATCGAGATGAATTCCCTCCAAAACAGTAAACATATTTCCACTAGGGCGTCTGTAGTCTTTGCATAAAGATCTAACAGAGAGTACAACTTTCTTTTTAGACATAGCCTAATCCTTAACTCTTTCAGCAAATATTTGCAGAGTTCGCCATAAGGTGCGATTTAAAATGATTAAAGTTACAACAATACAAATGATTGCTGCTATCAATTTTTGATAATTGCCTTGTGCTGATGCACTTGCGAGTTCTGCTCCTATCCCAAATGAATGCATGGATCCCCCAGGAAACTCAACAACTTCAGCTACCATACTGGCGTTCCAAGCTCCTCCAGCGGCAGTGATCCAACCTGTAGCCAAAGAAGGTAAAATAGCTGGAAAATATAATTTACTAAAGCGATGCCATAAAGAAAATTTATAAATTTGGGTAACAAATTTTAAATCAGCAGAGATTCGTGAAGCTCCTCCAATTACATTAAATAAGATATACCATTGGCATCCAACACACATTAATAAAGTTGCATTAATAAAAGGAGGGATATTTCCAAAACTTAAACCTAGAGTAATTAATGGAAATAAAACAGGTGCTGGAAATGCTGCTAAGTTTTGGATAATCGGTTGAAAGAATGTTTCCAAACGTGGGTTTAGACCAAGCCAAAGACCAACTGGTATAGTCCATATAGAGCTTATAATGAGAACAAGAAGAACTTTTATTCCTGTAAAAAAAACAGCGTTCATTAGGTTAAACCAATCTTTGCTGGAAAGGGAGGCTAAAGTCTGGCCAAAAGAAGGTAGTTTAGGTAACAAAGTAAAAACAAGACCACCGATGGCAAAAGTTACAAGTAGAGATAGGACAGAAGAACGACGAATTTTATTTACATTTTCATCAGAAAACCAATTTTTAGGGCTGATAACAGTTCCCCATTTATCAATATTATCAATCAAGTATTTTCGAGTAGCTCCTGATTCATTAATATTGGATTTTGGAAATAAAAATAAAATACTTTTTTTGAAAAAGTTTGATATTATTTCAGGGATACTTGTTTGTCTAATTAAATTTAGAAACCAATTATCATCTTGAATTCCTTTTCCATCATCACTATCTCTATAACGTGAAACCCAAGCAATTAAAGGTTTCCATAAAAAAATATCAGTACTTACAATAATAATTAATAAGGTAACAAGTGCAATTGAAAAGTTAATATAATTACCTGTTGCAAATGTTTCTGCTATGTAACTACCTAAACCAGGTAAGCGAAAATCTTTGTTTCCTAATGTAAAAGCTTCACAAGTTGTTAAGAAAAACCAGCCTCCAGCCATGGACATCATTCCGTTATAAATCAATGGACGGTACCCATTAGGGAAATCGACAAAGAAAAACTTTTGTAATTTTGTAAGTTGATAAATTTTTGCAACTTCTTTAAATTCAGGCTGTAATGTTCTTTGGGATTCATAATAAGCAAAGGCTAAATTCCATACTTGTCCAGTAAATATAGTTAAAATACAAGCAAATTCTAAGCCCCAACGACTTCCTTGAAAAATAGAAATTAAAGCCAGTACAAATCCTGGTAAAAAAGCCACTACTGGGAGACTTTGGAGAACATCAAGTAGTGGAATCATTATTTTTTCAAGGGATTTATTATTTGCAGCAATTGTTCCATAAATAACTGCAAAAATATAACTTAATATTAATGCTATTAAGCTTCGGACAAAGGAAAGAAGTGAATAACTAGGGAGTGATGAGATAGAAGTGTTAATATCGACCTTTTCTAAGTAGGGTGAGTTTCCCGAACTAAAAAAATCGGCAAAACCCATTCCCAGAACAATGACAATTACAATCACGGCAATATCTGCTCTTAAAAAAGCACCTCGGGTTGCTTGCACTTTGGCAAATTGTGTCATGCTCACCTCTTAACTTTAACTGGAATGAGATTAAAATCTCATTTTTTGGTAACTCCAACTGTAAAGCATAATGAGATATAGAATTGCAAGACACTAAGTGACATTATTTAAGCAATCGATTTGAATCTTTTGCTAATGTATAAATGTGCGATGGTAAAGTTTCAATAACAAATCCATTTTCATCGCGCATAGGATATTGGGGGAAGAGGATATAACCATCTTGAGGGGCATAAAAATCTTGTCCTTGTTTAAATTCACCTATAAGTTGTCCATTTGTTACCTTTTCTAAATTAATAAATTCCTTTACTAATTTAGATTGCTTGGTTTTGAACTTTTCAGAGTATATCATTTGCAGAATTTTTAACTCATTTTTTTTTCTAGCTAAATTTTGGATATGTCTTTTTTTCAAATGAACTAAATCCATTAACTGCATACTATTTATGATTGCTTGTTTGCAGGTATTTGTTGCATTTGTAAAAAAACCTTGCTGTCCCAACTCTAAAGTAATCCCAGGCTTATTTAGTGTTCTAACATACTCATCGGAGCACATTCCTTCAGATGAGTATGGAGTATTTGCTCTGCGTGTCACAAAAATTTTACAACATCCAATTGCTCTAGCCCATGAATAACTTATGCTATGCATGGCAAAAATATAAAAAGGTTCCAAACACGGTTTGTTTGTTTGATGAAAATCAAGAAATAAGTCACAAGTATTAAGTAACTTTTTTATTTCTTCTGCTCTTTGTTTTTCATATGATTTTATTTTATTTTCTGAGAAAGAAAAAGATCTATTCAAGTCCTCCTCTAAAAACCGTTTATTTTCAATTGATGCTCTTTTATTCCCTAAAAAAAAGGAAATTTTACCTCCGTAGCTTATTTTTTTATCTACTAAATTCTGAATGATTTGCAGAATTCCTGGTAAAGATCCTACTTCGTTTCCATGTACTAAACCACCGATTACGATATGACCCTTATGTTTATTAAAATCTAAATGTATAGAGTCACTTATAATACCTTTGGATTTGTTCTCTAATTTTGCGAATGTTTCAAGATGTTGTGCTAGCATAAGCAACCTTAAGTCTTTATTTACTGATTTCATTATGTTATAAAAATAAGAATTGTCAAAGCCAATTTTTTTTGCTTCTATGGAGTGAATAAAATTAAGGTTATTAGTTTTATTAAGTTGACTTCTACGTATTGGAATTTATATGGCTGGTTATTTATTACGTGGTTTTAGATTTGTTCTTTTGTTTCTTTTATTTTTTATCTTAAGTTTTTTGTTGTTCTTTGTCTTCATTTTTAGATTTAGAAATAAAAATAATAATGTTATTTTTGGTAGAATATTTTCTTATATATCAGCAAGTCTTTTACAAATAAAAATAATTGTCAAAGAAAAATATAAAATGACTAGTGATACCCCAAAAGTGATAATAGCAAATCATCAATCTTATTTTGATGCTATCATTTTTGGTCGTATTATCTCTTACAATACATTAATTATTGGAAAAAAATCATTAGTTTGGATTCCAATTTTTGGTTGGATATTTTATTTGGCAGGAAATCTTTTTTTAAATAGAAGAAATCATCAAAAAGCTATGAATACTATGAAAAATGTGGATGAAGCTTTACAAACAGGATCTTCATTATGGATTTTTCCAGAAGGAACTAGAAGTCATAGTTTAGGATTAAAACCTTTTAAAAAAGGTGCTTTTTATGCTGCGATTCAAAATCAAGTACCAGTCCAAATCGTCGCAGTAAGTAATCTAAAATTTGCTTTGGATTATAAAAAATGGAAAGCAGGAACAGTTTTGGCTGAAATAATGGATCCTATTGAAACTAAGGGATATTCTTTGGATAATGTGGAAGATTTTATTCAAAAAGCATATCAATTAATGAAAGAAAAAATAGAGCAGCTTGATAATGAAATAAAGCATATTCAATTGGAATCTTTATCAGGAAATTTGTTAAAAGAAAATTTTAAGTAGCAAAGAAAAATCTGATTCTGGTAGCTCTTCGTACCCTATGGGGTTGCAAAACATTTGTTTTGTTTTTTGATTTTCATATTTTGCGTCACAAAATTCAATTCCATTGTTTAGGCTTGAAAAAACAATTGGTTTATATGTACAAGATTGAATTAAAGCAATTGTCACTACTATAATGAAAAATATTTTTGTTTTGCTATACATTCTAAACCTCAAGTAAATTCCTTTTATTAGTAGCAAAGAGTGTACCGATATTTATCTATTTGATTTTATTGTGTTAAAATTGGTAAAAAAGATTAAAATGTTTAAAATTTAGTCAAATCGTCTAATTTTTAGGCAAAAAAAAGGGCTGAAGATGATTACTTCAACCCTTTTTTTTATTTAGGTAATAATACTAGCGAATGATAATACCTTTTTTTGCACAATAAGCTTCAATACCGATTTTGTTTACAGTACGAAGAGCGCTCGTGCTTAAGCGAACTTTAACAAATTTACCTAAACTTGGGGCAAAAATGCTTTTTTCTTGTAAATTAGGAAGAAGGCGAACTTTAGTTCTGTTTTTAGCGTGAGATACGCGATTTCCAACTAGTCCACTTTTACCAGATAATTCACATACACGTGACATAATTTTAATTCCTCCAAATCATATTCAAAAATGAACAGCAATTGCTTCAGCTTTAAAGAGTCTGCCTGTTGCCGTAAGTTTAAAGGCCATAGCAGTATTTTGCCTAAGATGCAAGAAATAAGAGTCTTTGCAATTAAGAATCTTTTAGATATTGACATATTCGATTTGCTGGCCATATTCGCAAAGAGAATGAACATAAATTCCTTTGGCCATATTTGTCGAGGGCGTTAAGAGGGTATCATGGAAGACAAAAAAAATAGCAAAATTTCTAAAACCAGTGATGTTAAAGTTGATGAACAAAATGACTCTCTTAGTGAGGACTCAGCTCAACTCCCTGTGGTTATTAATAAAAAAATTAAAGTATTGGCAAAAAAGCCAAAGGAAACTGAAGAAAAACAGCCTGAAGTTAAAGAAGGCTTAAAAACCTTAAAAATAGTTCCTGTTAAAAATACTGTTCTTTTTCCGCATAATGTTCTTCCTTTTACCGCTGGCAAAGAGTGGACTAGTGAGTCTGTAGACAGAGCTATCAGGATTGGTGGAAGAATTGGTATTCTTGCGCAAAAAAACTCTGGATCAGAGTCTGTTGTACCAGAAGATTTATATGAAGTTGGCACAGAAGCTAAGATACTAAAAGTAATGAAGTTTCCTGATAACTCCTATGGAGCTGTCGTTCAGGGAGTGAAGCGTTTCAAAATAGTAAATTATATAAACTCTGAGGCGGATCATTTGGCTGCAGAAGTAGAGTATCTTGATGTTGATCAGTCAAATCCTGATGAAGAGACTACGATAGAAGTTGTCGCTCTTGGAAAGGCTATGAAACAACTTGTGCAAAAAGCAATTAGTCTTTCTCCAAACATTCCAAATGAAGCAAATTTATTTATTGAAAATGTTCAAGATGCTGCATATCTTGCAAATTTAATTATTCCTTATTTAAGTATGGATTTTAAAAGTAAACAAGAATTACTTGAAACAGAAAATCTAGAAATTCGTCTTAGACAAATTCATGCCCTTCTCATAAGAGAAATAGAAGTTTTAGAAATATCGCAAAAAATTAACTCTGAAGTAAAATCTGAAATGGGTAAACAACAGAGAAAATATTTTTTGAAAGAGCAAATAAAACTACTGCAAAAAGAATTAGGTGAAATGGATGGAAAAGCGGGTGGATTAAATTCAAATGACCCTGCTGATTTAGTTGAAAAAATTCAAAAAAGTAAAATGCCTGATGATACAAAAGAAATTGCATTGCGCGAAGTTGAAAGAATGAACATGATGCAACCTGGTTCACCAGAGTATATGGTCAGTCATACATATGTTTCTTGGCTTTTAGATATCCCATGGCAAACTTTTTCTGAAAGTGAAATAAACATAGAAAATGCAAAACAAGTTTTAGATAAAGATCACTATGGATTAGAGAAAGTAAAAAAACGGATTCTAGAATATTTAGCTGTTTGTGCTCTAAAAGATTCATTAAAAGGCCCTATATTATTATTTGTTGGTCCTCCAGGTGTGGGTAAAACAAGTTTAGGAAAATCTATTGCTAAAGCCTTAAATAGAAAATTTGTAAGAATTGCATTAGGTGGTGTTAGAGATGAAGCTGAAATAAGAGGACATCGTCGTACATATATTGGCAGTATGCCAGGTAAAATAGCCGATGCTTTAAAAAAATCAGGCACAATGAATCCAGTCATATTATTTGATGAAATAGATAAGCTTGCAGCAGATGGAAGAGGAGATCCTTCAAGTGCATTGCTTGAGGTTCTAGATCCTGAACAAAATAATGTATTTATGGATCATTATTTAAATGTTCCTTTAGATTTAAGTAAAGTTTTCTTTATAGCAACTGCAAATCAATTAGGTTCTATCCCTGCACCATTAAGAGATAGAATGGAAATAGTTGATTTAAGTAGTTACACTCTTGATGAAAAAGAACATATTGCATTTGACCATTTATTACCTCAAGTAATTTCTGAACACGGTATGAGTGATTGGCTTAAGTTAGATTTTTCTTCTGAAATTATGCGATCTTTTATTCAAGGTTACACAAGAGAAGCAGGAGTGAGGCAGCTAAAGCGTGAGCTCTCCGCTATTATTAGGGGATTAGCAAAAGAATGTGTAGAAAATGGTTTTAATAAGAGCAAAGAACCTTTTCAGAAAACAATCACTTCTGATTTTATTCGTAAATTAGTGGGACCAACTCCTTTTAATGATAAGAAAAAACCGCATACATTACCTGTTGGTGTTGCTACTGGTTTAGCATGGACGCCAAATGGTGGAGATGTTTTATATATTGAAACTGCAGCAAGCCAACCTGGAAATGGAAAATTTGGATTAACAGGTCAGCTTGGTGATGTCATGAAAGAATCAGTTCATACTGCTTTTGCTTTCATTCGTTCAAATGCAAAAATGTGTGGAATTTCTGCTAAAAATTTAACTAAACAAGATTTGCATGTGCATTTTCCTGAAGGAGCCGTAAAAAAAGATGGACCAAGCGCAGGAGTAGCAACATTTCTTGCTATGGTAAGTTTATTTAAAGGGAAACCTATAGCAGCTGATTTAGCCATGACTGGAGAAATTTCTTTGCGTGGAGATGTTTTGCCTGTAGGTGGTATTAAAGAAAAAGTATTGGCTGCACATAGATATGGAATAAAAAAAGTACTAATACCTATTGATAATCAACATGATCTTGAAGAAATTCCAATAAATATTCTAAATGAGTTAAACATTCAAACTATTGGTAACTTGGATGAAGTTTTACATATTGCTTTTCAGGAAAGTAAGAGACTTAATGCCAAAGCAAAATCAAAAAATAAAGTTACAAGTACGAATAAAAGACTTAATAAGAGTATAAAAAAGCCAACTAAGTAAGGTTAAATTCAGTGAAGCCCATTTATTTAGATCATAATGCGACAAGTCCATCTACAGATGCGCATTTGTCTATCCTTTTCAATAAATTAAAAGATTCTATTGGAAATCCCTCAAGTCCTCATGCCAAGGGGAGAAATGCTTCTGTTTGTCTTACTGAAGCTCGAAAGGCGATAGCTACTTCTTTAAATGCGGATGTAGGTGAAATAATATTTCTATCTGGTGCAACTGAAGCAAATAATATTGCTACAAATGGAGTATTAAAAAACACTAAAGTACCAATCGAATCTCAACATGTAATTACTTCATCTATTGAACATCCTGCAATAAAAGAACCTATTCAATTTTTAAAAAACACACAAAATCTTAAAGTAACAGAAATAGATGTCTCAAAAGAAGGATTTATTCAATTTGAAGATGTCATTAAAAATATAAAACCAGATACAACTCTAATCACCATTATGGCCGCAAATAATGAAATTGGAACAATTCAACCGGTTAAACTAATTGGAGATTATTTGCATTATATGCGTTGGGGAGTATCTTCTTCACAGTCCGATAAAGATTCTTTTGATTTATTGACATCTAAGTACTTAAATTCCAATGTTTCAAAAGAGCACCTCCAGAAATTACATTTTCATATTGATGCAGTGCAAGCGTATGGAAAAATAGAATTAGACAATTGGTTATCGTCAGGTCATGACTCTGTTGCAATTTCAGGTCACAAAGTAGGAAGTCTACAAGGAATTGGAGCGCTTTTTTTAAGACGGGGAAGAAAATATTTACCTTTAATTTTGGGTGGCGCTCAAGAAAAAAATAGACGTGCAGGGACTGAAAACTTGCCTGGAATTATTAGTTTTGGCTTAATTGCAAAAGATTTATATACAGAGCAATGGATAAAAGAAAAAAATTATATCATAAATTTGCGAGATACTTTTCTTAAGGAACTTTCTCAACTATCAAATATTGAATTAAATACACCAAATCAAATGATATTACCTAATACAATCAATTTTTCAGTTCAAGGAAAAAAATTAAAAGGTGAAGATTTGTTGGTTGAATTAGATTTGCAAGGAGTATGTGCAAGTTCAGGATCTGCTTGCAGTAGTGGGGCAAATTTACCTTCAAAAGTAATTTTGGCATTAGGAAAAGAATCTGTTCTAGCAAAAAATTCTATTAGAATTTCTTTATCACATTCGAATACAAAAGAAGAAATTGAAAAAACTATTTCAATTATTAAAAACTATTTGAATAATTAATATAATATTAATTATTAATTAATATTTGTTCTATTTTTTCTAAAGCTAGTTTAAACTTATTAGGTTCAATTCCTAAACCTAAACGAAAACCAAAACCTTTGTTAATTAATGAAAAATCTTTATCCTCCAAAATGATTTTTTCTTGAAAATTAAATCTACCAAATTCCATAGAGGGTAAAGGTAACACAAAAATTCCATTACTTAAAAGCAATTCCATTTTTTGATTTAATTCATTTTCATGTCTGATATTTTTTAATCCTAAAACAGTAACTAAACCACCTTCTGGAGACATTCCATACACAGTTTTTGATTGTAAAAGAAATTGCTTTAATATTTGTTTATTTATTAGCCACTCACTTTTAATGTTATTAAATAATAAACTATTCTGATTCAATAAAATTTTATAAGATAGCCATTCAGAAAAAGGATTGACAGTGTGTGTAGTGTAATTTTTTTCATTTTGAATGGAATCTAATGCTTGTTTGTTACCTATACACCATCCAATCCTTAATCCAGGGCATCCAAAACATTTAATATATGAACCCGTTATAAAAATATTTTTCTCGTTATTGTAGAGACTTCTGCCAAGTACATTCTTTTCTGAAGATAAAAATCTATAATGTTCATCACCAATTAAGGCACAATTATTTTTACTAGAATATTCAACTATTATATCTAAAACTTCATCTGAAAATATTAAGCCACTAGGATTATGCGGATTGTTAATTACTATGCAATCAGGTTTTTCTTGATTTAAAATTACAATCCATTCATTGATATCTAAAAAAGGTATGCCTTCTTGATTATAGCGAATGGGTAAAGGAAGAATTTCAGCACCCATTGCTGCAGGAATTTCATATAAAAGTTGAAATGCTGGAATAGGAATAGCCACTTTTTTAGGGCTTAAATAACGAAATAATAAAAATAAGGCCTCGCTTGTCCCTGTTGTGATTAAAATATTTTCTGGTGTAGCTCCATTATGCATGTCAGCAATCAATTTTCTTAAATCTTCTCGACCTCTATTAGGGCTGTCAGATAAGAGTAAATTCATAATTTCTGCAAAAGAGCTATTTTCTAAATAACCACTTTGCTCTAAAAGCTCTTTGACAGTGCGTGCTCTTCCACCCGATTCACCCATATTGAAAAGGGCTTTATTTCGAAAAGACTCTAACCAGTCTTCCATAAAAAAAGGCCTTAGTGCTTTCATCTTTATTTCCCTCTAATCTTGACTTCAATATCATGCCAGTCGCATTATAATTACCGAATGTGTGGTCACTATTTTAATAAGGGTGTCTTTTGTGAAATTTCTTTTTTCTAGACTTGGGCTTAAAAAAACAGGAACAAGTTTTTTTTACTATATTATATTTGGATTTTTGTATACAGGTTGTGTGCATAATCAAGCAGATGTTCTTACACCAAAAAATATGTATGAAGATGAAAACTATCAACCAATTTTAACAAAATGGAGTAAAAGTACAAATATTTATAAGAATTTAGAATTAAAATTTAAGATAACTGCTGTTCTCATATCTCCAGAAATGGAAGATGCTTATAAAGGTAGAATTGAATATATTTATGGCCCAAAAGCAAAAATTGATGAAAAAATACTTGTCAAAAAAGATACAATCGCTGTAGTTCTCGATTTCTTTTCAAAACCGGACAATTTTTTTGAATTAAACGACGAAGGACTGTGGAAAATTTCTTTAAAAATAAATGATGTTATAGTCCCAGCACATGAAATTCAACCTTATCGAAGAAAAGAAGGTCTCAAGCCATTCTTTCCTCTGAGTTCTTATTGGAGTAGGCATTACATTGTGTTATTTAAATTTCCTTATGAAGCTTTAAAAGGCTCGGAAGTAAAAGATTTATTTTTAAATGAGAAAAAAGAAAGCATTGAATCATCTAGTAATTCAGAAAATAAAATCACCTTATCAATGCATTCTGAGGAAGCTCAGATAAAATTTTCCTGGGATAATTAGGTAATTAATTTGTTTTGAAAGGTTATATTTTGGAAGCATTTCAAGAAAATGAAGATGGATTTAATCCAGACCAAAGCTCTCCTAAATTATGGGAAATAGCAAATACTTTTAGAGATTTAGTTTGTTGTGAGTTAAGAAATTTAGAACCTTACGAAAGAACTTCGTTGAAAGGTGATTATTTATTTAAAATAGATTCATTACCTAGATTTATTGTTATGGTAGATGAAGAAGCCTCATGGTCTGTTAGTATTGAAAAAAATAGAAGCAGTTCTGAATATAAATTTACATCTGATTTAGCTTGTCCTTGGTTAATAACTGATGAAAATTTATTAAATGTTATTGAAGGTTCATCTAGAACAACTATCTTAACAGACTCTGTTACGTTATATAAAATATTAACAGGAACTTTAAAGGCTCATAAAGCTTTTATTACTGGAAAAGTTACTATCGCAGGTGATCTAGCTGCTTTTTTAAAAATGGTTTCCTTGTTAAAAAAAGGTGGAGTTAAATCAAAATATGAATCAACTTTCCAATCATAATCAAACCGTTTTAATTACGGGAGCATCAAGTGGCATTGGCCTTGATTTTGCACATATCTTTGCAAAAGAAGGATACAATCTTGTTTTAGTTGCAAGAAGTGCTGATAAACTTGAACATTTAGCACAAGAAATTATTAAAAATTATTCGGTAGATTGTAAAGTAATTCCTTGTGATCTAGCAAAACCCAATGCAGCGAAAGAAGTTCTAAATAAAACAAAATCACTAGGGAAAAAAATTGATATTTTAATTAATAATGCTGGATTTGGTGTTTTAGGAAATTTTAATGAAATTAATTCAAAATTACAAGCCGAGATGATTCATGTAAATATTACAGCACTTACAGAGTTAACTCATTGCTATTTGAATGAAATGCTTTTAAATGGCGGCGGAAAAATTCTTAATGTGGCTTCTACTGCTGCATTTCAACCCGGTCCATTTATGTCAGTTTATTATGCTACTAAAGCATATGTACTCTCTTTCAGCGAAGCTCTTGCAAATGAATTAAAAGAGACAAATGTACAAATATCAGTTCTCTGCCCTGGCCCAACCTTGACAGGATTCCAAGCCACAGCTAAAATTGATGACTCTTCAAAAATATTTAATTCGAAAATAGCTGCTGATTCACAAACTGTTGCGCAAGCAGGATTTACTGGATTGATGAATAATGATGTCCTAATTATCCCAGGTGTTATGAATAAAATTGGTGTTTGTTCTGTAAAATTTTTACCTAGAAAATTAGTTACAAATATCACAAGATGGTTACAAGAAAAAAAATAAAATTTATCTTCTTAGTTTTTCTTTTTCTTCTAAGCTTAATTGAAATCTTGTCCGAGGAAGTTTTATATCTTGAATTGTAGGTAAAGGAATTGATTCAAAATCTGATTTTACTCTTTTTCCAAAATCATACACTTCTGCAGCATTTTTTGATTTTGGAAAAGGACTTCTCTCGTCGATGTTTAATTTGTTTTTTTGTTGCTTATTAACTGTGTTGGTCTGTTCTGCTTTTGCATTTACTTGGCCAAATAGTTCTTGAGTTTTGGCTCTTAATTTTAAGGTCATTTCAAATAAATCTACTACTCTTTCTGAAATTTTATCAATACTTTCTTCCGTTAGAAGCAATCCAAAACGTCCTTCAACGGCACTTTCTTGAATGATTTCTCTAATGGCTTGAGTTGTGGCAATTCTAAAAATTTGACTCATAAGTTTTCCTTTGATTATACAAGAGTTCTAATGAGTATTATAGCGATTTTTTGGGGTAAAAGAGTTGCCAAATTTTTAATTAACTAAGAAAAATATACCTGTTAATTTTTTCAAGGAGTGAATATGCCAGAACTTGCTGAAGTACAGAACTTTGTAAACTCAATCAATGCAAATTTTTTAGGATTAACTGTAAATAATATTAAGTTTCATCGGGAAAACTTAAGATATCCTTTTGATCTAGAACAGCTAAACAATGTTTTTGCCAAAGGAAGCAGTTTCAAGAAAGTGTTTCGAGAAGGCAAGCAGCTTGTCATTGAAACGACTCAAGGTGCAGTTAACATAAGTTTAGGAATGTCTGGCGCATTTAAAGCGATTGAAAATAATAGTAAGAAAATTGAAAAGCATCAGCATGTTTCCATTTATTTTAGCAATGGCTCAGGGCTAGCATACATTGATCCTAGGCGATTTGGATTTTGGAAAATTCGTGATGCAAAAATGGATCAAGGAAATGCAATTTGTGACCCACTGGATGAAAGAGCATTAAATGTTGTTTTCCAAGATTCATCGATAACAGTAAAAAATAGATCCATTAAAGAAATGTTAATGGATCAAAAAATAATTGGTGGTATTGGCAATATTTATGCACTAGAAGCTCTTTTTTTGGCTAGAATTTCACCTTTTCGTTCCTGCTCTTCGATAGGTCAAAAAGAATGGAAAATTCTAGCCAATCAGATTCCATTAATGTTAGAGAAGGCCATAGCATTTGGTGGTTCTAGCATAGCCTCTTATCGTAGCTTTTCAGGCAATAAAGGTAATTTTCAGGAACTGCATCAAGTATATGGTCGTGAAGGACAAAAGTGCTTAAGATCTAAATGCAGTGGGCTGATTGCAAGACTTCCACAAGGTGGAAGAAGTTCTTGGTATTGTCCAAA
Source organism: Pigmentibacter ruber (assembly GCF_009792895.1). NCBI lineage: Bacteria > Pseudomonadati > Bdellovibrionota > Oligoflexia > Silvanigrellales > Silvanigrellaceae > Pigmentibacter > Pigmentibacter ruber. The sequence goes on from NZ_WSSC01000001.1 coordinate 1,172,307, forward strand.
CTGTCAAAAATAATTTGAGGGTTATTCATGAGCATGCATAGAAACTTTGAAAAAAATGAATTAATAAAATGCTCTGTATTTTATACTAAAGAGAGTATTATTAAGCCTGAAGAAATAATATCTGGTATTATTGATCAATTAAAAGCTGATAATTCCCCAATAATAGAATTTATTTTAACTTTCCAACATACTTTCTTTGCCCCATGGAAGCAAGGGGATGAAGTCATTTGGATCTATTACATGGTGCAAAAAGACGAACAAAGAAATGATTATCAGATAACTGCCATTTATCCTACTAATGTATTTTATACATTTATAAATAGTTTTGAAGAATATTCAAAAAAAGGGAAGCTATTACAAATCCAAAAAGTTACCATAACCGAATTAAATGAGTATACGATTTATAATCGAGTAAAGGAAAATATCTTTTTAGAAAACAAGCAGAATCTTTTCCAACCTGATAATTTATATAAATTTATTCCAATCAACATCATAAAACCTTGGGGACAAGAAATTTGGTTTACTGGTGTAGAAAAAAGAGGTGTTGCTAAAATTAAGTCAATTGATGGTGAACTTCCCATTCCAATTTCTTGGCTTTTTCAAGCTTGTCCATCTACACTACTTGGAAAGCAGGTTGCTGAAAGACAACTCATTCTAGTTAAAATTTTAGATCCTATTTCTGAGAAAGTTTATGGAGATTTATATTATGAACTTCATACAGAAAAAAATGAAGTATACGTTGTAACTCAAATTAATTCTCCATCAGGGAAAATTAAGTTTGGAGTAAACCCAGATAAACTAAAAGCTTATAAAAGTGAGAGTGCATTTAAAAAAGAATTGCTAACAGCTATTAAAGAATATGAACTGATAAGAAAAAAAATAGATTCTTTTTATGATAAATTTAGAACAGCAGAAAATATCCCTCTTAATGAACCAATTTTGCCAGATAAAATAAAGGAGTGGCGAAAAGAAATTCCTAAAGAAGATATCCTTGAAGAAGAAGAAAAAAGAAAAATAATGGATTCTTTTGCTGGGTATCTTGATTTAGAAGTTGCTGATGTCATACAAGTTCCAACTTTGGTACCTCATGCGCTTCAAAGTGGTGTTACTGTAGTTGAATTTCAAACTCCTACCTATGAACGTTACATTTTAAGCTTTGCTCAAAAAGTTTTAACACAAGACCATTGGGATACTGAAAAAGCTATTGATATAATGCAATTAGTTGTACCTAAAAAAACAAATTTACAAATAATAAAAAATGAGAAAAATTTTAAAGAAGAAGTTGTTTGTAAATTTAATGAATTTCAGTCCAGCAGAATAACATTAGAAGCTAATAAAACTATAAAATTGCCAACAATTGGGACATATAGAATATTATTTCACTTATCTGGAAATTTAATTATTAATATAAATCAAAGAAATGGGAAAGAAATTCAGCATAAGATCGTTCCAGGGGAGTGTATTTTTATACCCGCTAATCTAGATTTTAATTTTACATCAGTGGATGAAAAAGCAATTTTGTTACTCTGTATTCCTTCCTAAAAATTTCTAACAGAAAATTTAAGTTCATAACACATTATCCGATATCTAAGCGATTATCGGAATAAAGTAAATTGTATGTTTAACAATAATACGGATTCATACAATTTTGGAGATAGTATGAAGTTAGCTCCTAAAATCATTATTTTGTTATTAGTTGTCACATTTGGAGTTATGTCTCTTTATAGTTTTTTCCAGATTAAAAAGGCTGAAAAATCTTTTAATGCTGATGCTGAATCTAATCACGTTTTATTATTATCAAATTCACTTGGATTTTTATCAAAATCACTTTGGGAACTTGATAAGGATATTGCTGCAAGAGGTATGAAACCTTTATTTGAAGCGGAAACTGTAATAAATATTCAAATATTTGATTCGGAAGGACACTTTTTTTCAGGATATCAATACAAAATTGGAGCAGATAATAAAAAAGAGCTTATTGAATCTGAAGAAAAAGGAAATGAAAAAGATATTAATAATAATGAGTTAAAAAAAATAAAACGCAATTACGATTCCGTTCCTTCTAAAATGGTCTCTCAAATGCAAAATTTACCCGATGGTTCTCACCGATTAATTGGTTCATTATGGTGGAAAGAGACCGATTTATCCGATCCAAAATTTTTAGGTTATGTCGTTTTAAATTTCTCAACTGAATATATCCAAAAAAGACTTCTTGAGCAGAAAATAAGCTTTATATTATTTACATTTGCATTAAGTTGCACAATTCTATTATTAACTTATGCTTTTTTAAAGAAACAAATAATAAATCCTATTCAATTATTAATGGAAGCAAGCCTTGATATAGCAAATGGTAAATTTACAAAAATAAAAGATAAATTTAGATATAATATTGGAAATGAAGAAGATGAAATTGATAAATTAACTACAAACTTCAATTTCATGGTAGATAAAATAGAGCATAGTTTACTCATGATAAAAGGCTTATCAGAAGCAGCACAAGCTATAGTTAAATGTATGAATATAGAAGAATCTGTAAAAATTTATGAAAAATATTTGAAAGAACTTATTAAATTAAATAAACTTGAAGTTTGGTTAAATATTGAAAATGAAGCTTTAAATAATCCAAAAGGTATTATTAGAATTTCAGATAAATTACAAAAAGAGAATCTATCTCCTTTATTAGATAAAATTCTTTCAAGTAAAGAATTAGTTTTTGAAAGTTCACAATTATTTATCTCTGGTGATTATATAAATAATTCAATCCTACTTTTTCCTTTATTAAACTCAAAAAATATTTTAGTGGGTGTCGTAGAAGTTTTCTTTCCTAAAAATATTAACGTATTATCTCAAGAAAGCTTGGGGATTTTAAATACATTAAGTACCTCATTAATCACAGCGGTGGAAAATGAATGGCATGTTATTAGAGAGAAAAATAGAGCAAATTTAGAGAGAGATATTGAACTAGCAAGTGCAGTGCAGGATTCAATTATTTCAAAAAATTTCCCTAACTCAAAAAAATTTGATTGTTCTATTTTCTTTAAAACTGCAAGTCAATGCGGTGGTGACTGGTTTGGAATTTATGAAGTTGATGAGAATAGAATTTTAGTTTTATTTGGAGACGTTACAGGGCATGGAACTCCTGCAGCTTTGATTACAGCTGTAACAAGAGGCTCTGCTGATATGCTTTTTCAATTTGTAAAAATGGGTAATAATAAAATTAATAATGATTTTCCTTCGCAAGTTTTAAAATTTATTAATGAATGCATTGTTGATACTGGAAGACAAACATATTTGATGACAATGGTAGCTGCTTTGATAGATTTTAATGAAAATAAAATTTTTGCATCGTCAGCTGGTCATACTCCTCCAGCTATTGTAGACACAAATACGGATAAAACAGAAGTAAAATATATTTATCCTGCAATGGGTTCTCGACTTGGATTTACTAAAGGTAGTGATTATGAAACAAAAGAATTTGATTTTCTACCAGGGCAAAAAATAGTTTTTTACACTGATGGAATAGTTGAAGGAGAATCACCCCAGGCGAAAGAGTATGGACTTAAAAATTTTAAAAGATCTATGGAATCGCATGGACAATTAGATCCCTCTGAATTTATAAAGAATGTTACCAATGACGCTTATAAATATTTTGATGGCATACCTCAAAAAGATGATATAGCATTGTTAGCGATTCGGTTTTTAAAATCTACAGATACAAAAATAATTGCTGATGTTGCTTAATAAATATTTAATTTTTTAAAAATAACCTATTATTTTTGATTAAATTATTAATATTTTTAAATTAGTAAAATTAAGAATGTCATTTTTTAAGACAAAAATAGGAAAGCAAAAAGTTTTAAATTTTACGATAAATGAAAGTCTAATAACAATTTGTCATTTGTCTGTTAGTTATCTTTTGATATAAAAATATTATTTTTTGTAATTTATAAAATTGTCTTAATAATAGACAAAAATTTGTAAGATTGTCGCTTAAAAGTTAGCAAGTAATAATATTTGTAATTAAATGAGCTTCTTTTTCTCCTTTTATCCCACCGTTACATTTCTATTAAATAATTATTACCTTTTTTTTCTTTTAAATCCCACCTTAAAAAAAGAAGCTTAAATTTGTTAATAGAAACTTCATTTTATAAAGTCTTTTTTTTGTTTCCAAACTATTGCAAAAAAATTGCTAGAATTTAAATATTACAGAATTGTAACATTAGGCTGGACTAATATTCATCTGAGCTGATACAAATAATCAGGAAGAAGCCCAATAGTTTTGTGCTTTGAATCTATTAAGTTTATGTAAGGTATTAAAATGCGACCATTTATCTCTTTAAAATCTATAGAAGAAAGAATAAACGGAGAAGGGCTTGAGATTGATGCCGTTCCTTTAGCGCAGATTCTAGCTTTAGATAAAACCCCAGTATATGTGACAAGCCTCAATGCTGTTTCTCAGAGACTTAATAAATATAAGGAAGCTTTAAGCTGTCACTTTATGCATAATGAAATTTTCTATGCCATGAAAGCTAATTTTGCTACTCCAATCCTTAAGACGATAGTTAAAGAAGATTTTGGAATTGATATTGTTTCAATAGGTGAATGGCGTAAAGCTATAGCTTCTGGAATTCATCCTAAAAAAATATGTTTTGCTGGGGTAGGAAAAAAAGAAACGGAATGGAAAGAAGCTCTTTTGGGAGGACTTGGTAATTTAAGCGTTGAGCATTTGACTGAATTATCAGACATACTAGATTTTCTATATAAGGAAAAAAATTTAAATTCTTTTGAAAAAAAAGTATTGGTTTCATTGCGTCTAAATCCTGCTGTTGAAGTAGAAACGCATCCTCACTTAAAAACTGGGGCTTTAAATTCAAAATTTGGTATTTTATATGAGCATTTTCAAACTTGGTTAAAAGCAAAAAAATTACAATTTACAAGTGAAGATTTATTTCTAAAATGGATCAATCCATTAAAAGGAATTCATGTTCACATTGGTTCACAATTAACAGAAAATTCAATTTTTCCTTTAGTTGTAAAGAAAGTATTAGATTGTGCACATTTTATGTATGAAAATAAAATATTTGTGCAGCATATTGATTTTGGAGGGGGACTAGGTGTTGGACAAAATGGCGTACCTGAAAATGGGGAGGATATTTTCAAGCATGTTCATTTTGTTTGTAATGCTTTTAAAGAAGAGAGTAAAAAATATCCTAAACTTTTGTCTGTTTGGAATGAAGATTACTCAAATTTATCTGTTTGTATGGAACCCGGTAGAAGCGTAGTAGCGAGTTCTACAATTTTTTTGACAAAAGTTCTTTATGAAAAAAGAAATTCCGTTGAAAATATATTTTGTTATGTAGATGGGGCAATGAACGACTTCCCAAGACCCAGTTTATATGGAGCTATCCATCACGCAGAGTTAGTGAATTACAATATTAAAAAATTGCAGCAAGAAGATTTTAACCATTTTTCTTGGAATGTTGTAGGACCTGTCTGTGAAAGTGGAGATTTTTTGGCAAAAAATGCAATTTTACCACAGATACATAAAGGTGATATTATAGCATTTTTTGAGGCTGGGGCTTATTGTCGATCAATGGCAAGTCAATATAATTTACGTGAATTACCTTCAGAAATATTTGTCAGAGATGGACTTATAACAGATATAATTTAGGGATTTATATTAAATAAAATTTAAATATGGAAGTTGCAAGGATGCATAGTACTAGTCAAGCTAGATTTATACAAAATAAAACAAATCTTCTCATCAGAGAAGAGTATATTGGAAAAGAAATAATTGATCTTTTAAATTGGTTTATTATGTCATTTAAGAGTGAAAATACACAGCAATCTTATTCAAGAGATTTAGAAGAGTTTTTCTTGTTTGCTTTTAAAACTTTAAAAATTAAAATAACTTCATTAAAACAAATTACAGAAAGACTTGTTCTTCTTTGGAAAGAAAGTTTATCAGAATTCTCTATAGCTTCTATTGCTCGTAAGTTATCCTCTCTTTCTTCGTTACTAACATATGCAAGAAAAAAAGGTTTAATAGAATATAATATTTTAGAATTAATAAAAAAGCCTAAGCTAGATAAAAAAGGGAAAACAAATATTCTTAAACAAGAAGAGGTTTTAAAGCTCTTAGAATATTGTAAAAAGCAATATCAAATTTCTAAATGTAAGAAAAGTAGGACTTATTGTGTGTGGAGACTTCGCTATACTGTAATGTATACTTTGTTCACTGTAGGAATGCGAGTTGAGGAGTTATGTGAATTGAAGATAAAAAATTTAGAAAAAATAGGCCAAAATTGGCGGCTTCATTTAACTACAAAGGGAGACCTGCCTCATTCGCCTTTTATCCATCAAAATACGGCACAAGTTTTGTTAGAATACAAAAATGAGTTTCGTAGTGATACTAACCCGGATGATTATTTATTTACACGCTCACAAATGTCTAAAAATTCAACAAAGTTAAACAGAGCATCAATTTTTGACATGGTAAAAGTTGCAGTGAAAGAATCGGGTATTTTTAGGGATGTTAGTCCACATAGTTTTAGAACAACTTTAGCTACATTATTACATTCTGAAGGGGTTCCAATCATCCAAATACAAAGCCTTTTGAATCATAAATTAACAGCAACAACGTCTATTTATATTAAGAAATCCAATGAGTTATCAGCTGCTGCAACAAGGAAAATTAGTTTTTTTGATTAAGTTAACAAAAAATAAAAAATAAACTAACTTTCTTAAAATTTATCTCCTACGAACGTTAAAAAATCTATAAAATATTGCTAAATATATAAAAAATTAAATATATTATATAAATTTTATGTAAATAAAAAAACAATAAATAATAATGATAAATTGTCATAAATGAATATTCTTATTAAATTTATTTTATGTCTATTTTGAAGACAAAAAAAATCAAGTTTGAATGAAAAAAGTGTTTAAAATACATTGAGAAGGAATTGTGTCTATGAGGTTTCTTAATGGGAAGAATCAATTGCTTAAAAAGGAATAAAAGTATAACTTTATTAAGTATTGCAATTACTTTTTTCTTAATATTCTTTCCTTTTAAGTTGTTTGCTATTGATAAAGAATTTTATTTATTTTTCTCAATTAATCATCTATTGATTGAAAAAGAAAATAAACTTGAAATAATTCCTAGTAGAATAAAGCTTGATAGCAGTTATGATTCTATGCTTTTTACTGGGCAAGATAAAGTTTGTAATGAAATTTTATCACTCTCAAATGATTATATAAGTATTAAAGATCCTGGGATGAAATTAACTACTTATACAGAATGTAACGTTTCTTTATTTAATAAAAAAAACAACGTAAAAACAGATATATTAATTAAATTTAACAGGACATTTACTTCTTGGTGTTTATTAAAAGATCGTGTAAATGAAGATATAAAACATACTATTGATGCTGTTTTAAATACTGTACAGCTTAAAGAGTGTAATGATTTAGCTTTAAAACAAACGCTTTTTAATGCTAAAATGCTGAATTTAACTGGAAAAAAAATTGTTGATTTATCTCCTATAAGTGGTTTAATTAATCTTAGAGCCTTGTGGCTTGATGATAATAATATTTCGAAAATTAATCCAATATCATCATTAAGTAATTTAATCGTTCTTAGTTTATCGAATAATTCAATAGAAAATATCAATAATATTAGTAGTTTAAAAGAATTGCAATGGTTATTTTTAAGTTCTAATAAAATTAGTGACGTTGAAGATATAGCAAACTTAAAGAAAATTAAAGTATTATCAATAAAGAATAATTTTATATTAAACCCTGGACCGTTGTATAGTTTTCAAGCAAATACAATAATATTGCCTCAAGGAAATCCTTTTGTAAAAGATACTTGTATAAAATTTAATTCTTTAGATCAAAGGAATTCAATTAAACAATACAACTGGTTAGATAAAGTATGTAAGTTTGAGCAACAGAATAAAAATGTTAGATATTTAAATTCTTCTTCAGGATCAAGTAAATAAATTTATTTCTCGCCCAAATGAATTGGAAGACCTTCTTGCTGCATAATAAATAAAGCGTTAGTTGTTGGGCATGGCCCCGTTTTTAATTTATAATCAAAAGCTAATTTATTATCTTCGATATGTTCTTTAAAGTGCATATTAACTAAACGACGGTCTGTTTTTTCTATTTCGGCTAAAGCCAAATCGTGAGTAGATATTAAACCAAAGGATTTTCTATCAAATAGACTTAAAATAATATTTAAGCTTCCTATATATCTTTCCTTGTTATTTGTGCCTCTAAATATTTCATCAATTAAGAAAAAACCGGGGGCTTTATTATTATCAGTTAGAGAATCTAATATATATTTTAATCTTTTGACCTCAGCATAGAAATAGCTAGTTCCTTCAGTTAGAGAATCGTCGATTCGAATTGCACACAAAATTCTTGAAGGTACGATATTTAATTTAGATGCAAAAATAGGTGCACCCATATTTGATAATAAGATATTAATTCCTAATGTTCGAAGAAAAGTACTTTTACCAGACATGTTACTTCCTGTTAAAAGAATTAATGGCGACTGGTTAGAAATATATATAGAATTTGTGATTCTATTTTTTAAGGGAAGAATAGGATGGCCAATGTTTTCTACAACAATATTATTATTATCTACGGAAAGTCTTTCAGCTAAACTAATAAATTTACTTTCAGGATTTTCTATTTTAAATCTTGCAAATGAGCAAAGTAAGTCAAATAAGTATAATTCTTTTTCCCATGTTTCTATCTCTGCTTGCATATTTCTTATTCTTTTTTCAAGAAAAAAGCAGAGTAAGGCATCAAAAGGTAAGAAAAGATGAATTGTGATCCAGAAAATAATATTTCCACGTAAATCTAAAAGATTTAGAAGAAAATTTAATTGCTGTATTTTCTTAAACGAAATATTCGATAAAAATGAAAATTCAAGAGTTTTAAAAAGATCTTCTTTATTTTTCAGATTTTTTGTTATGAGTTCAATTTTTTTTGAGGATAATAAAATTTTATTTGCAATTTCCGTTACAGGTTGAAATAAATAAATACTTATTCCTAGAAAGAGGCCATAAGTTAATAACCCTTGAATGAGGGATTCTGTCATACCAGAATCAAGATATTTTTTTATTGAAGGTATTAAAATTGCAGCCCACATTAAAATACTAATTAAAGTAAAAAAAGTATAAAATAAGGATTTATTTTTAGATATTTCTGGCATTTTTTTATTATTTTGTTGTTCATTTTTTTGAATATTTGGCGTACTTAATTTTATTACTTCCATTCTTCTAATAAGGGTAGACTCTTTTCCAAGTGCAGAAGCTTTAATTGTTCTCTCATTTATTTTTTCAATGGATTCTGGTGAGACTCCAGCAGTCATTAAAAGATTAAATAAATTAACAGATCCTTCTTTTGTAGTGCATGTATCTAATAATGTAAATAATTGCGAATGAATATCTAAATCATGTGCGTAGACATGCCCATTTGGTACTTTAATAACTTCTTGATGCCAAGGTGAATTATTCTCAGAAATTAATTTAAAATTTCTTTCTAATCTGGCTTGCGATAACAAGTAACTAGTTTGAATTGCACTCCATTTTTTTTGAGAAGCCTGAATATTTTTATGAATCCATGAAGTAACAATACAAAAAATTAGAAATGCAATAATAAGTATGATATTTATTACTGCTTTATCTTTATCAAAAACACCAACAACAATAGCTAAAAAAGCTATTGTGCTGATTAAACGCATGACAGCAACTCTATTATCCAAAGATTTCAGCTTGTTGTCATAAAATATGGCTAACTTTTTGCCACTTTCATAGTTTAGATTAAACTTTTGTTTCTTTAAGTTAGACTCGACAAAACTCATTATCATTCTCACTATTTAGGTATATTATGGAACGAACAATTGACGCTAACATACAGAAGCTGCAAAAGCCAAGACTGCTATTTAAGTAACAAGTGTCTAAATAATTACCATATATAAATTTATTGTTTAATTTTTTTTCAGGTCAATTTTTAATCCTTTTGTCATTTTATGTGATTTCAGGCTGTTATATTTGGCATACCTTTTGCTCATAGTTAATTATGCTTTATTTTGAAGCGTCGGAGTTTGTTTCCTCAATTACTTGAAATAACTCCAAACGTTTGTTTAGAGGTTTTAAATGAAATTATTTCTTACATTAATTACTTTTTTCTTAAGTTTAAATGTTTTAGCTGCAGAGCCTGCTAAATCAGCAAAATTAAATAAAAGTCGTCAATTATCAAAAGAGCAAGTTGCATATACTCTTGAAAAAGCAGGATTCCCAAGAGAAATAGTTCCAGTTGTGACATGTTTGGCAGAATTTGAGTCAAATTTTAAGCCAACTGCAGTAAATCGCCATAATACTAATAATACTAAAGATCATGGGTTATTACAGATTAATGATATTTGGATGAAAGACTGTAATTTGAATGAAGCGGATTTATATAACCCATTGAAAAATGCTAAATGTGCTTTGAAAATATATAAAACTCAAGGTTTGACGGCATGGGTTACTTATAACAAGTTTAAGAAAACTTGTTTAGCTTACCAAATTCCTAATTATAATACTAAAAATATTGCAGAAATTATAGTTAGAAATAATGAAGTGATGTAATTATTAAAGAAGTTCCGATTCATTAGTGTCTTCTACCTAAATGACTTTCTGTGTAGTATAATTCCCTATGAAAAATGTTAAACTTTTTGCATGGGGAAAATTATGAGAAAAAATGTAAGTTCTCTTCTTGCTGCTTTTTTGAGTTTTGTTTGTGTTGTTATTGGTTTAATAAAACTGCTCCCTCATTTTAACAAAAACAATGAACTAGATCATACTTGGGTTGTTTTTGTTACCTTTGCTTTCCCCTTAATGACCTTTGTCTATGCCATTGCAGGAGCTAATGAACAGGCTAAATCTGTAGCTCCAAATGGCTATGGATTGGTTTTATCAATTCCAACCATTATAGCTGCTGCTTACCTTGGTTCATGGATTGCTGCTGTTTGTATGTTACTAGTAACAATTTTAATATTTGTACAGCTTCTTCGTGATTTAAAAGAAGAAGAATCAAATAATCATTAAAAATATATTTTTCCCTTCAATACTTTTTTAGAAAATTTTTCCTAAATCAAATCCAAACTATTAAACATTTTTGCAGTCTTGGAAACTTCAATATTCAGACGATTAAAACCTTACACAATTATAGTGAGTGAGATTTACTATGAAAATGTTTTTGCCAGCAGATTTTAAATTGCCTGCAATGCCACAAGTAGCACGAGAATGTCTTGTTTACTTATATAATCCTAATGCTGATACTGGAGTTCTTGCAAAATCACTTTCAAGAGATATTGCTATTTCAGCGAGTATTTTAAAACTTGCAAACTCAAGCTTATTCCTACTTGGTAGAGGGTCTCCTACAAGCGATTTAAAAACAGCAATATCTAGAATTGGACATGATAATTTAAGGCAAATAATGGTACTGCAAGCTTTAGAAAGTACTTTTGTTTTTAAAGATTCATTGTCATTTGAATTTAATAGTTTTATCCGGCACTGTTCTTTTGTTAGCTTACTTTGTTCAAACTTTGCGAAGAAAATTGCCCCTGACTTTGTCTCAGAAGTGCAAATGGCAGGTCTAATGCATGATGTCGGTTTGGCTTTAACAGCAAGTTTATTTAATGAAAATTTTACACAAATGGCTAAGCATTGCTTAGAAAATCAAATTGATTTTGCTACTACAGAAAGTCAAATGGGTTTAGAACCACATTCAAAACTGGGATTTAGAGCTTTAGACAGTTGGGAAATTCCTGAAAAAGTTAAAACATTAATTGCATTTCATGATACTAGAAATATGGATTTAAGAAAAGAGTTACCCGTAGAGACAAATAAACTAATAGATATTTTGATTTTGTCAGATATTTTAGCTCATAGTTATGGTTTTGGCTTTAAAGACTATAAAAGAGACACAAAAATTGAGATGTCTATGCTAAAGAGAATGGAACTGACACCCGATACTGTCAAGGAAGTTGTGAAAAATGCATTAGAAACGGAATCAGCTATTCAGCCTTCCTAAGGGGTAAAGGAAACATCAATGCCAATTGAGAATTTTAAGCCTGAAGAAAGAGAAAAAATATATGCTATGGCTGAAAATGTTACCGGAAATTGTCAGCAAGGAAGCTATCGTAGAGAAATAATAATTTCCAATGTTCTGCGCCGTGTTCAAGTAAAAAAAGCAGAAAGTCTTGATAAATATTTGCAGGAAGCGATTTCAAATGATCAAGAATTTGCTCAACTACTTAGCGCATTTACTATCCACACTACTGAGTGGTTCCGCGAAATGCCGCATTATAAAAAATTTGAAGCATTATTAGCAGAAAGATTTAAGGGAATAAAAAAGTTTCGGATGCAATCAGGTGGTTGTTCTACTGGTGAAGAAGTTTATTCTTTTTGCTTAGTATTAGAAGCTTTTAGAAATGCACATCCTGGATTTGATTATGATTTTAAAGCATTTGATATTGATCCTGTTTCAGTTGAAATGGCTAAAAAGGCAATATATCCAATGAAGGATTTTGTTAAGATAGCTCCAAATTATCAAAGTCATTTGAAAAAATTAGATAAAGAAGATACTTTTGTACCAGATCAAAATATAAAAGCACGTTGTAACTTTTTTACTGATAACTTGGTAAAGTTACAAAGTATGCAACCATGTTTTGAAGTAATTGTTTGTAGAAATGTATTAATTTATTTTACACCTGATAAAGTAAAAGAAATAATTGGTAAATTAGTCATGCGCCTTGTGAAAGGTGGTGTTTTAATTATTGGTCATAGTGATAGCGTAGATCCAAAAGCTTTTAATTTAAAGTCTTTAGGAAATTCTATGTATGAAAAACTATGAATCCGAATTGCTTTTCCAATCCTGTTTAGTTATTAAGCGTGCTCCCCTTCCAAACGTAATATAAGACCAAATCCATTGACACAGTACAAAAAATTTATTTCTAAATCCTATTAAGTATAGGATATGAACAAATAACCATGCTAACCATGCTATTTTTCCCCGCATTTTTATTCCTGAATATTCTGAAATTGCCCTGCCTTTTCCAATAGTAGCCATTGTTCCTTTGTCAAAATACAAAAAAGGTAACTGAGTTTGATTATTTAAAACTCGACAAATATTTTTTGCGGCGTGGATTCCTTGCTGTATGGCAACTGGTGCCAATCCTGGAAGAGGTTTGTTATTTTTATCTTTACAATGGCTTTGATCTCCAATTACATAGATATACGGATATTTTTGAATATTTAAAGTATTTTCCACAATAACTCTGCCAAGAGAATCTAAAGGAGTATTTAAATACTTTCCTGTTTTTGAAGGTTGCACACCAGCTGCCCAGATAACTGTTTTAGCTGGAATAAAAGTTTCACCTAACCAAACACCATCTGAAGATATTTTATCTACTCTTTTGTTCAGTATTATCTTTGCACCTATTTGTTCTAAATCTTCTTTTGCTTTATTTGATAACGATTCGGAAAATGAAGCTAATATTCTTTGTCCTGCTTCAATAAGAATAACTTTTGTTTTTTTGGGATCAATTTTTTTGAATTCATTATTTAGTGTATGGTAAGCTATTTCGCATAAAGAACCAGTTAGTTCAACTCCTGTTGGGCCACCACCTACCACGATAAAGTTAAGAAATTGTTCTTGCTCTTTTTCGTTGTCTAACTGTTCTGCGATTTCAAATGCAGTTAGTACTCGACGTCTAATTTCAGTTGCTTGTTCAATTGTTTTCATTCCTGGGGCAAATTGTTCCCATTCATTTCTTCCAAAATAACTGTGACTTGCTCCACAAGCGAGAATAAGAAAGTCAAAAGATATTTTTTTAAATTCTGTTTCTAAGAATTTTTCATCAGGATTTATATGAATAACCTCACCAAGATTTATTTCAATATTGTTATATTTTGCAAGAATAGATCTTATAGGAGAAGCTATTTCTGCTGGACTTAAACCAGCCATTGCCACTTGATACAAAAGTGGTTGAAATAAATGATAATTATTTTTATCTAACATTGTGATTTGAATTCCTGGAATATTTCCTAATTTTTTTGCTGCATTAATACCAGCAAAACCAGCTCCAACGATAACGACATGGGTTGAAGTGCTTTTATTTTTCATTTTTTGATCCTTTTTTAAGCAAAATAAGTTTTGTTAGCATCCTGTTTTACTTCAGTTTGCTTTCACTATAATTTTATATTAGTCCAGATTTGGTTTTTATATTATCTGAGGTAAAAATGACTTTGAAAAATGAAGTTGGATTTTTAGAAGTGATTTGCGGATGTATGTTTAGTGGTAAAACAGAAGAATTGTTACGGGTTCTTAAAAGATCCTTTATTTCAAAGCAAAAAATTTTAGTTTTTAAACATGCTTCAGATATTAGATACTCTACCCAAGAAATTTGTAGCCATAATGGACAAAAAATTTCTGCCCATCTTGTTGAAAGTACAAGTGAAATTTTTAAATATGACTTATCTGAAATTGATGTAATAGGAATTGATGAAGTTCAGTTTTTTAATGAAAGTGTTATTGAAGATATTGAAAAACTTTTAGCAAAAAAAATTAGAGTTGTAGCTGCTGGTTTAGATTTAGATTATCGAAAAAAACCATTTGGTTACATGCCACATCTTTTAGCTATGGCAAATAAAATTACAAAATTAACAGCAATTTGTGCTCAGTGCAGCAATGATGCTTTTTATAGTCAACGTTTAAACAATATAAATCAACTTGTATTAGTAGGTGCTACGGATTCTTATGAACCTAGATGTGCTTTGCATCATTATGTACCCGAAGATAAAATCAAATAATTTAGAAATATTTATCATATTAAGTGTAACTTTAATCTACAACATTAAAAAATTTGTGTTCAAGATATAACTTACTAAAGTTATTAATAAGCTGAATACTTTGAGACCTGTTTAAGCGTGGATCGCAATAGGTTTCATATCGCAAATGTAAGTCTTGCTCTTGAAGATTACATTCTCCACCAGTGCATTCCGTAACGTTGTTATACGTGAGCTCTAAATGGACACCTGCTAAAATTGAATTCATTTTTTTATGGATTTCTAAGGTATTTTTTAATTCATTTAAAATATTAGTAAAATTTCTCGTCTTGTAACCTGTATGAGATTTAAAAGAATTTCCATGCATAGGATCACTTATCCAAGTAACATTCAATTGTTTTTTTTGAATGGAAAAAATTATTTCTGAGAGATTTTCTAAAACAGGAGAGTCTCCAAATCTTGTTATTAAACTTATTTTACCTGGCGAATTTCTAGGATTTAAAAGAAGGAGCAATTCAACGACTTCATTTGGTTTGGCATTCGGGCCAATTTTAATTCCTATGTGATTTCCAATTCCTTTCAGAAATTCAACATGCGCACCGTTTATTTCACGGGTTCTTTCGCCAAGCCAAAGCGTATGGGCTGAATAGTCTAGCCAATCTTTTGTAAAACTAGAGTAATGAGTTAAAGAAGATTCATAATGTAACAAAAGAGCTTCATGAGAAATAAATAAATTACTTTTCTTAATTTTATTTATCCAATTTACGGTTTGCTTAGATTTTTCATATGCAGTTATTAATCTTTTAGGATCAGGAGAACGATCAGCCTCAGAATAATTAATGGAGTTTATTATGTCTCCTCTGTAGGAAAGTATTTTAGAATTATTTTTAAATTCAAATTGTTCTGTTCTGGGTTTTGCATATTGACCAGCAATTCTGCCAATTAGAACTACTTTCTTTTTAATATTTTCTTCAAGTAAACTACAAAGATATTCTAAATGATCAATTCTATTTTTAACATCATCAAAGTTACAACTTTCAAATGTTTCTGCGCAGTCGCCTGCTTGCAAAACAAATAAGTTGCCTTTTTCTGCTTGCGAATATAAATTTTTTAAATCTATTATTTCTTGATCAAGAACTATTTTCTCTGATTTTTTCAAATAATTCATAGAATATTTTAAAGATAATTCATTTTTATAATTTGGTATTTGTTTTTGAAAACAAAATTTCCAACTCTCAGGATGCCAGTTAGGAAAATAAAAATTTTCATTATTGATCGAAGTCATGAATTACCTTTTGATTATAAACTTATTGTATAAAATTGAAACCTGCACCTAAGATTAAAATAAATCCTAAAATTAATCTATACCAAGCGAAAATTAGAGTGGATCTTTTTTCTAAATATTTCATAAGCCCAAAAACAGCTAAAAATGCAGCAATAGAAGCAGTAATAATACCAACAGTAAGGACACTCCAGCCATAAGCAGAAAGACCTGCATTGTGCATTTCATGGATTTGTTTTAATCCCGCTGCAACAATAACTGGAACCCCTAAAATAAATGAAAAAGCAGCAGCAGTCTCTCTTTTTAGTCCCAAAAATAATCCTGCTGTGATTGTTGCACCGGATCGTGAAACTCCAGGTATCAAAGCAGCAACTTGTGCGAGCCCTACAATCATACAGTCTTTAAAAGTTAAACGCTTAAAATCTCTTTCATGTTTACAAACTTTTTCAGCTATTATGAATAACGCTCCCATAAAAATACATGCAGCTCCAATAACATAAAGGGATCTTAAAGGTGAATTAGGAGAATTTAAAGTAGATTTTAAAAGCAAGCCCATCACCCCTACAGGTATGGTACCTATAATAATTCCAACTCCAAGTCTAAATTCTGTTGAAGAAAAATTTCTAGTTTTAATACTCTTTAAAGTTCCAGAAAAAATATTCCATATTTCAGTTCTGAAATAAATCATAACAGCAAAAAAACTCGCTAATTGTACTGCACCTGTAAAAGGAGTTCCGGGATCTTGCCAACCGAGAAAAGCAGGAACAATTCGTAAATGAGCTGTACTACTTATTGGAAGTAATTCTGTTATTCCTTGAACTATTCCTAAAATAATAATTTTAAAATAGCCCAAATCAACAAATCCGCAATCTATCAGATGTCCATGCACTGGAATAGGGCATGCAAGTGCCATAATAAATCTCCTTTAGAAAAAGTTGCACAATAGAAATAGATACCATATCGTTCAATGAAGGCCACATAGTGGCCAGTATATTTTAATTAAGCCCGTCTTTTAATTTAAATTTGACGGGTTCTTTTTTGGAATTAATTTTTTTTTATGGAGATATGTAAATGAGCGAAATTCAACGCACATTGCTTGGACAAATCCAAGAAAAGTTTGAACCTATTCGGAGGTATCTTTGACACTCCATTAAAAAGAAAACGAATTTTAGAAATTGAAGCTGAAAGCAATAGCGATCCTAATTTTTGGAATGACAGAAGAAAATCTTCTACACTTTTAAAAGAAAAGAAAAATCTTGAAGATGCTATTTTATCCTGCGAAAATTTAATTAAAAAATTTGGTGATACCCTTGTTGCAATTGAATTTGGTGAAGAGGGTGATGAGCAGTCTATTAAAGAAGCTGACGATTCTTTGCAAGAGTTAACAAAGGAAGTCAATGATCTTGAAACAAAACGCTTGTTATCGGGGGAAACTGATCGCAACAGCGCAATATTAACAATAAATGCTGGTGCTGGCGGAACTGAAGCATGTGATTGGGCGCAAATGATTCTGCGTATGATGCTTAGATTTTGTGATAGAAAAAGATTTAAAGCCGAAGTTGTAGATGAACTTGAGGGTGATGGTGCTGGAATAAAAAATGCTACTGTAACCATTGAAGGAGATTTTGCTTACGGCATTTTGAAATCTGAAAATGGAGTTCATCGCTTAGTTCGCATTTCACCATTTGATTCAAATGCTAGAAGACATACTTCTTTCTGTTCCGTTTATGTCAGTCCTATTATTGATGATGATATTCAAATAGATATTAAAGAAAGTGATTTAAAAGTTGACACTTATAGAGCAGGAGGAGCAGGAGGACAGCATGTCAATAGAACTGACTCTGCTGTACGTATGACTCACTTACCTACAGGAATTGTTGTGCAAAGTCAGCAACAGCGCAGCCAAATTCAAAATCGTGAGACATGTTTAAAACTTTTAAAAGCAAAGTTGTATGAGCTAGAAATATCAAAAAGGCAGGCTGAGTCTAAAGCAATTGAAGAAGCAAAAATGGACAATGCATTTGGTTCGCAAATTCGTTCATATGTTTTGCATCCTTATAAATTAGTAAAAGATGTAAGAACTCTTGCCCAAAGTAGCGATCCAAATACAGTGCTAGATGGAGAAATTGAAGAGTTTTGTTTAGAGTATTTAAGACAATATGCTGCTGGTCAATTTAAAGGTAAAGGTGGAACTGAGGATTCAGATTCTATTTAAAATTTGAGGTTTATATGTCAATTCAACAAGATTTAGAAAAATTAATTTTAACAGTTCCTGATTTTCCAAAGAAAGGTATAAGCTTTAAAGATATAAATCCATTATTTAAAAATCCTCCAGTAATGAAAAAAGTAATACAGCAAATGGCTTTTTTTGCCAATGAAGTAAAAGCACAGCATATTGTTGGAATTGAAAGCCGTGGTTTCTTTTTTGGCATACCCCTAGCTTTAGAGTTAAATATTCCTTTTGTCGCCGCAAGAAAGAAAGGAAAACTTCCAGGGGAAATCATTTCACAAGAGTATTTATTGGAATATGGAACAGATTGTATAGAAATTCAAAGGAACTCAATTATAAAAAATGAGAAATACCTTATTGTTGATGATGTCATAGCCACCGGAGGAACTGCCAAAGCAACTGCTGAAATTATACATAAAGGAGGGGCTGAAGTTTGTGGTTTTTCTTTTCTCATTGAATTAGCCTTTTTAAATGGCAAACAGTTGCTGCTACCAAGTAGTCCAAATATTCAAAGCCTATTGAAATATTCTTAATTAAAATATTTGAAAAGCTCTTTTAAAATATCTTCCATTTCAAAAGGTTTTTCAAAAATTTTTTTAATGTTTAATTCTTTTTCTTTACTAGAATCTAATTCGTTTTGACCTGAGCAAATAAATAAAATAGGCTTCTCTTTGTTCAAAGTTAATATGTCTTTTGCTAATGAAATTCCATCCCCTTTGGGCATTTTTACATCTGAAATGACGCAATGAATTTTTTCATTTTGAACAATTTTAAATGCATCTTTTCCATTATCTGCTTCAAAAATATTTGCTTTTGTTTTTAAAGTTATTAATTCTGCTAAAACTTCACGCATTAAATCATCATCATCTACAATTAAAATATTGATATGGTTTAAATTCAACAAAGTAACTCCTTTTTCTACTAATATACACTTGGTAGTTCAATTACAAAAGTTGTATTTTTATTTGAACGATCATAATAAAGTTTTCCATTGTGCATTTCAATTATTCTTTTTGAAATACTTAGACCTAAACCTGTTCCTTTACCAACTTGTTTTGTTGTGAAAAAAGGCTTCATAAGATTATCTACTATATCTTCTGAAATACCAGAGCCACAATCTGTAAATTGAAGAATTAATTTATTTTCATTTTTTGTTACAGTAATATTTATCCATTTTTCTGTAAAATTATTAATAGCATCTATAGAATTATTGATTAAGTTTAAAAAAACTTGACATAACTCAGCCTCTTTCCCAAACGTAAATAAATTTTCGCAAGTTTGAATATTTAATTCAATACCATTATTTGTAATTTTTTCGTGACTTAGATCTAAGCTTGATTGAAGTATGTTATTTAAACTGATTTTTTCATAATTATCTTTTTCTGAATTTCTTGTATACATTTTTAAACTTTTTACAATTCTTGCTATTTTTTGGGTAGTAGTTTCTATTTTTGTGATATCGCTTACTAATTTATCAATTTCTAAATTGTTTTCTATTAGTTTATTTTTTATTGAATATGATTTCATTATAATTACTGATAAAGGAGTATTTATTTCATGTGCAATATTTGCTGCCATTTCTCCTAATTGAGAAAATTTTGATGTATATAACATTTGTTCTTTTTGTTCATTAATTATTTTTTGTACTTCAATTTCATGAGTTAAATCTTCAGCCGTAAATAAGTAGCCAATAATATTTTCAAATTGATCGTGTATAGATGAAATAAGAACTTTTACAAAAAATTTTTCACCATCTTTTCTAACAAATGTATATTGAGAAGAATTGTATTTTTTAATATTTCTAATGAAAATGTCAAATGAATTTAAATTTTTTTCTAAATTTACTTCTAATTTATTTTGTATATTTTCTTTCGGTAAAAGTAAAATATTTTCTTGATTTTTAGATTTTTGATGACTTATAATACTCTCTAAATCATCTTTATCATAAAAAATGAGAGGAGTTTCTTTTCCTATAAGTTCTATAGATTTGTATTGCAGAGAGTTTTCTGCTGATTTATTAAATGATAATATTTTTCCAGAGTTATCAGTTGATATTATTAAATAGTTAGATGAATTTATGACCCCTTTAAACCAAGATTCTTTTTGATAAAGCATTCTATTTTTTGCTATTATTAAATTTGTTAATTTATTTACTGTATATATAATAATAATACTTATAATTACATAGAGAAGTGCTAAAAGATAAATATAACTCATTACTTTTTTTGTGTCGGCTGTCAGCATTATTTTCCAATTATAGCCACCAATTTGTTTTGTAATTTCAGAACGATTCTTATATAATTTACTTTCAGAGATAAAGCGAGAAAATCCGCCAGTATAGACAAGATCTGAATTATCAAATTCAATTTGTATTTTTACATTATTTGGTAATTTATTATCTAATTCTTGAAGAAACTTTTCTAGTACTATTGTTGTAAAAGCCCATCCTTTTAGAAAATATCTTGGATTTTTTCCTTTAGGATCGAAAATTGGCATTAGGGCATAAAAACCTAAGCTTTTTTCATACATTTGTGATAAGTTTACGGGTCTTGTCAAAGTAAATTCATTTTTAAGAGCAGATGTTAAAGCAGCATCTCTGCGAAAACTGTCGTATGAAATATCGAGCCATTTTATTTCAGGATTTGTTTCTGGAGGTTCGATATGTTCTACAATCATATGCTCATCTGTATTTACCTTCGGATGAATATCTGAATTTTTATTTTCCTGAATATACTTTTCTAAATCTTTGTCGAAAATAAGTCTTATAAATCCAACTCCTAAGGACCCTTTAAAATTTTTTTTGAAATCTATAGTTTTAGTATATAATTCAAAATCTTCATTACTTATATTATTTTTAATGCTATATATACCTTGAATATTTTTTAAACTAATATTGTATTTAGATAAAGTTATTTTTATAGATTCTGATATATCTTTTGCTAACTCTCTTACAATTAATTCTTCTGAATGAATATATTTTAAATACAAATTATAAAAAATAAATGTATTTAATATTATACCAATTGATAAAGATATTAATTTAATAGGCGACATTGTTTACCTGCTTAGATTAATTTGTATTTTGAATTAAAAGATATATAATGTCAAATTGCGTAAAATGTATATATAGGAATTTTTTTTCAGTTTATAAAAATATAAAAAATATAGTATATTAAAATTTTGAATGAGAATAATTTTCATTATAATGTCAAAAAAACGCCATTTATGATTATAATTTAGCAAAAAAATAAGGCATTTATTCTTGTGTTTGAATACCATTTTGTGAAATATTTATGATTGATTTGTGCTTTATTGTTTTTTCTTAAAATTGCACATGGAGTGTTGAATGAGTTTGGAAAAGTTTAGGTATGATGATGGCATAGTAAAAAAATTCATTGCTGCAATGCTGATTTGGGGTATTGTTGGCATGTTGGTTGGAGTCATTATTGCCATCCAATTATTTTATCGACCATTTAATTTTGACTTGCCTTGGTTAACCTTTGGACGCTTACGCCCTTTGCATACCAATGCTGTTATTTTTGCCTTTTGTTTAAATGGTGTTTTTGCTGGTATCTATCATTCTTCACAGCGTCTTTTAAAAACAAGAATGTTTAGTGATGTCCTTTCAAATATTCATTTTTGGGGGTGGCAGTTAATTATCGTTCTTGCTGCTGTTACATTACCCCTAGGTTTATCAACATCAAAAGAATACGCAGAATTAGAATGGCCAATAGCAATTTTAATTGCTGTTGTATGGGTTATTTTTGCAATAAATTATTTTCTAACAATTGCAATTAGACGTGAAAAAATTCTGTATGTTTCTATCTGGTTTTATATAGCAACAATTATTACAGTTGCACTGCTTCATATAGTAAATCATATCTCTTTGCCTGTAACTTTCTTAAAAAGTTACAGTGCATTTTCTGGGGTAAGAGATGCATTAGTTCAATGGTGGTATGGGCATAATGCAGTTGCGTTTGTACTAACTACCCCATTTTTGGGATTAGGATACTATTACGTTCCCAAATTAGTAAATAGACCCATTTATTCTTATCGCTTATCAATTATACATTTTTGGTCATTGATTTTTATTTATATGTGGGCTGGTCCTCACCACTTGCAATATACAGCTCTTCCAGAATGGATACAGTCCCTTGGTGTTGTATTTTCTGTGATGTTGATTGCTCCTTCTTGGGGAGGCGCAATTAATTTTATTTTGACAATAAAGTCTGCATGGAAAGAAATCAAATCTCATCCCTCTACAAAATTTTTACTAGCTGGGGCTATTTTTTATTTGTGCGCAACATTAGAAGGTCCTATCCTTTCTTTTAAATCTGTAAATAGAGTTATGCACTATACAGATTGGATTATTGGGCATGTGCACGTGGGTGCTTTAGGGTGGAATGGATATATTTTATTTGCTATGCTTTACTGGCTAGTTCCATCTATTTATAAAACTGAATTGCAATGTAAAAAATTGGCGAATGCACACTTTTGGATCTCTTTTGTAGGAATTCTTATTTATTGTATTCCTATGTATATAGCTGGGGCAATGCTTGGTTTTATGCGAGAAAGTGTTACCGATAATGTGTTAACTTATCCAAATTTTATGGAAATGGTAAACAAAATTCTACCATATTATCAAATAAGAGCTATTGGTGGAACTCTTTATCTTGTAGGAATTATAATTGGAACTTATGTTATTTATAAAACAATTAAAAAGGTTGGAAAAGTTCCTGATACCTTAGTTGAAGCGCATAGTTTTTCAACAATTGAACACAAAAAAACTGTTTATGGAACTGTGCAAAAAGCAGCCGAGAATTTAGGACTAGTCATGGGGATGCTAACTCTTATTGCTGTTTCAATCGGTGGTATTGTGCAAATTCTTCCATTACTAATAAATCATTCTACAGAAGAAAAAATTGCAACTTTAAAACCATATACTCCTTTAGAAATTGAAGGTCGTGATATTTATATTCGTGAAGGATGTAATAATTGTCACTCGCAAATGATCAGAACTTTTAAAGAAGAAGAAATGCGTTATGGACCATATTCGCGTGCTGGTGAATTTGAATATGATTTTCCACACTTATGGGGTTCAAAGACAACTGGACCAGACTTACAAAAGTTAGGAAAAAAATACGGGGATATTTGGCATTATAAACATATGGAAGATCCTACAAGCATGACTTCAAATAGTACTATGCCTAAATACGATTGGCTATTAAAAGATCACTTAGATACATCTTACACAAGCGATAAATTAAAAGTTATGGCTAAATTGGGAGTTCCTTATACTCAAGAAGAAATTGATAATGCTGTATTAAACTTAAAGAAACAAGCTGAAAACATTGCTACTGGTATTCAAGAGCAGGGAATTAACGCTAATAAAAATGCCGAAATAATTGCCTTAATTGCTTACTTGCAAAGATTAGGAATTGATGGACGCAATGCATTAGAACCTTCAACAAAAAAAATTGAGGGGAAATAATGTTAAGTGAACTTGCTTCTGATCATGGGGAAATTTTCGTTACGATTGGGGTCTTTTTTGTAACCTTTATTTTATTTATTTTTTGGTTAATTTGGTCAAATATAGTTAGTAAAAGTTATATTAAGCATTGTGAGGATATGACAAAAAATGACGAATGATAACGATAAAAAAGAAAATGAAAAAAACAAAAAACTTTTAGACCATGATTTTGATGGTATTAAAGAATATGATAATCCAACTCCATTTTGGTTTCAAATTTTATTTTATGGGACAATTATATTTGCTGCGATATATTTATTTTATTATCACATCTACAAAAATGGACATCCATTAAAAGATGAATATTTAGCATCGGTTGGACAGAATAATTCTAACTCAAATAATGGAAGCAGAGACTTTAATTATGCAGAGAATATAAAGAATAAAGAAATGATAGATCAAGGAAAACAAGCTTATGATACTAATTGTGCTTCATGTCATGGTCTTCAAGGACAGGGTGGAGTAGGTCCAAATTTAACTGACGACTATTGGATTATTGATAATACATATGTTGCTGTTGAAAAGGTTATTGATGTTGGTGTGCCTGAAAAGGGAATGCCTGGTTGGAAAACTATCCTAGGTGATAAAAAAATTAAGGCATTAGTTGTTTATATAGCAAGTATTCAAGGAAGCAATCCTCCAAATCCAAAAAAGCCTGAAGGAAAAGAAGGAAAGTTACATTAATATTAATGACATTCCATTTTTGTTTCATCGTTGCTATGGAATTTATGATCAGCAGAATGGAAAAACCCACCTCTCAATAAAGCTATAAATGCAATTAAGAACAAGATAAAAATAGAGAAATATTTATAAAAATTTGGATTTCTTTTTGAAAATAGCAAAGTCAATCCTCTACTACTAATCAATATTGGTGAAGTTGAAATAGCAAAAATTAGCATACCTCCCGCACTCAACCATGGATTAGCAAAAGTAGCACTCATCAATATGGCGCTATATAAAAAACCACAAGGCAATAATGCTGTTATAATACCTAATGTGGCAGCTTGAGAAAGAGGTGAATATTTGTTTAAGAAATTTGCAAAATTTTGAGCTTTACTATTAAAAAATTTACTTGGCTTAAGCTGAAAATAAATTTGGATAAGACAAATGAAAACTATAAGAATAGCAATTTTTTTTGCAGATAAATTTAAAAAGTTTTTGAATAAAAAAGTTCCTAAATATCCTGAAATGAGTCCAATTATGGTGTAACTTATTCCTCTGCTAACAAAGTATTGCCAAGTTTTTTTTTGGCAAGATGCAACTAATGGAGAACACATGCCTAAACAATGAAGTGATCCTGAAAAACCAAAAGCTGCAATTGATAACATAGGGACAAAAATGTTTACAAAATTATTCATACAAAAAGACTCCAATATTAACGAAAACAATAATATTATAGCACAAAATTTATCTCAAAAGGAAGTCTTATTACAAAATGATATTGAAGGTAGATGCATGCATTGCAGTAAAAATTTCATAAAAATAAAATCTAATCAAATGTTTTGCTGTAATGGTTGCGCAAGTGTTTACCAGTTTTTATTGTCTAATGATTTACAGAAATATTATGAAATAATGAAAAAAGTTGGAGAAACTCCATCTTCTGCAGAAGAATTTTCAATATCACATTATAATATTTATGAAGATGAAAATTTAAATTCTATTTTTAAGTTTGATAAAAATACATGGGGATTTTTTGTTCCAGAAATAAAGTGTGCAGCTTGTATTTGGTTGATAGAAAAATCGCTTCATAAAATAGATGGACTTGATGCAATTAATATAAATTTATTAGAAAAAACAATTACTTTTACAATTAAAAATAACGCAGTAAGTAATCTTAAAAATGCGGCAATACTTTTGACAAATATTGGTTATAATCCACTCCCGCTTCCTTTTCTATCTTCAAAACAATTTAGATCTAGGTATGAAAAAGAAAGATTAAAAGATATAGGAATATCTGGATTTGCATTTGGTAACGTAATGATTTTTGCTGCCAGTTCATATTTTGGAAAATATTTTGGAATTGATCAAAAAATAAATACAATATTTATTTTAATAAGCATGATAATATCGTTACCTGCTGCATTGTATTCAGGAAGAAGTTTTTTTCTAAATTCATTTAATGCATTAAGAAATAGAAAAATACATATTGATACAACAATTTCATTTGCATTAATTGTTACTTTATTGATTAGTGTGTATGAAACTTTTTTAAATAGTACTAAAGTTTACTTTGATACTATAACAGGTTTAGTTTTTCTTCTTTTGATTGGTAGATATTTTCATGAAAAGGCAATTCATAAAGCAAAAGAATTGGGTGAATCTATGAAAAATATATTACCAATTGAAGCTTTTTCTATAAATAAAGGCGATCATGTATTAATTCCTAAAGGGGGTATTTTCTTAGCAGATGGAATAATAATAGAAGGAGAAACAGAAGTTAATCAATCTTCCTTAACAGGTGAAGAAATGCCTGTAGTAAAAAAAGAAAATGATTTTGTTATTGCTGGGGCACAAAATTTACTAAATCCTGTCAAAATATTAGCACAAAAGACAGGGAATGAAACCTGGATTTCAAGTTTAGAAACATTAATTAATCAAGCAAAAAATAATAAATCTAATATTGAAACTGTTATTGAGAAGATATTACCTATTTTTAGTTTATTTATAATAATTATCTCTTTATTATCTTTTGGATTTTGGAGCTTTTTTTCAACCGAAAAAGCCGTAGATGTTTTAGTTGCTATCTTAGTCATTTCTTGTCCCTGTGCGTTAGCATTAGCGACTCCTTTATTAATGTCTTCAACACTAAGGGTTTTATGGAAAATTGGTGCTATTGTGAAAACACAAAATGCAATAGAGGCTTTGTCTGAAGTAGATACCGTTCTATTTGATAAAACAGGAACATTAACAAGCGGTGAATTAAAAGTCATTGAAATTGAATTTCTAAATTCAGGAGTTAGTGATGAAAAAAAAGCAGAAATTCTCTTGGCATTTTATTCATTAACGAAACAGTCAGTACATTTGGTTTCAAAAGCAATAGTTAATCATATGCAGTTAGAAAATTTTAAAAGTATTGAGTTAAAAAATGTGAGAGAATTAGCTGGACTTGGTATTGTTGCTAATATAAATAATGATATTGAAATTAAGATTGGAAATTATAAATTTATTAATGGCAAATTGCAAGATACTGAAACAAGATTTTGTGTTTACGGAAAGTATGGAGATTTTTGTGTTAAATTTATTCTTTCTGAGCAGATTAAAAATGGAGCAAAGGAATTAATTAAATATTTAAATAAAAATAATATAGCTTGTTATATATTATCTGGTGATAAAGCTGCATCTGTTCACAAGATTGCACATGAGTTGTCTATTAATTACAACTACTGCTATTCAGAAAAATTACCTAATGAAAAATTAAAGATTTTAGAAGAATTTCAAACAGCAGGAAAAAAAGTTTTAGCATTAGGTGATGGAGTGAATGATGCGGCAATGTTGGCAAAAGCACATGTCGGCATAGCCTCGCATGGCGGTACAGATGTAGCATTGCATTCTGCTGATATATTTCTTCGTAAGCCAAATTTATTTTTGGTGAAAAATATATTTATTATAAGTAAACAAGCAAAAAAAACTTTAAAAATTTTAATATTAGTTAGTTTAGTCTACAATTTTATTGCTATTTATTTTGCTATTTTAGGGTATGTTGATCCCTTATTTGCAGCTATATTTATGCCAATTTCATCTTTATCAGTTTTTTTTATTGTTTATTTTAGAAAGGTTCATCTGGCATGAGTGTTGTCATTTAC